>NZ_ML064914.1:0-59570 GCF_003676355.1 Bacillus sp. L75
TATCATTACGGTAAAGGCAGCTCATTATGAGCTGCCTTTTTTGTGTTTTTCTGCATACATTATATAATATGAGAAACGTAACGATATGCCTTTTTGCAAAAGCAGGTTTTATGCTTGTGCAAAGTGGAAATAATAGAGATAGAGCGATACAGTTGAAAAATTTTGCGAAACACCTTATAGTAAGGTTAAAGTCAAATATAGTCAAAGTCAATGAAGGAGGGGGTTGAGTGGGACATAATATTTCTGACATCATTGAACAGTACTTGAAACAAGTATTAGATCAAAATGGCAAAGAAATTTTAGAGATCAAACGCAGTGAAATCGCTGATAAATTTCAATGTGTTCCTTCCCAAATAAATTATGTCATCAACACCAGATTTACAAGTGAAAGAGGATATATTGTTGAAAGTAAACGGGGAGGCGGCGGGTATATTCGTATTATCAAAATTAAAATGAATAACGAAGTCGTCCTCATCAATAATATTATTTCGCAGATTCATACCCACTTGTCCCAGGCAGCCTCTGATGACATTATTCTCAGACTGTTAGAGGACGGAGTTATATCGGAAAGAGAAGCTAAAATGATGGTGAGTGTAATGGATCGTTCAGTTCTATATATTGATTTGCCCGAACGGGATGAACTAAGAGCCAGAATGATGAAAGCAATGCTCACATCTTTAAAACTAAAGTAAGCGGGTGAAAAGATTGATTTGTCAAGAATGCAATGAGAGACCGGCCACTTTTCACTTTACGAAAGTTGTTAATGGAGAAAAACAAGAAGTTCATATTTGTGAACAATGTGCAAAAGAAAATAGCGATTCATACAGTATAAGTGGAAACCAAGGGTTCTCGATCCATAATTTATTATCAGGGCTGCTGAATATGGAGTCTTCATTTCAAAACACCGGTTCTCAAATGTTCGGCTATTCAGAGCAAGGGACAGCTTGTAAGAAATGCGGTATGACGTTTCAGCAGCTGAGAAAAACAGGGCGTTTCGGCTGTGCGGAATGTTACGATACGTTCTACAGCCAAATTACGCCGATCTTGCGAAAAGTTCACAGCGGGAATACGGTGCATGCCGGGAAAATTCCAAAACGAATAGGCGGAAACCTGCATGTAAGACGGCAAATGGAAATGTTAAAAAAAGAACTTGAATCTTTAATACACCACGAAGAGTTTGAAAGAGCAGCGGAGGTCAGGGATCAGATCCGATCGTTAGAGCAGAAGTTAAAAAGTAAAGACAGTGAGGGGGAACAAGGGTAATGTCGCTCAAGCATTTTATTCAGGACGCACTAAGCAATTGGATGAAGCAAAAGGGACCTGAAAGTGACATTGTACTCAGCAGCCGTATACGGTTGGCCCGAAACTTTGAAAATATAAAGTTTCCCGCCCGGTATACGAATGAAGAAGCCTCATCCATCATTCAGCAATTCGAAGATCACTTTTCAGGAAAAGAACTGCCTGATATCGGTCAATTTCATTTAATCAGAATGAGTGAAGCTCAGCCTTTGGAAAAACGGGTGCTGATGGAGAAACATCTGATCAGCCCGAATTTAACGGAATCCCCTTTTGGCGGCTGTCTGCTTTCTGAAAATGAAGAAGTCAGCATTATGTTAAATGAAGAAGATCATATCAGAATTCAATGCCTCTTCCCCGGCTTCCAGCTTCTCAATGCCATAAAAGCGGCAAACCAGGTTGATGACTGGATTGAGGAGAAAGTGGATTACGCCTTTGGAGAGAAGAGAGGGTACTTAACAAGCTGTCCTACAAATGTAGGGACGGGACTAAGGGCTTCAGTCATGATGCATTTGCCGGGCCTTGTATTAACTAGGCAAATGAATCGAATTATACCGGCAATTAACCAATTAGGTTTAGTTGTTAGAGGAATTTACGGTGAAGGCAGCGAAGCATTAGGAAATATCTTTCAAATTTCAAATCAAATCACACTCGGAAAATCAGAACAGGACATTGTAGATGATTTAAACAGTGTGGCTGCCCAGCTGATTGAGCAGGAACGTTCAGCCCGAGAAGCGCTTTACCAAACCTCGAAAATTGAATTGGAGGACCGGGTATTCAGGTCTTACGGTGTTTTATCCAACTGCCGTATGATTGAATCAAAGGAAACGGCGAAATGCCTTTCTGACGTTCGGCTGGGGATAGACCTGGGGATCATTAAAGGGCTATCAAGCAATATACTTAATGAACTGATGATTTTGACACAGCCGGGTTTTCTCCAGCAATATTCGGGCGGTGCATTACGGCCGAACGAAAGAGACGCGAGAAGAGCGGCTCTTATCAGGGAAAGGCTGCATTTAGAAATGAGTGCAAATAGACAGGAGGATGATTCGATATGATGTTTGGAAGGTTTACAGAGCGAGCTCAAAAGGTATTGGCACTGGCACAGGAAGAAGCACTGCGCTTAGGCCATAACAATATTGGAACTGAACATATCTTATTAGGTCTGGTTCGTGAAGGAGAAGGGATTGCGGCTAAAGCACTCCAAGCACTCGGACTCGGTTCGGATAAAATTCAGAAAGAAGTGGAGAGCTTAATCGGACGGGGACAGGAAATGTCTCAAACGATTCATTATACGCCAAGAGCAAAAAAAGTCATTGAGCTCAGCATGGATGAAGCCAGAAAGCTAGGACATTCTTATGTGGGAACAGAACACATACTTCTCGGACTGATTCGTGAAGGAGAAGGCGTAGCGGCGAGAGTTCTGAATAATCTCGGTGTCAGCTTGAATAAGGCGAGACAGCAAGTGTTGCAGCTTCTGGGAAGCAATGAGACGGGATCTTCTGCATCCGGTACGAACAGCAATGCAAACACGCCGACGCTGGACAGTCTGGCGCGTGATTTAACTGCGATTGCGAAGGAAGACAGTCTTGATCCGGTTATCGGCCGAAGCAAAGAAATTCAGCGTGTTATTGAGGTATTAAGCCGCAGAACGAAGAATAACCCCGTTCTTATCGGAGAACCGGGTGTAGGTAAAACTGCGATTGCTGAAGGCCTCGCACAGCAGATCATCAATAATGAAGTGCCGGAAATTTTACGTGATAAACGCGTAATGACATTAGACATGGGTACGGTTGTAGCCGGTACGAAATACCGCGGAGAATTTGAAGACCGCTTGAAAAAAGTAATGGATGAAATACGTCAGGCCGGCAATATTATTTTATTCATTGACGAACTGCATACACTGATCGGAGCGGGGGGAGCAGAAGGTGCGATTGACGCGTCGAATATCTTAAAACCTTCACTGGCCCGCGGAGAGCTTCAATGCATCGGTGCGACAACGCTTGATGAATACCGTAAATATATCGAAAAAGACGCCGCTCTCGAGCGCCGTTTCCAGCCGATTCAGGTGGATCAGCCCTCAGCCGATGAAAGCATTCAAATTTTAAAAGGGCTTCGTGACCGCTATGAAGCGCATCACCGCGTATCCATTACCGATGAAGCGATTGAAGCGGCGGTAAAATTGTCCGACCGTTATATTTCTGACCGCTTCCTTCCGGATAAAGCGATCGATTTAATTGATGAAGCCGGTTCAAAAGTGCGTCTCCGTTCGTTCACAACGCCTCCGAACTTAAAAGAGCTTGAGCAGAAACTCGATGAAGTTCGCAAGGAAAAAGACGCTGCCGTTCAGAGCCAGGAGTTTGAAAAAGCGGCTTCCCTTCGTGATACGGAGCAGCGCCTGAGAGAACAGGTGGAAGACACGAAAAAAACCTGGAAAGAAAAACAAGGCCAGGAGAACTCCGAAGTTTCTGTAGAGGATATCGCGATGGTTGTATCCAGCTGGACCGGGGTGCCTGTATCTAAAATTGCCCAAACGGAAACAGATAAGCTTCTCAATATGGAAAGCATTCTGCACTCCCGCGTCATCGGCCAGGATGAAGCTGTTGTAGCCGTTGCAAAGGCCGTCAGACGTGCAAGAGCCGGTCTGAAGGACCCGAAACGCCCGATTGGTTCATTCATCTTCCTAGGCCCTACAGGCGTTGGGAAGACAGAGCTGGCAAGAGCGCTGGCGGAATCCATTTTCGGTGATGAGGAAGCGATGATCAGAGTGGATATGTCCGAATACATGGAGAAACACTCAACTTCACGTCTTGTCGGTTCTCCTCCGGGATATGTCGGCTATGATGAAGGCGGCCAGCTGACAGAAAAAGTGAGAAGAAAACCTTACTCTGTCGTACTGCTTGATGAAATTGAAAAAGCGCACCCTGATGTGTTTAACATACTCCTGCAAGTGCTTGAAGACGGACGCTTGACTGATTCAAAAGGACGCACTGTGGATTTCCGCAACACGATCCTGATTATGACGTCAAACGTCGGAGCGAGCGAGCTGAAACGCAACAAATATGTGGGCTTCAATGTGCAGGATGAATCACAAAACCATAAAGACATGAAAGACAAAGTAATGGGAGAGCTGAAGCGTGCCTTCAGACCTGAGTTTATCAACCGGATTGACGAAATTATCGTCTTCCACTCCCTTGAGAAAAAACATCTTACAGACATCGTGTCGCTTATGTCTGATCAGTTAACAAAACGTCTGAAAGAACAAGATCTCTCTATCGAGCTGACGGATGCTGCAAAAGCAAAAGTGGCAGAAGAGGGCGTCGATTTGGAATACGGCGCACGTCCGTTAAGAAGAGCGATTCAAAAGCATGTGGAGGACCGGTTATCAGAAGAACTCCTCAGAGGCAATATTGATAAAGGCCAGCACATTGTTCTTGATGTTGAGGACGGCGAATTTGTCGTAAAAACAACTGCTAAAACGAACTAATATAGTGACAAACATGAGGCATACGTAAGCAAGTGTATGCCTCACTTTGTTATATAGAGAAATATTCGATAAGGAAGAGGTCTTACAACATATATGGCTAAATCAAAAACAAAATTCATCTGCCACTCATGCGGTTATGAATCCGCAAAATGGATGGGAAAGTGCCCGGGCTGCGGGGCTTGGAATACAATGGTGGAAGAAACCATAAAAAAAGCGCCGGCGAATCGGCGGGCGGCTTTCTCCCACTCCGTTCAAACCGTCCAAAAACCATCACCCATTACATCAATTGAAACATCGGAAGAACCCCGCGTTCAAACAAAGCTCGAAGAATTCAACAGAGTGCTTGGCGGCGGCGTTGTGAAAGGCTCGTTAGTATTAATCGGCGGCGATCCCGGGATCGGAAAATCAACGCTCCTTCTCCAAGTATCCGCACAATTAGCTGATACGGCCGGCAGCGTGCTTTACATTTCAGGGGAAGAATCCGTGAAGCAAACGAAGCTGCGCGCCGACAGACTTGGAATCAACAGCCAAATGTTACATGTTTTATCTGAAACCGATATGGAGTATATTTCGTCTGCTATACAAGAGATGAAACCCGCATTTGTTGTCGTAGACTCCATTCAGACCGTTTACCAAAGTGATATCACCTCAGCTCCCGGCAGTGTATCACAAGTAAGAGAGTGTACGGCCGAATTGATGAAAATTGCGAAAACAAACGGCATACCTATTTTTATCGTCGGGCACGTCACAAAAGAAGGATCGATCGCGGGGCCGAGATTGCTTGAGCACATGGTCGATACCGTTCTATACTTTGAAGGAGAGCGGCACCATACATTCCGTATTTTGCGGGCCGTAAAAAACCGTTTCGGCTCCACAAATGAAATGGGCATCTTTGAAATGCGGGAAGAGGGGCTTACGGAAGTGCTGAACCCTTCTGAAATTTTCTTGGAAGAGCGTTCTGCCGGGGCATCGGGTTCGAGTATCGTTGCGTCAATGGAAGGAACGAGACCGATTCTGGTTGAAATCCAGGCGCTCATTTCACCGACCAGTTTTGGAAACCCGCGCCGCATGGCTACAGGCATTGACCACAACAGGGTATCGTTAATTATGGCTGTGCTTGAGAAGCGGGTGGGTCTTTTGCTTCAAAATCAAGATGCGTATTTAAAGGTCGCCGGCGGGGTCAAACTGGATGAACCGGCGATTGATTTGGCAGTAGCCGTCAGCATTGCCTCAAGCTTCAGAGATACACCGCCGAATCCCGCAGATTGCTTTATCGGTGAAGTGGGTCTGACAGGAGAAGTCCGCAGGGTGTCAAGAATCGAACAGCGCGTAAAGGAAGCGGCAAAACTCGGCTTCAAGCGCATGATTATACCTGAGGCGAATGCAGACGGATGGACAATACCAAAAGGGATTGAGGTTGTCGGAGTAGCAAATGTTGCAGAAGCGCTTCGTACTTCATTAGGAGGATCATAATAGATGGAAAAAGAGAAAAAAGGGGCGAAACAAGAGCTTGACCTGTCTGCAATTCTGCAGTTCGTTGCACCGGGCACCCCGCTCAGAGCCGGGATAGAGAATGTACTTCGGGCAAATACAGGCGGCCTGATTGTTGTCGGATACAATGATAAGGTAAAGCAAGTCGTGGATGGCGGTTTTCATATTAATACATCATTTGCGCCCGCTCACTTATACGAGCTGGCCAAAATGGACGGTGCCATTATTTTAAGTGATTCCGGCCAGAAAATTCTTTATGCGAATACGCAGCTTATGCCGGAAGCGACCATTTCTTCTTCAGAAACGGGAATGAGGCACCGTACGGCGGAACGGGTGGCGAAGCAGACCGGCTGTCTCGTCATCGCCATTTCAGAGCGCAGAAATGTCATTACGTTATATCAGGACAGCATGAAGTACACACTAAAGGACATAGGATTTATTTTAACAAAGGCAAATCAGGCCATTCAAACGCTTGAGAAGTATAAAACCATTTTAGACAAAACGATTACGGCTTTAAACGCATTAGAGTTTGAGGAGCTTGTGACATTCAGTGACGTGCTGTCCGTCATGCATCGATATGAAATGGTGCTCCGAATAAAAAATGAAATCAATATGTATATTAAAGAACTCGGAACGGAAGGCCACTTAATCCGTCTGCAGGTGATTGAACTGATTACGGACATGGAAGAAGAGGCGGCACTTTTCATCAAAGACTATGTCAAAGAAAAAATCAAAGATCCGTTCGTGCTGTTAAAAGAGCTTCAGGATATGTCCAGCTATGATCTGCTTGATGATTCCATTCTGTTTAAGCTGCTTGGATATCCGGCTTCTACCAATCTTGATGATTATGTGCTCCCGAGAGGATACAGGCTGCTGAACAAAATTCCGCGTCTGCCGATGCCGATTGTTGAAAATGTGGTTGAGGCGTTCGGATTTTTGCCAAGCATAACGGAAGCCACTGTAGAAGAGCTTGATGATGTTGAGGGTATCGGCGAAGTGCGCGCCAAAAAAATCAAAAAAGGCTTAAAACGCCTTCAGGAAAAACACTATATAGATAGACAGCTTTAAGAATCGCTTAAACCTGTCGGAATCCGGGTATATTATTGTTAGTTTTTGTTTATTCTGAATTTGTAGGCTCTGACCCAGTCTGCTGAAAAAATGCTACTTAAAAGGAGGTGGAGGTATGTTAAAACGAATAGTTCAGGCGTTCTTCATTATTGTGGGCGGCGTTGTCGGTATCTTTTTAATACCTGAATTGTTTGTGCTGTCAAATATACAGGACATACCTTTAATAACAAACGCATATACGTCTGCTGCAATTGGTGCTATTATCTTTTTTCTCATCAGTATATGGACGACAGAATATGTGATTAATTGGGTAAAATGGATTGAAGATTCTTTGCTGAGAGCTCCGGTGCCGGATCTGTTATTCGGGAGTCTCGGATTGGTTTTTGGACTTATCATCGCATATCTCATTGTAAACGTGATTCCGCTGGACAATATTCCGTACCGTATATTCAGCACGATCATTCCGGTCTTTCTGGCTTTCTTTCTCGGTTACCTGGGCTTCCAAGTCGGATTTAAGAAAAAGGATGAACTGATCAGTCTTTTCTCCATTTCTGCAAGAATGCAGAAGAAAAAGGGAAGTGCTGATGAGGAGCAGGAGGAACAGGATAAAAGGCTGAAAATCTTGGATACAAGTGTTATTATTGATGGGAGAATTGCAGATATTTGTCAGACGGGCTTTTTAGAAGGCGTCATTGTCATTCCTCAATTTGTGCTGGAGGAATTACAGCATATCGCTGATTCTTCAGATGTTTTAAAACGTAACAGAGGACGCCGCGGACTGGATATCTTGAATCGCATTCAAAAGGAACTGGATATTACGGTTGAAATTTATGAAGGCGACTTCGAGGACATTCAGGAGGTTGACAGCAAGCTTGTCAAACTTGCGAAGCTGACATCCGGCGTCGTTGTGACGAATGATTTTAATTTAAATAAAGTATGCGAGCTTCAGAAGGTTGCGGTACTGAATATTAATGACCTTGCAAACGCGGTGAAGCCGGTTGTGCTTCCGGGCGAAGAGATGAATGTGCAGGTGATTAAGGACGGGAAAGAGCATAATCAAGGTGTGGCTTACTTGGATGACGGGACGATGATTGTTGTGGAAGAAGGCCGCAATTATATAGGGAAACATATTGATGTGCTCGTAACCAGCGTACTGCAGACAGCGGCGGGACGAATGATTTTTGCCAAGCCCAAGCTGCTTGAGAAAGCTCTTTAAGAGGGAGTTTATATGGAATATGTTGTCGTTATTCCGGCTGCCGGACAAGGAAAACGGATGAAGGCCGGGAAAAATAAGCTGTTCATCAGCTTAAAAGGTGCGCCTGTTATTATACACACACTGCGGGTTTTTGAAAGCCACGCACCCTGTCAGAAAATAATCCTGGTGATAAACGAGAGTGAACGGGAAGATTTTCGCCAGCTGCTGGCCCAATTTCCGATTCAGACGGAAATTGAGCTTGTTACCGGAGGTGCGGAGCGTCAGCACAGTGTATACGAAGGACTGAAAGTGATTGATAAGGACTCGGTCGTCCTTGTTCATGACGGAGCGCGCCCGTTTGTCACACATCAGCATATCGATAAGCTCGTTGAAACAGCAGAGGAGGCGGGAGCGGCTGTCCTGGCTGTTCCTGTGAAAGACACGATAAAACGGGCGGAAGGCTCCCGGGTTGCGGAGACCTTTGATCGTTCAAGCTTGTGGGCCGTTCAAACGCCGCAGGCTTTTCGTCTTTCTTTATTGAAGACGGCGCATATGGAAGCGGAAAACAAAGGCTTCTTAGGGACGGATGACGCCAGCCTCGTCGAGCGTCTTGATGGATATCAGGTGAGTATCGTTGAAGGCAGCTATACCAATATTAAGCTGACAACGCCGGATGACCTGATATTTGCGGAAGCAATCATGAAAGCGGAAAGTGGGAATCATAATGTTTAGAATCGGACAAGGATTTGATGTGCATCAATTAACGGAAGGCCGTCCTCTCATCATCGGCGGAATTGAAATTCCTTATGAAAAGGGGCTGCTCGGACATTCAGATGCTGATGTATTGCTGCATACAGTCGCAGACGCGTGTCTCGGAGCGGCAGGTGAAGGAGATATCGGCAAGCATTTCCCGGATACTGATCCGGAATTCAAGGATGCGGACTCTTTTAAGCTGCTTCAGCATGTCTGGAACATTGTAAAAGAAAAAGGGTACGTACTCGGAAATATAGACTGCACGATTATTGCGCAAAAGCCGAAAATGGCGCCGCATATTGATGCTATGAGAAAACGGATAGCGGAAGGCCTTGAGGCGGACGTCTCTCAAGTAAACGTAAAAGCGACGACAACAGAAAAGCTCGGGTTTACCGGAAGAGCCGAAGGAATTGCCGCTCAGGCGACCGTTCTGATCCAAAAAGCCTGATCATTGTTTTGATGCCCGGTCTATTTGGTGGTAGAATAGATACATATATTCGGCTAGAGGCTACAGACGAGATGAAAGGAAGTATTTGAACATGGGAAATGAAGTACGCGTTCGTTATGCACCGAGTCCGACCGGACATTTGCATATCGGTAACGCCAGAACGGCGCTTTTTAACTATTTATTTGCCCGCAGCCAAGGCGGAAAGTTTATTATCCGGATTGAGGATACGGACAAAAAGCGAAATATTGAAGGCGGAGAGCAAAGCCAGCTCAACTATTTGAAATGGCTCGGCATGGACTGGGATGAAAGTGTGGATATCGGCGGAGAATACGGCCCGTACCGCCAGTCTGAGCGTAACGACATTTACAAAAAGTACTATGAAGAGCTTCTTGAAAAAGGGCTTGCTTATAAATGTTTCTGTACGGAAGAAGAACTTGAGAAAGAACGTGAAGAGCAAATCGCCCGCGGGGAAATGCCGCGCTATTCCGGCAAACACAGAAACCTGACTCAGGAAGAGCAGGAGCAGTTTTTAGCCGAAGGCAGACAGCCGAGCATCCGTTTCCGCGTGCCGGAAGGGAAAATCATCGCATTTAACGATATCGTAAAAGGCGAGATTTCTTTTGAATCAGACGGCATCGGCGACTTTGTCATCGTCAAAAAAGACGGAACACCGACGTATAACTTTGCCGTCGCGATTGACGATTACTTAATGAAAATGACGCACGTGCTCCGCGGTGAGGATCACATTTCAAATACACCGAAACAGATCATGATTTTCCAGGCATTCGGCTGGGATGTTCCTGTCTTCGGACATATGACGCTTATCGTAAACGAAAGCCGCAAAAAATTAAGTAAACGTGATGAATCAATTATCCAGTTTATTGAGCAGTATGATGAGCTGGGTTACCTGCCTGAAGCGCTGTTTAACTTTATCGGACTTCTCGGCTGGTCTCCCGTCGGTGAAGAAGAGCTTTTCACAAGAGAACAATTCATTGAAATTTTTGATGTAAATCGTTTGTCTAAGTCACCGGCTCTGTTTGATATGCATAAACTGAAATGGGTCAACAACCAATACGTCAAAGCGCTGGATCTTGATCAAGTGGTTGAGCTGACCCTGCCGCACCTGCAAAAAGCAGGAAAAGTCGGCACTGAGCTTTCTGCCGAGGAGCAGGAATGGGTTCGTAAATTAATTTCTCTTTACCATGAGCAATTGAGCTACGGCGCTGAAATTGTCGAGCTGACTGATTTGTTCTTTAAAGATGAGATCGAGTATAATCAAGAGGCAAAAGCCGTTCTGGAAGAGGAACAGGTGCCTGAAGTGCTCAGCGTATTTGCTGCGAAGCTTGAAGAGCTTGAAGAATTTACGCCTGAGCTGATCAAAGCCTCAATCAAAGCTGTTCAGAAAGAAACAGGTCATAAAGGCAAAAAGCTGTTCATGCCGATTCGCGTAGCGGTTACCGGTCAGACACACGGTCCTGAGCTTCCGCAGGCCATTGAGCTGATCGGCAGAGAAACAGCCGTCAGACGCCTGAAAAGCATTTAAATATACGATTGTTGACAGGGAAGAGTATAAAACAATGACCATTACAGAAAGAATCTTCATCGGCTGAGAGAGATTCATGCGTCATGTTTTAGAAGTGCGCCCTTAAGACCTTTGAAGAACATTTCTGCGGAAATCAGTATTTAAAGGCGGCCGCCGCCGTTACCGGCTTTTAAGTTGGGAAAACAGTGACTTGTTTTTCAAACAGAGTGGAACCGCGCGGTAAAAGCGTCTCTGTCATGTTTACATGCAGAGACGCTTTTTTTATAGGCGGAAAAACAGACTGGAGCGGGGAGAGAATGGGGGGAAGCATGTGTTTTTTAAAATGCTAAAAGAAGACATAGATACAGTGTTCGATCAAGATCCGGCAGCAAGAAGCTATTTCGAAGTTGTTTTAACTTATTCTGGTTTACATGCTATATGGGCGCATCGGATTGCACATGCTTTATATAAACGGAGATTTTTCTTCCTGGCGCGCCTGATATCACAGATTGCCCGTTTCTTTACCGGAATTGAAATCCATCCCGGCGCGACCATCGGGAGAAGGTTTTTCATTGACCACGGTATGGGGGTCGTCATAGGGGAAACATGTGAAATCGGCAATAACGTGACGGTATTCCAAGGTGTCACTCTCGGGGGAACGGGAAAAGAAAAGGGGAAGCGGCATCCGACCATAAAAGATGATGCTTTAATTGCAACCGGAGCGAAGGTGCTCGGCTCTATTACGGTCGGGCAGGGTTCTAAAGTAGGGGCCGGCTCCGTTGTGCTTCGTGATGTTCCCGACTTTTCAACCGTTGTCGGCATACCGGGGAAAGTCGTCATTCAGAACGGAAGAAAAATCAAACGCGATCTCAATCACCAAGACTTGCCCGATCCGGTTGCTGACCGGTTAAGAGCATTGGAGCAGCAGATTTTTGAACTGCAGGCTGAACTGGAAGATAAAAAAGAAAGGATCAACCAAAAATGACCATTACACTTTATAATACATTGACACGGAAAAAAGAAACATTCGTTCCTCTTGAGGAAGGCAAAGTAAAAATGTACGTGTGCGGACCGACTGTATACAACTATATTCATATCGGCAACGCCCGTCCGGCGATTGTGTATGATACAGTACGCAACTATTTAGAGTATAAAGGATACGATGTTCAATACGTATCGAATTTCACCGATGTTGACGACAAACTGATTAAGGCGGCCAACGAGCTCGGCGAGGACGTCCCGACCGTTTCTGAACGGTTCATTAAAGCGTATTTTGAAGATGTGGGCGCCCTCGGATGCCGGAAAGCGGATCTTCACCCCCGGGTCATGGAAAACATGGGTGCCATTATTGAATTTGTCAGCGAACTGATTAAAAAAGGCTACGCTTATGAATCAGAAGGCGACGTCTATTTCAAAACAAGGGCCTTCGAAGGGTACGGCAAGCTATCTCAGCAATCAATTGATGAACTCAGATCAGGCGCGCGTATCCGTGTCGGCGAGAAGAAAGAGGATGCGCTGGACTTTGCTCTTTGGAAAGCTGCTAAGGACGGAGAAATTTCATGGGATAGCCCTTGGGGAAAAGGCCGCCCGGGCTGGCATATTGAATGCTCCGCAATGGTGAAAAAGTATTTGGGTGACGAAATCGATATTCATGCCGGCGGTCAGGACCTGACATTCCCGCACCATGAAAACGAAATCGCCCAATCTGAAGCATTAACAGGCAAGACATTCGCAAAATACTGGCTTCACAACGGATATATCAATATCGATAATGAGAAAATGTCAAAATCGCTCGGCAACTTTGTTTTGGTGCACGATATCATTAAGCAATATGACCCGCAGCTTTTGAGATTTTTCATGCTGTCCGTTCATTACCGCCACCCGATCAACTATTCGGAAGAGCTGCTTGAGAAAACAAAAAACGCGTTTAACCGCCTGAAGACGGCCTACAGTAATTTAAACCATCGTTTGATTAGCAGCACGAATCTGACTGACAATGATGAGGAATGGCTTGCTAAAATCGAAGAGCACCGCACTGCGTTTGAAGAAGCAATGGATGATGATTTTAATACGGCGAATGCGATTTCCGTTTGGTTTGATCTGGCGAAGCTCGCCAATTACTACATGCAGGAAGACAATACGGCGGATCACGTCATTAAAGCCTTTATCAGCATGTTTGACAGAATCGGATCTGTTCTCGGACTTACGCTCGGCGAAGAAGAGCTTGTCGACGAAGAGATTGAAGAGTTGATTGAGAAGAGAAATGAAGCCCGCCGCAATCGCGATTTTGCTTTGTCAGACCAGATTCGCGATCAGCTGAAAAGCATGAATATCATTCTTGAAGATACGGCCCAGGGAACTCGCTGGAAGCGGGGAGAGTAAGCGGATGCTTCAATTTGAACAAATCAAAGATTCAAAGCAGTTAAACGGTCTTGCGCTTGCTTATATGGGTGATGCCATTTTTGAAATATACGTCCGGCATCACCTGCTTAAGCAGGGCTTTACGAAACCGAATGACCTTCATAAGAAGGCGAGCCGGATTGTATCGGCAAAATCACAGGCAGACATATTGTTCCGCCTTCAGGACGAATCCTTTTTCACGGAGGAAGAGGAAGCCGTGCTGAGAAGAGGCAGAAACGCGAAATCAGGGACGACGCCTAAAAACACAGATGTACAGACGTACCGCCATAGTACAGCTTTTGAGGCTTTACTCGGATACCTTTTTCTTGAGAAAAGAGAAGAAAGACTGAATCAGCTGATTGCTGAGGCTATACAAGTCGGGACGTCAGGGAGGAAAACAAATGAGTCAGCAACATGATTACGTCATAGGAAAAAACGCTGTGATTGAGACGTTAAAGTCAGATCGCAAGCTGTATAAGTTATGGATGGCGGAAAACACAGTAAAAGGACAGGCGCAGCAAGTTATGGAGCTTGCTAAAAAGCGCGGCGTCACCATTCAATTTGTACCGAGGAAAAAACTCGATCAGATGGTGGAGGGGCAGCATCAGGGTGTTGTCGCCCAGGTGGCGGCATATGAATATGCACAATTAGACGAATTATATAAAAGAGCGGAAGAGAGAAACGAACAGCCTTTCTTTCTCATACTGGACGAGCTGGAAGACCCTCATAATCTCGGTTCCATCATGAGAACGGCTGACGCTGTCGGTGCACACGGCATCGTGATTCCGAAACGCAGAGCGGTCGGACTGACTTCGACGGTCGCAAAAGCTTCGACCGGTGCGATTGAACACATTCCCGTCGTGAAGGTGACCAACCTTGCCCGGACACTTGATGAAATGAAGGAGCGGGGGATTTGGGTCGTCGGAACGGATGCATCCGCCCGGGAAGACTACCGCTCTATGGACGGCAAGATGCCTTTGGCGCTCGTTATCGGAAGCGAAGGCAGAGGAATGGGCCGGCTTGTGAAAGAGAAATGTGATTTTCTCATTAAGCTTCCGATGGCCGGAAAAGTCACTTCTCTGAATGCGTCGGTAGCGGCCGGCCTTCTCATGTATGAAGTCTACCGGAAGCGCAATCCTTTAGGGGAATGAAGACAGATGGACATCCTGTTAGTAGACGGATACAACATGATTGGAGCTTGGCCGCAGCTAAAGGATTTAAAAGCGAACAGTTTTGAAGAAGCGAGAGATGTACTGATCCAGAAGATGGCGGAATATCAGTCCTACACGGGAATCAGAGTCATTGTGGTGTTTGACGCACACCTGGTAAAAGGCATAGAGAAAAAACAAACGAATCACAGAGTCGAAGTGATTTTCACACGGGAGAATGAAACGGCGGATGAGCGGATCGAGAAGCTTGCCCAGGCGCTGAATAATATTGCGACACAGATTCATGTCGCAACCTCCGATTATACGGAGCAGTGGGCGATTTTCGGACAAGGGGCTCTCCGTAAATCCGCCCGGGAGCTCCTGAGGGAAGTGGATACGATAGAACGCCGGATTCAAAGGCGGGTTTCAAAGATCACTTCTGAAAAACCACCGGGTAAAATCGAGCTGTCCGAAGAGGTTTTGAAAACGTTTGAAAAGTGGCGCCGAGGCGGTCTGGATTAGGTTGACGCTTTTTCGCCCATTAATGTATAATATTTCTATCTACGTGCGCCGGGGGGATCGCAGTGAATCTACAGAACAGCAAGGGAAAGTTCAACAAAGTGCAATTTTGCCAGTTGGAGGACGAGCAGGTCATTGAAAAGGTTCATGTTGGGGATAGTGATGCGTTAGATTACTTGATTACGAAGTACCGTAATTTTGTACGGGCGAAAGCAAGGTCTTATTTTTTAATAGGGGCCGACAGAGAAGATATTGTACAGGAAGGGATGATAGGCTTATATAAGTCTATCCGAGACTTTAGAGAGGACAAGCTTACTTCATTTAAAGCTTTTGCAGAATTATGCATTACCCGCCAGATTATTACCGCAATAAAGACAGCTACCCGTCAGAAACACATTCCTTTAAATTCCTATGTTTCTTTAGACAAACCTATTTTTGATGAAGAATCTGACAGAACACTGCTTGATGTCATTTCAGGCGCTAAAACGTTAAATCCTGAAGAGATGATTATTAATCAGGAAGAATTTGATGATATCGAAATGAAAATGGGAGAACTGCTGAGCGATCTGGAGAGAAAGGTGCTTGTTTTGTACTTGGACGGAAGAAGTTACCAAGAGATTTCAGATGACTTAAACCGACACGTAAAATCAATCGATAATGCCCTGCAGCGCGTGAAGCGCAAGCTTGAAAAGTATTTAGAAATAAGAGAGATCAGCCTGTAGCAGGTTTCTGTGTCATATTGACAGAATTTTTCTGACTGTGCTATTTTATTAAGATAAATGAATGTTTAGGAAAAGGTGTAACGACATGAGAAAAAAGATTACGCTGGCATGCAAAACATGCGGAAATCGTAATTATACGACAATGAAAAGCTCTGCATCAGCGGCTGAGCGGTTAGAAGTTAAGAAGTACTGCAGCACTTGCAATTCACATACAGCTCATTTAGAAACAAAATAGTGTTCGCTTTTTAAATTGTGGAGGTCTTTTACATGCGCATGATGAGTTTCTTTAAAGATGTTGGGAAAGAAATGAAAAAGGTTAGCTGGCCTAAAGGCAAAGAGTTAACGCGCTATACGATCACGGTGATTTCAACGGTTATCTTTTTTGTTATCTTTTTTGCCCTCCTTGATACAGGAATTTCTCAATTAATTCGTTTAATAGTTGAATAATGATCAGCAATACGTGCTATAATAGATCATAATATCGTTTGCCAAAACCCGTTCAGCGGGTTTTTTATTGTGTTGTTGAAAAAAGGATTCATAGGCCCTGAGCCTATTTTTTGTTTTACACTTCATTTTTAAATGCGGGGAGGGAAGGACTGCAGAGTCCTGATAGAATGGAAAAGAATTGGTATGTTGTTCATACGTATTCCGGTTATGAAAACAAAGTAAAAGCGAACCTTGAAAAACGTGTGGAATCAATGGGAATGCAGGATAAAATTTTCCGCGTTGTCGTCCCTGAAGAAGAAGAGACTGATATTAAGAACGGCAAGAAAAAAGTAGTCAAAAAGAAAGTGTTCCCGGGTTATGTGCTTGTTGAAATCGTCATGACTGATGATTCCTGGTATGTGGTCCGCAACACGCCGGGCGTTACCGGATTCGTCGGATCAGCCGGTTCAGGCTCAAAGCCGACTCCGCTTCTTCCTGGCGAAGCGGAAACCATCTTAAAACGCATGGGCATGGATGAGCGGAAAACCGACATTGATTTTGAATTGAATGAGACAGTCAAAGTCATAGACGGACCTTTCGCCAACTTTACAGGATCAATTGAAGAGATTGATTATGATAAGAGCAAAGTGAAAGTATTCGTTAACATGTTCGGCCGTGAAACGCCGGTTGAACTGGAATTTACCCAGATCGACAAATTGTAATGTGAAAAAACTTGAAATTGCTATATATTAATGATAATATAGCAAAGGTACGTCTTGGACTAATCCAAGGCAGCTAGCTTGATATTTCGTCATTCATATAAAGAATGAAACCTTGAGTGGGAGGGTTTACCCTATTACCACATCACGGACTTAAGGAGGTGTGTCTCGTGGCTAAAAAAGTAGTAAAAGTTGTAAAATTGCAAATTCCTGCTGGAAAAGCTAACCCAGCGCCGCCAGTTGGACCTGCACTAGGTCAAGCCGGTGTAAATATCATGGGATTCTGTAAGGAGTTTAACGCTCGTACAGCTGACCAAGCTGGTTTAATCATTCCTGTTGAAATTTCGGTTTACGAAGACCGTTCATTTACATTTATTACAAAAACTCCGCCTGCTGCAGTATTGCTTAAAAAAGCAGCTGGAATTGAGTCTGGTTCTGGTGAACCAAACCGTAATAAAGTGGCAACCGTTAAGCGCGATAAGGTTCGCGAAATCGCTGAAACGAAAATGCCTGACTTAAACGCAGCAGACGTTGAAGCGGCAATGCGCATGGTTGAAGGTACTGCCCGCAGTATGGGTATCGTTATCGAGGATTAATTTGTTTCTTGTCGGGTTGCGAGTTTTCACAAGTTCGCAACCCTTATTCGTGGGAGGTTATTCCGCTATAACCACATAAGGAGGAAATTTTAAAATGGCTAAAAAAGGTAAAAAGTACGTTGAAGCTGCGAAGCTTGTAGACCGTGCGAAAGCTTATGATGTCGCTGAAGCAGTGGCGCTTACTAAAAAAACAAACACAGCTAAATTCGACGCTACAGTTGAAGTTGCTTTTCGTTTAGGGGTTGACCCTCGTAAAAACGATCAGCAAATCCGCGGTGCAGTTGTACTTCCTAACGGAACTGGTAAAACTCAGCGCGTGCTTGTATTCGCTAAAGGCGAAAAAGCAAAAGAAGCTGAAGCTGCCGGTGCAGACTACGTTGGCGATTCTGATTACATCGCGAAAATCCAGCAAGGCTGGTTCGAATTCGATGTAATCGTTGCGACTCCTGACATGATGGGTGAAGTCGGTAAAATCGGTCGTGTGCTTGGACCAAAAGGTCTTATGCCAAACCCTAAAACAGGAACTGTTACATTCGAAGTGGAAAAAGCAATCGGCGAAATCAAAGCTGGTAAAGTAGAATACCGCGTTGACAAAGCTGGTAACATCCATGTTCCGATCGGAAAAGTTTCTTTCGAGGATGAAAAACTTGTTGAGAACTTCACAACAATGTATGATACAATCCTGAAAGCAAAACCGGCTGCGGCTAAAGGTGTTTACGTGAAAAACGTTGCCGTTACTTCTACTATGGGCCCTGGTGTCAAAGTAGACGCTTCTACTTTCAACGTAAAATAATATTTGACTTTAGATCAGCATTCTGATATGATTCAAAATGTTGTAAAATATAATATGTCATTTATACCGTAGACAGCAGGGGCCGTTGAGGCTTAATATCCTGCCGAGGTGTATATATATCACAGCTATTACGTTACGTATGCTTGTATATACAGCCTCCATGTCCACATGGAGGCTTTTTATATGAAATCGTCGTCACAGTCGTGATCACCTAGCGGTATAAGTGTTACACAAAATCTACAGGAGGTGTAACCATGAGCAGCGCAATTGATACAAAAAAAGTTGTTGTTGAAGAGATTGCTTCTAAACTGAAAGAAAGCAAATCAACGATCATCGTTGACTACCGCGGACTTAACGTTTCTGAAGTAACTGAACTCCGTAAACAGCTTCGCGAAGCTAACGTAGAGTTCAAAGTGTACAAAAACACAATGACTCGCCGTGCGGTTGAACAAGCTGAACTTGATGGTTTGAATGATGTCTTAACTGGACCGAATGCGATCGCATTCAGTACTGAAGATGTTATCGCTCCGGCAAAAGTTCTTAACGAGTTCGCGAAAAATCACGAAGCTCTGGAAATCAAAGCGGGCGTTATCGAAGGAAAAGTATCTTCTGTTGAAGAAGTGAAAGCTCTTGCTGAACTTCCTTCACGCGATGGCTTACTTTCTATGTTGCTTAGCGTACTTCAAGCTCCAGTTCGCAACCTTGCACTTGCAGCTAAAGCAGTTGCAGACCAAAAGGAAGAACAAGGCGCTTAATCTGATTTTACCCTAAAATAAAACAAATGGAGGAATTTCAAATGGCTTTAAATATCGAAGAAATCATTGCTTCCGTTAAAGAAGCAACTGTACTTGAATTGAACGACCTAGTAAAAGCAATCGAAGAAGAATTTGGCGTAACTGCTGCTGCTCCTGTAGCTGTAGCTGGCGGAGCTGCTGCTGGCGGCGCTGCTGAAGAGCAAAGCGAATTCGACCTTATCCTTGCTGGTGCAGGTTCTCAGAAAATCAAAGTTATCAAAGTTGTTCGTGAAATCACTGGTCTTGGCTTGAAAGAAGCTAAAGAACTTGTTGACAACACTCCAAAACCACTTAAAGAAGGTATTGCGAAAGAAGAAGCTGAAGAGCTTAAAGCTAAACTTGAAGAAGTTGGCGCTTCTGTAGAAGTTAAGTAATCTTCACTTGCCTGTAGGGGAAGCTCGCTTTTATGAGGCGGGCTTTTTCTTTGCTTTTCTTTAAGTGCCATTATAAAAGGAGGTTCTAATAATGAGTGATCACTATTATTCAGAAAAACCTTCAGTTAAAAGCGATAAACAGACATGGTCATTTACACTGCGGAACAGATCTTATACATTCACAAGTGACAGCGGCGTTTTCTCGAAAAAGGAAGTTGATTTCGGTTCGCGTGTCTTAATTGAAGCGTTTGAAGAGCCGGAGATCGATGGTGACTTCCTGGATGCAGGCTGCGGTTACGGCCCGATCGGTCTGTCACTCGCCGGTGAATTTACAGACCGGACCGTGCACATGATTGACGTGAATGAAAGAGCCGTAGAGCTGTCAAATGAAAATGCAGAAAAAAACGGAATAAAAAACGTTCGGATTTATCAGAGTGATTTATTTTCAAATATTGATTCTGCTCAAACATTTGCTTCTATTATTACAAACCCCCCAATCCGCGCCGGAAAAAAAGTTGTCCATGCCATTTTTGAAAAAAGCGCTGAGCATTTAAGGGCTTCAGGTGAATTGTGGATCGTTATACAGAAAAAACAGGGCGGGCCTTCTGCCATTGAAAAACTGAAGGAGCTTTTTGACGAAGTTTCTGTGGTTCAAAAAAAGAAAGGCTATTATATCATAAAAGCAAAAAAAGTTTGACTTGAATTTTCAGCTATGTTAATATTGTAAAATGCCAATGTATATATTTTGCATGATATGCTGAAATAATCATAGTGCATGTATAAATTATACAAACATGGAAATGCTAATAAAATCGGTATTTGTTTTTGGATGTGGTTTTCTTAATTAGAAACCCTTTTTTCTTTTGTCTTGTAAAAGTATTTCTTTATCGTAAGAGATGCTTATTACACATATAATACGCATGATTTGAGGGGTGAATCAGTTGACAGGTCAACTAGTTCAGTATGGACGACACCGCCAGCGCAGAAGCTATGCTCGCATTAGCGAAGTGTTAGAATTACCAAATCTCATTGAAATTCAAACCTCTTCTTATCAGTGGTTTCTTGATGAGGGTCTTAGAGAGATGTTTCAAGACATATCACCAATTGAGGATTTCACTGGTAACCTCTCTCTAGAGTTCATTGACTACAGTTTAGGAGATCCTAAGTATCCCGTTGAAGAGTCAAAAGAACGTGATGTGACTTACTCAGCTCCGCTGAGAGTGAAGGTTCGTTTAATTAACAAAGAAACTGGAGAGGTAAAAGACCAGGATGTCTTCATGGGTGATTTCCCTATTATGACAGATACCGGTACTTTTATCATCAACGGTGCAGAACGTGTTATCGTATCTCAGCTTGTTCGGTCTCCAAGTGTATATTTCAGTGGTAAAGTAGACAAGAACGGTAAAAAAGGTTTTACCGCGACTGTCATTCCAAACCGTGGCGCATGGTTAGAATACGAAACTGATGCGAAAGATGTTGTGTATGTCCGCATTGATCGCACACGTAAGTTGCCGGTTACGGTTCTTTTGCGTGCTCTCGGCTTCGGTTCCGACCAAGAGATTCTCGATCTCATTGGTGAGAATGAATATCTCCGCAATACACTGGATAAGGACAACACTGAAAACAGTGACAAAGCGCTTCTTGAAATCTATGAGCGCCTTCGTCCCGGAGAGCCGCCTACAGTAGAAAACGCAAAAAGCTTGCTGGATTCCCGTTTCTTCGATCCGAAGCGATACGACCTTGCGAATGTAGGACGCTATAAAATTAATAAAAAGCTTCATATCAAGAACCGCCTGTTTAACCAGCGCCTTGCAGAAACACTGGTGGATCCGGAAACCGGTGAAATTCTCGCTGAAAAAGGGCAGATTCTTGACAGAAGAACACTTGATAAAGTACTGCCATACTTAGAAAATGGAATCGGCTTCAGAAAACTTTATCCTAACGGCGGCGTTGTCGAGGATGAAGTGATGCTTCAATCCATTAAAATCTATGCTCCTACCGATGCAGAAGGAGAGCAGACGATCAATGTGATCGGCAATGCTTACATCGAAGAGGCGATTAAAAACATTACGCCTGCTGATATTATTTCTTCTATCAGCTACTTCTTCAACCTCCTGCACGGAGTGGGCGACACTGATGATATCGACCATCTCGGAAACCGCCGTCTGCGTTCTGTAGGTGAGCTCCTGCAAAACCAATTCCGTATCGGTTTAAGCCGGATGGAACGTGTCGTACGTGAAAGAATGTCTATTCAAGACACGAATACAATTACGCCGCAGCAGCTGATTAACATCAGACCTGTTATTGCGTCTATTAAAGAGTTCTTCGGAAGCTCACAGCTTTCTCAATTCATGGATCAGACGAACCCGCTTGCTGAATTGACACACAAACGCCGTCTGTCAGCTCTCGGACCGGGCGGTTTGACACGTGAGCGCGCAGGTATGGAAGTACGTGACGTTCACTACTCTCACTATGGCCGTATGTGTCCGATTGAAACGCCTGAGGGCCCGAACATCGGTTTGATCAACTCATTGTCATCATTTGCGAAAGTAAACCGCTTTGGTTTCATTGAGACGCCATACCGCCGCGTTGATCCTGAAACAGGAAAAGTAACGCCTAGAATCGACTACCTGACTGCTGATGAAGAGGATAACTATGTCGTAGCCCAAGCGAATGCTAAGCTGAGCGATGACGGTTCTTTCTTGGATGACAGCATCGTAGCGCGTTTCAGAGGGGAAAACACCGTTGTAGCCCGCAACCGCGTGGATTACATGGACGTATCTCCTAAACAGGTTGTATCTGCTGCGACAGCATGTATTCCGTTCTTGGAAAACGATGACTCGAACCGCGCCCTCATGGGAGCGAACATGCAGCGTCAGGCTGTGCCTTTGATGCAGCCGGAAGCTCCGATCGTCGGAACGGGTATGGAATACGTATCCGGTAAAGACTCCGGTGCAGCCGTTATTTGTAAACACCCTGGTATCGTAGAACGGGTGGAAGCGAAAAACGTATGGGTGCGCCGCTATGAAGAAATTGACGGCCAAAAAGTAAAAGGCAACCTGGATAAGTACAGCTTGCTGAAATTTGTCCGCTCCAACCAAGGTACGTGCTACAACCAGCGTCCGATCGTCAGTGTCGGCGATGAAGTAGTCAAAGGAGAAATCCTTGCTGACGGACCTTCAATGGAGCTTGGTGAACTTGCTCTCGGCCGCAACGTAATGGTCGGCTTCATGACATGGGATGGTTACAACTATGAGGATGCCATCATCATGAGTGAACGCCTTGTGAAAGATGATGTATACACATCTATTCACATTGAAGAATATGAATCAGAAGCACGTGATACAAAGCTTGGGCCGGAAGAGATCACCCGCGATATTCCAAACGTAGGGGAAGACGCGCTTCGCAATCTTGATGACCGCGGAATTATCCGTATCGGTGCGGAAGTCAACGACGGAGACCTTCTCGTAGGTAAAGTAACGCCTAAAGGTGTAACTGAGCTTACGGCTGAAGAACGCCTTCTGCATGCGATCTTTGGAGAAAAAGCGCGTGAAGTCCGTGATACTTCTCTCCGTGTGCCTCACGGCGGCGGCGGAATTATCCACGACGTAAAAGTCTTCAACCGTGAAGACGGCGACGAACTTCCTCCGGGAGTGAACCAGCTTGTACGCGTATATATCGTTCAGAAACGTAAGATTTCTGAAGGTGATAAAATGGCCGGACGTCACGGAAACAAAGGGGTTATCTCGAAGATTCTTCCTGAAGAAGATATGCCTTACCTTCCTGACGGCACGCCGATCGATATCATGCTTAACCCGCTGGGTGTACCATCACGTATGAATATCGGTCAGGTATTAGAACTTCACATGGGTATGGCTGCCCGCTACCTCGGCATTCACATCGCGTCACCTGTATTTGACGGCGCGCGTGAAGAAGATGTGTGGGAAACACTTGAAGAAGCAGGCATGTCAAGAGACGCTAAAACAGTTCTTTATGACGGCCGTACGGGAGAACCGTTTGACAACCGTGTATCTGTCGGAATCATGTACATGATCAAACTGGCACACATGGTTGATGATAAACTTCATGCCCGTTCTACAGGTCCTTACTCACTTGTTACGCAGCAGCCTCTCGGCGGTAAAGCCCAATTCGGCGGACAGCGTTTCGGTGAGATGGAGGTTTGGGCGCTTGAAGCTTACGGCGCAGCTTACACGCTTCAAGAAATCCTGACTGTGAAGTCCGATGACGTGGTCGGACGTGTGAAAACATATGAAGCCATCGTCAAAGGCGACAATGTTCCAGAGCCTGGTGTTCCGGAATCATTCAAAGTATTGATCAAAGAGCTTCAAAGCTTAGGTATGGACGTGAAAATCCTTTCAGGCGATGAAGAAGAAATAGAAATGAGAGATCTAGAAGACGAGGAAGATGCGAAACAAGCTGACGGCCTTGCATTATCAGGTGATGAAGCGCCGGAAGAAACAGCATCTCCAGACGTTGAACGTGACGCAGTAACGAAAGAGTAGTCTCTGATTGATAAAGGCAAGTGACATCGGTTAATCCGAAGATAAAAAGGGAGGTAGGCCCCTTGCTAGATGTGAACAATTTTGAGTATATGAACATCGGTCTTGCTTCACCGGATAAAATCCGTTCATGGTCTTTTGGTGAAGTGAAAAAGCCTGAAACGATAAACTATCGTACATTGAAACCTGAAAAGGACGGCCTGTTCTGCGAACGCATTTTCGGACCGACTAAGGACTGGGAATGTCATTGCGGCAAGTACAAGCGGGTTCGTTATAAAGGCGTAGTTTGTGACCGTTGCGGAGTTGAAGTAACGCGGGCTAAAGTCCGTCGTGAGAGAATGGGGCATATTGAACTGGCTGCCCCGGTTTCTCACATTTGGTATTTCAAAGGTATTCCGAGCCGTATGGGTCTTGTATTGGATATGTCACCGCGTGCGCTGGAAGAAGTTATTTACTTTGCTTCTTACGTCGTAACTGACCCGGCCAATACACCGCTCGAAAAGAAACAGCTTTTATCTGAAAAGGAATACCGTGCGTATCTGGATAAGTACGGAAACAAATTCCAAGCCTCTATGGGTGCGGAAGCCATTAATAAACTTCTGCAGGACATCGACCTTGTCAAAGAAGTTGATATGTTAAAAGAAGAGCTGAAGACTTCTCAAGGACAGCGCCGTACACGTGCGATCAAACGCCTTGAAGTGCTTGAAGCCTTCCGTAATTCAGGAAACAAGCCGTCTTGGATGATCCTCGACGTGCTTCCGGTTATTCCGCCTGAATTAAGACCGATGGTTCAGCTTGACGGCGGACGTTTCGCAACGTCTGACCTGAACGACCTTTACCGTCGTGTCATCAACCGTAATAACCGTTTAAAACGTCTGTTAGACCTCGGCGCGCCAAGCATCATCGTTCAGAACGAAAAACGTATGCTTCAGGAAGCAGTCGATGCTCTGATTGACAACGGACGCCGCGGCCGTCCGGTTACCGGACCGGGTAACCGTCCGCTTAAATCTCTTTCTCACATGCTGAAAGGGAAACAAGGGCGTTTCCGTCAGAACCTTCTCGGTAAACGTGTAGACTACTCAGGCCGTTCCGTTATCGTCGTAGGTCCGCATCTGAAAATGTATCAGTGCGGTTTGCCGAAGGAAATGGCGCTTGAGCTCTTCAAGCCTTTCGTCATGAAAGAGCTTGTTGAAAAAGGCCTTGCTCACAATATCAAGAGCGCAAAACGCAAAATCGAACGCGTGCAGCCTGAAGTATGGGATGTACTTGAATCTGTCATTAAGGAGCATCCGGTCTTACTGAACCGTGCCCCTACTCTTCACAGATTAGGTATCCAGGCTTTCGAACCGACGCTTGTTGAAGGACGCGCCATCCGTCTTCACCCGTTAGTATGTACAGCTTATAACGCTGACTTTGACGGTGACCAAATGGCGGTTCACGTACCTTTATCAGCTGAGGCTCAAGCTGAGGCGCGCATTCTGATGCTTGCGGCCCAAAACATCTTGAACCCTAAAGATGGTAAACCGGTTGTTACGCCGTCTCAGGATATGGTATTAGGAAACTACTACCTGACGCTTGAGCGCGCTGGAGCAGTCGGCGAGGGTATGGTTTTCAAAAATACGGACGAAGCGCTTCTTGCTTATCAAAACGGTTATGTTCACCTTCATACGAGAGTTGCTGTTGCAGCGAACTCCCTTAAGAATGTGACATTTACTGAAGAACAGCGTTCAAAATTGTTAATTACAACTGTCGGTAAGCTCGTCTTCAATGAAATTCTTCCGGAATCATTCCCTTACATGAATGAACCAACGAAGAGCAACATTGAAGAGAAGACACCTGACCGTTTCTTCTTAGATAAAGGTGCTGACGTAAAAGCTGTGATTGCTGAGCAGCCGATCAACGCACCGTTTAAAAAAGGCATTCTCGGTAAAATCATCGCGGAAATCTTTAAACGATTCCATATCACGGAAACGTCTAAAATGCTTGACCGCATGAAAAACCTCGGTTTCAGATATTCAACGAAAGCCGGCATCACAGTAGGGGTTTCTGATATCGTCGTTCTCGATGACAAACAGGAAATCCTTGAAGAAGCACAAAGCAAAGTTGATAATGTCCTGAAACAGTTCAGACGCGGTTTAATCACCGAAGAAGAACGTTATGAAAGAGTCATTTCAATTTGGAGTTCAGCGAAAGATGTTATCCAAGGCAAACTGATGAAATCATTAGACGAAGTCAATCCGATCTACATGATGAGTGACTCAGGAGCCCGTGGTAACGCATCTAACTTTACACAGCTTGCGGGTATGCGCGGTCTGATGGCCAACCCGGCTGGACGAATCATTGAATTGCCGATTAAATCAAGTTTCCGTGAAGGTCTGACAGTATTGGAGTACTTTATCTCCACTCACGGTGCGCGTAAAGGTCTTGCCGATACCGCCCTGAAAACAGCTGACTCAGGTTACCTTACACGCCGTCTTGTTGATGTTGCGCAGGATGTTATCATTCGTGAAACAGATTGCGGAACAGACCGCGGTATTCTTGCAAAACCGCTCAAAGAAGGCACGGAAATCATCGAGCGTCTGGAAGAGCGTCTGATCGGACGTTTCGCCAGAAAACAGATCAAACATCCTGAAACGGGTGCTGTGCTCATTAACGAAAATGAATTGATCGATGAAGATAAAGCGCTGGAAATCGTTGAAGCCGGAATCGAAGAAGTGTGGATCCGTTCTGCGTTCACATGTAACACTCCTCATGGTGTGTGTAAACGATGCTACGGACGTAACCTTGCAACCGGAACTGATGTTGAAGTCGGCGAAGCAGTAGGTATTATCGCCGCTCAATCTATCGGTGAGCCTGGAACACAGTTAACGATGCGTACGTTCCACACAGGCGGGGTTGCCGGAGACGATATCACACAAGGTCTTCCGCGTATCCAAGAGCTTTTCGAAGCGCGTAATCCGAAAGGTCAAGCGACGATTTCTGAGATTGACGGTACAATTGCCGAAATCAATGAAGTCCGCGACAAACAGCAGGAGATTGTTGTTCAGGGCGCTGTTGAGACACGTTCATACACGGCACCTTACAACTCACGCCTGAAAGTGGCTGAGGGTGATCAGATTACCCGCGGTCAAGTGCTGACAGAAGGTTCTATCGATCCGAAAGAACTTCTTAAAGTCACTGACCTGACAACGGTTCAGGAATATCTTCTGCATGAGGTTCAGAAGGTTTACCGTATGCAGGGGGTTGAAATCGGCGATAAACACGTAGAAGTAATGGTTCGCCAGATGCTTCGCAAAGTCCGTGTGATCGATGCCGGAGATACTGATGTTCTCCCTGGCACATTGCTAGATATTCACCAATTCACAGAAGCGAACAAAAAAGTGCTGCTTGAAGGCAATCGACCTGCTACAGGCCGTCCTGTCCTTCTCGGTATCACAAAAGCTTCACTCGAGACGGATTCATTCTTGTCTGCCGCATCATTCCAAGAAACAACACGCGTTCTTACAGATGCTGCGATTAAAGGCAAGCGCGATGAACTTCTCGGCCTGAAAGAGAATGTTATCATCGGTAAGCTGGTTCCGGCCGGTACCGGTATGATGAATTACAGAAAAGTAAAACCTGTTTCAAACGTTCAGCCTTCGGAAGATATGGTTCCGGCTGAATAATAGAAACTGCTGCAGGAAAGGCTGTTTCGACAGCTTTTCCTCAGTATTACAATTATTCTGGCGGTGGACTGCACTAAAAAATGTCATACGTTGTTGACATCCGTCCCGCAGAGTGATAATATAACCAAGGTGCTCGAAATAAAACCTGTTACTTTGGAGGATATGTTTATGTCTTATGATAAAGTATCACAGGCCAAATCAATTATTATTGGTACGAAGCAAACAGTGAAAGCTCTAAAACGAGGTTCAGTGAAGGAAGTCGTCGTGGCAAAAGACGCGGATTCAGTTCTTACAGCTGGCGTTATCCAGCTTGCAAAGAACCAAAATACCGCTGTCTGTATGGTGGATTCCATGAAAAAGCTCGGCAAAGCCTGCGGAATTGAAGTGGGAGCAGCAGCTGTTGCCATTATGTTATAGCGTACTTTTTGTTTTTATATAAGATATCAATCTTGTGTAAAGACATTGTTTTTTGCCTAATGATGAACCACCTGGGTATGTGGGTTATAAAACGTAATGAAGGGAGGAACACAACATGCCTACAATTAATCAGCTAATTCGCAAGGGACGCGTGAGCAAAGTTGAAAACTCTAAGTCACCTGCACTAAACAAAGGATACAACAGCTTTAAAAAAGAGCACACTAACGTATCTTCTCCACAAAAACGCGGGGTATGTACTCGTGTGGGTACAATGACACCGAAAAAACCGAACTCAGCACTTCGTAAATATGCTCGTGTTCGTTTGACTAACGGAATCGAGGTTACTGCCTACATTCCTGGTATCGGTCACAACCTGCAAGAGCACAGCGTTGTACTGATCCGCGGCGGACGTGTAAAAGACTTACCGGGGGTACGCTACCACATCGTTCGTGGCGCGCTTGATACTGCCGGAGTTGAAAACCGTGCGCAAGGCCGTTCTAAATACGGTACGAAACGTCCTAAAGCAAAGTAATCAAATAAATCATTAAAACTATGAAGGGAGGATATTCAGATGCCACGTAAAGGTCCTGTAGCAAAAAGAGATGTTTTACCTGATCCGCTTTACAACTCTAAGCTGGTATCCCGCCTGATCAACAAAATGATGATCGACGGTAAAAAAGGTAAATCTCAAACAATCCTATACAAGTCATTCGATATCATTAAAGAACGCACTGGCAATGATGCAATGGAGGTTTTCGAACAAGCATTGAAAAACATCATGCCTGTACTTGAAGTAAAAGCACGCCGTGTAGGTGGAGCTAACTACCAAGTGCCTGTAGAAGTTCGTCCTGAACGCCGTACAACTCTTGGTCTTCGCTGGTTGGTTAACTATGCGCGTCTTCGCGGAGAAAAAACAATGGAAGAGCGCCTGGCTAACGAAATTCTTGATGCAGCTAACAACACTGGTGCTGCCGTTAAGAAACGTGAAGACACTCACAAGATGGCAGAAGCGAACAAAGCATTTGCTCACTACCGCTGGTAGGATTCATATAATCAAAATAATAATTCCCTAATAAGGAAGGAGAAATTACCCAATGGCAAGAGAGTTCTCCTTAGAAAAAACTCGTAATATCGGGATCATGGCTCACATCGATGCCGGTAAAACGACTACTACAGAACGGATCTTGTTCTACACAGGCCGTATCCACAAAATTGGCGAAACTCACGAAGGTGCTTCGCAAATGGACTGGATGGAGCAGGAACAAGAACGCGGTATCACAATCACTTCTGCAGCAACGACTGCACAGTGGAAAGGTTACCGTGTAAACATCATCGATACACCGGGACACGTAGACTTCACAGTTGAAGTTGAACGTTCACTCCGTGTACTTGATGGTGCGGTTGCCGTACTTGATGCTCAATCAGGTGTTGAGCCTCAGACAGAAACAGTATGGCGCCAAGCAACAACTTACGGAGTGCCGCGCGTTGTATTTGTCAACAAAATGGACAAAATCGGCGCAGACTTCCTTTACTCTGTAGGCACTTTAAGAGACCGTCTTCAAGCTAACGCTCACGCAATTCAATTGCCGATCGGCGCTGAAGACAACTTCGAAGGTATCATCGACTTAGTAGAAAACGTTGCGTATTTCTATGAAGATGACCTTGGAACTCGTTCAGATGCGAAAGAAATCCCTGAAGAGTACAAAGAGCAAGCTGAAGAGCTTCGCAGCAGCCTGATTGAAGCTGTAGCTGAGCTTGATGAAGAGCTTATGGAAAAGTACCTTGAAGGTGAAGAAATCACTATCCCTGAACTGAAAGCTGCTATCCGTAAAGGTACACTGAATGTTGAATTCTACCCTGTACTTGTTGGATCTGCTTTCAAAAACAAAGGTGTTCAGCTTGTACTTGATGCTGTTCTTGACTACCTTCCTGCGCCAACTGATGTTGCTGCAATCAAAGGTGTACGTCCTGACACAGATGAAGAGATCGTTCGTCATTCTTCTGATGAAGAGCCATTCTCTGCACTTGCATTTAAAGTTATGACTGACCCTTATGTCGGTAAGCTGACATTCTTCCGCGTATATTCCGGTACACTTGATTCCGGTTCATATGTAAAGAACTCTACAAAAGGCAAGCGTGAGCGCGTAGGACGTATCCTTCAAATGCACGCTAACAGCCGTGAAGAGATCTCTACTGTTTACGCTGGAGACATCGCAGCTGCTGTAGGTCTAAAAGATACTTCTACTGGAGATACTCTATGTGATGAGAAGGATCTTGTAATCCTTGAATCAATGGAATTCCCAGAGCCTGTTATCGACGTAGCGATTGAGCCTAAATCAAAAGCTGACCAAGATAAAATGGGTATCGCTTTAGCGAAACTTGCTGAAGAAGATCCTACATTCCGTACACAAACAAACCCTGAAACAGGTCAAACAATCATCTCTGGTATGGGTGAGCTTCACCTTGATATCATTGTTGATCGTATGAAGCGTGAGTTCAAAGTTGAAGCTAACGTTGGTGCTCCTCAAGTTGCGTACCGTGAGACATTCCGTACCGGTGCAAAAGTTGAAGGTAAATTCGTACGTCAATCAGGCGGACGCGGTCAGTTCGGTCATGTTTGGATCGAATTTGAACCGAACGAAGAAGGCGCTGGCTTTGAATTCGAAAACGCAATCGTCGGTGGTGTTGTTCCTCGTGAATACATCCCAGCCGTACAAGCAGGTCTTGAAGACTCTCTTGAAAATGGTGTCCTAGCCGGATTCCCGCTAATCGACATCAAGGCGAAACTTTTTGATGGATCTTACCATGATGTTGACTCAAACGAAATGGCGTTTAAAGTCGCTGCTTCTATGGCATTGAAAAATGCAGTCAGCAAATGTAACCCAGTTCTTCTTGAACCAATCATGAAAGTTGAAGTTGTTATTCCTGAAGAATACATGGGAGACATCATGGGTGATGTTACTTCTCGTCGCGGACGCGTAGAAGGTATGGAAGCTCGCGGTAACGCTCAAGTTGTGCGTGCGATGGTACCTCTTGCTGAAATGTTCGGTTACGCTACTGCCCTTCGTTCTAACACGCAAGGACGCGGTACGTTCACAATGTTCATGGATCACTACGAAGAAGTGCCGAAGAGCATCGCTGAAGAAATTATCAAAAAAAATAAAGGCGAATAATTGATTTTGCCACTTAACTCAAGTATAACTACTATTGTAAGATGAGGAAGTGAAAGCTTGCTTTCACTTTCTATCACTCTATACATTACTAATTAAAAGCTCTTAAGGAGGATTTTAGAATGGCTAAAGAAAAATTCGACCGTTCCAAATCACATGCCAATATCGGTACAATTGGACACGTTGACCATGGTAAAACAACATTAACTGCTGCTATCTCAACAGTACTTCATAAGAAATCTGGTAAAGGTACAGCTATGGCGTACGATCAAATTGATGGTGCTCCAGAAGAACGTGAGCGCGGTATCACAATCTCTACTGCACACGTTGAGTACGAAACTGACACTCGTCACTATGCACACGTTGACTGCCCAGGACACGCTGACTATGTTAAAAACATGATCACTGGTGCTGCGCAAATGGACGGAGCTATCCTTGTAGTATCTGCTGCTGATGGCCCAATGCCACAAACTCGTGAGCACATCCTTCTTTCTAAAAACGTTGGTGTACCATACATCGTAGTATTCCTTAACAAATGCGACATGGTAGACGACGAAGAGCTTCTTGAGCTTGTTGAAATGGAAGTTCGCGATCTTCTTAGCGAATACGACTTCCCTGGTGATGATGTACCAGTTGTTAAAGGTTCTGCTCTTAAAGCTCTTGAAGGTGACGCTGAGTACGAAGAAAAAATTCTTGAACTTATGGCTGCAGTTGACGAGTACATCCCAACTCCAGAACGCGACACTGACAAACCATTCATGATGCCAGTTGAGGACGTATTCTCAATCACTGGTCGTGGTACAGTTGCTACTGGCCGTGTAGAACGCGGACAAGTTAAAGTCGGTGACGAAGTTGAAATCATCGGTCTTCAAGAAGAAAACAGCAAAACAACTGTTACAGGTGTTGAAATGTTCCGTAAGCTTCTTGACTATGCTGAAGCTGGAGACAACATCGGTGCGCTTCTTCGCGGTGTAGCTCGTGAAGACATCCAACGTGGACAAGTACTTGCTAAACCAGGTACAATCACTCCACATAGCAAATTCAAAGCTGAAGTTTACGTTCTTTCTAAAGAAGAGGGTGGACGTCATACTCCATTCTTCTCTAACTACCGTCCTCAGTTCTACTTCCGTACAACTGACGTAACTGGTATCATCAATCTTCCAGAAGGCGTAGAAATGGTTATGCCTGGAGATAACACTGAAATGATCGTTGAACTTATCTCTACAATCGCTATCGAAGAAGGAACTCGTTTCTCTATTCGTGAAGGCGGACGTACAGTTGGTTCAGGCGTTGTTTCTACAATCACTGAGTAATCGACTCGTTCATTAATGCGGGGTCCCTTATGGGGCCTCGTTTTTTTGTTTCCCCGCTGATTCCATGTATAATAGAACGTATACAAATTTTAGGAGCAGACCGATGAACGATAACTTCAAGAAAACCAATCGTATTTCAATGCTTCAGCAATTGCTGATTAATGGCAGTGAACAAACCATTATGATTAATGGTGATGACAGGAGTAATCCGCTGCTTTTGTTTTTGCACGGCGGTCCCGGCACTCCTCAAATCGGCTATGCGAGAAAATACCAGAATAAGCTGGAAAAGCATTTCACCGTTGTGAACTGGGATCAGAGGGGGGCGGGTCTCTCTTATTCAAAGGAAATTCCGGGTTCATCTATGACCTTGGATCAGCTGACAGCCGATACCATTCATTTGACCGAACGCTTATGCAAGCAATTCAGCAGGCAAAAAATATATATCGCCGGTTATTCGTGGGGTTCAGTTCTGGCGCTTCATGTTCTTCAAGAGAGACCTGATTTGTATTATGCGTATATCGGTATCAGTCAGGTGGTTAATATTCAAAAGGAAGAAACGGAAGCTTACCGGCTGATGATGGAATGGAGCAGGCAACGCAAACATTTCCTGCTGGAAAAGACGCTGCGCTTTATCGGAGCGCCTCCATGGGAGAAACAGCTGCAGCGATCGTTATTTCTGCTTTGTATCGAGATGAGGGGAGGGGGCTTTACCCATCATCCGATCGGCGCTCTTAAAGCAGGGGGGCGAATGCTGTTTGGTGAACCGTACGGTGTGAGGGGGAGCTTCTTAGCCGCGCGGGGGCAAATGTTCAGCCTGAAACACCTGTGGGAGGATCTCATTTTCTTTGATGCCGGAGAATCAGTTTCTTCTATTATAATACCGTGCTGTTTTATGTCAGGGAGATACGATTTGACGGTCCCGGGGACGACGTCTTATGAATATTATCAGAAGGTTGATGCGCCGTATAAAGAATGGCATTGGTTTGAGAACTCAGCCCATTCGCCTCACTTGGAGGAACCGGATCGCTTTGCCGAAGTTGTCAGCCGGTTCGCATCGTTCCATCTCTGAAAGAAAACAGGCATATCCTTGATTAATCATGGTATCACCTGTATAATAATCAAAGTGTGAAAACCACAAGGTTCTTTAAATAAACCTTGCAACATGCGTCTATTTTCTGTATAATAGTGTATGTTGGTCTTTGACTGCGATGAAGTGAGAGGTTGCTGACACACCCGGCCGCTTTGCCATGGCAAGGTGATCAGGTTTTTCTCACGGAGAACTGTCTAACGTGATGTAGGCGAAAAGGAGGGAAAATAATGGCAAAACAAAAAATTCGTATTCGTTTAAAAGCATATGATCATAGAATCCTTGATCAATCTGCAGAGAAGATTGTTGAAACGGCAAAACGTTCTGGTGCCAGCGTATCTGGTCCGATTCCGTTGCCAACTGAAAAATCAGTTTACACAATCCTTCGTGCGGTGCACAAATACAAAGATTCTCGTGAGCAATTTGAAATGCGTACACATAAACGTTTAATCGACATTGTGAACCCAACACCACAAACTGTTGATGCTCTCATGCGATTAGACTTACCATCTGGTGTCGATATCGAAATCAAACTTTAATTCTAAAATATAGAATGATCTTAATAGGAGGTGTGACGAATGACCAAAGGAATCTTAGGAAGAAAAATTGGTATGACGCAAGTATTCGCAGAGAACGGTGATCTTATCCCGGTAACTGTTATTGAAGCAGCTCCAAACGTTGTTCTTCAAAAGAAAACAGCTGAAAATGATGGCTATGAAGCGATCCAGCTTGGTTTTGACGATAAGCGTGAAAAGCTTTCAAACAAACCGGAAAAAGGACACGTTGCAAAAGCGGAAACTGCTCCTAAGCGCTTCGTTAAAGAATTACGCGGCGTGGATATGGATGCGTATGAAATTGGTCAGGAAGTCAAGGTTGAAATTTTCTCTGCAGGAGAAATCGTAGATGTAACAGGAGTATCTAAAGGTAAAGGTTTCCAAGGTGCAATCAAGCGCCACGGACAATCTCGCGGACCTATGTCTCACGGTTCACGCTACCACCGTCGTCCTGGTTCAATGGGACCTGTAGATCCTAACCGTGTATTCAAAGGTAAACTATTACCTGGACGCATGGGCGGAGATCAAATCACTGTCCAAAACCTTGAAATCGTAAAAGTAGATGCTGAGCGCAATCTTCTTTTGATTAAAGGTAACGTACCTGGTGCGAGAAAAACTTTAATCACTGTTAAAAGTGCTGTTAAATCTAAATAAGTCTCTTAGGAAAGGAGGAAATTGATCATGCCAAAAGTAGCATTATACAACCAAAACGGTTCTACTGCTGGTGATATCGAATTAAACGCGTCTGTATTTGGAATTGAGCCAAATGAGAGCGTAGTATTCGACGCTATTCTTATGCAAAGAGCTTCCTTACGTCAAGGATCTCACAAAGTAAAAAATCGTTCTGAAGTACGCGGCGGAGGTCGCAAACCATGGCGTCAAAAAGGTACAGGTCGTGCCCGTCAAGGTTCAATCCGTTCACCGCAATGGCGCGGAGGTGGTGTCGTATTCGGCCCAACACCACGCAGCTATTCTTACAAATTACCTAAAAAAGTTCGCCGCTTGGCAATCAAATCAGTATTGTCTTCTAAAGTGAACGACAACAACATTATTGTTCTTGAAGATCTTACTCTTGATACGGTTAAAACAAAAGAAATGGCAGCTATCCTTAAAGGATTATCTGTTGAGAAAAAAGCTTTAATCGTAACTGCGGATGCAAACGAAGCAGTATCTCTTTCTGCACGCAACATCCCTGGAGTTACAGTTGTTCAAGCTAACGGAATCAACGTGTTAGACGTTGTCAACCACGAGAAGCTTCTGATTACAAAAGCTGCGGTTGAAAAAGTAGAGGAGGTGCTTGCATAATGAAAGATCCTCGTGATGTTCTTAAGCGCCCCGTCATTACTGAACGTTCTGCTGATTTAATGACTGAAAAGAAATATACTTTTGAAGTTGATGTAAGAGCTAATAAAACAGAAGTGAAAGATGCAGTTGAAAGTATCTTTGGAGTGAAAGTTGACAAAGTCAACATCATGAACTACAAAGGGAAATCAAAACGTGTCGGCCGCTACACTGGTATGACTAGCCGTCGCAGAAAAGCGATCGTAAAACTTACTGCAGACAGCAAAGAAATCGAAATTTTTGAAGCTTAATTATCTGTAAAAAGAAGGAGGGAAATTCAAAATGGCGATTAAAAAGTATAAACCGACCTCTAACGGACGTCGTGGCATGACAACTTCAGATTTTGCTGAAATCACGACTGACCAGCCGGAAAAATCCTTGCTTGCGCCCCTTCACAAAAAAGGCGGACGTAACAACCAAGGTAAATTGACTGTACGTCACCAAGGTGGCGGACACAAACGCCAATACCGTGTTATCGACTTCAAACGCGATAAAGATGGTATACCTGGACGCGTTGCTACAGTTGAGTACGATCCAAACCGTTCAGCTAACATTGCACTAATCAACTATGTAGACGGAGAAAAACGTTACATTCTTGCACCAAAAGGAATTCAAGTAGGTACTGAAATCATGTCCGGCCCTGAAGCTGACATCAAAGTAGGTAACGCACTTCCGCTTATCAACATCCCTGTTGGTACAGTTGTGCATAACATTGAATTAAAACCTGGTAAAGGCGGACAGCTTGTACGTTCAGCTGGTACATCTGCTCAGGTTCTTGGTAAAGAAGGCAAATACGTTCTTGTACGTCTTAACTCTGGTGAAGTTCGCATGATCCTTTCTGCTTGCCGCGCTTCTATCGGTCAAGTAGGTAACGAGCAGCACGAACTTATCAACGTTGGTAAAGCAGGACGCTCTCGCTGGAAAGGCATCCGCCCTACAGTCCGCGGTTCTGTAATGAACCCTAACGATCACCCGCACGGTGGTGGTGAAGGTCGCGCGCCAATCGGACGCAAATCACCAATGTCTCCTTGGGGCAAACCGACTCTTGGATTCAAGACACGTAAGAAAAAGAACAAATCTGATAAATTTATCGTACGTCGTCGTAAAAATAAATAACGGGGTTGTCTACGGTTCATTTCGGACCGTAGTGCAATCACGAAGGGAGGTTCCAAAATGGCTCGCAGCTTGAAAAAAGGACCATTTGTCGATGGACACTTGATGACAAAAATCGAGAAATTAAATGAAACGGACAAGAAACAAGTTGTAAAAACTTGGTCTCGCCGTTCAACTATTTTCCCACAATTTATCGGTCACACTATCGCAGTATATGACGGACGTAAACACGTGCCTGTATTCATTTCTGAAGACATGGTAGGCCACAAGTTGGGCGAATTCGCACCGACTCGTACTTACAAAGGCCACGCCAGTGACGATAAAAAAACAAGACGCTAAGAGAGGAGGCTTTTAAATGCAAGCTAAAGCTGTTGCAAGAACAGTCCGTATTGCTCCTCGTAAAGCACGTCTAGTAATGGACCTGATTCGAGGTAAGCAAGTAGGCGAAGCAGTATCTATCCTGAACTTAACTCCGAGAGCTGCTTCTCCGATCATCGAAAAAGTTTTAAAATCTGCTATCGCAAATGCTGAGCACAACTACGAGATGGACGCTAACAATCTGGTTATTTCTCAGGCATTTGTTGACGAAGGCCCAACGTTAAAAAGATTCCGCCCGCGTGCTATGGGACGTGCGAGCCAAATCAACAAACGTACGAGCCACATTACAATCGTTGTATCAGAAAAGAAGGAGGGATAAGTAGTGGGTCAAAAGGTAAATCCAGTCGGTCTTCGTATCGGAGTCATTCGTGATTGGGAATCTAAGTGGTACGCTGGTAAAGATTACGCTGACTTCCTGCACGAAGATTTAAAAATTCGTGAATTCATTAGCAAACGCCTTTCTGACGCTTCTGTTTCTAAAGTAGAAATCGAGCGCGCAGCAAACCGCGTTAACATTACGATCCACACTGCTAAGCCTGGTATGGTAATCGGTAAAGGCGGATCTGAAGTTGAAGCACTTCGTAAAGCCCTTAACAGCCTTACTGGCAAGCGTGTACACATTAACATTCTTGAAATCAAAAGAGCAGATCTTGATGCTCAGCTTGTAGCTGACAACATCGCTCGTCAACTAGAAAACCGTATTTCTTTCCGCCGTGCGCAGAAACAACAAATCCAACGCACTATGCGTGCTGGAGCACAAGGTGTGAAAACAATGGTTTCCGGCCGTCTTGGCGGAGCTGACATTGCTCGTTCTGAATACTACAGTGAAGGAACTGTTCCATTGCACACTTTACGTGCTGACATCGACTATGCAACATCTGAAGCTGACACAACTTACGGTAAGCTTGGTGTAAAAGTCTGGATCTATCGTGGAGAGGTTCTTCCTACTAAGAAGAAAACTGAGGAAGGAGGAAAATAATATGTTATTACCAAAACGCGTTAAATATCGCAGAGAGCATCGCGGAAAAATGCGCGGTCGCGCTAAAGGCGGTACTGAAGTACATTTTGGTGAGTACGGTATCCAGGCTCTTGAAGCTTCTTGGATCACAAACCGCCAAATCGAAGCTGCACGTATTGCGATGACTCGTTACATGAAACGTGGCGGTAAAGTTTGGATTAAAATTTTCCCTTCAAAACCTTACACTGCTAAACCGCTTGAGGTACGGATGGGTTCCGGTAAAGGGGCTCCTGAAGGCTGGGTAGCTGTTGTAAAACCGGGCAAAGTTTTATTTGAAATTTCTGGTGTGTCTGAAGAGGTAGCTCGTGAAGCTCTTCGTCTTGCATCTCACAAATTGCCAATTAAAACGAAGTTCGTAAAACGTGAAGAAATTGGTGGTGAATCAAATGAAAGCTAATGAAATTCGTGACCTTACCACTGCTGAAATTGAACAAAAAGTAAAGTCTCTTAAAGAAGAACTTTTCAATCTTCGCTTTCAATTAGCGACAGGACAACTTGAAAATACTGCTCGCATTCGTGAAGTGCGCAAAGCTATCGCGCGCATGAAAACTGTGATTCGTGAAAGAGAAATTGCTGCCAACAAATAATCACTGAGGGGAGGTCGTGAGCATGAGCGAACGTAACCAACGCAAAGTTTACCAAGGCCGTGTTGTTTCTGACAAAATGGATAAAACCATCACTGTTGTTGTTGAAACATACAAAAAGGATCCTATTTACGGTAAACGCGTAAAATACTCAAAGAAATTCAAAGCACATGATGAAAATAACCAAGCTAAAATCGGAGACATCGTAAAGATCATGGAAACTCGTCCATTATCTGCAACTAAGCGTTTTCGTCTAGTAGAAGTTGTCGAAGAAGCTGTTATTATCTAATAAAGTTCGGAATTCTTTTTCCGAAGGGAGGTAACAAATAATGATTCAACAAGAGACTCGTTTAAAAGTTGCTGACAACTCCGGTGCGCGTGAGGTACTTACTATTAAAGTTCTTGGCGGTTCTGGACGTAAAACGGCTAACATTGGTGATGTAATTGTTTGCACGGTTAAACAAGCAACACCAGGAGGCGTTGTCAAAAAAGGTGAAGTCGTAAGAGCTGTTATCGTTCGCACAAAAAGCGGAGCACGCAGAACTGACGGATCATACATCAGCTTCGATGAGAATGCATGTGTTATCATCCGTGACGACAAGAGCCCGCGTGGAACTCGTATCTTCGGACCGGTTGCCCGTGAATTACGTGAAAACAACTTCATGAAAATTGTTTCTCTGGCTCCAGAAGTTATCTAATGAAATAAATGCCTTACTCAAGGAGGTGCGATCAGGATGCATGTGAAAAAAGGCGATAAAGTAATGGTTATCTCTGGTAAAGATAAAGGCAAACAAGGTACGATCCTTGCTGCTTTCCCTAAAAAGGACCGCGTTCTAGTTGAGGGCGTAAACATGGTGAAGAAGCACTCTAAACCAACTCAAGCAAACCCTCAAGGCGGTATTTCTAATCAAGAGGCGCCAATTCATGTATCAAACGTTATGCCGCTCGATCCTAAAACAGGTGAAGTGACTCGCGTAGGATACAAAGTGGAAGATGGCAAAAAAGTTCGTGTTGCAAAAAAATCTGGGCAAGTCTTAGATAAATAGTATTTAAAGGAAGGGAGGTCTATCTCATGAACCGCCTTAAAGAAAAGTACAATAAAGAAATTTCACCTGCTTTAATGACGAAGTTCAACTACGACTCTGTTATGCAGGTGCCAAAAATCGAAAAAATCGTAATCAACATGGGTGTCGGTGATGCTGTTCAAAACGCAAAAGCAATCGACAGTGCTGTTGAAGAATTAACGTTTATCGCAGGTCAAAAACCTGTCGTTACTCGTGCGAAGAAATCAATTGCTGGATTCCGTCTTCGTGAGGGAATGCCTATCGGTGCGAAAGTAACTCTTCGCGGAGAGCGCATGTATGATTTCCTTGATAAACTTATTTCTGTATCTTTACCGCGTGTACGTGACTTCCGCGGGATTTCTAAGAAATCTTTCGACGGTCGCGGAAACTACACTCTTGGTATCAAAGAACAGTTAATCTTCCCTGAAATTGACTACGATAAAGTAACAAAGGTTCGCGGAATGGACATCGTTATCGTAACGACTGCTAACTCTGACGAAGAGGCTCGTGAGCTATTAACTCAAGTAGGTATGCCGTTCCAGAAATAATCAATGAAAGGGAGGCGAAATCGTGGCTAAAAAGTCAATGATTGCGAAACAACAACGTACACCAAAGTTTAAAGTGCAAGAGTACACTCGCTGTGAACGCTGCGGACGTCCGCACTCAGTCATTCGTAAATTTAAACTTTGCCGTATTTGTTTCCGTGAGCTTGCATATAAAGGACAAATTCCTGGCGTGAAAAAAGCCAGCTGGTAATCCCCAAGAATGGGAAGGAGGTAATTATATAATGGTTATGACAGATCCAATTGCAGATATGCTGACTCGTATTCGCAATGCAAACATGGTACGTCATGAGAAGCTTGAAATTCCTGCTTCTAAATTGAAAAGAGAAATTGCTGACATTTTAAAGCGTGAAGGTTTCATTCGTGACGTTGAGTTCGTAGAAGACAGCAAACAAGGTATCATCCGCGTTTTCTTGAAATACGGACAAAACAACGAGCGCGTTATCACTGGTCTTAAAAGAATCAGCAAACCAGGTTTGCGTGTATACGCTAAATCAAATGAAGTACCTCGCGTACTTAACGGTCTTGGAATCGCGATTATTTCTACATCACAAGGTGTTTTAACGGACAAAGAAGCCCGTGCAAAACAAGCTGGTGGAGAAGTTCTAGCATACGTTTGGTAAGAAGTTTAACAAGAATGGAGGTGTTTTAGTATGTCTCGTGTAGGTAAAAAACTGCTTGAGATCCCTTCTGGAGTTACAGTAACGCTGAACGAAGGCAACACTGTAGCTGTAAAAGGACCAAAAGGAGAATTAACTCGTACTTTCCATCCTGATATGGAAATCAAAATTGAGGACAACGTGCTTACAGTTACTCGTCCTTCTGATCACAAAGAGCACCGTGCGCTGCATGGTACGACTCGCAGTCTGCTTGGAAACATGGTTGAAGGCGTATCTAAAGGATTTGAAAGAGGTTTGGAATTAGTCGGTGTCGGTTATCGTGCGGCTAAATCCGGAAACAAACTTGTTTTAAACGTTGGATACTCTCATCCTGTTGAGATCGTTCCTGAAGAGGGCATCGAAATCGAAGTTCCTTCTCAAACTAAAGTAGTTGTAAAAGGTACAGACAAAGAGCGTGTAGGAGCTATCGCTGCTAACATTCGCGCTGTACGTTCTCCAGAGCCTTACAAAGGTAAAGGAATCCGCTACGAAGGTGAAGTTGTTCGCCGTAAAGAAGGTAAATCTGCTAAGTAAGACCGCTTAAAGTGAAGAAAGGAGTGACCTAAGGATGATTACGAAAACTAGCAAAAATGCTGCTCGTCAAAAAAGACATGCCCGTGTTCGTGCTAAACTTTCAGGCACAGCTGAAAGACCTCGTCTGAATGTGTTCCGTTCAAACAAACACATTTATGCTCAAATCATCGATGATGTAAATGGCGTTACACTTGCTAGTGCTTCTACTCTCGATAAAGATTTGAACGTGGAAAGCACTGGTGACAGCGCTGCTGCTGCTAAAGTCGGTGAACTCGTTGCGAAACGCGCTTCTGAGAAAGGTGTTTCTGACGTAGTATTTGACCGCGGCGGATACTTATACCATGGACGTGTAAAAGCTCTGGCCGATGCAGCTCGTGAAGCCGGACTGAAATTTTAATAAAAAAAGGAGGGACACATGATTATGCGTCGTATTGACCCAAGCAAATTAGAGTTAGAAGAACGCTTAGTTACGGTTAACCGCGTAGCGAAAGTTGTTAAAGGTGGTCGTCGTTTCCGTTTCGCAGCTCTAGTCGTTGTCGGTGACAAAAACGGTCATGTAGGTTTCGGTACTGGTAAAGCACAAGAAGTACCTGAAGCAATCCGCAAAGCTGTTGAAGATGCGAAAAAGAATTTGATTGAAGTACCAATGGTTGGAACTACGATTCCACACGAAATCATCGGACGTTTCGGTGCAGGCAATATCTTGTTGAAACCTGCTTCTGAAGGTACTGGAGTTATCGCTGGAGGCCCTGTACGTGCGGTACTTGAGCTTGCTGGCGTTGCTGATATCCTTTCTAAGTCTTTAGGTTCTAACACACCGATCAACATGATCCGTGCAACACTTCAAGGTTTAAGTGAGCTTAAACGTGCCGAAGACGTTGCGAAGCTTCGTGGAAAATCTGTAGAAGAACTGTTAGGATAAGGAGGGAACATTAATGGCTAAATTAGAAATTACCCTCAAACGCAGTGTAATCGGTCGCCCGGAAGATCAGCGCGTTACTGTAAGAACACTTGGTTTAAAGAAAACAAACCAAACTGTCGTTCATGAAGATAACGCAGCGATCCGCGGTATGATTAATAAAGTATCTCATCTAGTTTCTGTTAAAGAACAATAAAAATAAATTATAGGCTAAGGAGGTGTCCTAATGAAACTTCATGAATTAAAGCCTTCAGAAGGTTCACGTAAAGTACGCAATCGCGTAGGTCGTGGTATTGGTTCTGGTAACGGTAAAACAGCTGGTAAAGGTCACAAAGGTCAAAACGCTCGTTCTGGCGGAGGTGTACGCCCTGGATTCGAGGGGGGACAAATGCCTTTATTCCAACGTCTTCCTAAGCGTGGTTTTACAAACATCAACCGTAAGGAATACGCTATTGTGAACGTAGACAAATTGAACGGTTTTGCGGAAGGAACGGAAGTCACTCCTGAACTTCTTCTTGAGACTGGTGTTATTAGCAAACTTAATGCAGGAGTAAAGATTCTTGGCAACGGTAAATTAGAGAAAAAATTAACTGTAAAAGCCAATAAATTCTCTGCTTCTGCGAAAGAAGCTGTTGAAGCTGCTGGCGGTACAGCTGAGGTGATCTAACTTGTTTAAGACAATCTCCAACTTTATGCGTGTGAGTGATATTCGGAATAAAATCATTTTTACATTACTCATGCTTATCGTCTTTCGCATAGGTGCGTTTATCCCTGTGCCATATGTAAATGCTCAGGCGTTGCAGACACAAAGTTCGATGGGGGTTTTTGATCTCCTTAATACATTTGGCGGCGGTGCGCTTTATCAGTTCTCCATTTTTGCGATGGGAATCACGCCTTACATCACTGCTTCGATCATCATTCAGCTGCTTCAGATGGATGTTGTGCCGAAGTTTACCGAGTGGTCTAAGCAAGGTGAAGTCGGCCGCCGTAAATTAGCTCAGTTCACGAGATATTTTACGATTGTGCTTGGTTTTATCCAGGCATTAGGTATGTCTTACGGGTTTAACAACCTGGCAAACGGTATGCTGATTGAAAAATCCGGCATATCGACATATCTGATTATTGCTTTAGTACTCACTGGAGGAACTGCTTTTTTAATGTGGCTGGGAGAACAAATTACTTCCAATGGAGTAGGTAACGGAATTTCGATCATCATCTTCGCGGGGATTGTGGCTAGTATTCCGAAAACTGTTGGGCAGATTTATGAGACTCAATTTGTCGGCAGCAGCGATCAGCTGTTTATTCATATTGTGAAAATCGCCTTACTGGTGATTGCGATTTTGGCCGTTATTGTTGGTGTTATTTTCATTCAGCAGGCCGTACGCAAAATCGCAATTCAATATGCAAAAGGGCAAGGTCGTTCACCTGTTGGCGGAGGCCAGTCAACTCACCTTCCGCTTAAAGTGAATCCGGCAGGGGTTATTCCGGTAATCTTTGCGGTTGCGTTTCTTATTACGCCGCGTACTATCGCGTCATTTTTCGGAGAAAACAATGTGACAAAGTGGATTCAAGCCAACTTTGACAATACACATCCGGTGGGCATGGCGGTTTATGTCGCATTAATTATCGCCTTTACGTACTTCTATGCTTTTGTGCAGGTAAACCCTGAACAAATGGCTGATAACCTAAAAAAACAGGGTGGCTATATCCCGGGGGTTCGTCCAGGGAAAATGACTCAAGATAGAATTACGAGCATTTTGTATCGACTTACGTTTGTGGGTTCTATATTCTTAGCCGTGATTTCCATTCTTCCTATCTTTTTCATTCAATTCGCTGGATTGCCTCAAAGTGCACAGATTGGCGGAACATCATTGTTAATTGTCGTCGGGGTAGCCTTGGAGACAATGAAGCAGCTGGAGAGCCAGTTAGTGAAACGTAATTACCGAGGATTTATGAAAAATTAGAGGACTGGTTTTAACCATTCCTCTAAATAAGAGAGGACGGGGGAAATCCGAATGAACTTAGTCTTAATGGGACTTCCTGGAGCCGGTAAAGGCACACAGGGAGAACGAATTGTTGAGGATTATGGGATACCTCATATCTCAACGGGAGATATGTTCCGTGCTGCTATGAAAGAAGAAACACCACTCGGACTCGAAGCAAAGTCTTATATTGATAAAGGCGAGCTCGTACCGGACGAAGTCACAATCGGCATTGTCAAAGAAAGACTCGGCAAAGATGATTGTGAAAGAGGTTTTCTTCTGGACGGATTTCCGCGAACAGTCGCTCAGGCTGAAGCTCTTGAAAACATTCTTGAGGAATACGGCAAGCCGATTGATTATGTCATTAACATTAAAGTAGACAAAGACTCTTTAATGGAACGTTTGACTGGACGCAGAATTTGCAGTGTTTGCGGCACAACCTATCATTTGGTTTTCAATCCGCCGAAAACGCCGGGTGTTTGTGATAAAGACGGAGGAGACCTTTATCAACGGGCAGATGATAATGAGGAAACCGTCTCAAAACGGCTTGAGGTCAACATGAAGCAGACTCAGCCTTTACTCGATTTTTATTCTGAGAAAGGGTATCTTGTCAACGTCAATGGCCAGCAGGACATTAACGACGTGTACAAAGATGTGAAAGAGCTTCTTGGAGGATTGAGCAAATGATTATCTGTAAGACCCCTCGTGAGCTTGGCATCATGCGGGAAGCAGGGCGAATCGTGGCTTTGACTCATGAAGAGATGAAAAAGCACATTAAACCAGGAATCTCGACAAAAGAATTGGATCAAATTGCCGAACGTTTTATTGAGAAGCAGGGTGCAATCCCATCTTTTAAGGGGTATAATGGGTTTCGCGGGAGCATCTGTGTATCAGTTAATGAAGAACTCGTTCACGGAATTCCCGGTAAAAGGGTTTTGCGTGACGGTGACATTATCAGCATTGATATCGGTGCTAAATTAAATGGTTATCATGGTGACTCTGCTTGGACATATCCGGTAGGAAACATCAGTGATGATGATAAACGACTGCTGGAAGTGACAGAGGAGTCTTTATATAAAGGCTTGAAGGAAGCAAAACCAGGTGAACGTTTGTCGAATATTTCCCACGCAATACAAACGTATGTCGAAAATGAGCAGTTTTCAGTTGTTAGGGAGTATGTCGGACATGGTGTTGGTCAAGACTTGCATGAGGATCCGCAAATTCCTCATTACGGTCCGCCAAACAAAGGACCTAGGCTGAAGCCTGGTATGGTTCTCGCTATAGAACCGATGGTTAACGCTGGCAGCCGATATGTGAAAACATTGGCTGATAACTGGACGGTTGTAACGGTAGATGGGAAAAAGTGTGCTCATTTTGAACATACGATTGCGATTACGGAAACGGGTTTTGATATACTGACAAAAGTCTAGATGATGAAATGAATTCCATGACACATGTTTTTCATTCCGCACCTGGGCAGATTGTAGGTTTACAATTGGTCGGAAGAAAAACCGGCTAGCTGCTGTCACCGGAATGAAGATTCATCATCGTGTACTAAAGCAGACGGAGAAAAGCGTACATTTCATTCTCCTTAGAAATAGAATATCAATCATTCACCCTTTATGATTGCGTATCTCCGGAAGTTCAGAACAGTATAAACGAAACAGGGCGTGTGACAAACGGATAACTGAGATTTTCTCTTTTGAAATTTGTCAGAGAGCAAGTTACTGATTTGAAGAAGGGAGAACACTTGAATGGCGAAAGACGATGTAATTGAAGTGGAAGGTACGATTGTCGAAACACTGCCAAACGCGATGTTCAAAGTTGAACTCGAAAATGGCCATACGGTTTTGGCTCACGTATCTGGTAAAATCCGCATGCACTTCATTCGCATTTTACCTGGAGACAAAGTTACGGTAGAATTATCTCCATATGACTTAACTCGTGGCAGGATTACGTACCGTTACAAATAAAGCACTCCGGAAACTGAAGGAGGTTGGAAACACATGAAAGTGAGACCATCAGTTAAACCAATCTGCGAGAAATGTAAAGTTATTCGCAGAAAAGGAAAAGTAATGGTGATCTGTGAAAATCCAAAGCATAAACAAAAACAAGGATAATTAATAAGGAGGTGCCCAGAGAATGGCTCGTATTGCTGGTGTAGATATCCCACGTGACAAACGTGTTGTTATTTCTTTAACATATGTCTTCGGAATTGGCCGCACAACGGCTCAGCAAGTCTTGAAAGAGGCTGGTGTTTCTGAAGATACTCGTGTGCGTGATCTTACTGAAGAAGAACTTGGTAAAATCCGTGATGTTATTGACAAACTGAAAGTAGAAGGTGACCTTCGCCGTGAAGTTTCTCTTAACATCAAGCGTCTGATCGAAATCGGAAGCTACCGCGGAATCCGTCATCGCAGAGGTTTGCCTGTTCGCGGACAAAACTCTAAAAACAATGCGCGTACTCGTAAAGGTCCGCGTCGTACTGTAGCTAACAAGAAAAAATAAGTAAGGGAGGTACCTAAACAATGGCTGCTGCTCGTAAACAAAACACGCGTAAACGTCGCGTGAAAAAGAATATTGAGTCAGGAATCGCTCATATTCGTTCAACTTTCAACAACACGATCGTTACGATCACTGATACTCATGGTAATGCTCTTTCTTGGTCAAGTGCCGGAGCTCTAGGATTCAGAGGTTCTCGTAAATCTACTCCTTTTGCTGCGCAAATGGCTGCTGAAACAGCTGCTAAAGGTTCAATCGAACACGGACTTAAAACTCTTGAAGTAACTGTTAAAGGACCAGGTTCTGGCCGTGAAGCTGCAATCCGTGCTTTACAAGCTGCCGGACTTGAAGTTACAGCTATCAGAGACGTAACTCCTGTTCCTCATAATGGATGCCGTCCACCAAAACGTCGCCGCGTGTAATTTGTTTGTATAGATTTTGTGTCCCTGTCAATAATGGGTTATGATACAGTTATTTATGAAACGAATGCACCGACTCGTTGCCTGAGCACATACGGGACTAAACAATGGGGAATTTCGGATGGAATCTCATATGATTCTATTCGAGGTTTCGACGTTTTGAAGGAGGGTTTTAAGTAATGATCGAGATTGAAAAACCAAAAATCGAAACGGTTGAAATCAGCGACGATGCCAAATTTGGTAAGTTTGTCGTAGAGCCGCTTGAGCGTGGATATGGTACAACTCTGGGTAACTCCTTACGTCGTATCCTCTTATCCTCACTCCCTGGTGCCGCTGTAACATCGATCCAGATAGATGGTGTACTGCACGAATTCTCGACAATCGAAGGCGTTGTGGAAGATGTTACAACGATAATCTTGCACATTAAAAAGCTTGCATTGAAAATCTACTCTGATGAAGAGAAGACGCTTGAAATTGATGTACAGGGCGAAGGAACTGTCACAGCAGCTGATATTACACACGACAGCGATGTTGAAATCCTTAATCCGGATCTTCATATTGCGACTCTTGGTGAGAATGCGAGTTTCCGAGTTCGCCTTACTGCACAAAGAGGACGTGGGTATACACCTGCTGATTCGAACAAAAGAGACGATCAGCCAATCGGCGTGATTCCGATCGATTCAATCTTTACGCCAGTTTCTCGTTTATCTTATCAGGTAGAAAACACTCGTGTAGGCCAGGTTGCAAACTATGACAAACTTACACTTGATGTTTGGACTGACGGAAGCACTGGACCGAAGGAAGCAATTGCTCTCGGTTCAAAGATTTTAACTGAACACCTTAATATATTCGTTGGTTTAACTGACGAAGCTCAGCATGCTGAAATCATGGTTGAAAAAGAAGAGGATCAAAAAGAAAAAGTTCTTGAAATGACGATTGAGGAACTTGACCTTTCTGTCCGTTCTTACAACTGCTTGAAGCGTGCGGGCATTAACACGGTTCAAGAACTTGCGAACAAGACGGAAGAAGATATGATGAAAGTTCGCAACCTGGGACGCAAATCACTTGAAGAAGTGAAAGCGAAACTAGAAGAACTTGGACTCGGCCTTCGCAAAGACGATTGATCTAGTTTCCATGTGAACTAGGATTTTCGTGTGTTTTTTATTTAGAAACAGCATTCCATTAAAGGAGGGGACATCACATGTCATACAGAAAACTAGGACGTACGAGTTCACAGCGTAAAGCTATGCTTCGTGATCTTACAACAGATTTGATCATCAACGAAAGAATTGAAACAACTGAAACACGTGCGAAAGAACTTCGCTCTGTTGTTGAAAAGATGATCACTCTTGGTAAGCGCGGTGACTTGCATGCTCGTCGTCAAGCAGCTGCATACATTCGCAACGAGGTTGCTAATGAAGAAAATAACCAAGATGCACTTCAAAAATTATTCTCTGACATTGCAACTCGTTACGAGGAGCGCCAAGGCGGATACACACGTATTATGAAGCTTGGTCCTCGCCGTGGTGACGGTGCACCAATGGCAATCATCGAATTGGTTTAATCACATATTTTTGTGTATCTAAAGAAGGGCGGGACAGTTTCTAACTGGATCTATGCCCTTTTTTTAGATATCAGAACTTTTTATCATGAGACAGAAAAGCAGAGCTATAGCTGAGAGGAGGTCAGGCGCCCGTGGATCAAAAACAGCTTATATCCGTAAAAGACACTCTATTCCGTTACCGCAAAGATGCAGAAAGACCGGCGCTGGACGGTGTGAGTCTGGAGGTATACGAAGGAGAATGGCTTGCTATCGTAGGCCACAACGGTTCAGGGAAGTCGACTTTGGCCAGAGCGCTGAACGGGCTGATTTTGCCCGAGGCCGGAGAAATTGAAGTCGGCGGCATCAAACTGACTGAGGATACCGTGTGGGATGTGCGAAAAAAAATAGGGATGGTCTTTCAGAATCCCGATAACCAATTTGTCGGAACGACTGTTCGCGATGATGTGGCTTTTGGTTTAGAAAACAATGGTGTTCCGCGCGAAGAAATGATTGAGAGAGTAGATTGGGCTGTCACACAAGTCAATATGCAGGATTTTCTTGATCAAGAGCCGCACCATCTCTCCGGAGGTCAAAAACAAAGAGTGGCGATCGCGGGGATTATTGCCGCGCGTCCTGATATTATGATTTTGGATGAAGCGACATCCATGCTTGACCCGATTGGGAGAGAAGAAGTCCTTGATACTGTCAGACGCTTAAAAGATCAGGGCATGGCCACCGTCATTTCGATAACACATGACCTGGAAGAAGCCGCAAGGGCGGACAGGATCATTGTGATGAACGGCGGCAGGAAATATGCAGAGGGCACGCCTGAAGAGATTTTTAAATTAAACGAAGACTTGGTTCGCATCGGTCTTGATTTGCCTTTCTCATTCCAGCTCAGCCTGCTTTTGAAAGAAAGCGGACTGGCGTTAACGAAAAACCATCTGACTCAGGAAGGGCTGGTGAATGAGCTGTGGACATTAAAATCAAAGATGTAGAACACCGCTATCAAATGAAGACACCGTTTGAACGGCTGGCTCTGTATGATATCAATGCCGTGATAAAAGAGGGCAGCTACGTTGCCGTCATCGGGCATACAGGGTCGGGCAAATCGACGCTCCTGCAGCATTTAAACGGTTTGCTGAAACCGACTAAAGGACAGCTTGAACTCGGGAGCACGATTCTGGCAGCCGGTAAAAAGAATAAAGACCTTAAGACTTTGCGAAAAAAAGTCGGAATCGTTTTCCAATTTCCCGAACATCAGCTGTTTGAAGAGACTGTGCTGAAGGACATCGCATTCGGACCGATGAATTTTGGTGTAAAAAAAGAAGACGCTGAACGGAAAGCAAAAGAAATGCTGGGGCTTGTGGGCCTTCCGGAAGACATTTTGGATCGTTCACCATTTGAGCTCAGCGGCGGCCAGATGCGCAGAGTGGCGATTGCCGGCGTTCTCGCGATGGAGCCGGAAGTGCTGGTTTTGGATGAACCGACGGCCGGTCTTGATCCGAGAGGGCGCCAGGACATTATGGACATGTTCTATGCGCTTCATCAGCGGGGAAACCTGACTACCGTTCTCGTCACCCACAGCATGGAGGACGCCGCCCGCTATGCTGACGAAATGATTGTCATGCACAAAGGAACCATTAAAGCGACGGGGAGTCCGCGTGACTTGTTTGTAAAAGGTGAAGAGATGGCCGAAATGGGACTGGATCTTCCTGAATCGGTGAAGTTTCAGAGACGGCTTGAGAAGGCTCTCGGAGTCAAGTATGAAAAACCCATGCTGACCCTGCAGGATGCCGCCAGTGAAATTAAGGCTTTCTTTCAGGAGGAAAAGGACCAATGATGGACAGCATGATTATCGGAAAGTATGTTCCCGGATCATCGCTTATTCACCGATTGGACCCGCGAACAAAACTTGTCAGCATTTTTCTTTTTGTATGTATCGTCTTTTTGGCAAACAACGTACAGACGTATGCTTTGCTCGGTTTGTTTACATTCGGGGTGATCGCCTTGACTCGCGTGCCGTTCAGCTTTTTGCTGAAGGGGCTTAAGCCGATTATCTGGATTGTGGCGTTTACCTTTTTATTACACATTTTCATGACGCATGAAGGATCTGTCATTTTTCAGCTTGGCTGGTTTAAAGTGTATGAGGGCGGACTTATACAGGGTATTTTTATCTCCCTCCGTTTCGTTTACCTTATCTTTATGACGACGCTGCTGACGCTGACAACAACGCCGATTGAAATAACGGATGGAATGGAGCAGCTCCTGAATCCTTTTAAAAAGGTGAAGCTGCCCGTACACGAACTCGCATTGATGATGTCGATATCATTGCGATTTATCCCGACATTGATGGAAGAGACAGATAAAATCATGAAGGCGCAAATGGCGAGGGGTGCGGACTTTACAAGCGGCCCGGTGAAAGACAGAATCAAAGCGGTTGTTCCGCTGCTTGTCCCGCTGTTTGTCAGCGCCTTTAAACGCGCGGAAGAGCTCGCGGTCGCCATGGAGGCGAGAGGCTACCAGGGCGGTGAGGGGAGAACGAAATACAGAAAGCTCGTCTGGACCGGAAAGGATACCGGAGCTATTCTGCTCATCATGGTATTAGCCGTGTTATTGTTTTTCTTAAGAAGTTAGAGGTGCTGCTGAATGAGAGTGAAATGTACCATTGCTTATGACGGGCATTTATTTAACGGATATCAGGTTCAGCCTGGAAAGCGGACCGTTCAAAGTGAATTGGAAAAAGCGCTGGCCGTCATCCATAAAACGGACGGCAGAGTGCCTGTCATCTCATCCGGCCGCACGGACAGCGATGTTCATGCTGCCGGGCAGGTCATTCATTTTGATACGCCGCTGTCCATCCCGGCTGAGAAATGGCCGTTTGCGCTCAATGCCCTGCTGCCTGATGATATTGCCGTCAAAACAGCAGAGATTGCGGATGATGGGTTCCATGCACGATTTAGCGCGGTCCAAAAGGAATATCGCTACTTTGTATATACGGAGAAACACCCGGACGTATTTAAACGACATTACGCTTACCATTTTGCATATCCGCTTAATGTGCAGAAAATGAGGGAAGCTTCAAGGCACCTCGTCGGGACACATGATTTCACAAGCTTTTGCGCGGCTGATACCGCGGTTCAGGATAAAGTCAGAACAATTTACGAGCTGGATTGGACTGAGACCGGAGACGGCCTGCAGATGCGGATCACCGGAAACGGTTTTCTCTATAATATGGTCAGAATCATTGCCGGAACGTTATTGGATACAGGAGCTGGAAAATTTTCTCCCGATGATGTAAAAGCAATGCTCGAAGCGAAGGATCGTGAAGCCGCGGGGCGCACCGCACCGGGGCACGGGCTGTATTTATGGAGCGTTTGCTATGACAACTAAACCAGGTGTAACATTTTCTTGACAGAGTCTGCATAAAGTTATAAGATATCATATGGTATGTATTTCAACCCCACGATAAGCCCCGGAACTTATTGTGTTGTGAAATAGAACGTAATCGAAGATTATTGAAAATGACAGATCATTTAGGAGGGAAATTCAATGCGTACAACACCTATGGCTAACGCAAGTACTATTGAACGCAAGTGGTTAGTTGTTGATGCTGCTGGCAAGACTTTAGGACGTCTTTCTACAGAAGTTGCATCTATCCTTCGCGGGAAACACAAACCGACTTACACACCGCACGTTGATACTGGAGATCATGTGATCATCATCAACGCTGAAAAAATCGAGTTAACTGGTAAAAAGTTAACTGACAAAATCTACTACCGTCACACTCAACATCCAGGCGGATTAAAATCAAGAACTGCTCTTGAAATGCGTACAAACTACCCTGAGAAAATGCTTGAGCTTGCTATCAAAGGCATGCTTCCAAAAGGTTCTCTAGGTCGTCAAATGTTCAAGAAATTGAACGTATACCGTGGTTCTGAGCATCCACATGAAGCACAAAAACCTGAAGTTTACGAACTTCGCGGTTAATTAAAAAGGAGGTTACCAATTTGGCACAGGTTCAATATTACGGTACTGGCCGTCGTAAAAGTTCTGTAGCGCGTGTGCGCTTAGTTCCAGGTGAAGGTCGTATCGTCGTTAATAATCGTGAAATCAGCGAGCACATTCCATCTCCAGCTCTAATCGAAGATATCAAACAACCATTAACTTTAACTGAAACAGCTGGTACTTATGATGTTTTAGTAAACGTACATGGAGGCGGCTTATCTGGTCAAGCTGGAGCAATCCGTCATGGTATCGCTCGTGCTTTGCTTGAAGCAGATCCAGAATACCGTGCAACACTTAAACGTGCTGGTCTTCTGACTCGTGACGCTCGTATGAAAGAACGTAAAAAATACGGTCTTAAAGGCGCTCGTCGTGCACCTCAGTTCTCAAAACGTTAATCGTTTTGGATGGCAAAAACCACAACTTCTTGGTTGTGGTTTTTTTGTATTTTTTTCTCATATTCAAGAGGTTATCCGATGTTTTTCTAGAATTGTTTGTTATACTCTATTCATTACCAATAAGGAGCGCAGTTATAATGAATAAGTTAGTCATACATAACAGCAAGGCATGGGATAAAAAAGTCGAAACAGGCAATGAATGGACGGTTGCGGTTGATTCTCATACGATTGGTGAAGCGAAAAAAGGCAATTGGAGCATCAGAATGACCCCCGGAAAAGATGTGCCGGCTGATTGGTTTCCGCCCATAGACGGTCTGAAGGTTCTTTGTCTCGCTTCAGGAGGAGGACAGCAAGGGCCGGTCCTTGCTGCTGCAGGAGCGGATGTGACCATCTTTGACAATTCGGAAAAACAGCTTGCGCAAGACAGAATGGTTGCCGGGCGGGACGATCTTACGCTTCGGACTGTCAAAGGCAGCATGAATGATCTGAGCTGTTTTGATGATGAGTCATTTGATTTTATCGTGCACCCGGTATCGAATTGCTTTGTTGATACGGTTCTTCCGGTATGGAAAGAAGCTCATCGCGTATTGAAAAAAGGCGGGTCTTTAGTCTCCGGTTTTGTAAATCCCGTCGTGTTCTTATTTGATATGGATTTAGAGCAGGAAGGCGTACTAAAAGTAAAGTATTCCATTCCGTTTTCGGATGAAAAAGATCTGAGTAAGAAAAAGGTAAAGGAACTTATTGATAATCATGAAGCGCTTGAATTCGGCCATACGCTGGAGGATCAAATTAAAGGTCAGATTGACGCAGGCTTCATGGTTGCCGGTTTTTACGAGGACAAAGGCGGCCTCGTGCTGGATGAATACATTAATACATACTCCGTAACAAGAAGCATTAAAATATAAAAACGGCATCCCGTCAGAGGTGCTGTTTTTTTGCGGCTTTTTCCTGCGGACGGCTGATCACATTAGCCGAAACCGGTTCTATTCCAATGTCTCTGGCCCAAACCGACAGTTGTCCCATATGGTGAATCTCATGCGCAAGGATGTGGCGGAGAATATCTTCTTTAGGAAAGGTTTGGTCCATCCAGTCCGGCTTAACAAGATCCGGTCCTTTGAGGGAGACCGCATGAATGACATCCTCCCGATACTGTTCAGACAGCTTTCTGAGATCCTGAATGCTTGTATAGTCAGACTCAGCAGGTAAAACATCATCTTTACCTAAAATGGCACGAGCCCAGCTGATCTCGACATCAATGATATGAAATAAAGTCCGCAAGATGCTCTCCATTCCGCCCGTCCGGGTTTTCGTCAGTTCCTCCCGGCTCAGCTTTTCACATATCATAAACCACTCGTCACGCACCGTCCAATTGTATTGAAACAGCTTTTTCATCACGTCACCTCAGCTCTTTCTTCTTCCAGTTAACATAAAACTCCTTCATTTGGGAGGATTTCCACTATCAACAAAGCATGCTTTTTCCCTTTTCCTTTCAAAATAACAGTAAAAAGGAGCGTGGCTGGCAATGGCAGAAGTATTATCTTTTTCAGACGTGAAACGGCAGAAGGATTTTGAGCTTGAGAAGAGTTTACTAAAGGAGCTGTCACTGACGCAGATCATTCAGTCCGTAAAAGCATGTCTTACCCCTTTGTTTCCCTTTCTTCAAGACGAAAACGGCATTCTGAGTGAAGGATGCATAGATTTTGCAATTGAAGCGTATTTATTAGGCGGCCGGTTCGGCGTCTTTGGCTATTATGGTGAGTCCTTGCAGAGGGCAAACGCCCGTTCGGCTGAAGAAGAGGAAGAACTGACGGTCGATTTTTTTGAATATCTTTGCAATTGGACGCATGAGCAATATTCTTCCGTTGAACAAAAAGAAATCTATGAAGCGTCCTGCCGGTTTATCAACAGCTGGTGGACGGAAGGATTTCTGCAAAGAGAAAAACAATGTAAGCTCCGCATGAGGTAATCATAATTTCTTCCCTTGTCCCATACTTATTAATAACGGGGACAAGCGGGAGGGAAAGGTATGACAAAAAAGCTGAAATGGCTCGGTTTTTTACTTGGCTTTATCATATTATTGTGTTTATTCCGGTTTCAATTCCATAATGATGATTCCTGGCGGCCGTGGAGTCTGCCGCTGAGCGGGAAAATCATCTATCTCGATCCGGGACACGGCGGGCCGGACGGAGGCGCCACGGGAGGCAGTCACCTTGAAAAGGACATTACTCTCGAAGTGGCCTCCAGGGTCAGAGACTATTTGCAGGAGCAGGGAGCTTTGGTCATTATGACGCGGGAGACGGATACTGATTTAGCTCCTGAAGGGACGAAAGGCTACAGCAGACGCAAAGCGGAAGATCTGAGAAAGCGCGTGGAAATCATCAACCGTTCAGAGGCGGAGCTTTATATCAGCATTCATCTGAACGCCATACCGTCACCGAGATGGAGCGGCGCCCAAAGCTTCTACTATGGAAAATACGAAGAAAATGAAAAAGTGGCAAAATATATACAGGACGAATTGAGAATCAATTTGGAGAATACAACGAGAAAGGCGAAACGGATACACGGCATTTACTTAATGCAGAATGTAACCAAACCGGGCGCGCTGGTGGAGATCGGATTTCTGTCCAATCCCGCGGAAGCGAAAAGGCTCGGCCAGCCCAAATATCAGGACAAAATCGCTTCTTCCGTGTATAAGGGCGTATTGAGATACTTCACAGAGAAAGGAGACCCTCCCGAGTAAGGAGGGTTTTTCGCCGATTCTATGTTTAATATATGGTATAATACCATTTGTAAACGAATACACAAAGGGTGAGGGTTCGATGATAAGAGAAGATGAAGTAAGAAATATAGTCGGAAACATGCGCGAACCTTTTCTTCATAGACCGCTGGGAGAATTGGATGCCATTAAAGAAGTAAAGATCAAGCCGGAAAAACGGCATGTCAGTGTGAAAATTGCATTGGCAAAAACGGGGACGGCTGAACAGATGGGTATTCAGCAGGAAATCGTATCCGTTCTGAAAGAAGCGGGTGCGGAAACTGTGGGACTGCGGTTTGAAGAGCTGCCGGAAGAAACATTGGCGAAATTCAGCCGGCCGGCTGCTGAAAGCGAAACCCTGCTGAATAGGAAACATCCGCCGGTCTTTCTTGCGGTGGCAAGCGGAAAAGGCGGTGTCGGCAAATCAACGGTTTCCGTCAACCTGGCCATTTCTCTTGCGCGGCTCGGAAAAAAAGTCGGCTTGATCGATGCGGATATATACGGATTCAGCGTGCCGGACATGATGGGTATTACAGTTCGCCCGACAGTAGAAGGAGAAAAACTGCTTCCTGTCGAAAGATTTGGAGTAAAGGTTATGTCGATGGGCTTTTTCGTCGAAGAAAACGCTCCGGTTGTGTGGAGAGGGCCGATGCTGGGCAAGATGCTGAATAACTTCTTCCATGAAGTTGACTGGGGAGAGGTTGACTATATCGTTCTTGATCTGCCGCCCGGCACTGGTGATGTGGCGCTCGATGTACACACGATGCTTCCGAGCTGCAAAGAGATTATCGTATCAACGCCGCACCCTACAGCCGCATTTGTAGCGGCGAGAGCGGGTTCTATGGCGATTAAGACCGATCATGAAGTTGTAGGGGTCATTGAAAATATGGCTTACTATGAAAGTGCAAAAACCGGCGAGAGAGAATATGTGTTCGGTCAAGGCGGGGGAGATAAGCTTGCAGAGGAATTGCAAGTGCCGCTGCTTGGCAGAATTCCTTTAAAACAGCCTGATTGGGACAAGGATCAGTTTGCGCCTTCTGTCTATGACAGAAGTCATCCGATCGGGGAAATTTATATGGGGATCGCCCAGAAAGTCATTGAAAAAACAGCTGAATAAAAAAGGGGCCGGGATCAACACGGCCCGGCCTTTTATTGGCTTTCTTTTTCAGAGCTTGAAGCTGCTTTTTTCAATTCATCCTCGAATTGCTTTTTGAAAAGCGGGCTGGAAAGTGTCTCTGTAATTACATCTTCTAAGTAACTGCGGAACTTTTGGCTTTTCACCAGCTCATAGTATTTTTTATCCATGCCGGGGTCCTGCATGATCTGCATAAAACTTTTCTGATAATCAGGGTCTTTCATCAGTTTTTTTATGATTTTTTCATGCTCGGGCTGAAGAGTTTTTGCAAAGCTCTCGGCGAATTTTGAGTCTTCAAAAATGGTTTTCCAGAACTCCGCCCCTTTTTTAGAGGTGAGGGTTTTCTCTATTGTGCCTTTAATGGCATTTTGATCAATCACCAATGCCTCATTCATCGCATCATCATTTAATATTTCCTTAATTGCCTTTTTTCCATCATCGGTCTTTAATATATCAACAACCATTTTTTTAGTCTGGTCATAATCCATATCCGCTGCTTGGTCTTTTGGAGCACAAGCTGTTACAGATAATAAAACAAAACAGCTTATCAATAGCGTTTTGGCTTTTGACATGCATAAGCTCCTTCCTTACTTGTACTTATTTTTAATATGATTCATCGGAATGGATTTATACATAACAAAATATCGCTGAACGCGATTGTCAGGGGGATGAATAAGAGATGAAAAGCCGCGGGCTTGTTCGATTTTTCTTTTCGATTTTAGCTGTGGGCGCTCTTATTACAAGCGTCGTGGGATTTGCTCTGAAGTGGGGGGAGTACAAGGGGTTCTTTCTGAATTTTGAGGCCGGTCAGATTTTCTCCGTTCTGATCTGGTTTATCGGGGTGGGCATGATTTTCAGTGTGATCAGCCAGATGGGATTCTTCGTTTTTCTGACGGTGCACCGGTTTGCCCTTGAAATTCTCAGATCAAGCTCGCTTTGGAATCTGCTTCAGCTGTTTATCATTCTGTTTGTCGCTTTTGATTTAATGTACGTCAGATTTTTGTTTTTCGGAGAGCGGGATGACTCGATTGCGGGGTTTGTCTGGCTGCCGCTGGCTCTGCTTGCCGTCGGCCTGTTGACGGCGTATATAAAACAAAAGCAGTCCTCAAAAAATACGTTCGTTTCATCATTATTTTTAATGGTCGTTATTACAGCGCTTGAATGGGTTCCTGCGCTACGAGTGAATAATGAGGACTGGCTTTATTTGATGCTGATTCCGCTGATGGGCTGCAATGCGTTTCAGCTGTTAATGCTGCCGAAGTTTGCCCAGAGGTAATTATTTCACTTCTGATGACTTGACGTCAGTATTTGCGATCAGGTCGCCGACGGTCACGTTTTTCAGTCCTTTTTGCTTTAAATTGTGAATGATGGCGGGGAGCGCTTCTTCAGTCTGTGTTGCTGAATCAGATGCGTGCAGCAGGACAATGTCGCCGCCTTTTATATGACTGTTTACATTTTCAATGATTTTATCAGGGCCGGGATTTGTCCAATCCTGCGAGTTAACGCTGTAATGAACCACTGAATAGTGGTACTGCTGTGCAATGGTAAGAACCTTTTTATTAAATTGTCCGGTCGGCGGGCGGAGTAAATGAACATTCTTCACACCCAGCTTTTTAAATGCGGTCTGGGCCCGGAGGATATCTTTTTTTATTTCATTGTCCTCTAGGTTGGTATAATTCTTATACGCATATCCCATGCTGCCGATTTGATGTCCGTCTTTTACCATACGTTCAACTGTGTCCGGGTGCCGTTCCGCCCAAGAAGCTGACAGAAAAAAAGTAGCGTTTTTAATACCGTTTGCTTTTAGCGCGTTCAGAATCGGAACCGCCTTTTCATCGCCCCAGCTGATATCGAATGTTAATGCGACTTCCCCCGCTCTCGTCTCCCCTTTTGAAATAGCCTTTGGGCCGCTATCAGTTAAAAATACAGGAAGGGGGACGGCTCTCTGTATATAAAAAAAGCTGGCTGCTGCAAATGCGGCAATGATAATAATAAGCAGCTGTTTTATCCTTCTGATGTGCCACACGTAGAAGTGATTCACTGATGACGCCTCCTTATCTTGTCCATGCTTGATTACATCGTATGCCGCGGCGGAGATGAATATAACGAAATACGTTTTAAAAAAAACGAAAAAAACACTTGCTAAATTTAAAGAATGCATGGTATATTATTAAACGTCGC
>NZ_ML064915.1:0-57734 GCF_003676355.1 Bacillus sp. L75
CTCTATCCAATTGAGCTACGGGCGCTTATCAGGCGACTTAACTATCATACTACCAATCAGTTATGATGTCAAGTGTTTTTTATTTCTTTTCGAAGTCTTTTTCTCGACCTCATTCATTATACACGCTTTTGAGAATTTGTAAAGTCTTTTTTTAAAAGATCATTTTCTCATTTGTCGTTATCGCTTTGTTCATCAGCGACGTTTAATAATATACCATGCACTTTAAATTAGGTCAACACTTTTACGAAACTTTTTTCTCACTTATTATTCCCTTCTATATAATAAATAAAAAAGCAGGATTCCTAGGAACCCCGCGTCTATCCAGATTACCCGCTCACCTTGGCTTCTGCGCTATTACGATCTGTTTTTTCATAAGTACGGAAGTTTTGTTCAAGCTGTTCGAGCGACAGACCTTTCGTTTCCGGAAGGAACCTTTTCACAAATATAACGGACGCTATCCCTAACAGGACAAAAATGAAGAAGGTTGCAGACAATCCGATGTTTGCGAGCAGGACCGGAAAAGTGAAACCAACAAGGAAGTTCACGATCCAGAGGCAGAAGACAGTGACCCCCATACCAAGTCCCCGCAATCGAAGCGGGAATATCTCCGACAGCATCAGCCAGGTCACCGGAGAGACAGCCCCCTGCTGAAACGCAAGGAAAGTGACTGTTAATGAAAGAACCACATAAGGAAGAGCAGGCGATCCTTTCAGCACGACAGACAGAACTCCGATCAAAAGCAGCACCGCAGTCGTTCCGATCAGCCCCGTCATCAGCATCGGGCGGCGGCCGACTTTGCCGAGAAGCCATATTCCTACAAAAGTCGCGAGCACCGAAATCACACCGTTAGCGATATTGCCGATTAATGCGGCTTTTGTCTCGAAACCGGCATCTTTTAAAATTTGAGTTCCATAATACATAATTGAATTCACGCCGGTGAGCTGCTGCACTACCGCAATTCCGATCCCGATAAACACAATGCGGCGCACCCACGGAACGGCAAGATCCTTAAAGGCGGCCTGCTCCATCTCAGCTTCCTTATGAAAGGCAGATTCAATCTCAGTGAGCTCAGACTTCGCTTTCTCTTCATTCCTTATTCGCCGGAGAACGTGCAGAGCATCTTCTTTTCTCCCTTTAGAAACCAGCCAGCGCGGACTTTCAGGAACTTTCAGCATACCGAAAAACAAGAATACCGCCGGAAGGGCCGCGATAACGAGCATATAACGCCAGGCGTGAGAGGTATCACCAAGCACATTGCCGATGATAGCATTACACGTAAAGGCAAGCAGCTGGCCTGTTACAATCATCAATTCATTTTGGGTAACCATTCTCCCTCGGCTTTCCGCCGGCGACATTTCAGCCAAATACGCCGGAACGGTTACGGATGCTCCCCCGACGGCAAGCCCCAGCAGAAAACGGGAGATGATCATAACAGATACGTTAGGCGCCAGTGTACATCCAAGCGTCGCTGCAAAGAACAAAACGGCAAGGATAAGGATATTTTTACGTCTGCCGTTATAGTCCGACAATCTCCCTCCGAAAACTGCGCCGATCGCAGCACCCAAGAGCAGGGAGCTCGCCACCATCCCTTCAGTCAAAGCGGTAAGATTAAGCTGGTCAGCTTCCGCCATGAACGGCAGCGCCCCATTAATTACACCTGTATCGTAGCCGAAAAGTAGACCCCCGAACGTCGATACTAAAATGATGGTTCTCAAAAATGAATGCTGGCTGCTATTTTTATTCATCTTCAAATCCTCCTAGTTTTACACAGAGATAATATCGGAATATTCAGTTATCAATATTTACACCTATAACGTCTGCATACAAGTTCTGACCGTCCAAAACAGTTATATAAGAAGAAAATAATCTGAAAGCGTTATCATTTATAGTGATTATCCGCTCTCCCCTCTCGTCAAATTGTTATTTTATAGTTACTTTATAGTGAAGTTATAATGATATTATTGGCACTTATGTTATTATCATAATTTTAAAAGCGCTTTCAGTCAATGAATATTTCAGAAAATTTTATAACTTACCTTTATATTACCTATATGTAATCAATTTATGTTTTTAATCAACTAATTTTCACTATATGATCAATATTTAATCTCTTTTTGATAAATAATTGATTATATAGTGAAAACCCCCAATCAGCAGTTGGGGGTTTTTGATTTATTCTTCGTTTATTGTAACGATCGTTCTTCCTCTCGCTTCTCCTTTTAAAAGAGCAGGAAGCGTATCCGGCAGCTCTTCAAGTGTAATTTCCTTTTGAATAAAGGCCTCCAGATCTGCAGGCTTGAAGTCATCAGCTAAACGCTGCCATGTTTTCTTTCTTGTCTCCATCGGACAGAATACGGAATCGATTCCCAAGAGACTGACGCCGCGCAATATAAACGGAAAGACTGTAGCCGGGAGTTTCGTTCCCGCTGTCAGTCCGCTCACAGCAACTGATCCGCCGTACTGAATCTGGCTGAGAACTGAAGCAAGCGGCTCACCTCCGACCGGATCGACGGCCGCTGCCCATTTTTGTTTTTGCATTGGTTTTAACGTGCCGTTATACACTTCGTCACGGTGAATGACCGTCTTTGCTCCGAGGCTCTTCAAATAGCCGCTTTCGTCTTCTTTTCCCGTACTGGCCTCGACCTCGTAACCTAAAGTTGAAAGAATGGAGACGGCAAAGCTTCCGACGCCGCCTGTCGCTCCTGTCACCAGCACCTTCCCTTTTTCAGGAGCGGCATGGTTTTCTTCAAGACGCTGGACGGACAATGCGGCAGTGAAGCCGGCGGTTCCGATCGTCATGGCTTCTTTAAGTGTCAGACCTTCAGGCAGCGGCACGATCCAATCTGCCGGAATGCGGGCCATCCCGCTATAACCGCCAAAGCGGGAAACACCTATGCCGTAGCTTGTCGCAATGACCCTATCCCCCTCTTTGAAACGGGCGTCATCTGAGGAAACGACGATTCCTGCTAAATCAATTCCCGGCACGAAAGGGTACGACGTTACGATCTTGCCGTCAGGAATGGCAGCCAAGCTGTCTTTATAATTCACCCCTGAGTAGCAAACCTTAATCAGCACTTCACCCTCGGGAAGGTCCTGAACCGCCAGCTCCCGTACGCTGACTGAAAACCGGTCTTCACGTTGATCGACTACTAACGCTTTAAATTGATCTGTCATCACTACGTCTCCTTAAAATGAATTGAATGGCTTTGGAAAAGCATAAAATAAGTTTGATTTGTTTTCAAATGTCCTGCCCCGTGTAGTATGATCAAAAGTAAAAACAGCGAAAGAGTGGTTACGCATCATGTCTGATAAACAAAACAAAGATAACAAAAACAACAACAGCAGCAATCAGCCATTACCGGACATTATTCATACCGCCGTTTTCAAGGCGCCGATACAAGTTGTCTGGGATACGGTCTCCACTGCGGACGGCCTGTCTCTCTGGTTTATGCCGAATGATTTCACACCTCAAGAAGACAGTGAGTTTCAGCTGGAATCTCCGTTCGGTCCGTCTCCGTGCAAGCTGCTGGATATTGAAGCGCCGTACCGCCTTTCTTTTTCGTGGGATACGGAAGGCTGGATCGTTTCTTTTGTCTTAAAGGAAACGGAAAGCGGAGATACGGAATTCACTCTCATTCACGGCGGATGGAAAGAGCCGGAAGCCGTCATCAATAAAGTCAATCGGAAAAGCTCCGAGATTCACAGTACGATGGATCAAGGATGGAACGGGCTTGTCAACACGAAACTTCGCGGGGCGGTTGAGGCTTAACACAAAAGGACGGACACGCTTCCCGTCCTTTTTTTGATGCCGATACATAAAAACTGACTTTGCAAAGACACTAACAGAAGAACCGAAAACTTCTTTCAGGGGGCGCTGTTTATGTATTATTACAAAGAAGAGCTGATCAATATCATTAAACCGGACAAGCCGGACCCGGCCGCGGCCAAGGTGCTTCAGGAAATTTTAGGCGGGCACTACGGAGAAATGCGGACGATGATGCAATACTTTTTCCAAAGCTCTAATTTCAGAGGAAAAGAAAAACAGTTCCGTGACCTGCTTCGCGGTGTATTTTTAGAAGAGATCGCACACGTTGAGCTTGTCCAGCATACGATTAATGCGCTGCTCGACGAAAGCGGCGCTGAGGGCCCCGGAAATCAGGCGGCAGATCAGGCGCCGCTTGACGAAGCAGTTAAACACGCCAATCCGCACCATTTTATCATCGGAGCGCAAAGTTCTCTTCCTGTAGACGCCGGCGGCAATCCATGGAACGGGTCTTGGGTATACAACCACGGGAATCTGATTTCCGATTTATTGGACAATGTCGTGCTGGAATCAACCGGCGTGCTGCAAAAGACACGCATTTATGAAATGAGTTCAAATCAGACGTTCAGAGAAACACTCGGTTTTCTGATCGTCCGTGACAACGCCCATCAAAATGCATTTACAAAAGCGTTGGAAACACTGGGTGTTGAATGGGGCAAATTATTTCCCGTGCCGAATTATGATATTGAAAAATACCCGGAATGCCGGAAATTCGTTGAGATGGGTTATCATAATACCCAATTTAATTTCAGACTGGATCCGACACGGATCGGAGAAATTCTGCAGGGAACGACGCCGAGCCGAAACGGCGGAGACTTAAGTGTGTCCGAGCCTCCTAAAGGTTTCCCCGTGCCGGAACTTCCTGAACTTCCGAATGAGCACAGCCCCGGACTGAAAGATATGAACTTGTAACAAAAAACGCCTGTTTCGGGCGTTTTTTGTTTTTCTGAATATGAGGTTTGAATGTGTTTAAAACGGGGAATATAAGCCGGGAGATCTTGCCATACGGCCGTTATTATAATGTGAGCACATTGCTGTACATACTTCGTTTCGAAAGTTGTCCTAATTTTCCAGCCGGCCGCTGGGTATGTTTGAATGATAATGGGAATTATGTAAAGAGAACAATGTCTTTTCTAAGGAGGCAGCGAATGTCTAAGCAAGGAAACTTCCAGAAAACTATGTCACTTTTTGATCTTATTTTAATCGGCATGGGAGCCATATTCGGTTCGGCATGGCTGTTTGCCGTCAGTAACGTCGCCTCTAAAGCGGGCCCATCAGGCGTTTTTTCCTGGCTGATCGGCGGGGGAATCATCTTATTGATCGGCTTGGTTTATGCGGAACTGGGCGCCGCGCTGCCGCGGACCGGGGGAATTATCCGGTATCCCGTATATTCACACGGACACCTCGTCGGATATTTAATTTCCTTTGTCACCATTGTGGCATACACGAGCCTTATTTCTATAGAAGTCACGGCAGTCCGCCAATACGTGGCGTATTGGTTTCCCGGTTTGACCGTAAAAGGCTCCGATTCTCCGACAATTGCCGGGTGGATATTGCAATTTGCGCTGCTCTGCCTGTTCTTCCTCCTCAATTACTGGAGTGTCAAAACCTTTGCGAAAGCAAACTTCATTATTTCGATTTTTAAATATGTCGTACCGATTACGGTAATTGTGGTACTGATTTTTCATTTTCACCCGGGCAATATGACCGTTCACGGATTCGCGCCTTTTGGCTTCACCGGAATTCAGGCCGCGATTTCCACAGGCGGCGTCATGTTTGCATATCTTGGGCTGCATCCGATTGTAGCTGTCGCGAGTGAAGTGCAGAACCCCAAGCGGAACATTCCGATCGCATTGATTGTCTGTATTATCGTGTCTACTATTATTTACACCGTGCTGCAGCTCACTTTTATAGGGGCGATCCCGGCGGATACCCTGAAGCACGGATGGCCGGCTATCGGGACTGAATTCTCCCTTCCGTTCAAAGATATCGCCGTTTTGCTAGGTTTGGGGTGGCTGGCGACATTGGTCATTTTAGATGCGATTTTATCACCGGGCGGTAACGGAAATATCTTTATGAATACGACTTCACGTCTCGTCTATGCCTGGGCCAGAAACGGAACATTATTCAGCATTTTTTCTAAAGTCAATAAAGAAACCGGGACACCGCGCGCCTCCCTTTGGCTTTCGTTCGGTCTGGCTGTTTTTTGGACGCTTCCGTTCCCTTCTTGGAACGCTCTTGTCAACGTATGCTCCGTCGCATTGATTCTGTCTTATGCGATTGCGCCGATTTCTTCTGCGGCGCTGAGAGTCAACGCGAAGAATATTAACAGACCGTTTTATTTAAAAGGGATGAGCATCATCGGGCCGCTGTCGTTTATTTTTACCTCTTATATTGTATATTGGTCCGGATGGCGCACCGTATCCTGGCTTCTCGGTTCTCAAATTGTCATGTTTCTGATCTATCTCTGTTTCAGTAAATATGCTCCCAAAGATGATGTCAGCATACGGCAGCAGCTGAAATCAGCATGGTGGATCGTCGGCTTTTATGTCATGATGCTGATTTTCTCCTATCTCGGCTCGTTCGGCCACGGATTGGGCATTATCAACAATCCGCTTGACCTGATTCTGATCGCCATCGGTTCGCTCGGTATTTATTACTGGGCAAAATATACGGGTCTGCCGAAGGCTATGATCGACAGTGATAAATGACGAATACCGGAAAGAAGTATGGTCTTCTTTCCGGTATTTTTATTTTAAGGGATGACAAAAAAGCGAACATGCGATAAAATGAATGACAGTCATTCATAAAAGGAGGAACCCCTCTATTGGCAAAACAAAGCTCGGGAAAATACGAAAAGATCCTGCAAGCCGCGATTGAAGTCATTTCTGAAAAAGGATTAGACAAAGCATCCATTTCAGAAATCGTCAAAAAAGCCGGAACGGCCCAAGGGACGTTTTACTTATATTTTTCTTCTAAAAACGCACTGATATCCGCGATTGCAGAAAACCTGCTCGACACTACGCTGGACAGAATAAAAGGGAAAACGGACGGTTCTGAAGATTTTTGGACGTTGCTGGACATTTTGGTAGATGAGACATTTCACATCACCCGGCTTCATAAAGATATTATCGTTCTCTGTTATTCCGGTCTTGCCATCGATCATTCGATGGAGAAATGGGAAGCCATTTATCAGCCTTATTATTCCTGGCTGGAAGGCGTGATCAATACGGCCATTGAACAGGGTGAGGTCCACAGCGGCATTCATGTCAGATGGACGGCCAGAACGATTATCAACGTTGTCGAGAACGCGGCTGAACGGTTTTATATCGGCTGTGAACAGGATGTCGATCTCGAAGTATATAAAAAAGAAATATTCAGCTTTCTCAAAAGAAGCTTGCAGAAATGATTGGCGGAGACCGATCATTTTTGACCGCCGTAAAAATGACTGACATTCATTCATAACTGAGGTGACTGTATCATGTATTGGCTGCTTGTATTGATAGCCGGACTGTTAGAAGTAGTTTGGGCGTCCGCCCTGAAGCATGCGGATTCGCTCTTTGATTGGATTGGTATTTTCCTTCTGATTGCCGTCAGCTTTCTGATGCTGATCCGCTCTTATAAAAAAATTCCGATGGCTGCCGCATATACCGTTTTTGTCGGAATAGGCACCGTCGGCACATATGTAACGGGCGTCATTTTAGGCGAATCGTTTTCAATCGGGCAAATATTCTTTTTGGCTTTGCTGTTGTCCGGCATTTTAGGAATGAAGGTATTTACGAAAGAAACTGAAACAAGGGGTGAACATTAATGGCATGGCTGCTGTTATTTATTGCCGGAGCGGAGGAAGTTGTAGCGGCCGTTGCCATGAAACATATTGACGGTTTTAAAAAAAAGTGGCCGCTGATTGTCATGGTAACAGGCTTTATGCTTTCATTCTTTTGCCTTTCCGGAGCGATGCAGGTTCTTCCCACAGGTGTCGCGTATGCCGCTTGGACCGGCATGGGAAGCATCGGCGTTTCGGCCGTGGGCATACTTTGGTTTAAAGAAAAATTCAACCTGTCACAATTGGTGTCTCTGGGGCTTATCCTCATCGGTGTCATCGGCTTAAAACTGACAGCGTGACGGCCTGAGACAGCTTTTCAAATAAAAAACAAAGGACCCTAAACGGGCCCTTTGTTTTTTTATGCTGTTTTGATCTGTTCTGCTTTTCCCGCTCCGACTCCGAAAATAAAAATCAGAACGGAGACTGCGATCAGCATGAATAACGGAACCGTCCAGCCGTGCGTGATGTCATGCAGCAAACCGAATACGAGCGGCCCGAACGCGGCAAGCAGGTATCCGAATGACTGAGCCATGCCGGAAAGCGCCGCGGCTTCATGAACATGCCGTGTCCGCAGGCTGAAGAACATCATCGCCAAGCTGAACGCACATCCTCCCGCAATTCCGATCAAAATGACCCATAGCGGAGTGAGAGCCGGGCTTCCGAAAAGAACGCCGGCAATGCCGATAAGGAAAAATAAAGCTGTCAGTCCGGCGAGTGCGCGCTGATTTTTCATTTTAGCGGCAGCGATCGGCACGATAAAAGTAATCGGCAGGACTGAGAATTGCATTAATGAAAGCATCCATCCCGCCTTACTTGAGCTGAGACCATTCTGCTGAAGAATTTCCGGCAGCCAAGCGATGACGGTGTAAAAAATAAGGGATTGCAGCCCCATGAACATCGTCACCTTCCAAGCCAGCGGAGACCGCAGCAGACTGCTTTTCTTCTCTCCGTTTGTCCCAGTCGTGCGGATAGGCAGTTCGCGTCCTCGCATTTGCGGAATCCACATGACAAACGCAATGAAAGAAAGGATAGCCCAGCAGCCGAGCGCGCCTTTCCAGCCTAACCCCGCTGAAGAGGCGATCGGCACGCTGATGCCGGATGCAATCGCGCCGCACAGATTCATAGAAACCGAGTAGACGCCGGTCATGATGCCTAAATTTCCAGGAAACTTATGTTTAATGAGACTCGGCAGCAGGACGTTGCATACGGCGATCGACAATCCCAACAGAATCGTTCCGAAAAAGAGAGTGCCGATTCCGGCGATGGAGCGCAGCAGAGTTCCGGCTGTCAGGACAATTAATGATGACAGTAACACAATCTCGGTCCCGAAGCGCCGCGACAATAAAGGAACAAACGGCGACAGACATGCAAAGGCCAAAAGCGGCACTGTCGTAATGGTGCCGGCAGCCGCATTGGTCATGCCGAGGCTGTCCCGAATTGAGGAAACGAGCGGCCCGACCGATGTCAGAGGCGCTCTGAGGTTGGCCCCTATCAATATGACTCCGATGACCAGCAATATCAGTTTTTTACGCTGACTTGCTTGCAGAATTTGATGTTCGTCTTTAATTTTCATGTTCATCCTCCATGTGTATTGTATCTTTAAATACTGTGATGTATTGGTTGACGGCCTCCATGGCCTGATCCGGCTTCTGTCCAATAATCGCGGCGGCAAGCTGGGTGTGGATCCGTATAGCAGGGGTGATTTCCAACAGGTTGTGGACTGACGCACAAAGCGCCTCCGTCATATGCTCGTAAAGATCAGAAAGCATGTTGTTATGGGCTGCCTGTACAATGGTTTTGTGCAGTTTAATGTCAGCCTCGGCATATCGTTTTCGATCTTCATTTTGCAAGGCCGCTTCACATTCATCCAAGCATGCCTTCAGTGCTTTCAGGTCTTCGTCATTACGCCTTTCCGCCGCCAATCGCGCAGCTTCTCTTTCGAGTGCGTATCTGACTTCTAATGTTTCAAGCAAATTTGATTTTTTAATATGGCGGTAAAATGCCGCGCCGAGAACACTGGATGAGCTGACATACGTACCGCTCCCCTGCCTTGTCTGAAGCAGGCCGGCATGTACGAGCGCCCGAATGGCCTCACGCAATGTGTTTCGGCTCACATCAAATTGCTTCATTAAATCCAGCTCAGGGGGAATGCGCGTCCCGACCGGCCATTTATCCGATTGAATTAACCATTCAATTTGCGCCACCACTTGTTCTACGAGCGACAGTCTGCTTGTTTTGGATATCTCCATCAAAACACCTCTGAAATTTGTAGGATGATTCTATCATTGGGTAATATAACATAAAAGAAGCGAAGATGTAAATCAGCGGCAACAAAAAAAGAGTGAGTTTTTCTCTCACTCTTCGGCGTTTTTATGAACGTTTTATATTGACTGAGGTGACGACAAACTTGTCATGACGGTGGCGGGAAAATGAATATTCAAAGGGAGTGCCGTTGTCCAAAAAGCCTACATGCTCGACTTCAAGTATCGGGTCATCCGACCGGCAGCCGAGATATTGCTGATCCATATCATCCGACTTGCACGCTCTGATTTTTCTGTGTGAGCCTGCGATTTTGAGCTGGAGTTCCCGCGTAATATGATCGTAGATGGAATGGTTGAGCACCTCGTCATTAATGCCGGGTATAAGGCTCGCCGGCATGTACGTTTTTTCAAGAACGTACGGTTCGCCTTCAACAATTCTGAGCCTCACTACATAATAGACGGGAGTCTTTTCATCGATGGCCAAATGCGCGGCGACATCTTGAGACGGAAACTGCACTTCAAACCGGATGACCTTGCTCTTGATATCTTTGTCTTTTAACAAATTGCTCAGGCCGAGAATTTCGTTGCTGACTACGTGAACGTGCTCATCCTGCATGGCTGATTGAATGATAAACGTGCCGTGCCCTCTTTTTCTGAAAAGCATCCCTTCAGCCGCAAGTGTATCAAGCGCCCGCTTCATCGTCATCCGGCTGCACCCGAACTCCGCAGCGAGCGTCTTTTCATCCGGGATCGGCTGATCTATGTCATATACACTGCTTTTAATCCTCTTTCTCATTTCGTTGGCGATTTTTTCGTACTTATTCATCGGTTTCCTCCGGCTGTATAATGTTTGATCTGTATAGACTCCTTACGGTTATCATAAATTTTTTTCCCTGCTTCATCAATGACGTTACAGCCGCCGATATTGAAATTGAAAGGATTTCCTCGAATTTTCTATGGAATCTCTCTCACTATTATGGTAGAATTTTTTGCAGAAACGGACACAACCGAATATTGCATACATTGTATAACCTCAATGATATGGTTTGAGGGTGTCTACCAGGAACCGTAAAATCCTGATTACAAAAATTGTCCCGTACACTTTTTGTAATCAGGATTTTTTATTTTCTAAAAAATAAAAAAAGGAGTATCTGTACATGAATTTCAAAGTATTTCTGCTTGCAGCATCTACCATCGCAGTCGGATTGGTTGAATTAATTGTGGGCGGTATTCTTCCGCAAATCGCTTCCGACTTAGATATATCTATCGTCAGCGCGGGGCAGCTGATCAGCGTGTTTGCGCTCGGTTACGCGGTATCCGGCCCGCTGCTTTTGGCGGTGACGGCAAAGGCTGAACGAAAGCGGCTTTATTTAATCGCACTGTTTATTTTCTTCCTAAGTAATCTGGTGGCTTATTTCAGTCCCAATTTCGCCGTACTTATGGTGTCACGGGTGCTCGCTTCCATGAGCACAGGGCTGATTGTCGTCCTTTCTTTAACGATTGCTCCTAAAATCGTGGCGCCTGAATACAGAGCGCGGGCGATCGGCATCATTTTCATGGGGTTCAGCTCCGCAATCGCTTTAGGCGTGCCTGTCGGTATTATCATCAGCAATGCCTTCGGATGGCGCGTTCTGTTCTTGGGAATCGGCGTATTATCTCTCGTTTCCATGCTGATTATCAGCGTCTTTTTTGAAAAAATACCTGCCGAAAAAATGATTCCGTTTCGTGAGCAGATCAAGACGATCGGGACCGCCAAAATTGCCAGCGCACATCTTGTCACCTTGTTTACATTGGCGGGGCATTACACACTCTATGCCTACTTTGCGCCTTTTTTGGAAAGAACGCTTCATTTGAGTTCCGTTTGGGTCAGTGTATGCTACTTTTTGTTCGGTCTGTCAGCGGTATGCGGCGGCCCGTTCGGAGGCTGGCTGTATGACCGTTTAGGAGCATTTAAAAGCATCATGCTTGTGACCGTTTCTTTCGCTCTGATCCTGTTTATTCTTCCGCTGACAACGGTTTCTTTAATCATTTTCCTGCCTGCGATGGTGATCTGGGGATTGCTCAGCTGGAGCCTTGCGCCGGCGCAGCAAAGCTATTTAATCAAAATTGCGCCTGAGTCTTCCGATATTCAGCAAAGCTTCAACACGTCCGCTTTGCAGATCGGCATCGCGCTCGGGTCAGCCATCGGCGGCGGCGTGATCGGACAAACCGGTTCAGTCACAGCAACAGCCTGGTGCGGCGGTTTGATTGTCATTATCGCTGTCGCGTTAGCTGTATTCTCTTTAACGAGACCCGCTTTGAAAAGAAAATCCGCATAAATGTGAGACCGCAAAAAAGCCAAAGGAGTTCCTTCGGCTTTTGCGGTCTTTTTATTTTGCGGCAGCAAGCTCGTCTTCTGTCACCCATTTATGATTGGTTACTTTTTGGCCGCCGTCAGTCGGTGTATAGTCGACCATATAAACGGTTGTCTTTTTGGCTGAATCAATAACGGCTTCGGCGCCCTTCATGCCTTTCATATGGGATGCCTCGATCACGGCCTTGTCACCCGGTTTTAACGTTTTATTACCGGCGCCCTTCAGCTCTTCCTGAATGACCCATTTATGATCTTCGACGCGCTTTCCTCCCGTTTCCGGAGTGTAAGATACACTGTAAACCGTTGTATCATAAGCACCTTTTACGGTTCCTTGCGCATTTTTCATGCCTTTCATATGAGAAGCTAAAATCATAACGTCACTGCCGACTTTATAAGTCGGATTTTCGGCCTTCTTTAAACCTTTCGGCACCTCGGATGAACCTGAGTGATTCATGTCTTCGTGAGAGTGCGTTTCTTTGTCTTTCGCTTTTTCGCTTCCTCCTGAAGATTGGCTGTTGCATCCGGCAAGCGCCAGAACGGGGATCAGGAGAAACATGCTGAATAAAAATAGTCTCGCTTTCATTTCAAGAACTCCTTTGCCTTTTTGATTTTTCACTTTCCCTTTCGTTTCTTCAGTAAAACAAAAAGATGGCCTGTCATTTCTCCTAATTCTTCAACTCTCTCTTTATTGCCTTTCATCAGGTGAAATTGTTCACAAAATGTACACATTAATGGAGATGCAGTATAATTCAATTATCAGATAATAGGGGGAACTCATCATGAAAACGAAGGTTTTTGCGGTGGTATTGGGCGCTGTTTTAATGATTGCGGGGTTGGTTTTGGCAGAAGTTTCGCTTTATATGGAATACATCACAATGCTCGGAGCTATGATTTTTTCTTCTATATTTATGTCAGAGCCGAAAAGAAAATTTCGCGTCATCAAAGGGGTTTGACTTTTCTATTACCGCCGTCTTCTCAGGACGGCGGTTTTGTTTTGCATGTCACTCAGTCTATCCGCACAGCCGTTTCTTCTGTGCCGTCCTGATATAAAACGAAATGCGGGGCTGTTTGTGCTTTATCACCTGCAAATTCAATTTCAAGCGGCAGCGCCCTGACAAAATAACGGGTTTCCGTCATTGGGAATAATTCGAATGGAGTCTGCCCGTCTATTGTAAGATACAATCGGTTTTCTTTTACCGCCACCGATGCATGTGTGTCATCCTGAAATGAGTAATTGCCGGTAAATCTGCTGTAAATCGCAGGATCGATATCTGCTTTTTTCTGATCTGCCGGACGTTTCGGAATCACGTATGGCTGATCAAATAAGATGTTTACAGCCGCGGCAATCACAGCTTGTTCAAATTGATACGATTGTTCCATATTGCTGAGATAAATCAATGTTTTATTCTGGTCAATATACCGGATCATCAGAGTTGAATAGCCCGGCCAGCCTCCGTCGTGACTGATAACCTTCCCTTTTTGGGGGCTGTTTTGAATCATCCAGCCAAATCCGTATCCGAATTGCTCTTCTTCATTCCAATAGCCCGGTGTAAACGCTTGATCTTTAGACTCTTTGCCGATGATTTCTTCCGTATAAAGAGCCTGATCAAACAGATATAAATCTCTAATAGCGGAGTTAACGGTTCCGTCACCTTGAATTCCGTCAAGAAAGACGACATAATCAGTTTCCTCAAGTTCATCCGGCAGCACATATTCTCCGGAATGAACATCATACACATAGCCATATGCATAGTTCGGAATGTTTTCTTTACTCAGCCTTCTGTTATAAATCCGCGTATCGTGCATACGAAGCGGATGAAATACGGCTTGTTTCATAAATTCAGCAAAACTCATGCCTGATACAATTTCTATAATAACCGCTAACACCACATACCCCGTATTACTGTAAAGCCACTCCTTGCCCGGCGGGAAATAAGCATCCGGCTTATGCTGCTTGAGCATATTGATCACATCTTGATTAACGGCAATTCTGTCCCGGTCCCAATGTGTTAAGAACAACTCCATATAGTCCGGCAATCCTGACGTATGATGGAGTAAATGCCGAATGGTAATGCCCGGATAAGGAAAATCAGGAAGCCACCGCTCTATCATATCGTCATAACGCAGCTTCCCTTGCTGCTCTAAAATGATAACGCCTAAAGCTGTAAACGGCTTCGATACTGAGGCCAATTCAAAGACCGATTGGTCATTCAGCATCCTCTTTGTTTTCAGTTCTGCAGCGCCGAATGAACCCTGGTATAAGATGCGGCCGTTTTCCGCTGCCAATACAGCGCCGTTTATTTCATGTCTTTCGTCTAAAGTGCTGAAAAGCTGTTCAAACGCTTGTTTTTTCTTTTCGTTCATTTCACGAACCTCCATATACAAGCTGATTTACTCTTTTATACGAACGGCCGCTTTAGAAGTTTCAATATTTTCCCTTCTCGAAACACAGTCAGTATACTGCCGTTCAGGCAGCCGCGGAGGTTTGATGAATGTCTTTTATTCACACAATACTGTGCAGGCTTCAAATTCAACATGCTTCTCGTCTTTATTTGCACCGGCAATTTCCATAGTCGAAAACATCGCGCAGACGACGGCTTTGTATTCGTTCATGACGGTTTGAATTTCAATCAGGAACCGTTCGGATGAAGCCGCGTATTCCGTTACGTACTCTTTCATTTTGCCGATAATATCATCTGCCTGACGGCTGAAGCCGGCCGCCTCCAAGTCACTCTCAAACTGGTTTTTGTTGATCATATGAATATGCATTTTTTAAAGGCTCCTTTCAGCAGCATTTTGTGGTTATATCTACTGTAAAGGACAGACTTGGATAAACTTTTAATAAAATATGAACAAAATATGAATTGGCTCATCGGCCTGACCGGCGGGCTTTCGGCTGTGCTCCGTTTCATTTGGACTACATGAAATAATGACTTCTTTACTCTGTTAAAAACAGCTCATATATGATCTAATACCAGTAAAATGTTTAGGAGGCGGCCTATGTCAGCAGCAGGAAATCGGCAAAAATTTTGGGTCATGGCGATGCTTATAGCGGTCTTCACCGTGTTCGTTTTCTCTTTTTCTGAGAATCATTCACAAAAGAACTGGCACACAGCGGTTGACCAGGCGTCAGTGAATGTCTTCGGCCAGCAGATCTTTGAAAAAGACCGTCTGGCAAAAACACTCGACGCACGTGAGGCAGAATCTCTTTTGACTCTTGTGAAACTTGCAAATGCAGAACATCACATCATCTAAAAGCCATTATAAAAAGCCTGTTTCCCTTTGACAGAGGAAACAGGCTTTTTCCATGTATTATTGAGCATGTTTTTGTTCAATAAACCGGTCGATCCGGGCGAGAACATCCTTCATGTCCGTACATTCTTTAAAGCTTTCATTAATGGCTTGAATGCCTTGTTTGTATTTTCCGTTATGCAGCACTTCTTCCGCGGCAAGCTTTACCTTTTCAGCGCTTACTTCATCTTTTTGCACTGTATAGCCTGCATCCAATTCAGTCAGGCGGCGCGCAACCATCGGCTGGTCTTTATCGTGCGGGATGACGACCAGCGGCACTTGATAATGAATGCCTTCATTTACACTGTTCATTCCGCCATGCGTGACAAACACGTCGGCCTGCTCCAGCACTTCAAGCTGCGGCACGTACGGGGCGATGATAAAGTTTTCCGGCGCCTGTTTGATTTTCGACAGATCGGCTTTTTCCCCGGCGGCAATGACTACTTTTCCTTCAAAATCTGAGAACGCGTCTATGCACAGATTGAAAAACGCTTCCGTGTCCCCGAGCACCGTTCCCATTGAGATATAAATGACTTTTTCATTCTTTAATGCGTCAATCGGGAAGTCGACGCGCCCTTTTCTCTTCGGAAAACTCGGACCGATAAATAAATACTCATCTCCGAATGTCTCACTTTCGGGCTGAAAATATCTGCTTGTATAGACGACGTTCAATTCACCTGTGTTGTTCATAAATTGAACCATGCTGTCAGGGGCGACACCGTATTTGTCTTTCATCTCGGCCAACAGCTCTTCACATTCCCTGTCCGGCTGAAACGGCACGCCCGATTCCGGGTGGAGCGGCAGTATTTTCAGACGGTCTTCATTGAACAGGAAGGATGCTGAAGAAGAGATGCCGGGAATGTTGAGATAGTCCCGCACCAGCTCTCCCGCACCGAATTTATCATAATAGACGGCGTCGAATTGAATGTCCTCTGCAAGCCGCTGCACAATATGTAAAATCTCCAGTGACGTTTTGATATGAACCTTTAAAAATGCAAGTATGCCGGACGGACTGCCGGGATCAATGGGTGTCATTCTGAGCAGATCGCTGTGAAGATGAACTTTCGCTCCTACTCCTTCCAGTCTGCTTTTGTATTTTTCCGTTGAGATATAATGAACGTGATCGCCCCGTTCGCTGAAGGCCTTTGTCATACCCAAAGTCGGGTTTACGTGTCCTTCTGCGGGAAAATTGATCATCAGAATATGTTTCGCCATTTTTCAATCTCCTTTGCTTGTTTTGCGTCTCTTCCATATCCATCATAAATGACGCGGAAAAAATCATGCAAGGAACATCCGTCAGGTCTTTATGACGGTTCGATGACATCGGCAAAAAAAGACAAGGCATTTCGCCTTGTCTATCGTGATGATTCGTCTGTTTCTTCCGCTCTCAGCACGCCTTTCAGATGTTCTTCATCATGCTTGAGATGCTCCGTCATATATTGCACGGCTTTTGTTTTGTCGCCCTTTTTTATTTCTTCAAAGACTTTCCGGTGCTCATGCAGAATAACTTCCGCACGTTCATCGCCTTTAAAATTAAGAACTCTGCAAAAATGAATCAGCACATTGACATGCTCAAGCAGCATGGCCAGCCGGCTGTTGCGGCTGAAATCCACAAGGAGCCGATGAAACGACTCGTTTAAGGAAATAATCTCAGTCTCTTTGACGCCTTTATTGATGGCTTCTTCCGTCTCCCGCAGCTGTTTTTCAATGAGGTCAATTTCACTCTCAGCCGCTTCATCAATAACCAGTTCGACCGCCAGTGATTCAAGTGACATTCTGATTTTATAAATCTCTTCAACATCCTTAACGGACAAAGAATAAATGACAAAGCCGTTTCGATCGTCTGCCGTCAGAAGCCCGTCCTTTTCAAGGAGCCGCATGGCTTCTCTGACCGGCGACCGGCTGACTCCGAAATCCTTGGCCAGCTGAGTCTCATTCAGCCGTTCACCCGGTTTAAAAATCCCGTCAAATATCATTTTTTTCAATTGGGAATAAAATTGCAGATAATACGGGATTGGCTTATCTAATTTAAAATTATCCATCTTTCCTACCTCTTCATACAATTTAGGCCTTATTGTTACCAAGATCATATAACAGTTTATCTATGGAAGCAACATTCCCGAGCTTGTCAGCATATCTGAGGTGCCGTAATATGGAAGTATAGTTGGTCGAGGGTATTCCGTAAACCGAAAACAATTCATTCGGAGGTGACGGAAACATGAAGACATACTAGATTGCCAGCATACCGGGGGACGGTGTGGGGAAAGAAGCAGTTCCGCAAGCGGAACGGGTGTTGAACGCGATCGCCGAATTACATGGAGGCATTGCCTTTGAGTTCACTTCTTTTCCGCGGAGCTGCGAGTATTACTTAGAGCACGGGACTATGATGCCGGATGATGGATGAGAAACGTTACAGCACTTTGATGCTTTGTTTTTGGGAGCGGCGGGGAATCAAAATCTCGTCCCCGATCATGTTTCGCTGCGGGGGCTGCTCATCAAGATACGCCGGGAATTTGAACAGGTGATTAATGTGCGGCCGGCGAAGCTCCTGCCGGGAATCACTTCCCCCCTCGTTAACCCGAAAGATTTTGATCTGATAGTCGTCCGCGAAAACAGTGAGGGCGAGTACAGCTCTGTCGGCGGCAGAATCTATCAGGGTGAGGACGAAATCGCCATACAAAATGCGGTCTTTTCCCGACGGGGTACGGACAGAGTGATCTGTTTAGGAACCGGAAGCGTTCGGCTGGGGTTTTGCCAAAGAAATGATACAATTTTTTTAAGAGATAGAGAGAGAAAATTGTATGACAAATCGCAGCAGGGGACTGCAAGGAAACGGTAACCACTCCTTTAAATGTGGTGAAAAAAGAGGATATACGTACAAGACAGGACGATTGAAGACGGTCTAATGGCATCTTCACATTAAAAGTTACATCCACAAATATGTCTTTACACAATAAAGTTAGAGAGGTAAAAAATATGAAAAAAACATTTTACTTTTTTTTGATATTATATATAATTATAGTATTATTACTTAATTCTGTATTTGACTTAAGTAATGTATTATTAACTGTTTTGTTTGCTATATTCGTTGGTGCATTAGTGATTTATAGCATTGCGAAACGGAGTAAAGGTGATGAGAGAAAAAAGTGTTAAAGAAGGTTACTAAATTATTTATAGCGGGGTGTATTCTCGCTACTGTGTTGTCTGCTTTCGCTCCAAGTTCTGAAGCAGCTTGTCGACGGACAAATCTTGGGACTCAGTGTGATAATGATGTTCTTCTTAAAAAAAGGGTAAAGGTTTATTACACAAAAAATCAGGTAAAAAAAGTTGTTTCTAGATATAACAGCATGGGGTCTAATAAAGGGCTTATTCTCGGTTATATTATTGGGTTGGTACACCCTTCTACTGGTTTAAGTGTTTTAATGTATCAAGTAGGAGCTAATAATATGATTAAGCCTTTTAAAACTGCTAATTCTAAGAAAAAGGGTTTAGAGATTTCTTACACGGTTACCGTTTATAAGTGGTCAAATGCATCTACTAAGGTATCTGGAGTAAAATATAAATATAGATAAGACTAAGTAATACATAATGAGCAGGCGATGGCCTGCTTTTTTTATTACAGGAGAAATGTGCAAAATGAAAAAGGAAAACTGAAGTGGAAATCGATCTGCATGTCAGGGAGCCTGTGTGATGATGCGTTTCTAGCGTGAGTCAACGGCATCCGGATTGCAGGGAGGATTAAGGAGTTGACTCACTCAGTCAGCATTCAAACAAACTTGTTTCAATTGGCGGAAACACGTCACAAGCGCGACGAAATCAAACGGTATTGTTCACTCGATGCCGTTCTGGGCTGACATCTTTAAAGAGGTCAGCCGGGAGTACGCCGGGATTGAGACGGATTCCCAGCACATCGATGCACTGGCGGCCTTCTTCGTCACGCAGCCGGAACGCTTTGATGTCATTGTCGCTTCGAATCTGTTCGGAGATGTGCTGACAGATATCGGCGCGGCGATTATGGGAAGCATCGGAATCGCTCCCGCAGCCAACATCAATGTAAACGGCAAATATCCTTCCATGTTTGAGCCTGTTCACGGCTCCGCCCCGGATATTGTCGGGAAAGGAATTGCCAATCCTATAGGCCAAATATGGACGGCGAAATTAATGCTCGATTCATTCGGAGAAGAGGAACTGGGTCATCTCCTCTTACAATCTATTGAAACGGTCACAAACAGCGGCATTCTGACTCCTGATGTCGGCGGAAAACATTCAACGGAAGATGTCACTTCCGCTATTATTTCTCAAATCAAGAACAGATAATACGAAAAAAACCGCGGGCAGGAAAACTGCACAGCGGTTTTTTTCGTCTCAGACGGGACGGATCACGCAGAAACAGGCCGATTCACCTGTGAAGCCCGCAATACGGCCTGATTGATCCTTTTCTACAGAAAAAAACCGCTGTATATCACGAGGAGCATCCAGCATCTGTTTTTCCAGTAATGCGGCTTTCTCTTCAGTCAGGCCTGCCCGTTCACACCAGACGGTAAATTGAAATGGTTTCAAAAAGCAGACAGCGGATTCAATCCGGAAGCCGGCTGTCTCCAGAAAACGGAGCCATTCTGTTTTTTTCCACGCTCGAAAGTGGCTCTGATCCCGTTTCTTTTCAATGTCATTATAAAAATGGTCATATTCATCCTTTTCAGGTGCGGTATTGTCAATGAGAAGCAGTCTGCCGCCCGGTTTGACAACCCGAAACGCTTCATGAACAAAGGCTCTGACATCGGGAAAATGATGCGCTGCGATTCTGCATGTGACGATATTGAAAGCAGCATCGGAAAACGGCATCTTTTCAGCATCGCCTTTTTCGAATGACACGTTCGTCCATCCGTTTCCGGTTATAAATGCTTCAGCGGCTGCTAACATTTCTTCCGTGAGGTCATAGGCGATAACAGAGCGTACGAGAGGAGCGAGAGCGTTAGCCGTATGTCCGCCTCCCGTCGCGATATCCAGCACGTCCATATGCTTTTCGGCACCGGAGGCTGAAACGAGATACGCCAAATCCTCTCCTGCGGCGTGTCCTGGACTAGTCACATATTTCGCGGCGTTTTTGGCAAATTGCCGCTGCGCCTGCTGTTTAATTGAATCCTCCATTATACTCGGGCCCCCTTTTCTTTCTGATTGCTGCCTTAATCAAAATAAACGGGTTCGTCCGGATGTTTGAGATACGCAAACATCTTTTCAATCTGACTTTCTGTATTGCGGGCTTCAGATAGCGGCGGCAGTTCCGTTTCCGCAAAAAAACCGGCGGCGCTTGTTTCTGTTCCCTCCCTGATCCGGCCGCCGATGATCTCGCATTTGATAAACACTTTGTAAACGTGGGCGGCGGACGGCGGATGGGAATGGCATTTCTTATCCATTACAGCTAACAGTTTAACGGGCTTTACTTCGATTCCCGATTCCTCTTTTACTTCTTTGACAGCGGTCTCGCCCGGAGAAATCCCGATATCAGCCCATCCGCCCGGCAGCGCCCATCTGCCGTCGCTTTTCTCTCTTACCATTAATATGCTCTGATCTTTAAAAACTGCCGCTCTGATATCAACTTTCGGAGTGGGATAGCCCGTGTCACCGGCGAATACGTCTTTGATGATCCTTTTGTCGGTGCCGGTATGATGCGCCATGATATCCACGCTTATTTTTCTTATTTCTTCAAATCTCTCAATATCATATATGTCTTTGGAATAAGCCAGCCCCGCTTGCGCCGCGGATTGAAGCTGTTTTGCCCATTCAAGCCATTTTGGCTCCATTTTTTCACCGCCCGTTATGTTAATTGACGAAACCCCAAGAGTCAGGATATTGCACCTTGAGAGTACCGGTGCCCATGATCCGTTTCTGCTCCTTGTTTTCTGTTTATGGAGGGGCGAATCCTGCCGGAAAAACAGAAAAAAGCCATTCATTTGCTGAATGGCTTTTTTTCATTTTCTATTTTTCTTTCATGACGAGAACGACGCCTGAAACAATAAGAGCCGCCCCGATCCAGAAGGTTCCTCCGATCGTCTCTCCCAGCAGCAGCCAGCCGAGCAAAGTCCCGGAAAGCGGCTGAAAGAAGAAAAACAGACCGCCGCTTGCCGCATTCAGTAATTGCAATCCGCGATTCCAAAGCATGAACGCGCAGGCGGTTGAGATCACACCCAGATATAAAAGTCCGCCCCATATCTCAGGCCGGCAAGCTGAGACAAAGGAATCTCCCGAAGCGGGCCCGCTGTAAACGGGGTCAGGATGACAAATGCGACGCAAATGGAATACGTTGTGACGACAAGCGGTGAGTAATGGCCGGGAACCCGTTTCATCAGCACGGACATCAAAGCCCATGTCAGCGCCGCAGCCAGAAGCGAGAGACCGCCGAGCTGGCTCGACATATTGAGATCTCCGTTCCCCACAATGAGCAATACTCCGATCGTCGCCAGCCCTGTCGATATTCCTTTTTTCAGCGTTAACCGTTCTTTCAACATCAGCCGGGCAAATACAACCATAAATGCGGGAGTGGATGCCGTAATAATCGCACCCATCTGCGCGGTTGATAATTTCGTGCCGATTTCCTGCGTGACGATCGAAACCGTGTTGCCGATCAATCCGATCGCAGCGATCAGTAATAAATCACGTTTATGAACTTTCCAGGATTGGCGTGTAAATAAACTGAGAATCAAAAGCGAAAGAAGCGCCACCGCATATCTCAGCCATACCAGTTCAAGCGGCGGAATGACCGCTACCACAACTTTTACAACGACATACATACCGCCCCAGATACTGGCGGCCAATGCCAAATAAATCGAACCGAACAATGTATTTTTCAATTTGATGCACCCTCCGTTATCATATTAGGTCACGTCATATGCCCTAACGGAGAGAAGCGCAGTCACCTTCCTCCATTAAGGGCGGAGAAGTGCTGCCGGTACATCATGTTCAAATAAGGGCGCTAGAAACATATCGTTTTTCACCTCAATTGCAATCTGATTTTTCTCATTATACAAGGTTTGTTAAAAGACGTAAATGAACGGCGGCATCGGCTTTATGGATTGCGGACTTGCAGCTGGATTCTTGTGATCTGATTGTCAAACCCGTCCGCCACAACCTCATCAAGCATATATTCTTCATATGCATAATCGCCCATTTCCAGCCCATACTCTTCAGTAAACTGCATGATGCTGCGGTAAGCCGCTTCCGCTTCATCCCCTATTTGGTACCCGACGGCATAAAGCCCTTTCGGCTTGATATGGAGGTCTCTATTCTCTATGCCTTCTTCTGTCTTCATATAAAAATGGGTGTAGTTGTAGAATTCTTTTTTCAGAATCTGCTCCCGCGCAAACAGTCCGCCGACCGGATGCCCCTGATCGAGTTCATGTACCCGCATATAGCGGATCAATTCGGAAATGGCGGCAGTATATTGCCGTTCTGGCAAATGGAGTACGGGCCGTCCTATCATAAGTGTCTCTTCATCTAATCGCTGCAATGAGACGGAGGAAAAGTCTGTCTCCAAGGCTTGTTCGGTCAGCTTCACCTTCGTCCGAATCATCCTTTGCAGGTGCTCCAGCTTTTTGATTTTGCTTTCGATTTCTGAAGATTTCTCTTTTAAAAGCGCGATGATACCCTCAGGGGTTTTGTCTGTTAAGAGCGGTTTGATCTGCTTCAAGGGCACGCCGACCTCCTTAAACAGACCGATGACCTGGAACAGTTCGAATTGATGATAGGAATAGTATCTGTATCCGTTCGCTTTTTTGATTTCCGGAGAAAGCAGGCCGATCTCGTCATAATGGAACAGGGTTTGTTTTTTTACGTGGCACAGTTTTGCAAATTCACCCGTTGTGAAGTATTTTCTGACGTCTTCGCTCATAATGCCTCCTTGACTATACGGTAACCATATCCTTTATGATGATCATTGTATCCGAGAGAAGGCTGATTCACAAATGGCTTACGCAATGAAAGCTTTACCGTCTCAAAAAAAGCGGAAGAGGAGTATCAAGTATGACGATTGAAATCAGAACAGTCACGGAAGAAAACCGTGCCGATATACTGGCGCTTCATGTAAGTGAAAGCCAGACTTCATTTATTGAAACCGCGGAAGAGTGCTTACAAGATGCTGAGGATTGCCGGCATTATCAGCCGGCCGGTCTTTATGTTAACGGGGAATTGGTCGGCTTTGCCATGTACGGATGGTTTCCGGAATATGATGAGGAAAATGAAAACGGCAGAGTGTGGCTTGACCGTTTTTTTATTGATGAACGCTATCAGGGACGGGGATTGGGCAAGCTGTTGCTTGATGCCCTAATCCGTCATCTCACTCAAATATATGATTGCAGACGGATTTATTTAAGCCTGTTTGAAGATAATGTGCACGCATTGCGGCTTTATCAAAAATTCGGCTTCTTATTCAATGGAGAGCTGGACTCAAACGGGGAAAAAGTGATGGTGAAAGAGCTGTAAACCCTCTGTATAAAAGCAATTCGGCTTCTTGCCAATACCTTAAATTTGAGGTAACATAAAGATATTAGACGACGGTCGACGGACTACGGTCGATTATTAAAACCTGATACAGCGGAGCGGAACATGGTGATCAGGCATCTAAATGGAGGAGAAGATTGTGCTTATTATACTCGTTATGTTTCTTCTCGGGATTATTCTCGGGTTTATCGGCGCCGGGGGAGCCGGTTTTGTCATTGCACTTTTAACTATACTGTTTCACGTACCGATTCATACGGCTTTAGGCACCTCCCTTGCCGGAATGGCTTTCACAAGTTTATCGGGGGCATTCAGCCACTACCGTGAAGGCAATATTCAGATGAAAATCGGTCTCATCGTCGGCGTTTTTGCGGCATTCGGTTCGTTTTTCGGGGCAAGGCTTACTTCCCTTATCCCCGCAGATTTGCTGCATTACTTGACGGCGGGCATGCTGTTTTTATCTGCTCTGCTTATTTTAGTCCGGTTATTTATTGTAAAAGAAACACAAGAAAATTCCGGACAGCAAAGCAATCTGAACATCTGGGTGAAAGCCGTTGTACTCGGTGTCATCGCAGGAATCTTGTCCGGAACGTTCGGGATCGGCTCTGCCCCTTTCATCCAAATCGGCTTAATGATTCTTTTGCGCTTATCCATCCGCCAGTCGGTCGGCACCACCATGCTTGTCATTATCCCGCTTGCGGTCGGCGGAGGACTCGGTTATGTGACGGAAGGATTTGTCGATTATATGCTGTTGGTCAAAGTGCTGATCGGAACGATGTGCGGCGCATATGTCGGAGCGAAATTCACCAACCTCGTACCGAAAGTCATTCTGAAATCAGCCATCTTTTTAACACCGGCCATCGCCGGTCTCATGCTTTTATTTTAAACTGAAACGGGAGGCGGCCGCCTCCCGTTTTGTTCTGTTCTTCATCTGTTTTCGAAGAGCTTTTTCAGCTTTGCTTCCGTTTCGGTATGATCTACCGGCGTATACACACTGCAACGCAGATCACTGTTGCCCTGAACCTGAAATGAAGTCAGGTTAAAGACCATTTTTCCCGCCTTCGCGTGGCGGAACTCAATTAATACTTCGGGTGCCGAGCTGACTTCGCTCTCATTCCACAGCGTATGAAATTCCGAATACGTTTTCTCCATTTCTTCTATAAACTGAGAATACCACGTATCAGCTACATACTGGCCGTAATACGTTCTGAAAATAGCGATGAATCCTTTCACAAAGTGCTCCCAGTTCACGGCTAAACTTCTTAATTCTTTTCTGGAAAACAATAGCTCTATGAGATTCCGCTTTTCAGGAGGAATTTGTTCAAAATCTAAAAACACGTGCGCCGCAGCCTGGTTCCACCCTACGATATGACACCGCCTGTCCGAGATAATGGTGGGACAATAACGGAGCTCCTGCAGGATTTTTGAAAGGGACGGGCTGATAACCGCTTCTTCCTCCGCAGCAAACGGCTGCTTCACGCCCTCCTCAATGGCAAGCGCGTATAAATAATTTCTCTCATCTTTGTTCAGCTGCAGCGCATCGGAAACGGCGTCCAATACGGCTGCGGACACTTTAATGTCTCTGCCCTGCTCCAGCCACGTATACCACGTGGTGCTTACGCCGGCTAATTGCGCGACCTCTTCTCTTCGGAGTCCGGGCGTTCTTCTCCTTGTGCCCATCGGCAGCCCGGCCATCTGCGGAGAAATTTTGGCCCGCTGCGTTTTTAAAAACTCTGAGAGCGCCTGCAATCTTCCTTCTGGTATCATACCGAATCTCTCCTCTCTTACCCTGGTATTTATTATACTAGGATAATCAACAACTTGTAATAGGATAATTGCGAGTTACAATAAATACATACCGAAGGAGGAATGACCATGAAAAGAGTTGTGATCACCGGAATGGGAGTGATTTCACCTCTCGGCAATGATGTGCATACATTTTGGAAACACCTGACGGAAGGAAAATCGGGAATCTCTTTCATCGATTCGTTTGATGTCTCCGGCTCCAAGACAAAAATAGCCGGCACCGTCCGTGATTTTGACGCAGAAGAAAGATGGGGCAGAAAAGAAGCGAGACGGCTTGACCGTTTCAGCCAGTTTGCTTTAGCGGCAGCGGAACAGGCGCTTGAAAGCTCCGGGATTCAGCTCGATCAGATTGACCGTGAACGCCTCGGCGTGTACGTCGGCTCGGGAATCGGCGGCATCACGACTTTGATTGATAACGTTCATACTTTAAATGAACGGGGAGCGCGAAAAGTGAGCCCAAGCCTTGTCCCCATGATGATCTCAAATGCGGCCGCCGCTCAAATCAGCATCAGATTAGGCGCGCTCGGCCCCTCACTTTCTCCCGTCACCGCGTGTTCCATCGGCAATACGTCGATCGGGGAAGCATTCAACGCCATTCGGAATGATGACGCAGATATCATGTTTGCCGGGGGAGCGGAAGCGGCGATTACGAATTTGTCATTAGCCAGCTTCGGCAATGCCCACGCGCTGTCAGCGAGAAACGAAGACCCCGCCGCGGCAAGCCGGCCGTTTGACGCGGATCGCGATGGATTTGTCATGAGTGAAGGCGCGGGCATCTTAGTATTGGAATCATTGGATAGCGCAATCGGCAGAAATGCCCCGATCCTTTGTGAGGTGCTCGGCTACGGTGCGAGCTCTGACGCCTATCATATGGTGGCCTCCCATCCGGAAGGAACGGGCGCATACCTGGCGATGAAAAACGCTTTGAAAAAGGCGAACGTTTCAGCGGAAGACATTGATGTCGTAAGCGCTCATGCGACAAGCACAAAAGCCGGAGATCTTTCTGAAACATTGGCCATCAAGACATTATTCGGGGAGCTTGCGTATGATATTCCGGTTACGGCCAACAAATCAATGCTCGGCCACATGCTTGGCGCGGCAGGCGGAGTTGAAGCCATCGCTTTGACAGAGAGCTTGAGACACGGCATCATCCCGCCGACAATCAATCTGCAAAACCCTGATTCGGCGTGTGATTTGGACTATGTAGCAGACGGGCCCCGCCAGCAATCGTTAACGATCGGCCTTTCCAACTCATTCGGCTTTGGCGGGCATAATTCGGCGATCGTGCTGAAGAAATATGAATAACGGGCATCAAAAAAAGGAGTGAATCATTTCACTCCTTTTTTGCTTTCTCCGGTTTTGTTGTTAAGGCGAAAAAAGCGATGGAACCGATAACGGATGTCGTGAACATAATTGCCCCCATCGGGACGGCCGTCGCTTCATTCATCCCCACAAGCGGCGACACGATGGAACCGAGAAGAAGCGGAAGCATGCCGAGCAGTGCGCTTGCGCTTCCCGCGCGGTGTCCCTGCTTTTCCATCGCCAATGTAAAGGTGCTTGTCAGCGTCATGCCGATCGTAATCATATAAATAAAAATTGAAATCACCAGTGCCGCCAGCGGCCCGTGAATGATCGTCATGACGAGCAGAACGGCAGTCGCCGTCATCGCTGTAATCACGCCGATTCTCAACAGGCTTTTTTCGTGAATGATCCCGCCGAAACGCCCGATGATAAAGCTTCCGGTAATGATCGCCAGACCGTTTATGCCGAATAAAACACTGAATACCTGAGGCGAGACTCCGTAAATATCCTGATACACGAAAGGCGTTCCGGAGACATACGCAAAGCTCCCGCCGTGAATAAAACCGACCGTCAGCGCATAGCCGATAAATGACCGATCCTTCAGCAGGCTTCCCATTGTCCGCACGGAATTTCCGATGGAGCTCGGAGTCCGCTTTTCCGGCGGCAGGGTTTCTGTCAGCTTGAGCGCAATGATGAGAACAAGCAAAAACCCGATAAAGGTTAAAAAGAGAAAAATCGTATGCCATGATGCAAACGGAAGCAGTAAAATCGCGCCTCCCGTCATCGGCGCCACCATCGGCGCGACGGCGGTAATGACCATCAGCAGCGAGAAAAATTTAGAAAGCTCTCTTCCCGAAAACACATCTCTGACGATTGCACGGGATAAAACGAGTCCTGCCGAAGCGGTGAATCCTTGAAGAAAACGGGCAATCACTAATGTAGTAATGTTCGGTGCAAGTGCGCAAAACAGAGAAAACAACGCAAATAAAAAAATACATAGTAATAACGGTTTTCTTCTTCCCTTCGCGTCACTTAACGGGCCGACAACAACCTGTCCGATTGTCAGTCCGATCAGACATGCGGTTAAACTGAGCTGGACAAGCGATGCGCGGGCGCTTAAATCTTCAGCGATTTCAGGGAAACTCGGCAGATACATATCTATATTGAGCGGCCCCAGTATCGCAAGCATTCCGAGAAGAAAAGCCAGCGCAAGCCGCTCCTTACCGGTCGGATTATGCAACATATCGTTCCCACCTTTCCTTTGTCAATCTCTCAAAACATTTGTATATTGTATCATAATTTTTTCTTTATTTTTAAAAGTTTTCAAAGGGCATAAAAAAACCAAGGGCTGTAACAGCCCTTGGGTCCGGGTCACGCGGTAAAAGGTTTTACGCGTGTTTTTCTTTAAATGCTTTTGCATATTGATCAGCCGCTATAATGGCATCCGCCACGTCGTCAGCCGTCACGTCAAAAGCGGCATGAATTGTTTCTTCTTCAATCGTCGCGGCTTCTGCCACTTTCATAATGTCCTCTTTAGATGCGTCTTTCAATTTGATGTCTTCAAGTGTGACAGGCAGCCCCAAGCTGATATAAAACGCGATATACCGCTCAATTTCCTCAAGCGAACGTTTTTCCAGCGCCAATTGAACGAGCGTGCCGAATGCCACTTTTTCACCGTGGGTCAAGTGATGGATTTCACCTTCAAGCGCGGTGAAGCCGTTGTGAATGGCATGTGCCGCAGCTAAGCCGCCGCTTTCAAATCCCAGTCCGCTCAGAAGTGTATTGGCTTCAACCACCGCTTCCAATGCGGGCGTAACGGCTTTCGCTTTCACAGACTCATAAGCGAGATGGCCGTATTTGAATAATACCGCTTCACATTTTTCCGCGATAGCCTCTCCGGCGATTGTCGGAATTCCGCCTGCCATCGTTTTACCGCCATTGGCGATGACACTGCGCGCCTCTATCCACGTCGCCATTGCATCGGCAATCCCTGATGCTAAAAAGCGCGGCGGAGCTTCCGCGACGATTTTCGTATCGACCAGAACCAGGTCAGGATTCTTATGATAGAAACGATAGTTTTCGAACGCGCCTTGTTCAGAATACACGACAGACAGCCCGCTTGTCGGAGCATCCGTTGAAGCGGCCGTCGGCACGATAACGGTATAGCCGTTTATTTCATCTGATACGGCTTTGGCCGTATCAAGCGTTTTACCGCCGCCGACTCCGATGACAATAGTCGCGCCTGCTTTTTCTGCGATGCCGGCAATTCTTTTCATTTCTTCCTGGGAGGCTTCGCCGTTGAAAACCGCCTCTTCAGAAGAGATATTGCTTTTCTTTAATTCAGCCGTCACCTTGTGGCCCGCGATATCCCATACGGTTTTGTCCGCGATGACGACGGCTTTTTCACCAACGCCCTCCAGATGTCCGCCGATCGTTTCAATGGCGTTTTTTCCCTGCACGTATTTGGCCGGACTGATAAAAATTCGTTCCAATGTCATCATCCCTTCTTCGTTGTCTCTCATTACATTTCTCTTATTGATAGAGCAGAAATGAAAACTCTTCTGATATCATTCCTCGTTTTAAATTGATTTAAACCTCATATACACTGCAGAAAAATCAATTTTCACGGCATTGACAAGATGTGAAGGTGTCTATATAATCTTCGATATTGAAGCTGATCATTCTTTACTGAATGAACAAACGAGATTGTGAATGATTCGTCTTAAAAATTATTTAGTTCTGCTGGATAATTTTTGAGGCGTTTTTGTTTTTTATATATTTTTGACTGCAGAGGAGGTTTGCACATGAAGAACATTTGCAAGGATATACTGATGATTATGGCCGGAGCCTTTCTTATTGCGGCGTCCGTGGAATTTTTCGTCATCCCGAATCATTTAGGGGACGGCAGCACCGTGGGAATCGCTCTCGTGTTATATTATCTTTTCCATATACCTGCAAGTATTACGACTCTGGTTGTAAATTTGATTTTTATCGGGCTGGCTTATAAATTTTTAACGAAAAAAACGATTTTATACACGATACTCGGTACGGGAATGACTTCTGTTTTTCTCAGCATCGTCAGCTTTATTCCGTTCGGCGTGCACGATATGGTGCTCGGGATTGTATTCGGCGCTCTGCTGATGGGAGCGGGGCTGGCATTGATCTTTATCGCTGACGGATCTACCGGCGGGACCACGCTGTTGGCGTATTTATTAAATTACACAAAGGGCTTTAACATCTCGAAAAGCATGTTTTATATGGATTGTGTCATCATTTTCGCATCCGTTTTAGCGATCGGCATCAATCATATGCTGTATACGTTTATATTCGTATATCTGTGCGCCAAAATCGTCGATATTGTCATTGAGGGTTTCCATAATAAAAAAGCTCTCACCATTATGTCTGACCAATACGAAGAAATCGCCAAAGCCATCACCTCCGAGTACGGCAACGCGGCGACGATTTTTTACGGATACGGCTATTACGGCAGCAAAGACAAGCGCATTATCTATGTTGTCATTAAAAAGAACGAATTGCTGAAAATCAAAAAACATGTTCAAAAAATTGATCCGAAATCATTTATCGTTATTCATGAAGTAAAAGAAGCTGTCGGAGGGCAATTCGGGTTTACAAACCTGCCCGCCGCCGCAAATGAAAAATAACCGCCTGCAGTGTATAGCTGCAGGCTTTTTTTATTCGGCTCTTCCCCGCTCAAAGGTTTTTACATTTTTCAATCGAAGTAGTAGATGAAATCTTTTTGATGGAGGAACATAAAAAATGAATATCAAAACTGACAGGCTCATAATTCGGACATTTGAACCGGAAGATTGGCAGGATGTCTATGCGTACACCTCAAATCCAAATGTCATGAAATATATACCAGAGGGTGTCTTTACTGAAGAAGATGTTAGGAAATTCGTTACTGAAAACAGCGGCGAACATGCCGGGAAGTTTCCCGTTTTATTGAAGGATGAGAAAACGGTCATTGGCCACATTGCTTTTTTTCAGTATTTTGGCGATCATACGTATGAAATCGGCTGGGTGTTTCACCCGGAATACCAGGGCAAAGGATATGCTTCAGAGGCGGCGCGCGCCGTGCTGGCATTCGGGTTTAACAAGATGAAATTACACCGGATCATTGCGACATGTCAGCCGGAAAACATGGCTTCGCACCGGGTGATGGAAAAGATCGGGATGAGACGGGAAGGCTTTTTCAAAAAATGCATCCCCCATGATAATGAATGGTGGGACGAATATTATTATGCCGTTTTAGAAGAAGAATGGGAAGTCTCCAATCTGGAATAAAAAGGCTTATACCCTTTGCTTTTACAGATAAGTGTGTGCTACACTGTTTGTAACAAATACGAAGGGATGATGGGTGGACAATGATTAACTAATCTTATTTTGACCGTTTGAAATCAAATATTTCAAATCAGAAAAAATAGGATTAGTCTGCCCATTTTCTATACGATACGAAAGCTATGTAAAAATAGCTTATTTGATCATGCACAGGTACGGCTAATCCTTCCAAATCAATTGGGAGGATTTTTTTGGTCCTCCCTTTAAAGCGAGGGATTGACATATGAAAGAAATGTTAAAAATAAGCGGCATCAGTTATGAAATCAACAGTGTTCCCCTTTTTGAACAGATCAGCGCGAGCGTTCAGCAAGGTGACATCATCGGCGTTATCGGTAAAAACGGCGCCGGCAAATCGTTATTGCTGCAATTGATCTGCAATCAAAAAGCGCCGTCACAAGGACAGATCCAGATGATGCAAGATGTGAACATATATATGGTGGAACAAGAAACGGAAGCTTATGATTCCGGCCATCCGGAGCCTGCGGAGGCAGCCTTGTTGGAAAAGTGGAACGTGCCCGCACGCGCCTTTTCGCAATTAAGCGGCGGAGAAAAATTGAAAGCCCGTCTTGCCAAAGGTTTCTCCTCCTCAAGCAGCCTTTTGTTATTAGATGAGCCGACGAACCACCTCGATCAGCACAGTTTAGAAATACTGCTAAATCAGATCAAGAATTACAAAGGCACCATTATTTTTGTTTCGCATGATCGTGCTTTTATAGATGCAGCGGCGACAAAAATCTGGGCCATCGAAGGAAAGAAACTCATTGAACATAAAGGGAATTATTCAAGCTATATGGAGGTCCGCAAACAGAGAAGACTGACACAGCAGCGCGAATATGAGAATCAGCAGCATATGATCAGACGGATTGAAGCTCAAATGAACGAGCTGAGCGCCTGGTCAAAAAAAGCCCACGCCCAATCAACGAAAATAGAAGGCTTTAAAGAATACCATCGCGTCAAAGCAAAACGCACGGACGCCCAGATTAAATCAAAGCAGAAGCGTCTTGAAAAAGAGCTTGAAAAAGCGAAAGCAGAACCGGTTGAAGCGGAGTATGAAGTCCGTTTTTCCATTGAGCACCGCAAAAAAGCGGGAAAGCGTTTTTTAGAAGTAAGGGATGCCGCAAAGTCATATGACGGACGAACGCTTTTTAAAAACGTGAATTTCACTGTGATGCACGGTGAAAAGATCGCGATTACAGGCCCGAACGGCAGCGGGAAAACAACATTATTGAAGGTCATCCTCGGGCAGGAAAAAGCGCAGGGCAGCATATGGATTTCTCCGTCTGCAAACGTCGGATATTTAACCCAGGAAGTATTCGACCTTCCGCTTGATAAAACCCCCGAACAGCTTTTTTACAAAGAAACGTTCGAAGCAAGGGGAAATGTTCAATCCCTCATGAAGCATTTAGGATTTACCGCAGCGCAATGGACGGAACCCATCGGCAAGATGAGCATGGGAGAGCGGGTCAAATGCAAACTGATGGCGTTTATTCTGGAGGAGAAAGATGTGCTGATTCTGGATGAGCCGACAAACCACCTTGATCTGCCGTCACGCGAGCAGCTTGAAGACACTTTGGCCCGATACGACGGAACGCTCATCATCGTATCTCATGATCGTTACTTTGTCGAAAAGACGACGGACATCCGGCTTGATATCTCAAACGGCAGCGTCCGAAAACAATGGAAAGAATCTCCCTCCGTCAGGGACGATGCTGAAGAACTGCGATTAAAGCTTGAGACCGAACGGCAGGAAGTCCTCGGAAAACTCAGCTTCATGACTCCGGCTGATAAACAATATCGTGAGCTTGATCAAAAATTCAAAGAGCTGACGGAAGAAATAAAGAAATTGAAATGAATGTAAAAACCCGTGATTGTCACGGGTTTTGTTTTGGAAAGCTCACGTATCATGAAGAATAATTTCAAACTGATTTGTACAACCTACGTTCAGATTAATTATGAGCATGGTTCAGGGGGGCGAAGAATGGCCAAACGCATCGGAATTACGGGAAACATTATGGCTGATCAATCCGGCCCTTTCCCGGGTTATAATCGGGCATATGTCAATAATGATTATATTCAGTCTGTTTCTGAGGCCGGCGGTGTGCCGTTTATATTGCCGGTGATTCAAGAGACGGCGCTTTTAAAGGAACAGGTCTCTCATGTTGACGGGATCATTCTGTCCGGCGGTCAGGATATAGACCCGCTGTTTTACGGCGAAGAACCTTTACAGGCTTTAAGAAAGACCTTTCCTGATCGGGACGCCTACGAGAAGGAGCTGATTCTCACGGCGGTTGCTTTAGAAAAGCCGATTCTGGCCATCTGCCGGGGGATGCATATGTTAAACGTCACTTACGGGGGAACTTTATATCAAGACCTGACACACGCTTCGTTTGCTGACATTAAGCATGATCAAGAAAAAGATCCGCCGCTAAAAACCCATCATGTTTCTTTTGAAAAAGGGACACGTCTCCATACCTTGTTTGGCGATTCAGCGCGGGTGAATTCATTCCATCACCAGATCATAAAAGAGACGGCGCCTTCGTTTAAAGCCTCGGCTTATGCGAAAGACGGGGCCATTGAAGCAATTGAACGGACGGGTGAATTATTTGTCGTCGGCGTGCAATGGCATCCCGAAATGCTGACAAAAAAACATGAAGACATGAAAAAGCTTTTTTCTCTTTTCATGGATGCGGTCAGCACATAAAAAAAGCAGATCATAACGATCTGCTTTTTCATTTTATTCTTCCGGTTTCTCCGGTGTTTTGCCTTGTGTCAGCTTATGGCCTTCGATATCCACGTTCGGAATGATTTTATCCAGCCACTTCGGCAAGTACCAGGCCGCATGTCCCATCAGCTTCATGACACTCGGAATAATGGTCATTCTTACAATGAACGCATCAAAAAGTACACCGAAGGTCATTGCCAAGCCCATGGATTTGATCGTAGCTTCTCCCGCAAAGATGAATCCCGCAAAGACGAAAATCATGATCAGTCCCGCCGCTGTTACGACAGGTCCGCTATGTTTCAATCCGGCATGAATGGCTTGTACCGGATTTTTTGTTTTGACATATTCTTCTCTCATTCTGCTGACAAGGAATACTTGATAATCCATCGCCAGCCCGAAAAGAATACCGATTGCTAAAATAGGCAGGAAGGCAAGAATCGGGCCTTTTTCCGGAATGCTCAGCAAGCCGGTGAAATGTCCATCCTGCAGGACGAATACCGATAACCCGAGTGTTGCGGTCATTGTCAGCAAAAAGCCAAGAACGGCCGCAAGCGGCACGAGAAGAGAACGGAAAACGACGGTCAGCAATACAAATGCAAACCCGACAATAAGAATGGCGAATTCCGGAATGGCATCGTTTAACCGATCTGAAATATCAATGTTCACCGCGGTTGACCCGGTGACGAGCAGACGGATGCCGTTTTTGTCTGATCGTTTCCGTATATCCTGCACTAACTCTTTCGTTGCCTTATCATTCGGCCCGGTTTCAGGCACTGCCGTAATGATGGCATAGTCCCCTTTTTCGTTCGGCATGGCCGGTGTGACGCTCGCCACATTGTGCAAGTCCTTCACTTTTTTCACGGCGTCTTGAAATGCTTCACTTTTGTTCCCCTTGACCCCTTTTGCATCGGCAACAATTGTCAGCTTGCCGTTAAAGCCTTCTCCGAATCCTTTAGACAACAGATCATAGGCGCGGCGATCCGGGCTGTCTTTCGCTTTCATTCCCGCATCAGGCAGCCCCAGCTCTAAATGCATGGCCGGCAGACTGATGACGGCTAAAAGAATGATGCTGAAAATGCTTAACAGAATGGGCTTCTTTGTAACGAAGCGCCCCCAGGCATTCGTGCCGGTGCTTTTCTTTTCTTTCTTCTTGTATGATTTCGGAATCATCCGTTTTCCTGCGATTGACAACACCGCAGGCACCAGCGTTACTGATGCCAATACAGCCATCAGCACACTGAGTGCCGCAGTCAATCCCATGGCAGACATGAACGGAATGCCGACAACGGTCAATCCGCAAAGCGCGACGATCACGGTCAGTCCCGCAAAAACGACGGCGCTGCCTGCCGTTCCCGCGGCTTTCGCGATCGATTCATTTTTTTGTACACCTTCGCCCAAAAACTGACGATGCTTCGTAAAGATAAACAGCGCATAATCAATTCCGACGGCCAGTCCGATCATTCCGGATAATGAGAGACTGACCGAGGCTATCGTAAAGAACTGTGTCCCAATTAACGTCAGCGCGACGCTTACACCTAACCCGATCAGGGCCGTGACAATCGGCAGCGCCGCGATGACTAATGAACCAAACGTAATGGCCAGAACGACGAATGCCAGCACAACGCCGACAATTTCAGATACACCGCCGATTTCAACACCGGCCCCCGGCACATCGCCGCTGAGCTCCGTCTGCAGACCCTTGTCTCCTGCGGCGGACAGACTGTGTTTAATATGTGAAACAGACGCATCCGTAATGTCATCCGCCGCTTTTTTGTACGTAATATCGGCATATGCCACTGATCCGTCTTTAGAAATGGTTCCTGTCTCAAAAGGACTTGCAATCGAAGCGACTGAATGATCTGTTTTGATCTTCTTTAATGTCTCTTCAATCGCTTGTTTTTCCGGTTTTGACGTCAATTTCTTCCCGTCTTCAGCTCCGAAAATAACCCGTATGCTTCCTTTATCGGGACCCTTTGAAAATTCTTTTTGAATGATATCCATCGCCTTTTCAGAAGGTGTGTCGGGAATTGACATATCCTCAGAAAAAGCAGGTTTTAACGAGATGGCGATCACAATCGAAGCGATCAGTATCACGAGCCACGCACTGATCATTTTTAATCGGTTGCGGGCAGACCATCCCCCTAATTTATATAAAAAACCAGACATCGAATACTCCTCTCCAATCATTACTTTCTGCCTAATTGTAGTTCACATTCACATAAAAAAAACGTACATAGGGGCATGTACGTTTGGGCAGTTTTTCATTATATATTCAGTTTCAGAATGCCTTTTTGCATGGCAATGGTGACGGCTTCCGTCCGCGAATCAGCGCCTAATTTGTTATAAATCGATGTTAATCTCGCTTTTACCGTCCGCTCTGAGATTCCTAAATCGAAGGCGATCGCTTTGCTTTTATGTCCTTGCGCAACGGCTTGCAGAACTATGATTTCCTTGTCCGTCAGCTGTGTTTCATTGGCATTTGCCCGTTCCATTTTCATTTCCCGGAAACGCCGCAAGATATCCGGCTGCAGAAGCACTTCTCCCCTGACCGCCGCATCCATCGTATGAAATAAGGTTTCTGAGCTTGTGTCTTTCAGCAGATAACCGTTCGCGCCTGATTCAATGCCTTCTATCATCAGATGATCTTCATTATAGGTCGTCAAAATAATGATCGGCACATCAGATTGCTCTTTTATCTGTTTAATGGCTTCCAGCCCGCTCATTTCCGGCATGTACAGATCCATGAGAATGACATCGGGCTTTAGTTCCTCTGCGAGGCGGACGGCGGTTTTCCCGTTTTCCGCCTCTCCCGTTATGGTGTAATGGTCATTTGTTTCTATCAAAAGCTTCAGACCTTCTCTGACGACAAGATGGTCATCTGCTATTAACACTTTATACATGTTCCGCCTCTCCTCTAATTGGTATGATGATCTCAATTTGAGTTCCCGCTGATTTGGCGCTTGTTATACGGCAAGTGCCGTTCATCATATTGACGCGTTCTTGTATCCCAAGCAGCCCGTAATGTCCGCTTTTTCTCATTTCTGTTCCGGCATCAAAGCCTTTCCCGTCATCTTTGACGGTTATGCGGATCTGTCCCTCTTCTTCTTGAACGGATACCCAGACATTCTTTGCTTCTGCATGCTTGGCGGCGTTTGTCAGGCCTTCTCCGATCATGTAATGGCAATTCTCCGCCGTATGAACGTCAAGCACATGATGCACGCTGTAATCTAAAAAACAAGACAGCCCGGAGGCTTCTGTAAAATGGTTGATTTGTTCAGTGATGCTTTCTTTTAAGAACCCGATCTTTTCTGATGTGCTGCGAAGGTTGTCAATGGCCGAGCGCGCATCAGCCAATGTGCCTTTCACTCTGTCCATTGACTGGCTGATGATGTCTTTCGCTCTGTCAGTGTTACCCTTTGAAAGATGAACATGCACCGCTTCAAGCTGCATATGCAAGCTGACCAATCCTTGAGCAAGCGTATCGTGCAAGTCTCTCGCCATCCGCTGTCTTTCATTCTGAAGCGTCAGCTGTTTCACTTGCCGGTGAGCGAGCTCTAATTTTTCAAGCGTCATCTGTGTTTTTATTTTTTCATCAACTTGCGCGAAAAATGTGGCCGCATACGTGATAATCACGATCATGATGGGAGCGGCGATAACGATGAAACGTAGCAGATGATGCGGATGCTCCTGGTGCAGGGCTGTTATGGACATTAAAATGAAAAGATAGAGTATGAGCAGCGTTTTTCCCTTATCCGCCATTCCGATAATCTGCCCGATTAAAAAGGCATAGAGACCGACGACAACCGCGATATAGCCGCCGGTCATCAAGTTAGCCGATGTATATATGATAAATCCCTGTATGATGAAATAAAGAAACGTCTTTTTCTTCACCCAGCGATGGGAATGCCAGTGCAGCACGGTAAAAATGACGATCAATATCGTGAATAACAGCAGCAAAAAAACCGTCCAGCTTTCATAAATGTACTGCAAAGAGACTGATGCGGCATATACCATAAAAATAAACGCCAGACCGGGCACCCGAAGCGCAAGCATATGCAATGAGCGTCTGTCACGGGAGACATAGTCTTCTTGATGTTTTGTACCAAACAATCTCTGTCCACTTCCTTTTAGCCGACCGGCCTCACGAGGTTTTATTCTATTTGTCATCATACCATAAGTGCCTTCTTCTCACCTTCCCCTTCTGTTCCTGCATGACGGGTGAAAGAAAAAACAGCCTGCGGGATTGTTCGCAAGCTGCTTTTTTGTTCATATCTTTTTTATGACCTTTCCCGGGTTTCAGCGGTCTCGTCTCCCGCGCGGCAAAACCGCCCGCGCATCAGAAAAACGTTCATGACACCAACAGCCATTCCATGTGAACAAGAGGAAGCGATTGTGCTTCCTCTTTTTTTTGACTCTCCGCTTTTTCTGATAAACAAAATTTGTAAGACTAGACCTCTTTTCTCAGGGGAAATTAATTACGTAATTGAGAAGAGGAGGTTTAAAGATAATTATGGAAAAGCGTGAATTAGCGGCTCACGAGTCGCTTGACTTACATGAAATCATTAACTTCAAGACGCTTTGTGTAGCGAAATCCAAGCTCATGCAAGGGCTTGTGTTTGATCAGGATCTGAAAACGTTAATGGAAAAAGACGTTCAGCAAGCCTCTCAAGACCTGGCTGATCTGCAGGCGGTTTATGAACGGGCAACGTTTCAGGCTCCCGTTCCTCAAAACCGGCCGACTTCGATCATCAATTGAAAGGAAGGTAAGCATCATTGAATCATGACCATTTAGATCCGATCAATTCATTACATGTCCCTGAACTTGCGGACATGACATTCGCAATGGATTTTCTCATACGCGCCAAAGAAGGCATCAGAAATACCGCCGTCGCTTTAACAGAAACCGCTTCACCTGATGTAAGAGCTTTGCTGCGCAAACAGCTCATGCAAGGAATCGCGATGCATCAGGAAATTACAGACTTGATGGTCAGCAAAAAGTGGTTTCACCCGCATGATCTGAGCGAACAGTATAAACTGGATCAGCTCTCTGCGAAAAATACCCTCATGGTCGGAAACATGAACCTGTTTCCCGTTGAAACGAACAGAAAAGGGATGTTTGACCGCACACCTGATGAACACTAACACTGGAGGTATTACAGCATGAAGGCCGTAACGTATCAAGGAGTTAAAAACGTCGTCGTCAAAGACGTGCCTGACCCGAAGATTGAAAAACACGATGACATGATTATAAAAGTCACAAGTACGGCAATTTGCGGGTCTGATTTACATTTAATCCACGGACTCATCCCGAACTTGCAGGAAGACTACATCATCGGGCATGAACCGATGGGCATCGTGGAAGAAGTCGGCCCCGGCGTGACGAAAGTCAAAAAAGGGGACCGTGTCATTATTCCTTTTAATATCGCCTGCGGAGAATGCACTTATTGTAAAAATCACCTGGAAAGCCAATGTGACCAATCAAATGAAAACGGCGATATGGGCGCTTATTTCGGCTATTCAGGGAGTACCGGCGGCTATCCGGGCGGCCAGGCCGAATATTTACGCGTCCCTTTTGCGAACTTTACTCATTTTAAAGTCCCCGAAACATGTGAAGAACCGGATGAGAAATTGAGTGTTATTGCCGATGCGATGACAACCGGCTTTTGGAGCGTTGACAATGCCGGCGTAAAAGCAGGCGATACGGTCATCGTTCTCGGCTGCGGGCCTGTGGGTCTGTTCGCTCAAAAATTCTGCTGGTTAAAGGGAGCGAAACGCGTAATAGCCGTAGACTATGTCAACTACCGTCTCCAGCATGCGAAACGGACGAATAAAGTGGAACTCGTGAACTTCGAAGACCACGAAAATACGGGCAGCTACCTGAAGGAAATCACCAAAGGCGGCGCCGACGTTGTCATTGACGCCGTCGGCATGGACGGGAAAATGACAGACCTTGAGTTCCTCGCCAGCGGATTAAAACTTCAGGGCGGGGCGATGAGCGCATTGGTCATCGCGTCCCAAGCGGTGCGAAAAGGCGGAACGATCCAGATTACGGGCGTGTACGGCGGCAGATATAACGGTTTTCCTCTTGGCGATATCATGCAGCGAAACGTCAATATCCGATCAGGACAAGCTCCGGTTATCCATTATATGCCGTATATGTTTGAACTGGTGTCAACCGGCAAAATTGATCCGGGCGATGTTGTAAGCCATGTCATTCCGCTTAGTGAAGCGAAGCACGGCTATGAGATGTTTGACACGAAAACAGATGATTGCATAAAAGTTGTACTCAAACCTTAGAGAACGGAGGCTACAGAAATGGCCAGCGCCTTACATGAATTACTCGAAATTCAGGAGATGGCTTCTTTTAAGTCACTTTGTCTGACGAAATCCAAAACCATGAAAGCGCTCGTATCCGATCCGCAGCTGAAAGAAATCATGCAGCAGGATGCGGATACATCAACAAGGCAATTGCAGGAGTTTGCCTCGATTTTATCTGATGCACAGCATGAATGAGGAGATGAATGACGAATGAATCCGATTATTGAATACTTGACGGGAATGAATGCACTGACAGACCAAATTGTCGCAATGGATTTATTGAATTCGGCAAAAAGCGGTGTCAGAAACTATGCGATGGCGGCGACGGAAGCCGGAACGCCTGAAGTGAAAGCGATCCTCACCCGGCACTTAGAAGAAGCCCTTGACATGCACGAGCAAATCTCACGCTATATGATGGAAAAAGGCTGGTATCACCCGTGGAACACAAATGAACAAGTCCGGCTCAATTTGCAAAATATTGATACGGCGCTCCGCCTGCCCGTCCTATAAATCGTTTTGCTGCTGAGACTGCACCCCTGACTCAAGCTTCAGTATTTTAAACTGTGAGCTGCCTTTTACAGCGCCCAGGCGGCTCTCAGTTTTTTTATGCCTTCTTGTATATCGGTTTCAGAAACCCCCGCGAAACCGAGAGAAACTGTTTTTTCAGGGAGCTGTTTTTGATAGGTGAGAGACACGGGATAGATTTTGACGCCTTGTTCCTCCGCCTTTTCAATCAGCTCTTTTTCGCTGAAAGGCAGCTGAACGTCAAGTAAAATCCGCAGCCCGGAATTTTCTCCGCGAATCCTGACGTATTGTCCCAGCTCGCGCCGCACGGCCTCTAATAATACCGCTCTTTTTTTCCGGTACAGCTTTCTCATTCTGTTAATATGTTTCTGCCACTCTCCGCTTTTGATAAATTGAGCCAGCGTCAGCTGACTGTGGCAGGAGACGGTCTGTTTATATAAAGAAGCGATTTCCCTGCCTTTTTCGATAAGCGGCAAAGGAAGAATCATATAGCTGATGCGCAGCGAAGGAAGCAGAGATTGGGAAAACGTCCCCATATAAATGACACGGTGATGCTGATCAAGCCCCTGCAATGATGGGATCGGCTGGCCGGTGTATCGGAATTCACCGTCATAATCATCTTCTATAATGAACGATTGATGTTCCGCCGCCCATTTCAGCAGCTGAATCCTTCTGTTTACCGGCATAATCGTTCCTAATGTAAATTGATGAGAAGGCGTGACATATACAAGACGCGGCCGCTCTTCATTCAGCTTCCGGATACAGACTCCTTCATCATCGACGGGTATCGGAATGATCTTCATGTGATTGGCTTTAAAAATCTCCCTCGCTCTCGGATAACCCGGATCTTCATATCCGATGGATAGATTTGCTTCAAATATTTTGCACAGCATTTGCAAAAGAGCAGGGTTCCCGGCGCCGACTATCACTTGTTCAGGACGGCAATTCACCCCGCGCGACTGATATAAGTACTCCGAAATGAGCGTTCTCAATTCAAGCTCGCCCAAATCATCCCCGGGCCGATACAGCTCATGCCCGTATTGATCTAAGCTTGCAACCATACTTTTGCGCCATGCTGAAAACGGAAAATGAGCGGCATCCACAGTGCCGTAGTGAAAATCAATCCATTGGCGGTCTTCCTTCGCCTTTGTTTGAACAGGCGAAGCGCCCGGCTTTTTCACATAGACGGCGTCCGAGTCATAATCGGCAAACCATCCGCTTCTCGGCTTACTGACAATATAGCCTTCGGCGGCAAGCTGTTCATAGGCCCGCTCCACAGTCGTCTGACTGATGGAAAGCTGACTTGACAAAAGCCTTTTTGAAGGAAGCTTCAGTCCTTTAGGAAGACGGCCCTGATGCATATTTTCCTTAAAATGCCGATAAAGCTGCTGATAAAGCGGAATATCCAGATCTCTATTTAAAAATGGCGTGATATCCATTTTTGCTCCCTCCAAACTGGCATTCTTCTTTTTATAAAAACTGGCCATTTGTATAAGGCCAATTTCAGTTTATAGTCATTATAAACTTTGAAAATGGGTTTAGAAATATATATTGGAGTGATTGGAATGAAGAAAGCCGCAAACGGCTGGATTAACGGATTTATCGGCGTGCTCATTTTCAGCGGCTCGCTTCCTGCGACCCGCTTGGCTGTAGCGGACTTTGACCCGGTATTTCTCACCGTATGCCGCGCCGCGATAGCCGGTATATTGGCAGGCGCTCTGCTCCTCATTTTTCAGGAGAAACGCCCTGCCAAAAGCGACATCATTTCACTAATAACAGTAGCGCTCGGCGTCGTGATCGGTTTCCCGCTGCTTACAGCCTTAGCGCTTCAGCATGTCACATCCGCTCATGCCATTGTCTACATCGGGCTTCTCCCGCTTGCGACGGCGATCTTCGGCGTACTGCGAGGAGGCGAACGGCCCAGGCCGGTCTTTTGGATTTTCTCGGCTGCCGGCAGCATCCTCGTAGCCGGATATGCTCTGCTGCAAGGAGGAGAATCCTCTCCGCTCGGTGATACGTACATGATCGCTTCGATTATCGTGTGCGGTCTCGGTTATGCCGAAGGCGCCCGCCTCTCCCGGCGGCTTGGCAACTGGCAGGTGATCTCTTGGGCACTCGTTTTATCGCTTCCCCTTATGTTCATCCTGTCTTTCTGCTTCATGCCGGACTCATGGTCAAACATCGGCGCGCCCGCACTGCTCAGTCTTGCATATGTCTCAATATTCAGCATGCTGATCGGCTTCGTATTCTGGTATCGCGGACTCGCCCAGGGAGGCATCGCCGCGGTCGGACAGCTGCAGCTTCTGCAACCTTTCTTCGGACTGTTACTGGCCGCCATGATTCTCCATGAAAAAGCAGGATGGGAACTTGCGGCGGTGAATGCCGGCGTTATCGCTTGCGTGGCGGCCGCCCGGCAGTTCGCAAATCAATCAGAAAAGGCCGAACAATGAACTTGTTCGGCCTTTTCATTATATTCCGCCCGTAGGCAGCAGAAGTCTGTATCTCTTTCACATGATCCGGCTATTTTTCAGGCAGGCTGAACTCCCTTAAACGCACTCATCACTAGATCATGCACATAGGAATCATTCACCTCATCACCTGTAATAAGCAGACGATAGAAAATCGGTCCGTAAATGAGATCGATGCTTACGTCAATATCAAGATTCTCTCTTAATTCACCTTTTTGAATTCCCTTTTCCAGAAGGCCTTTCGCTTGGAGGCGGCGGGGCTTGAAAAATCTCGTGCGATATTCTTCCGCCAATTTTGCATCCAGCTGCCCCGCACCGATTAATTCCTTAATAACGGTTCCTTCCCGGCTCGTCAAAAACCTTGCTAAATTCGTGGCGTGGGTCAATATATCTTGCACTGTTGATCCTGTATCGGGCACAGGCAGTCTGTCCGTAGCGGTCGAAAGAAAGCTGTCCATGATAACGGCAGCCTTGTTTGACCACCATTTATAAATCGTTGCCTTACTTACTTTGGCACGCTCAGCAATTTTATCGACTGTCACCGCGTCAAAGCCATTTTCCAACAATAGATCATAGGCTGCAGAAAGAATCGCCTTATGTGTTCCTTCATCGCGCGGCCGTCCTCGTTTACTCTGCACATGAATCATTCCTTCCCGAATTATAAACGATACGTTCAGTATACTTAACCTGTATAAAAAAAGAAAACAGAAACCTATTTACAAAACTGAACGTTTAGTATATCATTTGCTTATAATGAAACTAAACGTTCAGTTTATAAAATAACTTGAGGGAAATCTTGATGAAACATAGACTCCCAAAGCCTCTGCGTAAAGGAGATGAATCAGCAAATCATTTATCAAAGCATCATAAAAACCACTTAAAAAGGAGTTCATTCATATGGCTAAAGAAAACAAACAAACAGCAGATCAGGGAATTTCACCTGGTTTAACCCTTCTTCTCGCAACGGCATGCGGTATCATTGTCGCTAATCTTTATTATGCACAGCCCTTGGCAGGATTCATTAGTGCGGCAATCGGGCTTTCTCCAAGCAGCGCAGGATTGATTGTCACACTGACTCAAATCGGATACGTTGCCGGCTTACTGTTTCTCGTCCCTTTGGGAGACATTATCGAAAACAAAAAACTTGTCGTTGTATCGCTCCTTCTAAGCGCAGCCGCTTTGACACTGACAGCATTTGCGAAGCATGGAACACTGTTTTTAGCCGCTGCGTTTTTCATCGGACTGGGATCAATTGCAGCCCAAGTGCTAGTTCCGTTCGCATCATACCTTGCACCGGACGCCGCACGCGGCCGGGTTGTCGGCAATGTGATGAGCGGCCTGCTGCTCGGTATTATGCTTTCCCGTCCGATATCCAGTCTGGTCGCTGATATATGGGGGTGGAATGCCATATTTGCTTTATCCGCCGCGTTAAGTGTTGTCCTGGCAATCGTCTTATCAAAAGTGCTTCCTGCCAGAAAACCAACAGCAAACACAAGCTACACCGTCTTACTCGGTTCAATGTGGAAGCTGCTGCGCACGACTCCGGTCTTACGCCGCCGTGCCATTTATCATGCGTTTGTATTTGGCGCTTTCAGCTTGTTCTGGACGACTGTACCTTTATTATTGTCCGGTCCTGCTTTTCATTTTTCTCAAAAGGCAATCGCGCTGTATGCATTAGCGGGCATTGCAGGTGCAGCGGCTGCACCGATAGGCGGCCGTCTGGCTGATCGCGGCTTGACCCGGCTTGCCACCGGAATCGCTCTCGGTGTTGTCATCGTTTCTTTATTACTCCCGCTCATGATTCAAAGCAGCCCTCACGTCGGCATAGCAGTTCTGGTGGCCGCAGCTATCCTGTTGGATATGGGTGTATCTGCCAATCTCGTACTCAGTCAGCGTGCCATTTTTTCGTTGGCACCTGAATTTCGCAGCCGATTAAACGGATTATTTATGGCCATCTTCTTTCTGGGCGGTGCTATAGGATCATCAATCGGAGGATGGGCATACGCCTCAGGCGGGTGGAGTATCACATTATGGATTGGAATCGCTTTTCCGGTCATCGCATTGCTTTATTTCACCACGGAGAAATAAGCCTTTCACCAAAAATAAGCCGTCAGGACCAAGCTGACAGCTTTTTTTGGGGTGTATTCTTCTTTACATCCATCCGAACAAAAAATCCCGATTCATGAAAAGATGATATTGATTCTTTACGCCCCGCTCATATAGACGGGCGCGTGCCCGCTGCCGATTCTTTCAGCAGCGGTAAAACCATGTCATAATATGTTAAGAAATAATTGCGCCATAAGCAGGTGAACACATGAAGAAGTATTTATATAAACACCTTTTGTTAGCTCTCGTTTCGTCCGTTTGCTTTTTATTGGTCTTTTATGTGGGTTTAAAAATGACACAGGAAGACACACCGCCGTTGTCTTCTTACCCGTTTTACCTTTTTATTTATCTTTACATCGCAGCCGGATATTTGACGGTCGGCCTTGTTTTAGCTTGTATGACTGATATCTTGAAGAACCGCTGGACATTCAATAAACCGTCTACCATTCTATTGAAACTTATCGTTTACTAACTCATACCGTATGCTATTTTTCATTCTTTCTTCATTTTAATGGCGCCATTGATTTATGTGCTGTTTGAGTCGTTATTCATCCTGAGAAAAGCTTCATAACCTGCGCATGCTGCCGGTATGTTTTTAACATGCTTGTCAGTTGTTCGCAGTGATCCGTTTGATGTTTTCTTCCATCAAGCCGGAAATGAGCTGTTCGTTTGTATGAGGAATCTGTTTGAGCTGTTGTACGACCAGCCCTTGTCTTGCAGCTGAATGATTTTGACTCAGCTTTGCTTTCCCCTCTATTTTGCTGATTTTGATTTTAAAGCCTTTTACCCCTTTGTTCATGCCTGCCAGCAATTTCGCATCGACATCCTCTAATTTGTACGGGCTGTCGGGGCTTTCGTATTTCAATACGAGATCACTCATCGACTGCACGGTTTCTTCCTCATCCAAAAGCTCCGCCTCTCCGTAAACATGAACCGCCACATAATTCCATGTGGGAACAGCCTGATTCGTCTCATACCATTTAGGCGAGATATAACAATGAGGCCCTTGAAAAACGGCTAACACGTTTTGGCCATCAATCTCTTTCCATTGGGGGTTCGGCAATGCAAAATGACCGTATAAGCATTCGTTATCCTTACTCATCATCAATGGCAGGTGGGTTGCATACGGCATGCCTCCCGCCGTTGAAAACAATGCTGCGAAACCATACTCTTTGATGACATCGCACGCTTCAGCTTCACTCAGCTGAAATGGAGCCGGAATATACATACAAAACTCTCCTCTCTGAAATGGATTGATAAAGCGCTTTCCGCTATAATAAGATATCAACTGACATTTAAAAAGATACAGTTTCAAATAAATACACATGTCAGAGGAGAACATCTGATGAAAAATATGATTTTCGCTTTCGGAAGCGACACCCCGAAATACAAACAAATTTACGAGCAATTTAAAGCATTGATTGAGCAGGGAAATATTCAGGCAGATGAACGGCTGCCTTCGATTCGGGAGCTGGCGGATTCCCTGCGGGTAAGCCGCAATACAACGCTGATGGCTTATGATCTTCTTTTAGCGGAGGGATACATTCGCGGAGAAACACGCAAAGGTTATTTTGCAAATGAAGTAGAACCTTCTTTATTTCAAAAAGAAAACGATGTTGTCCACGCTGAGAAAACCGAATCAACTCAGCCGGCCCTGATTGATTTTCGCGCCGGAGCCGTCGATCAAAAGCATTTTCCTCTGAAAACATGGAGAAAATTATACAATCAAGTTTTGACATCAGAGAAAAGCTTCCTGTACGGCGAACCGTTCGGCGAGAGAGACCTGCGTGAACAAATTGCCGCTTATCTCTTGGAATCCCGCGGAGTGAAAACAGATGCGGATTCCATTATCATCGGCAGCAGCACGCAGCAGATGCTGATATATCTCAGCCGGATTCTGAAAGAGGATTTTTCGGGAATGATCGTTGAAGACCCGGGATTTGACGGTGCCAGAGCGGCATTTCAATTTCACGGGCTATCTCTGGAAACGATGCCTGTCTATGAAAACGGAGCTGATTTTTCTCAATTACATGCAATGAAAGAAAAATTAATCTATGTGACCCCATCCCATCACAGCCCTTACGGCGTAAGCATGTCCATTCAGCAGCGCCAAACTCTGATCAATTGGGTGAATCATAGAGAGGGTTATATTCTTGAGGATGATTATGACAGTGAATTCCGTTACACGCAGCAGCCGTTTCCCGCTCTTGCTTCCATTCAATCAGACCGGGTGATTTATTTAGGGAATTTCTCAAAATCCTTTCTTCCGGGCATCCGCATAAGCTATATGGTTTTGCCGCAGCGCCTTTTGCACCGGTATAAAGAACGGTTTATTCATTTCGAAAGCACCGCTTCTTCGCTTAACCAGCTGACCATGGCTGAATTGATGAAGGCCGGTGAATGGACCCGCCATATTAAGCGCATGCGCATTGTTTACAGGCGAAAAATGCAGCACTTGATTTCATATGTAAAGCAGCAGTTCGGCGGTCATGTGACGATCATCGGCGACCAGTCGGGTTTGTATATATTGATGAGAGTTCACCTGAACTATACAGAAGAAACATTAATCGAACGCGCTTTTCAGTACGGAGTGAAGGTATATCCTACCGCCGTTTATTTCGTTGCCGGAAAGCCTGAACCGCCGATCATAAAGTTAGGTTTCGCCCATCTCGATACGGATCAGATCACACAGGGCGTACAGCTTTTGAGAAATGCTTGGCTGTCATGAAAGAAAAAAGGCGCCGAACGGCGCCTTTTGTTATCTTTTATTTCGTATTTCTTGTGAATTTCGGCAGTCCAAATATAATGGCGGCGATGCCGCAGATTCCGATTAAAACGGGATAGAAAGAGTATGGCAGGATGCTGACGGGTGAAATATTCCCGAATTTCCCGGCTGATAACAGCTGCGCGCCGTAAGGAATCAATCCTTGTATCATACACGAAAAGATATCCAGAATACTTGCCGATTTTCTGTTGTCGATGTTGAATTTATCAGCGATATTCTTTGCAATCGGCCCGGCTGCGATAATGGAGATCGTATTATTGGCAGCAGCCAGATTCGTCACGCTGACCAGTCCGGCAATGCCGGCTTCGGCGCCTTTTTTCGAACGGATTCGTTTCGTGATGAACTCCAGTAAAAAGTCGATCCCGCCGTTTTGTTTCATCACGCCGACCATCCCGCCAATCAGCATGGACAGGATGATCAGATCGCTCATTCCGGCAATTCCATCCGTAATCGCCTTAAAATAAGAGTCAAGCGTCAGGCTGCCGCCCGCTAATCCGATGATTCCCGTCAAAACCAATCCGCCGAATATGACAGCCATCACATTAATACCGATTAACGCAAAAACCAACACGGCGACATAAGGAAGCACCTTAATCCAGTTGTAAGATTCAGCACCCGTATGGCCGGCGTGGCCTGCCGGAATAAAAAATAAGATAATAACAGTCACAATGGCAGCAGGCAAAACAATCAGAAAGTTCGTTTTGAATTTATCCATCATTTGTGTTTTTTGCGTCCGGACTGACGCGATGGTCGTATCGGAAATAAAAGAAAGATTATCTCCAAACATAGCTCCGCCGACCACAGCCGCAATCGGTATCGCGCTGGAGATGCCAAGCTCGCCGCTCAAACCGGCGCTGATCGGCGCAACCGCCGCAATCGTTCCCATTGATGTTCCCATCGATATAGAAATGAAACAAGCAATGATAAACAGCCCCGGCAGCAAAAACTGCTGCGGAATAACGCTCAAAGCAAGATTGACAGTTGAATGCACCGCTCCCATCGCTTCAGCCGCCGAAGCAAAGGCACCTGCCAATATAAAAATCATTACCATAATGATAATATCAGGATGTCCCGCACCGGAAGCGAACCATTCTATTTTTTGATTGAGCGATTTCTTCCGGTTAAATAACAGCGCAAAAGCTGACGCAATGATCGCGGCAATCAAGATCGGCAATTTATAAAAATCTCCGGTCACCAGACCAGAGCCGACAAAAAGCCCTACGAATAAGACTAAAGGCAATAACGCCCAAGGGTTCTTTTTATTGTTCATCTGGGTAAACCACCTCTTTTCAGCATTAAAGTCGCTAATCACAGTCTAAGCAACATTTCACACTTTAAAAGTCTGCAGTAAAAAAGTCAAGCTGAAAAAAGGATAAGTAATGATTGATAAGATAGAAAAAGCTGTTTTGTTTCCACTCTTTAGAAAATAAAAAAACCAAGGCTCGTTTCCCTTGGTACATTTCATGCGGCCCCGCGTCCGGGACACCTTCTCTTCATTCAGAAATACATTCAGCTTTCAATCTGTTTTTAAGTTTCGCTTCATTTTCAAGGATATCTTCGTAATCCTCAATCTTCCTGTTTAATCGTTTTATGGTTTCATCAATTTCCCTCTGTTTCTCCGTCAGCCTTTTCCTTTCATTTATAAGGATGTTTTTTCGGGGTTCGATCGTATGATCGGCTCCTTCAATAAATAAAGCGGTATATTCAATCAGCGCCTCAATCGACAGCCCGGCACTTCTCATGCATTTTATAAATTGAATCCAATTCACATCATCTTCGTCATAATCGCGGATGCCGCTTTCATCGCGTTTTACCGGAGGAATCAGTCCTATACTTTCATAATACCTAAGCGTTGCGGCTGATAACTCAACCTGCTTTGCAGCCTGCGCAATCTTCATATTTTTACCACCCGTCCTTCATACCTTTCATAAGCGTGCCATTATAGAATATCATTTCATAAAAAAATAAACCAAACTCCTTGACTTAAAGTCCGCTTTAACATTTAAAGTAAAATCGAACAGAGGATTCATCACTTTATCTTGGAAAGGAAGATAACCATGTGCAATAATCATCCGACTCGTGTATTAAGCGCTCCGCATGCAAAAGCTAAATTTGAGCGGACAACGATTGAGAGAAGAGCATTACGGCCGCACGATATCCTGATTGATATTAAGTACAGCGGGATTTGTCACTCAGACATCCACAGTGCATTCGATGAATGGGGCGGCGGAATCTTTCCGATGGTTCCCGGACACGAAATTGCCGGAGTTGTGGAAGCCGTGGGTGAAGAAGTCACCACATTTGCCGTCGGCGACCGTGTGGGTGTCGGCTGTTTTGTAGACTCCTGCGGGGAATGTGAATACTGTCTGAACGGAGACGAACAATATTGCACAAAAGGCGTTGTTCAAACTTATAATAACCTGGACTACGACGGAAACCCTACGTACGGCGGCTACAGCCAAAAAATAGTTGTCACTGACAGATTCGTTGTCCGGATTCCGGATCAGCTGGATTTGGATGCTGCCAGCCCGCTATTGTGCGCGGGCATTACCACCTATTCTCCGCTGAAACACTGGAATGCCGGCCCCGGCAAAAAAGTGGCGATTGTCGGAATGGGCGGGCTCGGACATTTAGCCGTTCAATTCGCGCACGCTTTAGGCGCAGAGGTCACCGTCCTCAGCCGCTCAATGAACAAAAAAGACGAAGCGCTTGAATTTGGAGCCGATCATTACTTTGCAACAAGCGATCCGGATACATTTACTGAGCTGGCCGGACGATTTGATCTTATTTTAAATACAGTATCCGCGAACCTTGACGTAGATGCCTACTTATCCCTGCTTCGCATTGACGGTACATTGGTAAATGTGGGAGCGCCCGCTAAGCCGGACTCATACAGTGTGTTCTCCTTAATCACGGGCCGCCGCAGCATTGCGGGTTCACTCGTCGGCGGTATTCCGCAGACTCAGGAGATGCTTGATTTCGCCGCCGAGCACGGCATTGCTCCTAAAATTGAAGTGATACCGGCCAATCAAGTTGACGAAGCGTACGAACGGGTTCTCCAAAGCGATGTCCGCTACCGTTTCGTCATTGATATTTCAACTTTATAATCGACATAAAAAAACATACCAATATTTGTTGGTATGTTTTTTTCAGTTCAAATTATTTTTTATTTCAGCAGCCATCCGGGCACCGCTTTTATATAAACCAATTCGCCTATCAATTCAACAATCGTCTGTGTGACGATAACAGCGGCGGCTAATGAGGCCCAAGCATCCGGCAGAGCCAGCGCTAACGGAAGGACTGCGAGAGAATTTCTTGTGCCCGTGCTGAAGATCAATGCTCTTCCTTCACCTGTATCCAGACGGAACGCATATGCAATAAACCGGGAGACAAACGGCATAATGAGCAGGAATAACAGATAGATCGGAATCACACGTATAATGATGCCAGCATCACTGATGACCTTTCCGATTTGTGTGGCGACGACCGCCAGTAAGACCAGAGCCATAAAAGGAACAGGCAGCCACGCCGTCCACTCCAACACCTTTTCTCCCGCCGGCTTCTTATCAGCCCACAATTGTGTCATCACTGCCGCCAGCAGCGGTCCCGCTATTAAACATAAGAATGCTTCCAGAAACGGCCCCGCATGAACAGCCCCTATCACTTCTTTCCCGATAAACAGCCACAAGTATAACGGAAGCAATACCATCTGAACGGCGAACAAAACTGGCGTGGAAGCCAGTATTAATCTCTCATTTCCTTTGCCGAGCTGAGTAAAGACGATGACGTAATCAATACAAGGTGTAAGCAATACCAAACAAACCCCTGATAATATAGGAGGAGATTGAGGAAAAATGGCGGTTAACACCCATACAACGAAAGGTACAGCTAAGAAATTACCGATCAATAAAGCCGCCATAAACTTGAGGTTTGACAAGGCTTCCCTCAGCTTCAAGAATGGGATTTGGGCAAACATGGCATACATGAGAACAGCGATAAGCGGTGATATCGTCCATCCCCAGCTGAGTCCTGAATCTTTCCCGGCGATCCCCGCTATTCCGCCGATTACAAGAGTCACACCATATATCCAAATTTGCTGTTTTTCTAATGTCTCTCTGGTTATTTTCATTGGCTGACACCTCTTCCCCGCCCATTATACCTTCTTTTCTGCTGCTCTTGCATTATGGTTCTGCCGGAATTAAAAAACACCAAGGGTCTGTGACACTTGGTGTTTTTGGAACGCGGCCGAGAAAAACGGGTTGAAAACCGTTAATCCTTGTAAATAACCCCCAAAAAGTATTTTTGACATACTGTTCCTTATCGAATAAAAGCATTCTCTTTCATTTCCAAAGCATCATCCAGCCATCTCGGGTGCATCGGCAAGAGATGTTCAGGTAATTCATGGATATCAAAATATCTGATTTCCATGGCTTCCTCAGTGGACTTTTTCAAAGTACCGCCGATGACGTCACATTGAAAACAATTGGTAATAAAATGGCTGACTCTGCCGTCAGGGTATATAAAGGTTTGTGAACTCGGATCAGAATAGACGCCTATCATTTTAGAGACTTTCACCACTAATCCAGTTTCCTCTTCTATTTCTCTTATAATTGCTTGTTCAACTGTTTCACCAGGTTCCACATGTCCTGAAGGAATGCCCCATAAACCATTATCAGCACGCTTCATTAATAAAACGGAACTTGATTCTTTAATCATAATTCCAGCGACTCCGGCTTTCACTTGTTCTGTCCATTGGAAATCCGGTTTTTTACGTACTTCTGCCTTTATTTCATTATCGAACAAGTCTTTCAGATCGCGGATCACAACATCCGGATTTCTAAAATCATGTTTTGCAGGAAATAAAGTATTTTGTTCAGAAACTAATACGGAAGTTATGCCTATTTGGTTTGCTCCGACAATATCTGTTTCAGGCGTATCCCCAATCATAACGCATCTCTCTTTATCTTCAAAAGACTCGAGTACTTTTTCAAATATTGAAGACGCCGGTTTTCCAATTATAATCGGCTCTTTAGCAGCTGCTGTTTTAACAGCCGCGACTATAGCGCCTGTCGCGGGAGCTGGTCCGTTAGCGGCAGGAAATGTTTTATCCCCGTTTGCAGCGATAAATGAAGCCCCGCAGCGGATGAGGTTTACTGCCTTATGCACATCCTGAAATGTAATATTTTGATCCCATCCAATGACGACAGCCTCCGCCTGATCTTCCGTAAGATCAATACCGGCCTTTTGAATTTCACTTTTAAGTTGGTCATTTCCCAATATATATGCCTTCTTTATTCCTTCACTGACAAGGTAATCAGCTGTTGCCCACCCCGCAGTAAACACTTCATCAATACTTGCTGAAATCCCCAGTTTATGAAGGCGTTTCACAATCGTTTCTCTTGTAACACAAGGATCATTCGTTAAAAAGCGAATGGCTTTCTTTTCTTCACGGAGTCGTTTTAAAGAGGCCACAGCTCCTGGTAAAGCTTTATCTCCTATATATATCACTCCGTCTAAATCAAATAAAAATACATCATAATTCTTGGAGATCATCATAACACTCCTTAAGCGGTTGTCTCTTGGTTAATAGTTGAGCGATACGCAAAATGATTTGTAGGGCCTTGTCCTTTCCCGATTCCTAAGGGATGTTTAATGGCTGCTGAAATGAATTCCTTTCCAGTTGCCACTGATTCCGGTATGCTGTGCTGCTTTGCCAGCTCTGCAGTTATCACAGCTGAAAACGTACAGCCTGTTCCATGAGTATGCTTTGTATCAAAGCGGGGAGAAACAAATTCCTCGAAGTCCTCGTCAAAGTACAAAATATCACGGGCTTCTCCGTTCAGGTGCCCCCCTTTTACGACAGCACTTTTTGCCCCGTATACCTCCACTATTTCTTTCGCCGCATCACGCATCTGCTGTACAGTCTCGATTGATTTTCCGATGATTACTTCCGCTTCCGGAATGTTCGGTGTAATAACAGTTGTTTGGGGTATTAATAATTTCTTCAAATAATCAATGGCGTCCTTATGGAGCAGATGATGTCCGCTTTTAGCAATCATAACCGGATCCATCACATACGATTGAATATTTGCGTCTTTTAACTTTTCTGCCAGCAATTCAATAATTCCTATACTTGCAAGCATACCGGTTTTGACAGCATCCGGTTTTATATCATCCATGACACAGTCTATTTGCTGAGATATATTCTGAAGAGACATCTCCTCAAAACTTTTCACACCAAGTGTATTTTGTGCAACAACTGATGTAATAACTGCCATTCCATATACCTTTTGTTCCTGAAATGTTTTTAAATCCGCGTGAATTCCCGCCCCTCCGGAAGGATCAGTCCCAGCAATCGAAAGCGCTTTATAAATATCCGTCAACTTACACTCCTCCTTCAGGCAGGTTTCACTGCTTTAAAAATGACAAAAGGCGGATATTCCTTTTCACATTTCCAATTATTAAATTGAAACTCTTTCTCTATGGCTTTTACATGCTCTTGGTCAATATCGTTTAACGTTGGTTCTGATAAAGTTACATTTTCAAAACCTGCATGAGTTAATAGTTTATAATACATTGACTTCGGCCAATGAAAATCATTTAAAATTAAATCTGCTTGTCCGGGAACATGGAGCCATTCATTTCTTTCTTCTCCGTAAGAATATTCTTTCCCCGGTATTCCATTGCGGAAGGTTGAAAATTCAATTCCGGTTGAATCAGGATTCGTATCGAGTATGACAAATGAAGCTCCTGGTTTTAACACACGAAAAATTTCATTTATGATACCTTTGATACGCTGGTCACTATCCGTATTAATAAAAACATAACAGGCCATTGCAGCATCAACTGAGTGATCTGGTAAGAAGGAAAGATTATCGTGTTCAATTAAATGATAGTCCACATGAGGATGTTGTCTTTTTGCCTTTGCTATATCTAACATCTTCCTTGATTCATCGACTGCGATCACATTGCAGCCTATTCTGTCAGCCAGCCTATAAGCTACCTTTCCTGGACCGCATCCGAAATCGAGCACCTTTTTAATCTCCGCTTTATCAAAAGTACGAAAAACAAACTCAAAACCTAACGTTTGTTCTAAAACGTCATTATAAGCATCGAATTTACCAGCAACACTGTCTTCTTTCCATGAAGTTTTCATTGAATTTCCTCCTTTTGCTCAGTTGAGAAATAATGAAACCACTTATTCCTGACGAAAAATTGATATATAGGAAGTAAACTTTGAAATAGAGAATGATCCATATCACGTTTATATGCAATATGCTGGTATATACTGAAAAGGAAAAGAATCTGTTTCCAGTAATCAGGTAAATCAAGCATTTCAATATCGTTTTTTGTCATAGAAATTTGATCTTTCCTAAGTAATTCTTCGTACTTTAAGACTGTTTCAATGGACGGCCAGTTATTTCCCTCAGGCATTTTCGGAAATTCAAATTCCGGAATATCATGGTGATTTTCAGCTTCTTCAAGCACCGTTTTCGCCCATTCATGATCTGAATCATAAATATGGATTGATCCCGCATTATGAAAATATTCTCCGACTTCTACACGCAGTTCTCTGGCCATTAATTCCTGCATGAAGGTAAATGAGAAAAGATCACTGATCATCCCGCGAAAAGCATCATTTGCACGCATGACAGAAGACATGTATAATTCGCCTTCCCTCACAAAAAACTGCAAACCGATTGTGCAGGAAACATCTATATTTTCTAAAACGAAGAGTTCCGAAGCATCGAATATTTGAATAAATGCCCTTTTTGAATCAATATCTTCTTGTGTCAAAAGATTTTTTATTCTATTCCATTGATTTAGTTTTGCATTTCCGAATTCAAATATTTTAGGCCCGTACGCAGTGCCTGTTAATGTTTTTTTATTCATTGAGTATGAAGGCATTTTTTTATTGTAATAACTGATAAAATCTAAGTCGTTACTCCCCGATAAATACCATAGCACTTCAGCAAAATTAAACACGATATTAGTTTTTCTTGAGGATAAATAAGTGACACGTTCTATTGGATTTTCCAGAGTCAGATGGTAGTTCAATTGTTCTCTGCTTTTTTGTCCGCGCGGTGAATTGAAAAATTCAGGGTTGTGATAGATGTCATACAGCGTTTCCGTATATGCTTCATGAAAAGTTCTCTTTCTCATTGAGATTCCGCCTTATATGCTGCAAAGGTATTTTTAATGTTCTCTAATAAATCATCTGTATCTTTATAGCTGATGTACTCAACATCCGCCACTGCATGTAACCCTTGAATTAAGAAAGCATAATCCTTGTCCTTTTCTAGAAATAGCACGATCTTTTTTTTCAAGGCGGAAGCCCATCCAATTTCTATATGTGTTCCAGGAGAAGCGGGTGATCCGGGAAATGCTGCAAAAAGGTCGCAAGTACTTATTTCATCAAAATCAATTTTAGTGCATTGAAGGGGTGTCATGAAATCTTTCCCCCACCCTTCCCGCTTGTGAGCATTATGAACCAGCCATCCTTCATTCTCAAAAAAGGAAATTAATGATTCCAGCTTTCCCCTCTCATACGCACTCATCAATCCAGTTTTCTCATCTACTAAACTTTTAAAAGGCCCTGCCAGAAAAACTTTTTTAGTCGCCACTTCATATCACCCTTTCAAAATAAATAAAGCCACTTTCCTCTATGGAAAGTGGCTTAAATATAGATAAGATAAAGAATCTCTCTAATTTTTCACTTCCCTACGCTGGTATTAACCAAATCAGGTTCAAAGGGTCAGGACGTATTGTCTCTTCTCAGCTATTAAAGCTCCCCTAGTGACTTTTTATAAATATTTACTTTAATTCTATGCTATTCCATATAAATAGTCAAACAATGACTTTCCCTTCAATATTGCAGCTTACCCACTAGTTTTAAAACCTTCCGGCCTCTTTTTTCCTGCCAACGAATAAGGTCACGGCAACACTCGCTGAACTGACCAAAGTCCCCAGAACGGCAGCAAGAATTGTCAAAAAGCCATTGGGAATCAGAAATCCAATCGGAATGAGCCCCGCAAACGTGAGGACGATAAAACATTGATAGACTCCGGATATGATTCTTACAACCAAGCTGCCAAAAAAGGACATGACGAATGGCGGAATGAACAAACATAAGATGATTCCGAGTGAGATCAATAAAATCATAGGCTCGTCAAAAGAAATGACACGATCGCCGGGAGACTCTTCAGCAGCCGCGAATACAGCAAATATAGACATCATCAGCGTAAGAAAAACAAGAAAAAACCTTTTCAGCAACGGGACTGACCCCATAAGATGAGACA
>NZ_ML064916.1:0-55017 GCF_003676355.1 Bacillus sp. L75
GTTTAGTTTTCAAAGATCATTTTGTCTTTCGTTCAAGCGACTTTATTATTATATCTTATCAATCTCTTGAAGTCAACAACTTTTTAAATTTCTTTTTTCGTCAGCGCCTTGTTTAGCGGCAACGAATAATAATATACCACCTCACAAATAATAGTGCAATAGTTTTTTAAAAGAAAATCAAAAAAGTTTTACGAGCGGCTTGTTTCTAAAAAAGCGCCGTACTGCGATAAGCAGAAACGGCGCCTTCCCTTTTATTAGCGTTGTCTCATTTGAGGGAATAATAAAACGTCTCTGATAGACGGAGCATTTGTTAACAGCATGACAAGGCGGTCGATACCGATACCCAATCCCCCGGTCGGCGGCATGCCGTATTCAAGAGCTTCAACGAAGTCTTCATCCATCATATGCGCTTCATCGTTTCCTTCTTCTCTTTCTTTTAACTGCGCTTCAAAGCGTTCCCTCTGGTCGATAGGGTCATTCAGCTCCGTAAACGCATTAGCGTGCTCACGGCCGACGATAAACAGTTCAAAACGGTCTGTAAAGCGAGGGTCCTCCGGATTTTTCTTAGCAAGAGGAGAAATCTCTACAGGGTGGCCGTAAATAAATGTAGGCTGAATGAGTGTTTCTTCAATTTTTTGTTCGAAGAATTCATTGATGATATGACCCACCGTCATTGAGTTTGTGATCTCGATACCATGCTCTTTTGCATGACCGCGCGCTTCTTCAACAGTCATCTCATTCCAGAAATCTACACCTGTCGCTTCTTTGACCGCATCTACCATGTGGAGTCGTTTCCATTCAGGTTTCAGATCAATCTGCTCTTCGCCGTACTGGATTGTGGTGCTTCCAAGCACTTCCTGCGCAATATGTGCTACGAGGTTTTCCGTAAGGCTCATAATATCTTTATAATCGGCGTACGCTTCATACAGCTCGATCATCGTGAATTCAGGGTTATGGCGTGTAGAAACACCTTCATTACGGAACACGCGGCCGATTTCGTAGACTTTTTCCAATCCGCCGACAATCAGGCGTTTCAGGTGCAGTTCAATCGCAATACGCATATAAAGAGGCATGTCGAGCGCATTATGGTGCGTGATGAACGGGCGCGCAGACGCTCCTCCCGGTATGCTGTGCATCGTAGGTGTTTCAACTTCTAAGTATCCATGGTCATCTAAGTATCTTCTCATCGCTTGGATGATTTTGCTGCGTGTGATAAACGTTTGTTTGCTGTCAGGGTTTACGATGAGATCGAGATAGCGCTGGCGGTAACGCTGTTCAACGTCTTTTAACCCATGATATTTATCAGGAAGAGGACGCAGTGCTTTTGTCAGCAGTTCAAAAGATGTCGCTTTGACAGAAAGCTCGCCTACGTTTGTTTTGAAAACTTTCCCCGTGATGCCGATAACGTCTCCGAGGTCTGAAGATTTAAAGATTTCATATTGTTCTTCGCCGACACTGTCTTTTCTTACGTAAATTTGAATTTGACCTTCTAAGTCCTGCAGATGCGCAAAGCCGGCTTTCCCTTTTCCGCGCTTTGTCATCATACGGCCTGCAATGGTCACTTCGACCGCTTTTTCTTCCAGTTCTTCTTTAGAAAGCTCCTGGTAGGCGTCAATGATCTGTTGAGATTGATGCGTTCTCTCGAAACGTTCGCCGAAAGGGTCAATGCCGTTTTCTCTCAGCTGGTTCATTTTATCTCGTCTGACTTGCAGCTGGTCGTTCAATTCCTCATGATTTTGCTCTTCTTGACTCATTGGTATCACTCCGTTACATTTTGATTTCACGAAAAAGCAGAAAAACTGCCAGCGGTAAGCTGGCAGTGAGCAGCAATAGAGGGTGTATATTAACCTACTTTTGCATCTTGAAGCTCTTTTGCCTCTGCTTCGGCGGTAAATGCATCTAAAAGCTGCACAACTTCTTCACGCGTCTCACATTGGTTAATTTCGTTGCGTACATTCGCATTGCCTCTGACACCTTTCAGATACCAGGCAGCGTGTTTTCTCATTTCTCTGACTGCCACATTTTCGCCTTTTAACTTAATCAGGCGGTCTAAGTGCAGTTTGCATACCGACATTTTTTCACGGACTTTCGGTTCGTCTTTTAACTCGCCGGTTTCAAGGTAGTGCACCGTACGGTAAATCATCCACGGGTTGCCGAGTGCGGCCCGGCCGATCATGACGCCGTCAACTCCTGTTTCCTCAAGCATGCGTTTCGCGTCCTGAGGCGTTTTGACATCACCGTTTCCGATGACGGGAATGGAGACGGATTGCTTCACTTCTTTAATGATATCCCAGTTCGCAGTGCCTTCATACATTTGCACTCTTGTGCGGCCGTGCAGGGCAACGGCTTTTCCGCCGGCACGTTCAACGGCTTGGGCATTTTTCACCGCATAAATGTGCTCTTCATCCCAACCCATTCTCATCTTCACTGTAACCGGCTTATCAACAGCATCTACTACTGCGGATACCATTTCATAAATCTTATCGGGATCGAGAAGCCATTTGGCGCCCGCATCACATTTTGTAATCTTGGGTACGGGACATCCCATGTTAATATCAATAATATCAGCAGTCGTGTTTTGATCTACAAACTTCGCCGCTTCCACAAGGGTTTCCTTTTTTCCTCCAAAAATCTGAAGGCTGAGCGGTTTTTCACGTTCATCAATGTAAAGCATCCCCATTGTTCTGGCGTTATTGTAAAGAATCGCTTTGTCACTGACCATTTCAGCGCATACCAATCCGGCTCCGAATTCCTTTACAGTCAATCTGAACGCTGAGTTGCAGACACCGGCCATAGGGGCAAGCACAACCCGGTTTTTCAATTGAATATCACCGATTTTAAACATTTTTCCCCTCCTTTCATTTGTCTATTTTTCAGGCGGGGCCAATTCGTCCGCACTTATATTTAAAACATCTGCCGCATCTTGAATGATGGCATCTGACGGCAACCGGTTTCCGCGTTCAATTTCACCGACAATAGAAACTGATATACCTAATGCTTTTGCAAATCCTTCTTGAGTATAACCTTTCAGCTTTCTGAATGCACGAATTCGCCTACCCCAGATTTCTGCTTCCATACTCTTACACCTTCTTGGTTTGTTTCAGCGCTTATCGTGATATGATCCGCCTGCGGGCATATTTCTTTTAACGGCGCAAGGACAAATAAGCGCTCATACATTCTCGGATGCGGAACAATCAGCCGCTCTGTTTCAATATTTTCACGATTATACAGCAAAATGTCAAGGTCTGCCGTCCGCGGTCCCCAGCGAATCTCTCTCGTTCTGCCTAATTCAGCTTCAATGCTCTGCGTTACATCAAGAAGTTCAAAAGGAGATAACGACGTTTTCACTTCAACCGCCATATTAAGAAACTGATCTTGATCCTCATAGCCGACGGGATCTGTTTCATATATGGAGGACACCTTTGACACCGTCACGCCATGATGCCGGCTGAGCATGGCCACTGCCTGACGCAAATAATGTTCACGGTCGCCCATATTGGAACCGAGGCCGATATATGCCGTATTGTTCATGATTTCTTTCTCGTCATTTCTATGGCTACTGATTTATAATGGCCGGGAATCGGCGGGTCAGGCTTAACAACTTTTACCGTACATTGCTGCACCGGCTCAAATTTCTCAAGGACGGTGTCTGCGATCCGTTCCGCAAGCGTCTCGACCAAATTGACGGGTTCGCCCTCAACGATGCCGCGGCAGACACTGTACAATTCCGCATAGTTAATGGTATAAGAAAGGTCATCCGTTTTTCCCGCTTTGCTCAAATCCAGTTCGGCAGTCAGGTCTACTTTGAAGCGCTGGCCGAGTTTGTTTTCTTCTTCGAACACGCCGTGATATCCGTAAAACTCCATACCTTCCACATATACTTTATCCATAATGTACGCCTCCTTTGTTCAACATAGCATCCATCATCTTCGTCATTCTTGCGATCTCTTTGACATCGTGCACCCTCACAATGTCGCAGCCTTTTTGGACGCCAAGGCATACTGTCGCTCCCGTTCCCTCGGCACGTTCTTCAGGGGGAAGGTCAAGCACACGGCCGATGAACCTTTTTCTCGATGTCGCCAGAAGCAGCGGATAACCTAACCCGCTGAACACCTCCAGCTTGTTCATGACAGCCAGATTGTCCTCATAGTTTTTCGCAAAGCCGATCCCCGGATCCAGAATCATATTTTCATCTGTGACGCCGGCTTCCGCGGCAATTTTTACGCTTTCCATCAAGTCTGCAAGCATATCAGGAATAAGATCGTTGTAGTTTCTTTCCATGCGGTTATGCATTAAGATAATCGGAACCCCGTGTGCGGCGGCTACTGACGCCATGTCAGGATCACCTTTCGCCCCCCAGATGTCATTAAGGATAGAGGCTCCCGCTTTGACCGCTTCGTCTGCCACGGACGCTTTGTACGTATCGATTGAAAGCGGAATGTCCAGCTCGCTTGTGATCCGCTCTATGACAGGGATGACTCGTGACATTTCCTCATCAGCCGACACGAGTGATGCGCCGGGTCTTGTCGATTCACCGCCGATATCTATGATATGCGCCCCTTCTTCAGCCATCTTCGCCGCATGCAGAAGCGCCCTTTCCGTACTGTCGTATTTGCCGCCGTCAGAGAAGGAGTCTGGCGTTACATTTAATATCCCCATAACGAGCGTCTTCTCTTTATAGGAAAGAGTGCCTTTTTTTGTATGAATCAGTTTAGGATGTTCAATTGTTTGCTGCGCCATTTTGTTCCTCCTCCTGTACATTCATTTTGTTTATTTCCTGCTGATACTGCTTACGGAGCAATTGCACCGTTTTTCCGCTCACTCCGGGCAGCGGCACTTCCTCTATTTTAGAAAACGGGATGATTTCAAGCACGGAGTTTGTCAACCATGCTTCATCCGCTTCAAGCATTGATTGAAAACGGAATCGACCTTCGGTGACTTCTGTCCCCTGCCGTTTCAATTCATCAATGACAAACTGTCTCGTTACACCATCGAGAATTCCCGTATCCAAGGATGGCGTAAAGACCTTGTCTCCTTTTCGCCAAAACACGTTGGAGACAATGCCTTCCGCGACATCTCCTTCTCCGGTCAGGAAAATGCCTTCAAAATTGGGATCATTCCCGATCTCCCGTTTAGCATACATGTTGTTTAAATAGTGATGGGATTTTAACCGGAAATATCCTTCAGGCGTATTTCTCCTGATAGAGAGAAGCCTGCCTTCTTTTTGAACAGGCAGAGTTTCCGGATTGAGCCGGTTGACGAAACAAAGGACGGTCGGCTTTTCATAAGTCTGCGCGGCAAACCCTTTATCGCTGACGCCTGCCGAGATGTTAAGCCGGACACGCGCGCTGCCGTCCTTGATCTCATTGAGGAGCAACAGTCTCCGAAGCATATCAAGCAGCTCCTGTTTGTTCACCTCATATGCAATCTGCAGATCCCGAAGCGCCCTGTTGAGCCTGGCGACATGCGCATCCGGCAGAAACGGCCGGCCGCTGTAAAGCCTGAACGTCTCGAACGCGCCGATCCCGTACAGATAACCATGGTCAAAAGGAGAAAGCGCCGCTTCTTTCTCCTCTATATATTGACCATTCAAATATATAATCACACCGTCACTTCCTTTTTGCGGTGTGTCTCTATAAAGTTTCTGAGCATCTCTTTGCCGAAGGAGGTCATGATGGATTCCGGATGGAACTGAACACCTTCAACAGGCAGCTCATTATGGCGGATTGCCATAATTTCTCCTTCTTTGGTTTGAGCGGATACCGTAAAACAATCCGGCAGCGTGTCCGCTTTGACAATAAGTGAATGGTACCGGGTGGCGACAAGCGGATTTTGCAGGCCTTTAAAAATCGTCTGTCCGTCATGCATAACTTCTGACGTTTTGCCGTGCATGAGCCGCTCCGCTCTGACGACGTCGCCGCCGAATACTTGCGCAATCGACTGATGTCCGAGACATACGCCGAAAATAGGAATACTGCCGGCAAAATGTTTGATCGCTTCGAGGCTGATCCCCGCTTCATCAGGACTGCACGGCCCGGGTGAAATCATTAAGAAGTCCGGACCCAGCTCTTCAATCTGCTCAATCGTAATCTCGTCATTCCGTCTGACGATCAGTTCCTCCCCGAGTTCACCCAAATATTGAACCAAGTTGTACGTAAATGAATCATAATTGTCAATCATTAAAATCATCTCTGCTCACCTCGTCTGATTTTTTGTCTCTTCTTCGCTCAGCTCTAACGCCTTTTTCATCGCAAAAGCTTTTTTGAACGATTCCTTGTATTCATGCTTCGGAACCGAATCAATGACCACTCCTGCTCCGGACTGCATAAAAGCATGTCCGCCGGCTGCATAGATCGTCCGGATCACAATGTTAAACTGCAAATCTCCGTTAAATCCGAACCAGCCTATAGATCCAGTATAAAGCCCCCGTCTTGTCGGCTCAAGCTCTTCTATAATTTCCATCGTTCTCACTTTGGGCGCTCCCGTGATGGTGCCCCCCGGGAATACCGCATGAATAATGTCTGTCGCGTCATATCCGTCCTGCAGCTCTCCCTGTACGTTCGACACGATATGCATGACGTGGGAATACTTTTCGATCGCCATAAATTCGTTAACCCGCACGGAGCCGTAGCGCGATACGCGCCCGAGGTCATTGCGCTCAAGATCAACAAGCATGACATGTTCCGCACGTTCTTTTTCGTTGTGAATTAATTCATCAGCCAAAGCCTTGTCTTCAGCATCGTCTTTTCCTCTTGAACGCGTACCCGCGATCGGTCTCGTTTCAAGCTTCTTCCCCTTCTTTGTCACCAATAGCTCCGGCGACCCGCATATCACTTGAAACCCCGGTGTCTCGAGATAGGCCATGTAAGGAGACGGATTGACGTTTCTCAAGTGTTTATACACCTCATACGGATGAACGGATAAGGACTGAGACTGCCTGATGGACAAATTCACCTGGAACACATCGCCGCTCGTGATATATTGTTTAATTTGTTCTACAGCCTGTGAAAATCCTTCCTCAGTGAACGGAGCGGCGTACGATCCGTCCCCATTCCGATTCAGCGGTGAAAAAGGCTCGTCCGCCGTTTGGAGGGAACACCACATGTCCTCTAAGCGGGACAGCTTTTCTTCCGCAAGATCCGCTTCTTCCGCTTCAGTATGGGTAATGAGCCATAACGCCTCTTCCTCATGGTCATAAACGGCCACATCATCAAAAACAAGAAAGTAAATATCAGGTGTTTCCAGATCATCTAACGACAGCATCTTAAAATTCTCAATATATCGGGCGTAGTCGTAACTGATAAAACCAATCGCACCGCCTTGAAAGTCCGGAAACTCAACGTTTGTTTCCGTTCCGAGCGTTCCAAACCATTCATGAAAGGCCCGCAGCGGGTCACCTTCTTTAAACAGTGTTTCCCCCTCATGCTTGATCGTTGTAATTCCGTCTTTTCCTCTGACGGACGCAATCGGATCTAGACCGGCTATACTGAATCTTCCCCCTCTCGCGCTTTCGAGCAGAACATGCCGTTTTCTCGATTTCGAAAGGTTTTCATATCGCTGTAAAAATGCTTGTTTCGTAAAAGGTATTTTTCTTCCTGCCGGTCTGCGTTGTGCCATCATATCAATCCTCTGCTTCGTTTTACTGTAGTTTTATTTTAAAGCAATCACACTGGTGAAAAAAGTGAATTTCACTTCCAACCATAAAATTCGAAACGTTTTTTGGATTTTCGATGCTTCAGGCACAAAAAAACTCCCGGATACAGCCGGGAGCCGTGTGTATGTCTCTATTCAAACTGATAAAGCGGTGTGCTTAAGTAACGTTCTCCGTTACTAGGGATGATCGCAAGCACTTTCTTGCCTTTCCCCAATTTTTTCGCGATTTCCAGTGCCGCGTAAATGGCCGCTCCGGAAGAAATGCCGCCAAGAATCCCTTCTTCTTTTGCCGTTTTACGGGCATATTCAAATGCATCCTCGTTTTTGACGGGTATGATCTGATCATAGATGTCCGTATTCAATGTTTCAGGGACAAATCCCGCTCCGATACCCTGAATTTTATGCGGGCCCGGTTTTCCGCCGGAAAGAACTGGAGAATCCGCCGGCTCTACCGCATAGATTTTGATGGATGGATATGCTTCTTTCAGCACTTCGCCCGCTCCCGTGATGGTTCCGCCGGTACCGATTCCGGCCACGAACGCATCAAGCTGGTCGTCACCAAACTGTTCTACGATTTCTTTCCCTGTCGTTTGGCGGTGAATTTCCGGGTTTGCCGCATTGTTGAATTGCTGAGGCACAAAGTATCCGTGTTCCTCGGCAAGTTCTTCCGCCTTTTTAATGGCGCCCTTCATTCCTTCTGCGCCGGGAGTCAGCACAAGCTCCGCTCCGTATGCGCGCAGCAGATTGCGTCGCTCCATACTCATTGTATCAGGCATAACGAGAATGGCTCTGAGACCTTTAGCCGCTGCCACCATCGCAAGACCGATTCCTGTATTTCCGCTTGTCGGTTCAATGATTGTGTCGCCGGCTTTTAATTTTCCTTCTTTTTCAGCCGCTTCAATCATCGCCACTCCGATCCGGTCTTTTACGCTGCTGCCCGGATTCATGTATTCAAGCTTCAGATATACATCTGCACTGTTTTCATCCGTCAGGCGATTCAATTTCACAATAGGAGTATTTCCGATTAGTTCAGTAATAGAATTTGCAATACGCACCATGTTGGACACCTCAATTTCCGACTAAATTTATTGGTATTATAAATATAAGTTATCAATTTCAAAATTTTTTGTCAATCATTTAGTTCTTTTTTCCCCGTAGAACCAAGAGACCCCCGCCTCTTTCCACAGCGTTTTGACTGTCGCCTTGTCACCTAATTGATCCATCGCGATCTGGCGTCTGATTTGGCTCTTCACTTCATTGTATGAGAAAGTTCTCGATTTAAGCTTTTCTTTCAGCTGAATGACGGCGTATCCTGAAGAAACTTTAATCGGTTCAGCGGACCATTCATCTTCTTTAAGATTTTTAGCTTCTGTGATATATGCCTGCGGGATATTTTCCTGATTTTCTGTCACAAAGCCGAGGTCTCCGCCATACTGTGACGTGTATCTGTCCGTGGAACGCTCAGCGGCGACGGCTTCAAAGCTGGAACCGCCTTTCAAATCAGCAAGCACCCTGTCCGCCTCATCTTTGTTTTTGACGACAATGTGCCGGATTCTGTAGGAATCATCAAAATGGTACAATTCTTTATTTTTATTATAAAATGATTGCATTTCCTTATCCGATATATCGATGTCCTTCGTCAGCAGTTCTTCAAGAAGAATGTTGTAGCGGATCTGGTCTCTCCATTCTTTTTCGGTAATATGGCTGTCTTCATAAAATGAATTATCTACCGCTTTGATTAAAAGAAATTCCCGCTCCAATTCGCTGTTTGAAACTGTAAGTTTATTCTTTTTCGCAAGCTCTTCCACTACTTCTGCATTAATCATGTCTTCCAGAGTTGATTTTCCGTACTGGTCTTCCATCTTTTTCATCCAGTCTTGCCGTGTGATATGTTTATCACCGATTGTCGCGATGGATTCTTCAGATGACCCCGCGGCTTGGGATTTTGTTAACTTATACGCCACTATCACACTGCATACTAACAGCGCCGCTACAATAATCGTCAAAAGTGTTCTCGATTTCAAAATCTACCCCATCCCTTTTATAAAATAGAACAACCCGCTAAAGAGCTAGCGGGTTGTTTCGTCACGAAGCTCTTCCAGTTCTTCTTTTGTAAATAAATATTTCTCATTACAAAAATGGCAAACCGCTTCGGCTTTTCCGTCTTCTTCTATCATATCTTGTATTTCTTTTTTGCCTAGTCCTAAAATGGCCGTTTCGAATCGATCTTTTGAACAAGAACAGTGAAATTTGACCGGCATTGTTTCGAGAACGTCCGGTTTTTGACCTAGAACTTCTTCTAAGATTTCTTCCGGTGTCAGGCCTTTTTGAATCAATTTTGAAATTGGTTCGATTTGAGATAATTGCTTTTCAATTGTTGAAATGGTTTCTTCATCAGTCCCCGGAAGAAGCTGAATGATGAACCCGCCCGCAGCGAGAATGGTGTTATCAGGATTTACTAGAACACCTACGCCGACAGATGAAGGGACTTGTTCAGAAGAAACAAGATAATATGTGAAGTCGTCACCGAGTTCACCCGAGACAATCTCTACTTGTCCCGTAAAATAATCACGTAAGCCCAAATCTTTTACGACACTGAGTGTTCCGTCAGTTCCGACCGCCCGTCTGACATCCAGTTTCCCTTGTTCATTGAGATCAAAATGAACGTGCGGGTTTGATACGTATGCTCTTACCTCACCCTTTGCGTTCGCATCTGCGACAATGGCTCCGATCGGGCCGCCGCCTTCTATTTTGACTGTCAGCTTATCTTCACCCTTAAGCATCGCTCCTAGCATCAGAGAAGCTGTCATCGTCCGGCCGATTGCGGCTGATGCCGTCGGCCACGTGTCATGCCTTCTTTGCGCTTCATTAACCATATCTGTCGTTCTGGCTGCATAAGCCCGCACTTTACCGTCATATGCAATTGCTTTAATTAAATAATCCATCGTTTACCTCCTATACGTGACCCACGCGATTTCGCTCATAAATGATTTCCAGCCCTTTCAGAGTGAGAAACGGGTCAACAATATCAATACAATCTGATTCGTTTGCGATTAATGACGCAAGCCCGCCTGTCGCAATGACTTTCGGTTCCTGTGTTGCCTGCCATTTCATCCGCTTTACAATGCCTTCAACTTGTCCGACATAGCCGAAAAGGATGCCGGACTGCATGGCGCTTACCGTGTTTTTGCCGATGATATTGTCCGGACGGGCAATTTCAATTCTTGGAAGCTTCGCCGCACGTGAGTACAGCGCTTCCGTTGAAATTGTAATGCCGGGAGCAATCGCGCCGCCCATGTATTGTTTGTTTTCATCAATGTAGCAATACGTCGTCGCCGTTCCGAAATCAACAACAATTAAGGGGCCGCCATACTGCTGGATCGCCGCAACGGCATTGACGATCCTGTCAGCTCCCACTTCTTTCGGATTGTCATACTTTATATTTAAACCTGTTTTCATTCCCGGGCCGACAACTTGCGGCTCGATGTGAAAGTATTTTGTGCACATTCTTTCTAAAGAGAACATAATCGGCGGCACCACGGATGAGATGATAATCCCTTCAATCTGTTCAAACATGAGTCCGGAATGTTCAAATAAGGAGCGGAGCAGCATGCCGAATTCGTCTTCTGTTTTGTGCCTGCTCGTTTCTATGCGCCAATGATATTCTAATTCCCCATCATGATATACACCAATCACGGTGTTGGTGTTCCCCACATCTATAACCAGTAACAACCTCTATCACCACTTTTGAATAGTTTCTAATCATAACATTTTCAACATTCTACAATACCATACACGATCTGCGGCTCTTTTGTAAACAAAACGGAACCAGTAAAAAAACCGCCGGTATACGCCGGCGGTTTTCATATCAGAAAGCGAACTATTCTTTCGGCTCGTCTTTCTTTTCGTCTTCTGTTTTAGACAGGATGTTTACTTTCACATCGTCTTTTTGAAGATGGTCATCTGAGAAATTGCGCTCAGGGAGTTTTCCGTGATCCACGAGATGCTTGATTTGTTCCGCATCTAATGTTTCCACATCAAGCAATGTCTGAGCAATCAATTCAAGCTTATCACGATTTTCAGTCAGGATGGTTTTCGCACGCTCATAACATTCTTTAATGATGCGCTGAATTTCCTGATCGATTTCGTAAGCGATCTGATCACTGTAGTTTTGCTCGTTGTTGAAATCCCGGCCCAGGAATACTTGACCGCCTTGAGATTGACCGAACTGAAGCGGTCCGAGTTTTTCAGACATACCGAACTCTGTCACCATTCTTCTCGCAATGTTCGTTGCCCGCTGGAAGTCATTGTGAGCGCCCGTGCTGACTTCGCCGAAGATAATTTCCTCGGCAACGCGTCCGCCCAGAAGACCGACAATTTTATCGAGAAGTTCAGGTTTTGTCTGGAAGTAACGGTCTTCTCTCGGAAGCATGACCGCGTATCCGCCAGCCTGCCCCCTCGGAACGATCGTTACTTTATGAACCATATCGGCTTCATCCAGCACAAGTCCGATAACGGTGTGACCGCCCTCGTGGTACGCCACGATATTGCGTTCTTTTTTCGAGATGACGCGGCTCTTCTTCGCAGGACCCGCAATGACACGGTCCGTTGCTTCATCAATGTCGCGCATATCAATTTTCTTCTTGTTTTGACGGGCAGCAACGAGTGCCGCTTCGTTAAGAAGGTTTTCTAAATCGGCGCCTGAGAAACCGGGTGTTCTTGAAGCGATTGCTTTTAAGTTCACCGTTTCATCAAGCGGTTTGTTTCTCGCATGGACCTGTAATACGGCTTCACGGCCGATGACATCCGGACGGTCTACCGTAATCTGACGGTCAAAACGTCCCGGACGAAGCAATGCAGGGTCAAGAATGTCCGCACGGTTTGTCGCAGCGATAATAATGATTCCTTCATTCGCACTGAAACCGTCCATCTCAACAAGCAGCTGGTTCAGCGTCTGTTCGCGTTCATCATGCCCGCCGCCAAGACCTGCGCCGCGCTGACGTCCCACCGCGTCGATCTCATCAATGAAGATCAGACAAGGCGCATTCTTTTTCGCATTTTCGAATAAATCACGCACACGGGAAGCACCGACACCGACAAACATTTCAACGAAATCAGATCCGCTGATGCTGAAGAAAGGAACGCCCGCTTCACCGGCTGAGGCTCTCGCAAGCAGCGTCTTACCGGTTCCCGGAGGTCCGACCAACAGCACGCCTTTAGGGATTCTGGCGCCAAGCTCGGCGAATTTGCGAGGATCTTTCAGAAACTCAACAACCTCAACAAGCTCCTGCTTCTCCTCATCCGCGCCGGCTACATCTTTAAACTTCACGCGTTTCTTTTCTTCCGTATACAGCTTCGCTTTGCTCTTTCCGAAGTTCATGACACGGCTGCCGCCGCCCTGAGCCTGATTGAGCAGGAAGAAAAACAGAATAAAGATGATGACAAACGGAATGATCGTCGTTAAGAACGTCACCCACCCGCTTGTTTCCTGTGCGGGATCAACTTTTACGTCCGTCTTTTTAATTGCATCAAATATCTGGTCTGCTCCTTTTCCTTCAGGAACATGTGTTAAAAAGTACTGGTCTTTGTCGTATTTTTTCAGCTGTCCTTTTACCTCATAAACACCTCTGACAGGCTGAACCGATACGCTATCAACTTTCCCTTCATCGAGGTTCTTGATAAACGTACTGTACGACATATTTTCTGTTTTCGGGTTTGAAGTCTGGAAGTAACTCACAACCCCGATTACTACTAATAAAATAAGTAAATAAAAAATGGTATTACGGAAGACCCGATTCATTCCTTACCTCCTCCCACAGTAAGCACAACTATGTTCAATAGTACCATAGAAAATCATTCCAATACAACCGATAACCATCTCGGAAGCAGGCAGCCGATCAGCTTTCATAAATCGCCGGTTTTAATACTCCGATGTAAGGCAGATTGCGATAGCGTTCGGCATAATCAAGTCCGTAACCCACAACAAACGCGTCAGGAACTTCAAAGCCTACGAAGTCTGCTTTAATGTCCGCTTTTCTTCCGCTTGGTTTATCCAACAGGGTAACAATCTTAATTGATTTCGCTTTACGATATCGGAAGAGTTCTACGAGATAGCTCAAGGTTAACCCACTGTCGATAATATCTTCAATGATTAAGATGTCCCGGCCTTCTACAGATGTATCCAAATCTTTGATGATTTTGACTTCTCCGGAAGAAACCGTGGAATTTCCGTAGCTTGATACATCCATGAAGTCCATTTCCAAATATGTATCAATATGCTTTATAAGATCAGCCATAAAAGGAAGCGCTCCCTTTAACACACCGATTGCCAACGGAAACGTGTCGCTGTACTCGCTTGTTAATTGTTCTCCAAGCTGTTTTACTTTCTGCTGGATCTCATCTTCTGAGATCAGCACTTTTTCGATATCCTGTTTCATGTTAATGCTTGCCCCCTACACTTTTCATGCTGTCTATATTGTAATACAATGCGGTCACTGTTTGAAATCACAAGATCGTCAAAGATGGATTTTTTCAAGCCAGGCAGCCAGATAATTTCACCGCTCGCATCCGTTACAATCGGCCATTCGTCCCGATCCCGCAGAGGCAGTTTATGATCAATAAATATATCTTTCACCTTTTTCGAGCCATTCATCCCTTTAAGTTTGATCCGGTCGCCGATTTTTCTCGTCCGGATTGTTAAAGGAAATTGCACCTTGTTTCTGCTTGTCATAAAAACAGCATTCCCATTTTTGATATGAGGGTCAGCCTGATCGGCCACCTCTATCATAAAGCCGTTGGGGAGAACAGCAGTCTCGCCTTCCGCTCCTTGCAGCTGCAGCTCAAAGGGAACTTTTTCACATTGCCATTGTTCAAATGTAAACAAACATGTCTGATATGATTTGACCACCTTCAGCCCTTTCGGAAAATCAAGCACTCCCGAGGCGCTTCCATTTTCCGCCCATTCGAGAAACTGCTGTATGTGGCGGGCGGAAAACGACGATGGAACGTTTTCATAAAGATAGTTTAATATTAGTTGAACTCCTCTTCTTTGTAAAGGTATCGGAAGGGCAAGCAATTGAGAGGAATTGACTTCAACCGATGTGTCAGACTTGCTTGTAATAACCTTATTCATTCGTTCTTTCGTTAATGACTGCAGGTATTGTTCGTCTTCTGTCAGTGCTTCACTCACCTTTTGAAACATTTTATGAACGTCAGGTGATTCATGTTTTAAAAAAGGAAGCACGGTCTTTCTGAATCTGTTTCTTGTATAATCGTCTTTTGCATTGCTCTCATCCGTTCTGTAGCTGAGCCCTTCTTGACGGCAGTATTCAAGGATTTCATCCTTTGCCGCATAGAGGAAAGGCCTGATCAGCCAGCCGGATGCAAATTCGCGGACGGGCTGCATTCCCGCAAGCCCTGCCCCGAGCGTACCTTTCGCAAGCCTCATGAGCATTGTCTCAACCTGGTCATCGCCGTGATGAGCCAGCGCCAAAAACTTCGCTTGGTGTTTTGTCATCAGATCTTCGAAAAACTGATATCTGCAATCACGCGCGGCAGCCTGCTTGTTCAGCTTATTCTTCTTTGCGTATGCAGAAACATCAATCTGTACCGTTTCGCAGAGGATATGTTCCGCTTCGCAATATGACTGCACAAACTTCATATCTTCTTCAGATTCAGGACCCCTGAACTGATGGTCGACATGCGCCGCTATGATAACGGAAGAATGCCCGAAGTGCTTATTCAGCATACTGAGAAGCGCCATTGAATCAGGGCCTCCGGAGACCCCGGCAATAATCGTTTCTCCCTCCGCCTGAAGATGATATGTTTTGAAAAAATCTTCCACGCTTTTCACAATGTCCCCCTCACAATGAGCAGGTTTTTTAAAGATATACATATCCTATCACTTTCATTCCCTCCAAGCAAAGAAGAAGCATGAGCGCAGGCGTCCGGCCGGCACTAGATGAGAAAAAAGACGATGTAAGCGAAATAAAGGGCGAGAACGCTGATTAAAATAAGTGTTGTTTCAAACAAACCATTGTGCTTTGCGGGTTTTTGTTTAGGTTTATACCGCGTTTGAGATACAGTGCCCTGCCGCGGTTTTGATTGCGGCGGCTTAGGCTTGGCGGCGGCTTTCCTTTTACTCCCTGCACTCTGCCCCGCCGTCAGGATGTCATGCTTCATGGCTTCCGCAGACGGATATTGGCCGTTTAAAGCAGAAAACAGAACCTTCTTATACTTATTCAGAAACGGGTGGCCTTCAATGATAGAACGAAGCTGTTCTTTCGGCTGTCCTGACTTTTTGCACTCTTTCTTCTGGACACAGTGGATCATGATCATTGCGACAGCAAACAGGTCATAGGATGGTTCTGCTTTTCTTGTTCCATACCCCCAATAGCCCCTGTCGTAAAACTCCGTATACTCTTTAATCGCGCGGCCCTGTTTTGTCGTTCCCCCTACATCAATGCAGCGAATGGCAGCCGGTGGTCCGGTTACAATGAGATTGTCCGGTTTGAGGTCGCCAAAAACCCACCCTTGCTGATGAAGGACTGACAGGCTGGAAAGAAGCTGCACCATCAGCACCGGAATCCACTCCGCTCCCTTACTGCTGATATATTGCGGAAGAAGCGGCCCTTCTATGTACTCCATCACGTAAAAAGAGACATTTTTATTCAGCTGCGGAATAAACGCGTCATCCGCATCAAAAAAAGAAGGCCCCATCGTTTGCGACCGGACCTTTGAAAAGGATTTTAAGACATTCACTTCAGAGGTAACAGACATGCTGTCGCTGCTTATTTTCAAAGCGACCTGTCCGCCTGATGCTTCTGCCAGATATACAATACCGTTAGCCCCTTTTCCAAGCTGTTTGAGCAATCTGTAGGATTTGCCGTTCCATTTGCCCTGAATTGCCGTCCCCGGTGCCAGACTACATGCCAAACTCGTTAAAGCGTCGTTCATCATCTGCCAACATGCTCCTTCTTGAGCGGATTCTCTCAAACTGCTGCGTCGCTTCCCGGATAGCGGGGCCCGTAGGGGTGATACCGCCGGTCGACAGCTTCGCAAAGAGTGCAGAAAGGGATTCAAGCTTCGGCGTCCAATTCAGCACAAGCTCAACTTCCTGGCTTTTCCCGGGAAATATACACATTGCAAATTCATTTTGCCCGGCCCGGGAATTTAAACTGATGGAAAGATCGATCAGCGCTTCTTTCACCGTCGGCAGTTTCGGCGCCATACTCGCACTCGTATCAACCAGCACAAGCACTTGCAGATGAACCGTTTCGCCGAGTTCATCAACCACTTCCATCACTTCGCCGCGTTTTTCAGGAGAAAGCTCTTCCATTTCAACGTTTTTCCCTAAGATTTGTTTAAGCTCTTGATTGACGACACCTTGCAGCGTCTGGGTCATTGCTTTTTTCGTCACCATTTGAACCGTCTGAGACAATTGTGACGCATACACAACTTGATGGACGCCGCCTCCGGCCATGGCGATGCCTTCAACTTCCTTCATTGCCTCTTGGTCAATCGCGTTTTCTTCCATAATTCCTATAACATTCACCGTAATCCCCTGCTCCTTGGCGAAAGCCGCCATTGCGATCGGGTCTTCACCATGATTGGAGCAGCCATCTGTAATCAGCAGAACTTGATTTAAATGTCCCTTATTCACATACATTCCTCCCGGTGATACGATTAGTCCCATCTTCGCCAGAAGGAAAGTGATTTATACGAAATGATTAAGAAATCTCCTTTTTATTTTGGAAAACCGCCGGCACCGGTATGGAAGCCCATTTCGGCGTGTTGTGGTCAATCCGGACAACAACCACTGTCATATCGTCTTCGATTTGGCCGGAACGCGTTCTGATGACCTCTTCCATTAATATATCAGCGATTTCTTGCGGGTCTTCGGTTTTCAGCCCTTTCATTTTCCGTTTCATCCACAGGTCGTGGTTTTCAACGTGCTTCGGCCCTTCAAAAATACCGTCACTCATCATGACGAGCAGATCTCCCGCTTTTAACTGTTCACTTACAACCTCCACGTCAAATTCATTGATGATGCCGATCGGCAGATTGCTGGCCTGCACTTTCATGACTTGATCTCCCCGCTTGATAAAACTCGGCGTTGAACCGACCTTCAAGAATTTGCAGCTTGCATCCTGAAGATCAATGATAGAAAGATCGAGAGTTGAGTAGATTTCGTCTGTCGTCCGTAAAGACAGAATACTGTTGATCGTTTTTATCGCTATTTTTTCATCAATACCTGATTCGAGAATTTTTTCGAGCAGCTTAATCGTTTCATTGCTCTCATAATGGGCCCTCGCCCCATTGCCCATGCCGTCACTGATCGCGGCCGCATATTTTCTCGCCCCCAGTTCCATCATGCTGTAGCTGTCGCCGGAGACAAGGCCGCCGCCTTTTGCCGCATGAGCCGCGCCTGTCGATACCCGGTACGACTTGGTCGAACCGAACGCAACATGGCTGTAGCCATTCGGATGAGTCGAGTGCTGTTCGCTTTTGACAAGTATCTGCTCCTCAAGAATGTCAGACAGCATCGGGGCGATAATTTTCTCACTCTCGCCGTGTCCTCCGCTGAACGGGATTGTCATTTCGATATCAATATTGCCCTGCTCCAAGCTGTATATCTCGACATGCTGAATCTCGATTCCGAAATGCTGAAGCGCCTCTATCATTTGTTCTTCCTGAATAAAATGCTGCTCCCTCTCCCGTTTTATTTCCCGAGAAAAGTCCGCCATGACCTCAGAAACCCCCAACAGCTGCTCGGCAACAAGCCTTCTGCTGTCCTGAACTTTTCTCTTCAGTGTCAGATGGGCGTGATGGTGGGCAAGTTCGTCCTCAATCAGCTCTTCCACCTGTCTGGATTTGGAACAGTGCTGTTGAAACTCCTTTTTTAATCTGCGGTTTGAGGCATACTGTTTTTCTTCTGTTTCATGCATAACTTGTTTCATTAAGTCATATGTTTTATCAAAGTTTTGAACCCAGCATTTGCTTTTCTTATAGCAGGATTGGCACGAATGCTCCGTGATTTTGCTTAAAAAGAGATCCACTTCCCCTTCTTCCGCCTGCTCATCGGAAGACGTCTGATGAAAGGTGGCGAAGCTCTCCGACAAGGCATGAAACACATTGGAGAACTGGTCTACTTTCTGGGCGGTGACATCTCTGATTTTCCTCGCGTACTGCTGCTGTTCCTGACTGTGCTCAGCAGTGCCCGGTATGTATCGCGCCACCTTTTTCGTAATCGATTGAGGCGTAATCAAAAACAAAACAACGGCAATCAAAGATTCATAAAGAGTGGTCATTAATCCGGCAGACCCTTCTCCATATAATGAAATCAGCAGTGAGCCGATCACTAATCCGACTGCGGCTCCGGCTTTCTTTCCTTCTTTCAGCAGCCCGCCAAGAAGCCCGGAAAACGCAAGCAGACTCATTTGATAGAGGTTCCCGATATTCGCAAGCCCGAGGATCAGTCCGGTCACAACACCGACCGTACAGCCGATGCTTGCCCCGCCGACAAAGGAAAAACTCAGCACGACATAGCGGGCCAGGATATGTTCAGCCTGCATTCCCTGAAATGAAACACCGGCAAGCCCGGTTAAAACGGATGCGATCAAGATCATAAAACAGATGATTTCTTCTATTTTTAACGATTGCTTCACTTTTTTGATCGTGAAGATCGGCAGGCTTTGCAAAAAGATCAGCGTCAAAATAAAGGCCAGGCCCGCCTCGACAACAGCCATCACATAATCATAGGTGGTAAAAGCGCCGCTTTCAAAATAAACAAATCCGATTCTCGCGGCAGCCATAGAGAAAAACACCACGATCGGCAGCATCTTCACCCGGTCCTGCACGATATATGTACCGATTTTTGAAAATAGAGTGAAGACGGCCAAAGCTGTGAGAATCAATAAAGAGTGTTTCGGCGAAATGGTTAAAGCGCCCGCAAGTAAAGACAGACAAGCATAGAAGGCTTTATCTCTTCTGATCAAAAGCATCGCTCCGAAAAACGGCAGCGCAAACGGAAGAACCTCAGATAATATGAAAGCCCGTCCAAGTAAAAAACCGATCACGACATAAATGAAACCCTTATAGAAAAAAAGTGAATGCGCTTGATGGACTGTAAGCTTTGCCGCCTTTTCAAAAAACGATTGCAGTTTTTCCAGAGCTTGTCCCGCCATCGGCCCGTTCACTCTTCTTTCCGCTTTTTCCATTGCTCTCATCCCCCACCTGTTTTATTCGTTGCTTGTCATTATAAATGAAAGCCCAGATAGGATTTTGTCAAAAGAAGGTAACAATTCCAAAGAACTCTTCGACGCTTTCTCCCTTGTTCCCCTTTCCTTTCGTATTTCCTCCGACATTTCTCAAAAAGTTGTCTAAATATGAAAAAATCGGCTTCTGCAACAGAAGCCGATTCGCTTGATGACCCGTACGGGATTCGAACCCGTGTTACCGCCGTGAAAGGGCGGTGTCTTAACCGCTTGACCAACGGGCCATATATATGGTAGCGGCGGAGGGGATCGAACCCCCGACCTCACGGGTATGAACCGTACGCTCTAGCCAGCTGAGCTACACCGCCATATAGGTGCTTATAAGCACAAGTTATATAATACAAAGGTTTCTTCATTCCGTCAACAGAAACTTTAAAGTTTTAATTTTCTGACTATATGGGTGAATACAAAAAAAGCACCCGCTGGGATAGACGGATGCTCCATGTATTTATAGAAAGCAGCAAGTTATCCTCTTCTTGCTCCGCGCCCTCCACGTTTTGATTCCGTGTTTCGTTTTAAAGATGATAAGCGGTCTTCGCTATCTTTAAGAAACTTGTTCATTTTCTGTTCAAAAGATTCTTTCGGACGGAAATCATTTCTAGGTCTGGCTTGCGGACGGTCTTTAGCTTTTTTAATTGATAAACCAATTTTCCCGTCTTTTTCAACGTTGATGACTTTCACTTCAACTTGATCGCCGACTTTTAAATGCTCGTTAATGTCTTTAACATAATTATCGGCTACCTCACTGATATGAACGAGACCGGTTGAGCCTCCAGGCAATTCAACAAATGCTCCGAAATTTGTAATACCTGTTATTTTCCCTTGCAACTTGCTGCCAACTTCAATCGACATAAAAAAAGTGCTCCTCCTTAGGCTTATAAAAAGATCGTTTGTTTAATTATACCTAAATAAAAATTTAAGTGTCAACAAGGCTACTTGCTCTTCTTTTCTACATTGAAGAGAATCTCACCATTTCCTGACATAAACAAGTCTCTTCTGGCAAGCTCTGTGACGTAATCCTCATCCTTTAATTTGGAAATTTCATCTTTTAAATCAGCCTGTTTCGCGTTCAATTCTTTCACTTGTTTTTCCAGCTGAGCTTTCTTTTCTTCGTTTGCGCTAAGGGAAGAGGTCTGTGACCACAGAGAACCCGCTAAGACAATAGCCGTCAACAACACAAGGGCGCCGAATACGATCAACCGTCTGAAAAGCCCTTTCCGCCTTCTTTTCATAAGCTGGGATTGCCGTTCAACCTGCTCTTTATAGTCGTTTTGGATTTCAGTTATTGTACGTTCTCTAGATAGATTCAAACCAGACGGTCCTCCTTTCACCTTTTCAAAATACGTATCATGGTCGATCTGATTGTTATGATTAGTTTCTTGCTCTTTTGTAAAAATCCTGCACTTTTTTGAAAATATCGTTTGAAAGTAAGACGCCACTTTTCAGGAAGAAGTTTCAATAATTGTTTCAACAGGAAAAACAGCGGATACAGCAAAAACGTTACGATCTTAAAAAGACACTTCGCAAAAAAGGCACTCACCCGATAGGAGTATAAAGAAATAACCGTGATCAGCCCGATGAGCAGCTTAAAGAGCAGAAGCACCGGACGGAACAGCACGTGCTGAATGAGCTTTTTTGCGAATTGGTAAAGAGACACCGCAAGATGAATGGCAAATTTCAGTATTTTTATATACATTCGTTTAAACAGGCTTTGGTACGTCGCAATCCCCAGTAAGACAGCCAAGAAAATGTATACCCTGAGTTCCCCTTCATTCACGTTGAGCAGCACATAGAAAAACAGCAGACCTTGTACAATCCAAAAGAGAATGTCATGAATGAATAACAGCCATCTGGCCGTTTTGGCGCGGCTGACAAACAGCCTGTATGTATCAAGCGACGCTCCGAGCCAGGCGCCCATACCGGTCATTGCCAGCATCGTATAAAATTGGGTGGTCAGCGTCATTTAAACAACTTGCTAAAAAACCCTTTAGCTTTATCCCCTTGCTGCTCGTCTAAATATACAAGGTCAAACACCCTGCCTTTTATAGATACAATCCCTTTTTCCACATCAAGATTTTTCATCTGCAGGTTCTCGCCTCTGACGGAAAGCATTCCCATAACCGTTTCCAGCAAAAACTCTTCGTTGTCAAAACTTTCTACATGCTTGACGCCCGAAATGTCTAAATGCTTTCTCCCTTTCATCGTTACATCATGCTGTTCCGGAACAGAAGAAGAACCTTTTTGCTCATAATATGAATTCATCTATTCAGCCCCCATATCCTCGATACTTTTAGCATTATTACTGCATTGTATGAGACGGGAGCCTTGTTTAGAACAAGCCTATTCGCCGAGTTTTTCTTCCTTGACGATTGTATACATGCCCGCGGCTTCTTCTTTTTTCGTTGTTTCTTTCAATTCGTTTACCTTCACGGTGACAAGCTTCTGGCCGAAGCGGACCGTCAGTTCATCGCCGGCTTTTACGTCTGAGCTGGCTTTCGCCTGATTCCCGTTAACTGTGATTCTCCCTTGATCGGCGACCTCTTTCGCCAATGTGCGGCGTTTAATTAATCTGGATACTTTTAAAAACTTATCAAGTCTCATATCAGAATCTCCTCTCCATTTCTTTTGCTTCATCCCACAATTTGTCCATTTCCTCAAGTGACATTGCGGTCAATTCAAGTCCCTTTGCTGCCGCTTCTTTCTCAATATAAGCAAAGCGTCTGCGGAATTTGTCATTTGTCATGGCGAGCGCTTCCTCAGGCTCAATTTTATAGTATCGGCCGATATTGACCAATGCAAATAAAACATCGCCGAATTCAGCTTTTAAGCTGATTTCATCTGCTGATTCGGCGGAAGCCTCTGCAGAAAATTCCTTCAGCTCTTCATTTACTTTATCCCATATATCCTGAACGTCATCCCAGTCAAAGCCGGTTTTTGCGGCTTTTTTCTGAAGCTTGGCCGCTTTTGCAAGAGAAGGCAGTGTTTTCGGCACGGCATCCAGCAATGAAGTGGATGTTGTTTGCTTTTCCGCCTTTTTGATTTCTTCCCAGTTGGCGACGACATCATGTTCATCCTGAACCTTAACATCCTTAAACACATGCGGGTGCCGTCTGACCATCTTCGCACTGATGTCTCTGATGACATCATCAATTGAGAAATACCCCTCGTCTTCTCCGATCTGGGCGTGCAGCATAACCTGAAGCATGACGTCCCCGAGTTCTTCTATCATGTGATCCGTGTCCTCTTCGTCAATGGCCTCAAGCAGTTCGTAGCATTCCTCAATCATATATTTCTTTAATGACTGGTGTGTCTGCTTTTGATCCCACGGACAGCCGTTCGGCCCGCGAAGCTCGCGAATAATACTTCGGAATGCAGAAAATTCCTGGTAAAGGAGTTCTTCTTTTTTAATCGGCGGAACATACACGCTTGTTAAGTTATTTATTTCTACATTGCGGTCAAGCTCAAACAAAGGCACCTTGGTCATCTTTTCTCCCTTGCTTCCGGCTGCCGTGACGATGACCACTTCATAGTCGTCAGGCAATTTCTCCATAAGCGTCAGCTTCACCTCAGAGGCCGTCATTTGGTCATAAACCTGGCAAATGATCAGGTGATGGCGGAGTTCGAGCTCATCCGGCGTCATTGTTTGCGCATCCGTAAATTGAAACCCTTCAATCGGATCAATTCGCAATGCATTAAAAGTGGCATCCAAAAAGCTTTGCCCTCCGGCAGTATGAACAGCTACCTGTTGTTCTTCCCGGCGTTCAAATAACAGCTGAACGGTTTTCTCAGCGACAAACGGATGTCCGGGAACAGCGTAGACGACATCCTCTTGCTTCGCTTTTTCAAACAGAATGTCCGCGATCTCTTCATAGACCGCTTCAAACTGATCATGTTTTTCATAAATATCATCAAAATACCGGATGTCCGCTTCCGTCTCTTGCTCTAATTCCGGAATCAAAGGGTGGTCTTTCGTTCTTATATATAAATGCTTCGCCTGAGTCAGCAGCTTATGTATGCCCACTGTCAACTGATCCATGTCTCCGGCGCCGAGGCCGACGACCGTAATGTTACCTGCCATGTTTTTCTCTCCTCTTTTTCAATTTGCTTAAAGCACTGCCGAAAGGAAGGCCGCTCAGCTCTTCGTCCGTGAAAATCTTCATTCTTATCATACAATAAATAAACAATAGCCCTCCGATGACTGACGCAGACAGACTCTCACATACAGCTCCGGCCCTGCTGACGGGAACAAATAACTGCCATAGCTTCATATATACGAGCAGAAAGAAGACCATCAGCAGACTGCACCAGCACAGACGGGCAATCACGCCGCCGATATTCGTCAGCCAGCCCTTCGACCAAATTCTCCGGAGATTCAGGCACGCAACTGCGGCAAATGCCAAGACGGTCGCCAGTGCCGCTCCTCTAATACCCCAGCCGGGGACCAGCCAAACATTCAGCACCCATTTCAGCGCCCCTCCCGCCAAAACGGATACGGCGGGGAAAACGGTATGTCCCGCTCCTTGCAGAATCGCGGCTGCTGTAAGCGCAATCGAGGCAAAAAAGATAGATAAGCTGAATATTTGTAAGGTCTGCGTCCCCTCACTGTTTTGGAAAAGCATGATATTCACCGGCTCTAAAATGCAAAAAAGCCCGGCTGATGCACCGATCCCTACCGCAAGGCAGAGCTTGACGGCTGATGTCGCTTTCTCTTTTATGATAAACGGCTTATTCTCATGCACCGCTTTTGAAATTGAAGGAACCAATGACGCGGCGATACTGACGGCAAACACGGTTCCCAGCTGAAGGAGCGGCTGTCCGCGGTCATATATGCCTTTCAGCTGTTTCGCGGCATGGCTCTCCGTCCCGTCTGAAAGCAGTGAATATAAGTTTAAGGCGTCTACAAGCTGAATCAAAAGCATGAGTACACTGCTGATACAGATGGTGACTGAATAAAGCAGCAGCTTTTTTACAATGACGGCCGTTGCGATATGTCCGCCGTCTTTCTTGGTTTCTTCCCGCTTATACCAGAAAACAGCCAATACACAAAGGGCTGCCAAGCTTCCGGCAATTGATCCCGAGGCCGCCCCCGCACCAGCGGCGTATAATGAACGGCCGCTTTTCAAAAGCCAGAAGGATAAACCGAGAAGCACCGCCACGCGAAGAAGCTGTTCCGTAATCTGGGATAAGGCTGACGGCATCATATCATGCACGCCTTGGAAATACCCCCGGAAAACCGCCGTAAACGGAAACAGTATGAAAGCGAACGCCGCGACCCTTATCAGCATCACAAGGCGGGCGTCACCCATAAAACCGGCCAACGGCGCCGCGCCGACATACATGAGCGCAAACAGAACAAGTCCGGCCGCCGTGACATAAAGGGCGGAAATTTTCAGTATTTTTTGTTTCTGATCGCTATAATCGTTCATTAATTTTGAGATGATAACCGGAAAACCGGATGTTGACAGCATGACCGCGATCCCTAAAAACGGATACACCTGCTGATAAATGTAAAATCCGACGTCACCGACAATATTCTGAAAAGGAACCCTGTACACGGCGCTTAATATCTTCGTTACGATACCCGCAACGACGAGCACAAAAGCACCTTTCCATGCCGATTGCCGCTTGGCGCCAACTGAATCGTTCATCCAAAAGCTCCTTCCAGCCGCTAGAAAATCACGTCTATAAAACGAGCTTATTATATCACAATCCTAACGGCCGAACCGATAGAGAGCACATATGAATATGAAAAAGAACAGCACTTGTATAAGAGCTGCTCTTTCTCCGTTTTCTTATTTCAATAATGGTAATAAGACCTACTGCTCCATTTGTCTCGCCAAAAAACTGGCTGCCGTTTCTACCGCTTTATGTTCTACTTCTCCAAGTGCCTGTTCCTTGGAAAAGATGACCACGGCACCGATAGGATCGCCATTTGCCACGATCGGAGCTATTGTATAGGAGCTCATATCTTCATCAATGTCATTAACAAGCTGCGCGGACTTCACGTCGTTTTCTACCACTGAGCTGCGCTGATCCATCGTTTTTTCGAGCAAATCGCTGATGGCTTTGTTCAGAAATTCTTTTTTCGAACTGCCTGAAACGGCAATATACGCGTCACGGTCGCAAATCAAGACGGAATGGCCGAGACTGTCATACAAAGCATCTGCATATTCCTTCGCAAAATCGCCAAGCTCACTGATAGGAGAATACTTTTTCAATATAACTTCTCCGTCGCGGTCAACGAATATTTCAAGCGGGTCTCCTTCCCTGATTCGCAGAGTTCTCCGAATTTCTTTAGGAATGACGACCCGTCCTAGATCATCAATACGACGTACGATACCTGTAGCTTTCATCTCTCTGGTGCCTCTCTTTCATGTGATGATATTTAAGGGAAAGTACTAAAGCTCTTTACTTTATGTAGCTTCCGCCACTCGCTTGAAATTAGTATCCGTCACATCAAATGTAATATACACCAGAGAGTAACAATTTTTATGAAGACGCGATTGTTTCTTTCTTCACATCCTGAAGGCCTTTCAGCATGCCGAGCACGGTCTCCAGCCACTCTTCCGTTTTGCGGCCTTTCGTCTGTACTGAGATTTTCAGCTTTTTCCCTTCCATTCCCAGTCCGATCTGCCGGCCGTATTTATTGCCGAGTTCGAACAATTTCTGACCGTCAATCTGTGCGCTGGCCTCTTCAGAAATGGTAAATCTGATCGCGTCTTTATCCTGCTTGATGAGTTCGACGCGTTCATATTTTCCGTATACCTTCATCTCAGCAACCGTAAACAGCCATTCAACCTCTTTAGGATAGCTGCCGAACCTGTCGATGATTTCATCTTGAAGCTCATTTTTCTCCTCAATTGTGGCGATTGACCTGAAGCGTTTGTACATGTCGATTTTTTGCTTGCCGTCTTGTATATAGTTTTCAGGAATATACGCGTCAAGCTCGATATCAATTTCTGTCTCAAACTGTTCGCTTTTCGGAATATCGCCTTTCCGCTCTTCAATCGCTTCCTTGAGCATTTGCGAGTACAGGTCAAAACCGACTGAGTCGATAAAGCCGTGCTGCTGGGCGCCGAGAAGGTTCCCCGCTCCCCTGATCGTCAAGTCACGCATGGCGATTTTAAAGCCTGATCCCAGCTCGGTAAATTCTTTAATCGCCTGCAGCCGTTTTTCCGCCACCTCAGTGAGCACTTTGTCTCTGCGGTACGTAAAATACGCGTAAGCGACGCGGTTGGAACGGCCGACCCGTCCTCTCAGCTGATACAGCTGAGACAGCCCCATTTTGTCTCCGTCGAACACAATCAAGGTATTGACATTTGGTATATCTACGCCTGTCTCAATAATAGTCGTGCTGACAAGGACGTCTGATTCCCCTTCCAGAAAATTGAGCATGACGCTTTCCAATTCATTTTCGGTCATTTTTCCGTGGGCATATGCCACTTTCGCATCGGGAACAAGCATGGAAATTTCATCAGCCTTCCGCTCGATGTCATCCACGCGGTTGTACAAGAAATATACCTGTCCTCCGCGCGCCAGTTCTCTTTCGATGGCTTCCCGCACAAGCGCGCCGTTGTATTCCACGACATATGTCTGAACAGGGAAACGGTTTTCCGGCGGCGTTTCAATAACAGATAAGTCCCGCACACCGAGCATGGACATATGAAGCGTGCGCGGTATCGGCGTCGCTGTAAGAGTCAGCACATCGACATTGGCTTTGATCTGTTTGATTTTTTCCTTATGCGTTACGCCGAAGCGCTGCTCTTCATCAATGATGAGCAAGCCGAGATCTTTATAGACGACGTCTTTAGATAAGAGCCTGTGGGTTCCGATTACGATGTCTACCGTTCCGTTTTTCAGACCTTTAATCGTTTCATTGGATTCTTTTCTCGTTCTGAATCGGCTGAGAAGACCGATGTTAATCGGATAGTCCTGGAAACGCTCCATAATAGTTTCATAATGCTGCTGCGCGAGTATCGTCGTCGGCACAAGAAGCGCGACCTGCTTTCCGTCGGCGATCGCTTTAAAGGCCGCTCGGATGGCTACCTCCGTCTTCCCGTAACCGACATCACCGCAAAGCAAACGGTCCATCGGGCGCTCTCTTTCCATGTCCTTTTTAATCTCCTGAATGGAACGGAGCTGGTCCTCTGTTTCCTGATAAGGGAAAGCAGATTCGAACTGCCGCTGCATTTCATGATCCGGCGAGAACGCATAGCCCTTGCTTGCTTCCCGTTCCGCATAAAGCTTAATCAGATCATCGGCAATATCCTGAACGGAGTTTTCAACTTTTTTCTTCACCCGTTTCCATTCACTGCCGCCCAGTTTATAAAGCTTCGGTTCTTTTCCTTCAGAGCCGACGTACTTCTGCACCTGGTCGATTTGTTCTACAGGGACGTACAGCTTATCGCTGCCCTGATAATGAATGTTGAGGTAATCTTTATGAATGCCTTTGATTTCTAGTGTTTCGATCCCCAAATACTTACCGATCCCGTGGTTGACGTGGACGACATAGTCGCCGACCTGAAGCTCGGAATAGCTTTTGATCCGTTCGGCATTTGTCAGCTTCTGCTTTCTCGGCTTTTTCTTGATTCGGTTTTTGAACAGCTCTTCCTCCGTAATGACGGCCAGCTTCATCAGCGGCAGTTCAAAACCGGATTGCAGCTCGCCTTCCATGACATAGACCTGTCCTTGCACAAGCGCTTTGGAGCTGTCCGTTTTTGCGGCTTCAATTTCGTAATCGGCCAGCACGGATGCCAATCTGTCGGTTCTGTCCTTATTTGCGCCTAAAAAGACAACGGTGAAGTTTGATTTCTTAAAGCGCTCCATTTCACCTGCGAGCACATTCATCTGCCCGTGAAAACTCTGCATCTGCCGGCTTGTCACATTCACGATATTCTGAGGGCTTGTATGCTGGACATGACGCAAAAATAATGAATAATAAATAGCCGGGCGCCGCTTTTCGCTCATAAGCTCCTGAAAGCTGAAGGATAAATGAATGTCATGCAGAATTTTCCCTTCCTCGAGCAGACTTGTCATAAATTCGGCCTCTTCTTTTTGCAGCTGATCCTCCATTTCATGAATGCGGCTGACCTCGTCTAACAGTAACAACGTGTCTGCCGGTGTATAATCTAGCAAACTAGCAGGTTTTTCGTAAAAGTACGAGAGATACTTCACAAGTTCCTGATCAGTCTGTCCCGTTGATAACCGTTCTTTATCATGTGAGATATTGATATGAAGCATTTCCTTTTGTTTGTCCTGCTTCAGCTTTTTCAGACTGTCGGCAAGCCCTTTATCGAGCCTTTCCATCGCCCGGGCTTTTTCTTCCGCCCTGATGATCAATTCCTTCGCCGGTCCGATCGCCACATGTTTGAGCGTCTCAATTGATCTCTGGTCATCAGAATTGAAGCTTCTGATGGAATCGACCTCCGTATCAAACAGTTCAATTCGCACCGGATGCTCCGACGTCAGCGGATAAATGTCGATAATTCCGCCGCGAATACTGAATTCACCGGGTGCAGAAACCATATCGGAACGCTCATACCCCACCTCTACAAGGCGCGCGGACAGCTGATCCGGTTCTATTTCGTCTCCGAGTGAAATGACGAGCTGGCTGCTTTTCCACAGCTCCTTCGGCGGAAGCATTCTTCTCACTGCCGCAACGGGCGCCACAACGACCGGCGCTTCTCCGTTTGTTAATCTATTAATGACATCAAGCCGCTGAGCACGCAGTTCAGGGCTCGCTACCGCAATTTCTGAAGAAATCAATTCATTCACGGGGTATAAAAAAACAGATTGATCCCCGAGAAGCGCCGTCAGATCTTCCGTCACTTTTTGGGCCTGATATAAATTATGGGTGATAAAGAAAATCGGCCTTTTCGTTTCCTGTGCAAGGGCAGAGGTAAAAACAGAACGCGCGGAACCTGACAGACCCGCAAGCAGCTGTTCCTTCAGCCCCTCATGTAAACCGTTGACAATGGATTTAAAATCATCGCTTTCTTTAATAAAGGTTTGAATGTTGTCCATATGGGCCCTCCTCTCTATTTTCTGCAAGAACAGAAAAACGCTTTGGTCTAGAATCTACACCAAAGCTTCTTATTGAATAAATGTGTTGTGTTCATGGTAGTGCGGATTGCGCTCCAGCGCCTCTTGGCAGTCTTCACAAATTGTAAGAACATGGACATCTCCATTGTCTTTATATGAAATCATATCGTTTCTTTCCTCATTTGTTAAGTGCTGAAATCCAAGTGACTGTGTCGGCACCGTCGAATATTCCAGGCTCCCTACCTTAAAGCCGCAGTGGCGGCAGAAATAATGCAAAGCCATACGTTGGACCTCCTGATGTGAAAAAATCATTTTTCCCTAGTATGGTCTCCCATTATTTATCTTATACATTTGCATTAAATTCGTTCATGACTTCTAAAAATGGTTTCGTTAAGGAAGCTTCGCAGGCTTTTACGGTTTTTGTGACGGCATCATTGATATGCGGCGCTTCTTCCTTCGTAAAAGCTCCCAGTACATAGTCAACGACTTTCATTCCGTTGACGGGGCGGCCGATTCCGATTCTGACCCGGTCAAATTCAGGGGTTCCGAGGTGCTGTATAAGCGATTTAATTCCGTTATGTCCGCCTGCGCTCCCCTTCGTCCGGAGCCTGATTTTTCCCGTCGGAAGATCAAGGTCATCGTATATGACTTTCAGATCTTCATGATCGGCATCATAATAATCCAGTAGCGGCCGCAAACATTCCCCTGATAAATTCATATATGTAAGCGGTTTAACAAGTAGAACTTTTTTTCCGGAAACAAACCCGATTCCGTAAAGTCCGTTGAATTTCGTTTTATTCAATTCAATATTCCATTCTTTAGAAAGCTCGTCAATGGCCATAAAGCCGACATTATGTCTCGTGTTCTCATAGGTTTTCCCGGGGTTACCGAGACCGGCAATCACAAGCATCGTAAATCCTCCCTCAACATCGCTGTAATTCTTCTCATTCTAGCACAAAAGACGTAACCTCGGGCGGGTTACGTCTTAAAGCGCTTATTGATTTTCTCCTTCGGGCTCTTCCCCAGGAGACGGTTCTGCATCTTCTTCGAATGCTTCCTGCTTAGGAGGAAGGATGGAAGCCACGACTTCTTCCGGATCGTTTGTAAATGTATAATTGCCGTCAGCAGTCAGATTTGCGATGGTCAGCACATCATTCATTTCAAGCCCGGAAATATCAACATTGATTGTCTGAGGGATGTCCTTCGGCTTAGCCTTAATCGAAAGCTCATGCAGCGGCTGCTGGATGACGCCTCCGTCTTTGACTCCCTTCGCCTCTCCCGTCAGCTGAATCGGCACCTCGGCCTCCAGCTCCTCACTCATATTCACGACTTGAAAATCGGCGTGCGTCAATTCGTTTTTGAGCGGGTCTGTCTGAAGATCAGTCACCATAACCGATTGCTGATTTCCGTTGACATCAATTGTGATAATCGTGTTTTTTCCTTCGTCCCGCAATGTTTTAAGCAATTCAACACTGTCTAAAGAGACAGGCGTGTTCGTTATTTCTTTACCGTATATAATCCCTGGAACATGTCCTGAATGACGGATTTTCCGAAGCGTCGAACGTTTAAAATCTGTTCTTTCATTTGCTTTTAAAGTTGCCATATTCAGCACCATCCTAATTATCGTTTTATCGTCCTATTAGAACAATACCCACAATAACTGGGATTTAAACCTTAAAGTTTCGGTTTAGCTGAATAAATAGCTGACAGATTGTTTCTCGTGAACGCGGATAATCGCTTCAGCCAGAAGCGGTCCGACAGAAAGCTGCTTAAAGCGTTCGATTTTTTTCTCATCAGGAAGCTTAATGCTGTTCGTTACGACAAGCTCCTTGATTTTAGAGTTATTGATCCGCTCAACGGCAGGACCTGACAGTACAGGGTGCGTACAGCATGCATACACTTCTGCAGCTCCGTTTTCAACCAGCGCGTTAGCGGCAAGTGTGATTGTGCCGGCCGTATCAATAATATCATCGATCAGAATCGCTGTTTTACCTTCCACGTTACCGACGATGTTCATCACTTCTACCTCATTCGGTCTAGGACGGCGTTTGTCGATAATCGCGATCGGCGCTTTCAGACGGTCCGCAAGTTTGCGGGCGCGCGTCACACCGCCGTGGTCAGGAGAAACAATGACGATATCTTTCAAGTCTTTACCTTCAAAGTAATGGCCTAAAATCGGAACACCCATTAAGTGGTCAATCGGAATATCAAAGAAACCTTGAATTTGCGGCGCGTGTAAATCAAGCGCGATCACGCGTGTCGCACCCGCTGTTTCAAGCAGGTTTGCAAAAAGTTTTGCCGTAATCGGTTCACGTGATCTTGCTTTTCTGTCCTGGCGCGCATAACCGTAGTACGGAATGACAATGTTGATTGTTTTCGCGGAAGCGCGCTTTAAAGCGTCAACCATAATCAGCAATTCCATGATGTGCTCGTTGACCGGCGCACTTGTAGACTGAATGATATAGCAATCACAGCCGCGAATACTTTCTTCTATGTTGATCTGGACCTCTCCGTCACTGAATCTTGTAACAGAGCACTTTCCTAATTGAACCCCTACATTATCCGCGATTTCTTTTGCAAGTTCTGGATTTGAATTCAAAGAAAAAATCTTTAAATTCTTATCTCCGTATTCGTTAGACATGGTAAACCTCCGATTTTAGGATTATTTTTTATGAATGTTTTTCACATAATCTTCTTTATTTACTTGTCTTGCTCTGGCAATGGCAAGCGCTTCGCCCGGCACATCTTCAGTTACGGTTGAACCCGCAGCGACGTACGCGCCTTCTCCCACTGTAACAGGAGCGACCAGATTGGAGTTGCAGCCAATAAAGGCGCCGTCTTCAATTTTGGTTAAATACTTTTTCTTCCCATCATAATTGACCGTGATGGAGCCGCAGCCCAGATTCACATCCGTGCCCACTTCGGCATCACCGATATAGCTTAAATGAGATGCTTTGCTTCGGTCGCCGAATTGTGTTTTCTTGATTTCAACAAAGTTTCCGATCTTCACTTCATTGCCGATTGCGGAATCGGGTCTGATGTGAGCAAAAGGACCGATATTTACATCATTCCCAACTTTGCTGCGATTGACAACGGATTGTTTAATCACAGTGCGGCTGCCGATTGAGCTGTCCTCTATCTCAGTGTGGGGGCCGATGACACATTCATCGCCGATTTCAGCTTGTCCCTTTAACACAGTTCCGGGATAAATAACTGTATCTTGTCCGATACGTGCGTCAGGTGAGATGTACGTATTCATCGGATCGATTAAAGTGACTCCGTTCTGCATATGCCGTTTGTTAATACGCTCTTTCATATACATTTCAGCCTGAGAAAGAGCGACTCTATCATTCACTCCGAGCGTCTCTTGGAAGTTACCAGTCTGGTAAGCGGCAACAGTTTCGCCTTCGTCTTTGAGGATTTCGATCACATCCGGCAGATAATACTCGCCTTGGGCATTTTCATTCGAAACCTGTTCGATGACACGAAAAAGAGCCTCGTTATCAAAACAGTACGTTCCCGTGTTAATTTCTTTCACAAGACGTTCTTGCTCCGAAGCATCCTTGTGCTCCACGATTTTTTGAACGGCGCCGTCTTCACTGCGGATGATTCTTCCGTATCCGGCGGGATCGTCGGCAACGGCCGTTAACACCGTGGCTTTTGCACCTTTGTCTGTATGTTCATTCAGCATGGCTTCCATCGTCTCCGCCGTCAGAAGCGGTGTATCGCCGCAAATAACGATCGTGACACCCTTTTCTCCGTGAAGAAATGGTTTTGCCTGTTTGACCGCATGAGCCGTACCGAGCTGTTCTGCTTGGAGAGCGTAATCGCTTTTCTGTCCGAGCTGCTTCTTCACATCTTCGGCGCCGTGTCCTACGATGGTGACAAGCTTCGCTAAAGATAATTTCAGAGCTTCGTCTGCGACGTGCTCTACCATAGGCTTTCCGCATACCGGATGAAGGACCTTGTAAAGCTTCGATTTCATTCTCGTTCCTTTTCCGGCAGCTAAAATCACTGCAAACCGCTTATCCATTTAATGGCCTCCAATATCCCTTTTATCCATAGAAAAATATATCCTAAATAGCTGTTGATTTCAAGAAGACATCAAAAAGTGCAAGAATTTTCTATGTAATCGCTTTATTACTGAAAAATCAGATTTAAAAAAGGACTGCCGGAAAAGGCCTTGTGTCAGCCTTTATCAGCAGTCCTTACATTTTGTTATGTTTAAGAAGCCCCGGCTTCTTCATATTCTAATGCTTCAGAATCACCCAAACGATGATACTCATTTAAAACAGCATCCTGGATCTTGCCCCGCGTGCTGGAATTAATAGGATGAGCAATATCGCGGAATTCTCCATCAGGGGTGCGTTTACTCGGCATCGCAACGAAAAGACCATTGTTTCCATCAATCACACGAATATCATGTACGACAAATTCGTGATCCAGCGTGATGGATGCAATCGCTCTCATGCGACCATCGGTATTCACGCGGCGTAATCTTACGTCAGTAACTTCCACAGTAGTTCACCACCTTTTCCCTATATAAAAGCATTAGTCTAACAATTCCACGATTCTTTTTAAATTCCTGCACGTTTCAAAAAGTTTTTTTGAAAATATAGGATATACATACACAATTAGGTGATAAACCATATTTGGGGATCATATACTGCATAAAAAAAGTGATCCCGGAGACCGGAACCACTTTTCTGAGATTTAAGATTTCACCAGCGCAATGACTTCAATTTCCACGAGAGCGTCTTTCGGCAGTCTCGCCACTTCCACACAAGACCTTGCCGGCTTATGTACATCAAAGTATTGTCCGTACACTTCATTCACTTCCGCAAACTGCTCCATATCAGCAATAAACACCGTTGCTTTGACAACCGTCTCGAGAGAAGCGCCCGCTTCTTTCAGCACAGCTTTTAAATTGCTGAACACCTGATGCGTTTGTTCTGTGATATCACCGTTTACCATTTCTCCTTCAGCAGTAAGAGGAATCTGGCCTGAGCTGTAAAACATGTTGTTTACGATGATTCCCTGTGAATATGGCCCGATCGCTGCCGGCGCGTGTTTTGTATGGATTGCTTTTGTCATTTTTCTGTCTCCCCATTCTTTAAATGCTGTTCTTTAAAAAATCGCAGAAAATTGCCGTTTTGAATCTCAATCGTTTTGTCTTTCATATTGATGGTTGAAAGCGTGAGCAGTGACATGTATTCATCGACAAGCCGTTCGTTCACTCCCTCGGCTTCAACCAAGACGCCTATTCCCGCAACGTTTGCATTAAACTCATCAAGCAGGCTGATCATGCCGTTAATGGTGCCGCCGGCTTTCATAAAATCGTCAATAATCAAAACGTTCGAACCCGTAGCCAAACTTCTTTTCGCAAGCGACATCGTTTGAATGCGGTTAGATGACCCTGATACATAATTGATGCTCACCGTGGAGCCTTCCGTCACCTTATTGTCTTTTCGCACGATGACAACCGGAACGTTCAGATAACTGGCCGCTGCGTAAGCAAGAGGGATTCCTTTTGTCGCAACGGTCATCACCACATCAATCTCCCGCTCCGCAAAAACGGAAGCAAAAAGCCTGCCTACATGAGAGAGGACAGATGGTTTTCCTAAGATATCCGTTAAATATACATAACCGCCCGGAAGGATACGCTCAGGATTTACTAAAGACTGTCCCAGCTCCTGTATAAACGCTTCTGCTTCAGCCTGTTTCACTTTCGGAATGTATTTGACGCCTCCGGCAGCTCCCGGCACTGTAAGCAGCGTCCCAATGCCTTGCTGTTCAAAGGTCTGTTTAATAATCGTTAAATCTTCACTGATTGATGACTTTGCTGATTGATACCGTTCTGAGAAAAACGTTAACGGTATTAATTCATGCGGATGGGTTAACAAATAATTTGTTAAGTCCACCAATCTGCCGCTGCGACGAAACTTCATGAACTTACCCCCAAAATCCGAATAATTTAAAAATAATATAACTTAACATACGGATTTAATCAAGAGCATTCTGTTCGCCGATCATCCGCACCGCGTACACTTGATCACAGAAACCTCTTAACCCGTTATAAATCCGCTGCACCTTCGATTCGTATTGAACCAAACCGAATACAGTCGGTCCGCTTCCGCTCATTAACACCGCATCAGCGCCGAAGCGTTTCATTTGATTTTTAATCATCGCCACCTCGGGATGGAGGCTGAGCGTAACCGACTCCAATACGTTTCCTAATTGTCCGCATACCTTTTGGAAGCTTTTTTCTTCAATCGCGTCAATCATCGCCTGCACATCGGGATGCCGAACCTGCTGTAAGTTCAGCCGGCGGTACACTTCGGCAGTCGATACCCCGATCGTCGGTTTGGCGAGCACGACCCAGCAATGAGGCGGAGCACTGATGTGCCTGATCTTCTCACCGCGTCCGGTTGCCAGAGCAGTGCCCCCGTATACACAGAAGGACACGTCTGAACCGATTTCAGCTCCAAGCTCCGCGAGCTCTTCGACAGAAAGCTTTAAATCCCAAAGCCTGTTCAGCCCTCTGAGCGTGGCTGCCGCATCGCTGCTTCCGCCGGCAAGCCCTGCCGCTACAGGGATCACTTTTGTAATCATAATGGAAACGCCTTTTTTGACTTGAAATCGTTCTTTAAGCAGTTTGGCTGCCTGATAAGCCAGATTCCTTTGATCATCCGGAACAAAGCGATTATGCGACGCCACTCTGATAACGTTTTCGGGCAGTTCTGTCAGTTCAATCCGATCTGCCAAATCAATTGTCGTCATGATCATCTCCACTTCGTGATAACCATCCGGGCGTTTACTCGTCACATCGAGGGACAGATTGATTTTGGCCGGCGCTTTTTCTAAAATACGCATAGCTTTCACCTACTTCTCCATCTAAACATAAGTATGAACATTGTATCACATTTGGAGACCCGGAGGTACTTATCCGAAATTGAAGCCGGTTTTGACAGCCGATAGAAAAAACCGGGGAACGGATTGTCCCCCGGGCCACTGCATTATCGGTTATTTTGGTTCTGAGCCGCCATCTGCTGTTCGGCAATCTCAATCGCGCGCTTTACCATATTCCCGGCGTCACGCGCCCGAATGCCTCCCCAGCCCTCGTTTTTCACCGTATCGTAAAAACCAAGGTCCTTCGCCAGCTCATATTTGAACTCATCTGACATAACTCCACGACGTCTGCCCAAACGAAACAACCCCTTTTATAGAATTGATCACCATTCGTGCACGCCACGATAAAACATGTGACACTTATAGCTTCCGTTTAATCGGCTGAAACTTTCGAGGGAATAATTAGAAGAGCTTTAGAAGGCAAAACAAAAAGCAGTAAACAAAAGGTTCACTGCCCATTAAAATGCTACTGAGCTTGCCGCATCGTCATTGAATGTCAATTCAACAGTCTCAGTCAGAATATCAGCATAACTGTATGAAACTCTTTCAAACGAATTCTCGTCTTGATCTAGTTGTATCACAAAAACAGAAGGGTACGTCTCAGCTAAAATGCCCGAACGCTCAATCGTTTTTCGGCGGCCGCCGTTTGCTTTTAACGTAAGCCGTTTACCTAAATTCCCATCAAGCGATCTTTTTATATCGGACAACGTCTTCGCCATTGCATCCACCTCACTACATTTATTGTACAACAAGAGCCCAATTTTGTCAAATAAAATTTAAATTATATCAACGTTAATAAGTCATTGTCAACAAAATTATTTTGACAAAATTCTATTGATTTCTGCGTTATTTTTCACAAGTTCCGGAAATTTATGTATCAATTTGTAAAATAATTAACCCGCATAGCGAAATATATGCGGGTTTTATCACTCATCCATTTGATTTATACGGCATACCGACACGCAGCACACCCTTCGTTTCAATTCCTCCCAGCCCTTTCTCTCTCGTCAGCGTATTTCTCAGGACATCCCACACATTGATCCGCTCCATAAACGGAGTGAAGCTGATTTTCGCGACAATATATACCGGGTCAAGCGCATGAATATTGACGCGTGACGGCGAACTTGCGAAATTCGCGCCCGCTCTGATTAAAGACTCGAAATGAGATTGGCAGGCCCCCGCGAATATGACCAGCTGATCCAAATGAGGGACTTTACGCCTCGCTCTTTGAACGGTTTCGACAAAGTGTTTGGAATGCCTGTAGGCGCTTAAATCGTTCACGCCTCCCTTATGCTTGGAATATGCATCATGGCCGGTGATGACTAAAATATCCGGCCTGTATTTATCAAGCAGCTCGTCAATTGATGCCGGCATTTTTTTCTCATGGCAATGAATTCCGTATACCGGCACACCGATTTTTTCATAAAAGTTCAGGCACTTTTTCAAATAGGCCTCATCGCCGTCCAGATGCAATACCTTTCCGGGCATATGAAAGTAGTGCTCCTGATGCTGATATTGATTTGTCGCATAATATTCCTGTTTTTCCCGAAGCAGCTTATAATCCTGGCGGAGCAGCTCGAGAGATTCATTCATCCTGCTTTCATCTCTTTTCTTTCTCATGGCCTGTTCGTCTTTTCTGACAGGCTCCAAATCAGAAAAATCAGCATCCGCAATCAATCTGACTTCGTCACCATGCAGGATGGCAATTGAATTTCCGTTGCTTGTTTGCTCTATACCGATAATGCGAAATAAAACATCCATTTGATAGGATTTCCTGGCTACCATATCTCCTATTTGAAATTGCACGTTACCCACTCCACAAATAGACTAAGCCTCATCATGAAAGAAGTCTTGGCAAATACACCTCTTTCCGCTGCGGCGCTTGATGTTTCAAGCTTTTCTTGCAGTTGAATGAATAAGGTTCTCCTCTAGCCTATGTAGCGGCAGTCCAAGTGGTGACGCAAAACAAAAAGCCCTCTTAGAAAAGGGCTTTATGCAATCCGTTGGACAGGAGCGCGAATTCTTCTATGGACAGGGATTCACCGCGCCGCTTTCCGTCAATATTCGTTTCTTGAAGAACTTCTTCAATTTGAGCTTTTTTCTCTTTTCCGCCCGGAAGATTGTTCACAAGGTTGTTAAGCAAGGTTTTCCGGCGCTGTGCGAAGCTTGCTTTAATCAGCTGGAAGAAAAACGGTTCATTATCGACGTCAACCGCCGGGCCGTCACGAAGCAAGAGACGGATGACGGCAGAATCAACATTAGGCTGAGGCACAAACACCGTTTTCGGGACGGTCATGACGGTTTTGGCCTCCGTATAGAATTGAACCGCAATGGAAAGCGATCCGTACTCCTTAGAAGAAGGATCAGCGGCCATCCGCTCAGCGACCTCTTTTTGCAGCATCACGACAATCCCTTTTAACGGAAGATGTTCTTCCAAGAGCTTCATGATGATCGGCGTCGTCACATAATATGGGAGATTCGCCGTCACCATAATTTCATCACAATCCTGAAAATGCTCTTCAATGACGGATTTGACGTCTGCTTTCAGCACATCTTGATGAATGATCGTTACATTGTCATATGGAGACAGCGTATCATTGAGAATGGGCAGGAGGCGCTGATCAATTTCAAACGCGACGACCTTTTTCGCCCGTTTGGCAAGCTGCTCTGTCAGCGCGCCGATTCCGGGCCCGATTTCAATGACTCCGGTCCGATCCGTAATTTCCGCATGGTCCACAATTCTGTCCAATATATTTGTATCAATTAAGAAATTCTGTCCCAGACTCTTTTTAAAAGAGAAACCGTACTTTTTCAGAATTTCCTTCGTTCTGATAGGTGTCGCGATATCTTTATTGTTCATCCTGTTCCTCCTGCCTCATAGCATCGAGCGCATCAATAAAATCACTTCTTTTGATTTGAAACATTTGCAGCCGTTTTTGAAGCTGCTTGCCGTTTGTATAGCCGATCTTCAGCAGGTCGCCCAATCGTTCGCGGCGTCTTTTGGCAGCCGGTCCGCCGATCAGACCGGCCTGTATGACATCTTCAGCTGAAATCTCACTCGGCTTTGCCTCCATCTCTTCATGCACATTTTCCAGACATGCTCTGATGCTTTCAATGGATGCGTGCTCAACGCCAATGCCGCGCTTGTTTTTCGGTTTGGCAAGATGTTTGGGCAGAAATGCGTGTTTACAGCCGGGTACTGCTTCAGAAATGGTTTTCCGGATCTTTTCCCCCGGAAAATCCGGGTCCGTCAGCACGATGACCCCTCTCGTTTCCTGCGCCAGCCGAATCTGTCTGATGACTTCGTCTCCGATTGCGGAACCGTTTGTCTCGATCGTATCCGCATCAACGGCAAGTTTTATGCGCGCAGTGTCATCGCGTCCCTCGACTACAATAATTTCTTTAATTTTCATTACTTCCTCCAAAAAAACTTTTTATATCCAAAACGAAACCTTTGCTTACATGTCACGTCTAATATACTGAAAATACACTTTACCTATTATAACGAAAAAAACAGAGGGCGCAAAACCCTCTGAGTGAATCGGAATTAATTTAAGATTTTTATTTTGACCTGTTTCTTTCCCCAGCGGTAAGCCGAAGATTTTTCAGGGAAAAAGACATCAATCCGTCTTCCTTTAATGGCTGAGCCTGTATCAGCGGCCACGGCATCCCCGTATCCGTCTACGTGGACTCTTGTGCCGAGCGGAATGACGCTTGGGTCTACCGCAATGACTTTAGCATTCGGATTGCTTGTCAGGTTAACGCCTGTAGCCGTATGGCCGGAACAGCCGCTGCAGCTTGCGGTATAAGCCGTGGAAGACACGGTAATCACTTTACCGGAAGATCCGGTTTCGCCAGAAGATGCCTTCACAGGTGCACTGAGCTGCTCAATCTTGGGACTGTGCCGCTTTGTGCCGACCGCAATGATTTGATCTTTGCTTTTTTCAGATGTTTCTTCTTTAACAAGCTTTCTTGAAACTTCTTTTCCATTTTCTTTGACAACATGAAAATGCTTTTTAAGTTTGCCTTCTTTTCCTTTTTGAACGATCTTTTCTTTCCCGCTGTCGAGAGACGCATCTTCTTTTTCTTTCACTTGATACGCTATTTTTTCCTCAACTACATCGGTGACTTTTTCGATACGAGTGATTTGTATGCCGGCCTGATTTTTTGTGAGCTTTTCGTGTAATGCCGGTTTTACTTTATCTTCGTCTTTCATGTCCATCTTATGCTGCGTTAAAAAGTCAGCGACCGTAGTCGAAGTCGTCCATATTTTCTTTTTCTTTCCCGCATCATTTACAGTGACCTGAAAAGCCGGGTCGACCGTGACTTTCATGCCGTTTGTCACTTTCGTATCTGCTGCTGGATCTATTTTATCGTGCTGATTCACAGGTGTATGCTGTTCGTTCAGAAATGCGCCGACTGTTTTTGCCGTTGACCATAAAGTCTTTTCTTCTCCGCCTCTTGTCACACGGATCTGCTTTGCAGCTTCATACACGACATTCATGTTGTCTGCCAATGCTGTCTGCTTAGACGGGGTAATCCGGTCTTCATTTCTCGTCTCTATATGTAAATCTTCCAGAAGTTCCCCAACCGTTTTTGCATGAGTGCGTATTTGCTTTTTCTTGCCGTTGATAGAAACAGAAACTGATTGTTTTGAGAGCTCATGTGCCCCGTATGCAGTCCCGGTTCCGCCCAGCAGAATAATAGCTGCAATAAGAATAACCTTGCTTTTACCAAGCTTTACGGAAAACAGTTTTTTCATTTTTTGTGTGATGAAAAACGCCTCCTTCTCCTCGGAGAGATTATATAGAGTATCTAAAATGCTGTCAACCCTCCCATCTCGAAGATGAAAAACCTTCAGCGTATCCCTCATTATGCAAAAACAAAGCAAAAAAAGGAAGAGAGACATATCGACAACCTATCTTATGAGGAGAAGGAAGCTTGTAGAACCGTTTTACATATCCACTGAATCGGACAAGCCTTTACACGTTACGACAGCGCATTCTGTCAGTTCATGCGGAAAAGTCTTTTTGCGTTTTCGGTTGTAATTGAGGCAATTTCTTCATATGTCAGCCCTTTTAATTCAGCGAGCTGTTCAGCAACATATTTTACGTAGCTTGGCTCATTTCGTTTACCGCGGAAAGGATGCGGTGTCAGGAAAGGACAGTCCGTTTCAATCAGCAAACGGTCATTCGGAATTTCCTTTGCTACTTCTTTTGGTTTCTTCGCATTTTTGAAGGTAACCGGTCCGCCGAATGAAATATAAAAATTCATATCGATACACTGCCGCGCAACCTCCGCGCTCCCTGTAAAGCAGTGCATAATACCGCCGACTTCTTCCGCCCCCTCTTCTTTCAAAATCGTGACAACATCTTCCGTTGCATCACGATTATGAATGATAATTGGAAGGTTCACTTCTTTGGCGAGAGCGATTTGTTTCCGGAATACTTCTTTCTGAATGTCTTTTGGTGATTTATCCCAGTGGTAATCAAGGCCCATCTCTCCGATTGCCACAACTTTTTCGTGAGAGGACAGTTCCTTAATCCATGATAAATCTTCCTCTGTCATGTCAATTGCGTCTACCGGATGCCAGCCGATCGCAGCGTATATAAAGTCATATTCCTCAATCAGCTCCATCGCACGCGTGATAGTGGGTTTGTCGAATCCGACAACGACGATCCGTTCAACTTTTTCAGCCTTTGCACGCGCAATGACTTCCTCTAAGTCTGTGTCAAATTGCTCGGCATTTAAGTGCGCATGTGTATCAAAAAGCATCATAAAAACTCCTTTCTTGTTGAAAAACAAAAGGTGTTCGACGGAATGTTACACGTGAAACACCTTTTGCATCTATTATTTAATTCGAGTGCCTTTCGGTAATGACTGGTCGACAGCTACAACTTTGAGAACGCCGTCCGATTCTCCTGCCAGTATCATTCCTTGAGAAAGCTCGCCTCTCAGTTTTACCGGTTTTAGATTCGTTACACAAATGATCTTCATTCCCACAAGCTGATCCGGTGTGTAATGCTTCGCGATACCTGATACAACTTGGCGCTGTTCAAAGCCCAGATCAATTTGCAATTTCAGCAGCCGATCTGCTTTTTTCACCGGCTCTGCGGACAAGACTTCTGCGACGCGAAGTTCTGTATCCATAAATTGATCAAACGTAATTTCAGGAAGACGTTCTGCTTCTTGCGGCTCTTCCGCCTTTTCTTCTTTAGCAGGAGCAGTTCCTTGCATTTTTTGCTTGATGTAAGCTACTTCTTCTTCAGCTTCAAGACGAGGGAAAAGCGGTTCCCCTTTTTTCACTTTCGCGTTCTTCAATTGGCCGAATGTCTGAATGCTGTCCCATGCTTTAAGAGACTGATCCTCAACTCCGAGCTGGGCAAACATTTTTTCAGGCGTTTGTGTCAAGAAAGGCTGGAGCAATACGGCTGAGATACGTAAAGATTCAGCTAAATGATACATGACGGAACATAATTCTTTTTCTTTTTCCTGGTCTTTAGCAAGCACCCACGGAGCAGTTTCATCAATATATTTGTTCGTACGGCTGATTAATTGCCATAGCGTTGATAAAGCGACTGAAAACTCCATGTTTTCCATTGCCTTTTCATAAGCTTTAACCGTTTCACCGGCTACAGAAGAAAGCTCTGAATCAAAATCGGTCACATTTCCTTCATATGAACCAATCTCACCGTCAAAATATTTTTGGATCATCGCGACTGTACGATTCAGAAGGTTTCCTAAGTCGTTCGCCAAGTCATAATTAATCCGTTCTACGAAACCTTCCGGCGTAAAGACACCGTCTGAACCGAACGGTACTTCGCGAAGCAGGTAATAGCGAAGCTCATCCAAGCCGTAGCGTTCAATTAACGTTACCGGATCAACGACATTTCCTTTTGATTTCGACATTTTTCCGTCTTTCATCAATAACCAGCCATGCGCGAATACTTGCTTAGGCAGCGGGAGATCAAGCGCCATCAGCATAATCGGCCAGTAAATGGTATGAAAACGGACAATTTCTTTACCGACAAGGTGGACGTCAGCCGGCCAGTACTTTTTGTAAAGCTCATCATTTTCCGTATCGTAACCGAGCGCTGTAATATAGTTGAACAGTGCGTCAATCCATACATACACGACATGCTTCGGATTTCCCGGCACTTTTACGCCCCAGTCGAACGTCGTTCTGGAAACGGCCAAGTCTTCAAGCCCCGGTTTAATGAAGTTGTTAATCATTTCATTTTTGCGTGATTCAGGCTGGATGAAAGAAGGATTTTCCTCATAAAACTTCAGCAGGCGGTCTGCGTATTTGCTCATGCGGAAGAAGTATGACTCCTCTTTGATTAATTCGACCGGATGGCCGCTGTCCGGGCTTTTTCCGCCGACAACCTCACCCTTCTCATTTCGTTCCACATCCACCAGCTGTGTTTCCGTATAGAATGTTTCATCAGGGATGCTGTACCAGCCCTCATACTCATCCAGGTAAATGTCACCATTATCAAGAAGTTTTTGAAACACTTTCTCGATAATTTCTTTGTGCCGGCTTTCCGTCGTCCGGATGAAATCATCGTGAGAAATGTCGAGCTGCTTCCATAGTTTTTGGATTTCAGCAACTGCACGATCCACATAAGCTTGAGGCGTGATATTCTCTTCCTCCGCTTTCTGCTGGATTTTCTGTCCGTGCTCATCCGTTCCGGTTAAGTAGCGTACGTCAAATCCTTTTAATCTTTTGTAACGCGCCATCGCATCGCCGGCCACGGTAGTATAAGCATGGCCGATATGTAATTTTCCGCTCGGATAATATATCGGGGTTGTAATATAAAAAGTATTATTGTCTTGCGGCATGTTGCAACCTCCCATTCAGAATGTCGAAAAGCTCACGCCCAAAGGACGAGAGCGGTTTTATTTGATATACAATATTGATATTTGTCCTCTATCTATGATACCATCTTAGCCTTTAAGATCAAGGATATATACGTACTGCGCGTAAAAGAGTAAATAAAATTAAAAATTTTTATTGAAATTAAAAAAAGTCTTAACATGTCGAAATTTGTCGTATATAATCTACTAATATAAAACATCTTGGTTCGAAAGTCTTGATTTAAAAGGATTTTCAGTAGGATAATAGGTTCGAAAAAGCAGTCAAAAAGCCTGTTATTTCAGGATTTCCAAGGCTTTACTTACTATAAGAACTAATTCTTACAATCAATAGTAAACAAAAAGATTGACGATTATTGGAAACCTTGTTATGCTAGGAATGTAAGGAATTTTGTCGAATAATGACGAAGAAAAATATAAACTACAAAATAATTATCTCTCGGGAGGAGACTGTTAATGAAATCTACTGGTATCGTACGTAAAGTTGATGAACTTGGACGCGTCGTTATCCCTATCGAACTTCGCCGTACACTGGGCATCGCAGAAAAAGACGCTCTTGAAATTTATGTTGATGATGAAAAAATCATCCTTAAAAAATATAAACCAAACATGACTTGCCAAGTAACTGGTGAAGTTTCTGATGATAACCTTAAACTTGCCGGCGGCAAATTGGTACTCAGCAAAGAAGGCGCTGAGCAAATCATCTCTGAAATTCAAAACCAGCTTCAAAACCAAAAATAAGCTATTTCATACAAAAACCGTTCTTGTTACGATACAAGAACGGTTTTTTTTATGATTGAATGTGATAAGCGTCATAAATCTCTCGTTTCGGTACGCCCCGATCTACCGCTGTTTGTTTTATGGCCTGTTTGGAAGATGCTCCTTCGTTTATGTAATGCTCCACATGCTCTTTCTCAGAAAGCTCCGTCCACCAAGGCTTTTCCTCTTCATCCGGTTCAGCGGTTTGATTTCCTTCGACAACGAGACAGAACTCACCGCGGATTTGATCTTCATTTGCCCATTCCATCACCTCGGCGATGGTTCCTCTGATGAATTCCTCGTACTTTTTCGTTAATTCTCTCGTGACGGCGATGGTTCGATTACCCAAAACGTCATGCATTGCTATTAATGTTTCTTTTAATCTGTGCGGCGCTTCGTAAAATATCATCGTTTCCTGCCGTTTTTTCAGGATTTCGAGTTCTTTCTTCTTTTCTTTTTTCTGTCTGTTTAAAAATCCGTAGAAGAAAAACGGCTGCGGGGTGATGCCTGATGCGGTCAGCGCGGTTAATGCCGCATTAGCACCCGGGAGCGGAACGACATATCCGCCGATTTGGGTGAAATCTCTCACAATCTCAGCCCCCGGGTCGGAAATTGTCGGCATGCCGGCATCACTGACCAATGCCACATTCTTTCCGCTTTTCAGCCATTCAATGATTTTATGGCCGCTGCTTTCTTTATTATGTTCATGATAGCTGATGAGAGATGTTTCTATGTCATAAACATGGCACAGCTTTTTCGTCTGTCTCGTATCTTCGGCAGCTATGACATCGGCCGATTTCAGCGTCTCTACTGCACGAAAGGTCATGTCCTCCAAATTGCCGATCGGTGTAGGAACAAGGTACAGAGTTCCCATTTCAGATTTTCCGTTAAAACTCATCTGGCGTCTTAACATATACAGCCTCCTTGCTGCGTCGTTTTTCTTCTATATATTGCTCTTTTTTCTTTCGGGTCAGCTGCTTAAAACGGTATTCCGCCTGCATCGCTTCCCGTTTTGTTTCAAATGATTCCGCATGGCATAACGAAACCGGCCTACGCGCCCTTGTGTACTTCGCGCCCTTTCCCTCATTGTGGGTTTTTAGCCGTTTTTGCAGATCATTTGTATAACCGGCATACAGACTGTTGTCATTGCACAGCAGCACATAAAAGAAATGACTATTTGTCTCCATATAAAATCGTGCGGATCTCTTTCGTATATTCATTTTGTTCATTGTATACGAACAGCGGGGGAAGAATTTTGAGATCAGGGCGGCCGCCTTTAATTCCTTCAACCAAAATGGTATTCGCTTCTTTACCTTGTTTCGGATAAATAAACTGAACCCGTTTCGGTTCTATTCGGTACGCTTTCATTAATTCAAAGATTTCCAAAAGCCTCCCCGGCCGATGAACGATAGCCGCTTTTCCGCCTTGCTTCAGCAGTTTGCTGCTGACGGAAATCACATCTTCAAGCGTGCAAAGGATTTCGTGCCTTGCGATTCTGAGATGCTCGTTCAGGTTCTGCTCCGCCTCTTTCGGTGTCTTAAAATAAGGCGGATTGCAGGTGACAACATCATATTTATTATGTCCGAGTCTTTCCGGCATATTTTTCAGATCATCATGAATGAGACTGATCTGACCGCCCAGCCCGTTGTATTCCACGCTTCGGAGCGCCATATCATACAAGCGTTCCTGAATTTCAACCCCGGTGATATCAGCTTTTGACCTTGTGCTGAGCAAAAGCGGCACAATGCCGTTCCCCGTGCATAAATCAACGATGTTCCCCTTTTGAATCGGAACGTATGCAAACTTAGACAGCAGCACGGCATCTAATGAAAAAGCGAAAACCGTCGGACTCTGTACTATTTTCATATCCTCTGCTAATAAGTAATCCAATCTTTCATCATCACGTAATGAAACCATAATCTTATTCCTTTCGGCACTCTTTGAAAAAGGCTTCCGACATCAGCGGAAGCCTTTTCCTTATTTTTTATTTAAGAAGGACAGACAAAAAAGGCAATCTCCCTTGCGGACGCTCCCATAATGGACGTTGCAAATATGAAAGCCTTCTTGATACAGCCGGGCCAGATTGTCGTACCCTTCTCCTATATCACTCTGCTCTGCCTTCTGTGTTTTTGTTTCTTTCTGATCGGCTTTGAATTTCTCAATTTGCTCTGTCGTATCATCAAGCCGCTTACGCAAATGCTTATTTTCAAGCTGAAGATGGTGATTCTCTTCAATCATTTCGCCGATATGCTGCTTTAAGTCACCCAGCTGACGGTACAGCGAACCGATTTGTTCCTCCAGGTTTATGACAGTATCAAATAACTCTTTTTTATCCAAGGTTCCACACCTCGTTAATCTGTGGTTTGTGCGGATACGACGCCCTCTTCCAAGAGCTCTTCCCAAGTATATTCTATCACTTTTTCACGATTCTTCAGTTCCACCTGAAGCACCCGTTCCAGAATATTAAGACCGACAACCTTTGCGGGGCCGTTTGCCGTCGTAATCATTTCGCCTAAATCCGGCAGCTGTTCTTTTGCCGTCTCATACTCATCATTTTCGTACTTCAAACAGCACATCAAACGGCCGCACAGACCGGAAATCTTCGTTGGGTTCAACGATAAATTTTGATCCTTCGCCATTTTGATGGACACCGGTTCAAAATCACCGAGGAACGTGGAGCAGCAAAGCATTCTCCCGCATGGTCCGATACCGCCGAGCATTTTCGCCTCGTCCCTCACCCCGATTTGGCGCAATTCGATTCTCGTTTTAAAGATAGAAGCCAAGTCTTTGACCAATTCCCTGAAATCAACCCGTCCGTCTGCTGTAAAGTAAAAAATGACTTTATTGCGGTCAAATGTAAACTCAACATCAACCAGCTTCATATCTAAGCCGTGGTCAGCCACTTTTTTCTGACAGACTTCAAAAGCGGACAGGGCCTCCTGTTTGTTTTCTTCTACAATGAGAAGATCGCGTTCATCAGCAACGCGTATGACCTTTCGAAGCGGAAGCACAACATCATGCTCGTCCACTTGTTTATTTGCGATGACAACCTGCCCGTATTCGACACCTCTTACGGTTTCAACAATGACGCAGCTGTCTTGTTCTATATCAAATCCGTTCGGATCAAAATAATAAATTTTCCCCGCTTTTTTAAAGCGGACGCCTATTACGTTGTACAAGCTTATCCCTCCTGCAACGTTAACACCAAGTGCTCCATTAATCCCTGCACATTCACATTGGAATGAAGCCGTTTTTTTGCTTCTAAAACAGCGAGAATTTGGTTCGTAACGCTTTGTTGTGTAAATTGCAGCGCATGCTGTTTTATTGATTGGAATAAGTCTTGATAAATCAGTTTATCTTCATTTCCAATTTGGATGGATAATACATCACGGTATATCAATAAGAGCATATCAAGACCCATTTCTTGATGGGTTTTTTCTTTGAAAAAGGGCACCCACTGATCCTGAATGAAGAAAAAGGCATGTCCTTTCCGCTGATGTAAGACTTCATACAATTTTATCACTTTCGCTCTGGACTCTGCAAACTCATCATTTCGACTTAATTCGACTGCTTCCGCAATATTATTTGTCATATTTGCTAAGAGCCGGGCCATGTGAGGGCTCACTTCCTGTTCAATCAGTCTTTCTTCTATGGCTTTCGGCTGAAGCGGCTGGAACGGGAGAACCTGACATCTCGAAACGATGGTATCCAGTATTCGGTGGAGCTGCTCAGTAATAAGAATTGCGATGGTGTCTTGACTCGGCTCCTCTAAAAATTTCAGCAGACTGTTTGCTGCATTTGTCGTCATTTGATCCGCATGGGATATAATGTACAGCTTTTTATGCGATTCCAGTCCTGTTTTAGAAAACTCTTCCTGAAGCGATTGGATCTGAGCCTTTTTAATGGATAATCCGTCGGGCTGAACCACATGCAGGTCGGGATGGTTTCCGGATTCAATACGCTTACAGTTCCGGCACTCCCCGCAAGGCTCAGTCCCGTCTTCAAGGCAAAAAAAGCTTTTTGCGAGAAGCAGTGCAGCATCCAATTTGCCCGTTCCTTTTTTGCCTTCAAACAGATATGCGTGAGAAAGCCTTTTCTTTTCAATGCTGTTATGCAAAAGCCGCATCACTCTGGGCTGCTGCCCGGTCATTTCCTTCCATGATATTGCCATTGTATCACTCTCTATGTGTAAAGGTTAATCAATAAACCTTTTATTTCTCCGATTCGATCCAGCAAATCAATTGCCGGTTTTTCCTGATCTAACATTTCTTCTGTCAGCTGAAGCAGTTTTTCATCTATTTCTTTCACAAGCCCCAGAGTCCGGCTGCTGCCGTACAGGTCAAAGCTTTTCTCCGTCTCATGCGATAATCCGCTGTCTACGGCCTCTTTTACAAAACGTTTTACCAATCCTTTGAATTTCGCTAAGTCTTTGAAGTTTCTCGACTTCGTCAGCCTTTTCCCGAACGTTTCTATATCCGTTAAGAACCTGCTCAGCTGATCAAATTTCAGCTTGCTGCTTTGGCTGTCCATTGAACTTTTAAATGTTCCGGAAAGCTCTGCCGCTTTATAAGCAGGCTGCTGCTTTTTCTCAATAAATGTACGTAAGTCAGAATTTATTTTCACGTCGTCAAATCCTTAAAATTGATGAAATTCATCGACCGGGAGGACAAAGACCGTCGCTCCGCCGACTTCCACTTCGACGGGATATGGAACGTAGGAATCCGCATTCCCGCCCATCGGGGATACCGGGGCAATCATCTGATCACGTTTACAGCCATTCTCTTTAATGAGGCTGAGCGCTTTATCGACACGGATATCTTCCACCCCGATCATAAACGTCGTATTGCCTGATTTAAGGAATCCGCCTGTTGTCGCAAGCTTCGTCACCCTGAAGTTGTGGTCGGTTAATACTTTCAAAAGCCTGTTGCTGTCCTGATCCTGCACCACTGCCACTATTAGTTTCATTCTCTAGGCCCCCTTTAGGTTGGAAAGAACATTATCGTTACATTCATTATAGCAACTTATGAGAAACAGGTCACAACTGAATTTTTTTCAATGCTTCATTTATCACTTGAAGTGCGTCCTGAATGACGAGTTCCTTCTTTTTCGATGCGTCGATTGTATGGAATCTTTCCGGAAAACGCTGCATTACCTTTTGGTATCCTTCCCGTACTTTCGTATGAAAGTGCAGGGCCTCAAGATCGAGACGATTCTTCTCTCTTGAATCATTCGACGTAATCCGTTTCAACCCTTCTTCCGGCTCAATAGAAAAATAGATGGTGACATCAGGCATCGTATCGCCGATTGCAAACTGGTTGATAGAAAGGACTTCATCAATGCCGAGCCCTCTCGCATAGCCTTGGTAAGCCAGCGAACTGTCGATGAAACGATCGCACAGCACAATGCGGCCTTCTTTCAATGCAGGCTGCACCTTTTCGACTAAATGCTGTCTTCTCGCCGCAGCGTAAAGCAGCGCCTCCGTTTTGGCATCCATCAGTGTATTGTTTTTATTTAAGATCACTTCTCTGATCTGTTCCGCAATGTCGATGCCGCCCGGTTCTCTTGTCGCTGTCACCGGGAGCCCCTCTGCCGACAGAATCTCTTTCATTTCCTGAAGCACAGTCGTTTTCCCTGCACCTTCAGGACCTTCAAATGTTATAAATAAACCGCTCATGATTTCTCCTCTTCTATATAGACAAGTAATTGTTCCCCGTTTAACAAGCCTTGAATATGCGCGTCCATGCCGATTAAACGGGAAAGCTTTTGTACGATCTCTTCTGTTATCCGTTCTCCGTCCATGATCAGCGGAATTCCCGGCGGATAAGGAATAATGTTGCCCGCATGCAAGCGCCCGGCCGCCTTATTTATATCTGCAGGCTCTTTTGTAAACTTCCGCATCTCATTTTGCGGGTATTCAAGTGTCGATATGGACGGAAATGTCCAATTCACGGCATCCGGCAATTTATCGGGCGGTGTATTCTCCAGTTTCTGCTGTATGTTTCTTACGGTTGCCTGTTCTATCATCCGCCGGCCGCCTATCGGCAGTACGAGCAATACTTGGTACTCGTCAGCCAGCTCGGCAACAATGCCTTCACTCTCCAAAATCCGTTGTAATGAATAGCCGGAATGTCCGAGCTTTGACCGAAGAATTAATTTTAACGGGTCCGCCCGCAGCCCATATCCAGAAGGCTCGATTATTTCAATAGAAGAAATTGATGCGAACCTTCGTTTGATTTTCTCAATGTGCTCCATATGAACGGGAAGTGTCCCTTTTTCAGCAATATCCTGCACATAAGCGCGCGCCGTATCTAAAGATGCCATAATCGGGTATGACGGGCTGCTGCTTTGCAAACTGCTTACATAATAAGTTAATCGATCTCTGTCAATTCTGGTGCTGTTCAAATGAAAGTAAGACCCCATCGTCATAGCCGGAAGCGTTTTGTGAGCCGATTGAACAACGGCGTCTGCCCCCATAGCCAATGATGAAGGCGGGAAAGGCTGGCCTAACACAAAGTGAGCCCCATGAGCCTCATCCACCAGTACAGGAACGCCGTATGAATGGGCTTTGTTAACTGCCGCAGTCAAATCGGCAGCATGCCCGTAGTAAGTCGGATTGGTCAGAACAAGTCCTTTCGCGTTCGGATATGACGCCAGCGCTTTTTCGATGACTGAAAGGGATACATGTGCCGGCACATGTATGTTTTCATCGATTTCCGGCGCCAAATAAACCGGCTTGGCTCCGGCCAATGCCGCCGCATGGAAAACAGACTTGTGACAATTACGCTGGATCAGAATGGGTTCACCCGGTTCACAAACAGCTAAAATCATCGCCAGATTGCCGGCGGTCGTTCCATTGACGAGAAAGAAACTTTCCTGAGAGCCGTAAAATCTGCTCACCAAATCCTGCGCTTCCTTAATGACCCCCGTCGGGTGATGCAAGTCATCAAGACCCGTGATCTCAGTCATATCAATAGATAAAAGAGATTGATATACAGATTTGGCTTCATCAAAAAAGACATCTCCATTGTGATGTCCCGGAACATGAAAAGAATACGTATTTCGGTGCGCATGCTTCATCAGCGCTGTATATAAAGGTGTGTCCATTTTTAAACAAATCCTTTGCCTGTCTTTCTTATTATATCGTGCCTGCGAGCCAACTTAAAGCTAAGACTTTTTGCCATCTAGCCGTTATCCCGGCCGGACCTCATATCAAGCAGCTTCTTTTTTAAATCGCCTTCCATGATAACAAGCTCCTCCTCGGCACGCCTGCGTTTCATCCTGCCTTCTGCTTGAATAGACATGATTTCTTCAAGTGTGCTGACTAAGCTTTCCTGCACTTTTTTGAGGGTTTCTGCCTCAACAAGTCCGCGCTCATTGGCTTTCGCGGTCTCGACTGTACTTGTTTTCAGAAGTTCAGCGTTTTTCAGCAGCAATTGATTTGTCGTATCCGCCGCCTTCTGCTGCACATCTGCCGCACTCCGCTGCCTCATAAGCGTCAGCGCGATGGCGACTTGATTCTTCCATAAAGGAATAGCCGTAACAACGGAGGACTGAATTTTCTCTGCCAGTGCCTGATTCGTGTTTTGAATCAGGCGGATTTGCGGCGCACTCTGAAGCGTAATCTGCCTGCTCAGCAGCAGATCATGCACCCTCTTATCCAGACGGTCGGCAAACTGGCGAAGATCGTTCACTTCCTGCGCGGCCATTTGATTGTGTTCTTGTAATTCGGCTTTTCTTGCCGCTTCAGGTATCAGCTTTGTTTTCAGCTCATCTGATTTTAATTCCCCCGCTGCTATATACATAGTTAAATCAGAAAAGTATTGTTTATTTTGGGTGTACAGCTGATCTAACAATTTATTGTCACTCAACAGCACATTTTTAGAATATTCCAGTCTTCTGCTGATACGGTCAATCTGCACACTTGTCTTTTGATATTTCGAAAGCACTTCCTGCACAGAACCGGATACCCTTTTAAACAGCCGGGCGAAAAACCCTTTGTTCTTCATCTGCAGATCATCAGGGTTTACCTGGTCAAGCTTCATCATCAGATCAGCCAATATTTGTCCCATCTCTCCTGCATCTTTTCTTTGCACGTGCTCTATCATCGTATGGGAAAATTCCAGAAGATTCGCCTGCGCCTGTGAACCAAACAGAACAATGCTTTGCATGTTCCCAGGGTCCAGTTTTTCAGCGAGCTGAAGTGCCGCTTCTCTTTTTTCTTCCGGCAGCGTATCTGCAAGCTTTAGAGGGGTCTGGTCATTTTGGGCGCCCATGCTGTCGTCAGAACGGTCTTTGGCCATTTCCTTCTTCCTTTCTTATTTTCTCAGTGAATGCTTTGCCATATCTAATTCAAAGTGCAGGTCGTCGATGTCCTCCTTCATCACTTCATGAAGATCCTCTTCCAGCCTTCTGGAAAGCTCTGCCAGAGTCATTCTCGTCTCACTCAAGGACATTGATAAATCTTTATTTTTTCGCGGCTGTGAGGAGAGCAGAGCATACTTTTCCGTCAGTTCCACAACAGAATCAAGCGTTTGATAATAGAAACGCTCTGCCTGATAAAAACGCTTCGGCTCCTGCTTTGTGAGCAGATATATTCGTCGGGTTATCCGCAGTATCTCTGCATTCTGCTTCAGCATTTGTATACTTTTAGAGCGAAAAAGCGCCCTGCGTAATCGGATGATTTTACCCTTTGCTTCCTCAAGATTTTCCTTGATATAAGCATATTCTTTTCTTGTCAGCCGGTGTTTTTTTAAAAAGAGACGCTTCGCATTCCACAGACCGGCCGCACTGGCTGCGGCTCCGCTGGCTGCCCCGTATAAAAGCGAATACAGAAAAGGCTGATGCCCTATCGTAAAGAAGGTTATCCCCGCTAATACAAAAACTGTGCTGCCGCAAAACGTCCATTTCATATATTGAATAAACGGTTTCATACTTGATCGACTCCTATTTATTCACTTTTATCAGTATTATCTATTACATTCCATGTCTAAACAAGTTCCTCTTCTTATCGTATCAGTTCTTTTATAAAAAGTGTAAAAACTCCTCTGATTTCAGGCAAAAAAAAGACCCTTTTCAGGGTTAAGAATATAACGTCGGTGTATGAAGGCTTTTCAGTTTACGAACGAAAAATTCATAATTTGGATCAGAGGTCGGAGTGGAAACTACTTTCTTCTCACACTCTAAACATATAAATTTCGTATAAATATGGATTCCCCTGCTTTTTTTGGTTTCACACACAATACATGTCTCTTCATGGCTGGACGTTTCATTCATTTTGCCCACCTCCGTATGAATAGCCTTCCCTTAAGCTGTTGATTGTATACACAATTTGGACCTTTTTGAAGTTTGCAATTAGTATATGGGCGTTTCCGTATTTCGGTGTTTGTTTTGTTTTTATTCAAAAACAAACAAGGCAGCTCATGATGAGCTGCCTTTATCATAATATAGCTTGGCGGCGTCCTACTCTCACAGGGGGAAACCCCCGACTACCATCGGCGCTGAAGAG
>NZ_ML064917.1:0-52173 GCF_003676355.1 Bacillus sp. L75
TGTCTCATCTTATGGGGTCAGTCCCCTTAAGCGGAGCGGGCGTTTTTTTTATTTCAGATGCGTAATCCGGTAAATGTCTTTGCGCCGGTCTTTCAGCTGGCGCACGGTTCCGTTTTCACGCTGCCTTCTTAAGATTTCAAGGTCCACGTCCCCGATCACGACCATTTCGATATTCGGATTCGTTTCACCGACGATTCCGTCTCTGGCAAATTCAAAATCAGACGGAGCAAAAATGGCTGACTGCGCGTATTGAATATCCATATTTTCTGTTTGCGGCAGGTTTCCGACCGTACCTGAGATGACGGTGTAAATTTGGTTTTCAACCGCTCGCGCCTGAGAGCAGTACCTTACGCGCAAGTAGCCTTGGCGGTCTTCAGTGCAGAACGGCGTAAAGATAATTTTCGCCCCTTGATCCGCGGCAATTCTCGCAAGCTCCGGAAATTCGATATCGTAACAGATCTGAATGGCGATCTTTCCGCAGTCCGTATCAAATACGCGCACCCTGTCTCCGGCGCTGATGCCCCACCATTTCCGCTCATTCGGCGTAATGTGAAGCTTATATTGTTTTTCAATCGTGCCGTCACGTCTGAATAAGTACGCGATGTTATAAATTTTCCCCTCTTCTTCAACGAAGTGGGAGCCGCCGATGATGTTGACGTTATATTTCACCGCGAGATCTGTAAAGAGGCTGATATAGTCCTCGGTATATTCGGTAATCCTCTGAATGGCCAGACTCGGAGAACGCTCCTCGAGGAAAGACATGAGCTGCGTCGTGAAAATCTCCGGGAACACTGCGAAATCAGATCTCGCATCGGAAGCCACATCGACATAATATTCAACCTGATTGGCAAATTCCTCGAAGGAGTAAATCTTTTTCATTTCATATTGAATGACGCAGATGCGCACCGGAAATGCCGATTTGTAATAGCGCTTCGATTGCGGCAGGTAATCGACATTGTTCCATTGCATTAATGTCGCATATTTAATGGACGCGGTGTCATCCGGGAGATAATTCGGATTGATCCGCATGAGCGTAAATCCGTTCATCAGCTGGAAAGAAAGCACCGGATCATAAATCTGATGGCGCGTCACCTGTTCGACATAAGCTCTCGCCGTCATTTCTTCCGCATACTTATGATAATTCGGAATCCGCCCGCCGATAATGATGCTTTTCAGATTCAATCGTCTCGCCAAGTCTTTTCTCGCCTCATACAGCCGGTGTCCGATTTTCATCCGTCTGTATTCCGGGTGAACCATTACCTCAATCCCGTACAGATTCAATCCGTCCGGGTTGTGGTTCGTGATATAACCGTCGTCTGTAATGTCCTGCCACGTGTGGCGGTCATCATATTCATCGAAATTGATGATCAGGCTTGAGCATGAACCGATAATTTCCCCTTCATACTCGGCGCAAAACTGACCTTCCGGAAAGTGCGCGAGATGGCTGATTAAATGCTCAGGCTCCCACGGCTCCATCCCCGGAAAACAATCCTTTTGCAGCTCAATAATTTTGTTGATATCTTTCTCTTCCATATTCCGGATGACCATTTTCTTTTCAAAACGGGTCAGATCAAGTTTCTCAGACAATGCTGCTTCCCCCTGCCGTTTCGTTTTGATCGTTCAATCGCTGTAAGAGTAATTCAAGTTCCATTTCCGCCATCGATTCCAGTCTGTGATCGTATTCTTCAAATAACAGGGCGCTTGTTACCTTATTCGGGACGATGACACATTTCATGCCGGCCCGTTTGGCTGCGATTGAGCCGTTGACCGAATCCTCAAAGGCCAGACATTCAGATGGTTCAACGCCTAAATGTTCCGCAGCTTTCAGATAGAGCTCCGGATTCGGCTTCACTTCTTCTACGTCGTCAGCCGTCTGAATCACTTCAAATTCATCAAACAGGCCTAATTCCTTCAGATGGCCCGATACCCATTTAAAATCTGAGCTGGACGCGAGCCCCACTTTCAATCCTAATTCTTTTGCCGCGGCTAAATAAGCCTCCACCCCGGGACGCGCCGTTTCCGTCTTCATCCGCTGTTCGAAGCGCCCGCGCCTGATCGCCGTCAGTTCATCATGATCGAGCTTTCTTCCCAGCTGCTCCTCTAAATATGCGAACGGCTTAAACCCCGCGGCCGTTCCGATCACCTTTCCCCAGACGGATAAAGGCAATGTTGAACCGTGTTCTTCAAACATTTCCTGCAGCACTTCATATTCATGGGTTTCTGTATCTAAAATTAACCCGTCAAAATCAAAGATTAATGCTTTTATCAATGGTTACAGCTCCTTTAGCTAAACGTACTGACCTATGTATACACTATACCGTGAATTTCTTTCGCGTTCAAAATGTAACATTCTCACGGAAAGAAGAGCCTGCATGAGTGCAAGCTCTCTTCATCCGTTACTGTGTGTTTTGACTGGAAATATTGGAAAGAGCTGCTCCCGCAGACTCATTTGAACGCTGATCGACCGCTAAGTCTCCAAGCGCAACGATCCCGACCAGATGATTTTGATCGACAATGGGAAGGCGGCGGATTTGGTGTTGGGCCATCAGATGTGACGCCTCTTCAAGACTCATTTCCGGGTTTCCGGATACAACTGCAGAAGACATCACGTGTGAAACAGGTGTTTGGCCGTCGCGGCCTTGAGCCGTTGTTCTCAATGCGATATCACGGTCTGTCAGCATTCCTTTTAATTCCCCTCCGTCAACGACGGGAATTGCTCCGACATTATGCTGGTGCATCAGCGCAGCCGCTTCCTGAATCGTTTGATTGGGAGAAACGGTAGCCACGTGGGTAGTCATTGATTGTTTGATTGAACTCATTGTAAAGCACCCCTTTCGACATTTATTATGCTCGGGGATTTGTCTCATTATAAAGGGAGTTAGAGGAAAGAAATTGTGGTATCATGTCAAGGAAGCAAAAAAGAGCCTGTTAAAAGGCTCTTTATACCCGTCAGATCAGCCTTCTGTGACCGCAGGCATCTGATCCGGCCCCTGTCTCGAAATCATCATAGGTAAAGGGAAAATTCATTCCGCATTCATTCAGCAAAGCGCAATTTTTATCAAACAGCGCCCGCTCTTTGACGTCATATACCGGGTGCGGCTTTGACAGCATGATATGTACCGTTTGCAGACAAGCCATAATTTGAAACGCTTCTTTTAAAGTTCCTTGGTAACGTTGGTTTTGTAATGATAATACGCCCCTTTTTTTAAAGCGCTGAATTTCCAGTTCGGAGAAATAAAGAGGAAAGACATTTTGAAACAATTCAGAGGAAAGCTCTTGTATCGCGCTTTCTTGTCCGTCAGTCGCTGCGTTCACAATTCTCACATCAATCACCTTTCTTGCCATGTGAATATCCTTAATCTTTATCAAGAATAGCATAGAAAAAAACGCGAAAGCTAAGGTAAGTGTTTCCTATTGAAACAGCCGCTTTCCGCTTGAAAAGGAGCTTTATGATATGAAACAAAATGACCGCGGTCTGGAACTCCTGATTACGGAAAAGCACGCCGGACAATGGCTGTTTTCAGTCCTGAAATCTGAATTCCAGGCGTCAAAACCCGTAATTACGGAATGGATGAACCAAGAAAGCATTCAGGTGAATCGAACATCCCCGAAAAACAACATCATACTGAAAAACGGAGATCGCTTATTCATTGATCTTCAGGAAAAAACGGGTTCTTCGGTGACTCCGGAATACGGAGAGCCGGACATTTTATTTGAGGACAATCATATGCTGATTGCAAATAAGCCGGCGGGAATGCCGACTCATCCAAATGAAGAGGGTCAGACCGGCACCCTCAGCAACCTGATCGCTTACCATTTTCAAATCAACGGCGAGCAGGCGAAAGTGCGCCACGTTCACCGTCTTGACCGTGACACGTCAGGCGCGGTCGTTTTCGCGAAACACCGCCTGGCCCATGCACTCCTTGACCGTCAGCTCGAAACCAAAACATTAAAACGCACCTATATCGCCGCGGCGGAAGGAAAAGTCACGCCGAAAAAAGGCACGGTTGACTCGCCGATCGGCCGCGACAGGTCACATTCCGTCAGACGGCGCGTCTCATCCGGCGGACAAGCCGCCGTCACCCATTACAAAGTGAAAGGCTATCATCCCGGTGCGCAGCTTACATTGGCAGAGCTTGAACTGGAAACCGGGAGAACACATCAAATCAGGGTGCATATGGCAAGCATCGGCCATCCGTTGGCGGGCGATGACCTGTACGGCGGAAGCAGGACGCTGTTTCACAGGCAGGCGCTTCACGCAAAAAAAGTCAGTGTCGTCCATCCGATCTCAGGAGAAGAAATCGTTGCCGAGGCGCCGATGCCGGCTGATCTGGCTCATTTTACCGAAACGTATTTTTCTTAAACAGGGTCGGCATATATAATATATCGTTTCGGCGCATTTCCAATGTAAGAAAACGGATAGCAAGTGGTCAGGATCAGTTCCTCCCGCTTGTGCTGAAGGGTGATGACAGATGTATCATCCCGGCTGACGATTTTTGTACGGCTGATTTTATAAGAAAACGTGCCGTAAGACAAAATCACGTTCAGTCTGTCTCCTTTTTTCAGTTCGCCGGTCCGGCGGAACACCGTGTCCCTGTGGCCGGATAACACAATTTGGCCGTGATCGCCCGGATAATAGCTGTCCTTATAATGTCCGACGCCTTTTGCTAAATCATCTGCGTCAGTCCCTTCCACGATCGGGAGCTCAGCGTCGATTTCAGGGATTTCTAAAATGCCGCTTGCCTCACCCGTTTCGGGGTGAAATTCTTTTTTGCGCTGTGTCAGCACAGCGCTTTTTGTTTCGTTCTTTTCCAAGACAGGTTCTGTTGCTTTTTTTGCTTCTTCAAGCGAATGGTTCGTTTTCATATGTGAATCAATGATCTTCCAGCTTCCGTAACATGTGATGATGATACCGGCGATGATGACGAAAAGCGGAATAAGTTTCAGTTTGTTCATCGTGTGCGGGTTCCCCTTTTCTTTCTGAAAAGCCAATATACGCCGGCACCCGTGATCACCAGACCGGCCAATGCCGTCTGATGGCTGCCCGCTGAAGTATCAGGCAATGGGCGGCCTTTTTGTGTGCCGCTTTCAGTCTGTTTTGTGCTTTGTTCCGAATTTGCGGCAGACGCCGGACGGGATTCGGGAATTGACTCCACTGTATCAGATGCTGTTTCTTTTACGACAGGACGTTCAGGTTTTTTGGTTTGATCAGGCTGTTCTGCTGCATCCGGTTTTTCCGCTTGAGGTTTTTCTCCTTTATCAGGCCTGGTACCGCCCGGTGTTTCCCCGCTTCCCGGCTGATTGCCGGTGTCATCAGGTGTTTCGGCGGCTGATGCCGTGCGGATGCGGCCGTCGGTTTGATAAGAAATCGGTGCGGAAAAGCTTTTGACATAGTCTACTGTCGCTTCCAAATCCTCAGGCCCCGTCACCGGATTCTTGCCGAGTTTCCCGATCGGACCGTATTTTGCCCCCGCTGCCGTTGCCATAAATTGATTGACTGTTACTGTATATCCTTTTTCGGGCTGTATGTCTGTCCCGTCCGCCATCTTCATATCAACCGCTTGTCCGGTTTCCGGGTTCCATGTATAGGAAAATCCGCTGATGCTGTAATCCGGACCGTACACCGGAGAAATTTGCGCGTTAATGATCTCCCGCAAATCTTTTCCTTTGATTTCAAGCTTCGTCAGCACATTGCCGAACGGCTGTACATTATAAAGGTCTCCCCATGTAATCGGCCCTTTTTTTATGCCGTCCCGGATGCCTCCCCCATTCATAAGCGCAAAATCGGATTTCATCTTCTCTTTCATACCGTCGGCAATCAGATTTCCGAGCGCCGTGTCGCCGTCATTTGAATACCCGCCCGTTATATCATGAGCCGCTTCCCCGACCGCTTCGCTGATAATCGGTTTCACTTTCTCTTCATATTTGCTTAATATGCCTGCCGCAGCCGGGTCAGGCTTGATTTTACTTTGATCGATATATTGGATTTCCGCTGATTTTTTCACGATATCCTTCGACTCTTTATCAAGTTCAAGATCGGCGATTCCGATTGCTTTTCCGTATTCAAATGCCTGCACGATCAGCTTGCCGTCGATTTCTCCGTTTACGACTTTATGATTGTGCGCGGCGAAAATCACATCAATCTCTGAGTCTGTTCCGCTTGCAAGCTTTGCGGATTCTCCCGTGATGGCTGAGCCATTTTGTTCAGCAGACATATGGGCGAGCACGGCGATTGCTTTAATTCCTTTTTTCTTCAGGTCAGCGGCGGCGTCATTGACGGCCTTTACCTCATCCGTAAACGTAATATTTTTAATTCCGTCCGGGATGACCATGCCTGCCGCCGATCTGGTTACAACCCCGATAAATGCGACCGGAATTCCGGAAACGTATTTAATTTCATACGGCGGCAGAAAGGACTCCCCTGACTTCAGTTTACAGTTGGCGCAGACGAGCGGGAAATTTTGGCCGTCATAACCGCTTGTCCCCTTACCGTCCGGATGATCTCCTCCATTGATGATCCGTTTAAGCTCATTCGTTCCTTCATCGAATTCGTGATTGCCGACAGTTCCGACATCAAAACCGATGTCTTCCATCAATTCTACTGTCGGTTCATCCTGAAAAAGGGCTGACACGGGAGAGCTGCCCCCGATCATATCGCCCGCATGCACGACAAAGGCGTGTTCTTTCTCGGCTTTCGCCTTTTTAATGTACGCTGCGGCGTAGTCCATCCGCCCGAAAGTGCCATCCGGTTTACCGTCTCCGTTAAGGTCAAGCTCATATTGCTGATCAATTTTTCCGTGCAGATCATTCATACTGATGATTCTGAGCGGGACACGGCCGGAGTCTTCTGTCTGCTGTTCTTTATACGCTTTATCCATTCCAGCTTCATTCAGTGATCCTGCTTGTCCGATTGCTTCCGCATCTTTCACGCTGAACATCATAAAACAAACCGTCAGCAAACAGCACGTAAGACGCATACCCCTTTTTTTCTTCATTTATTTCCCCCCTGTCTTCTAAGAAATACGTTAGCTTATTTTCTTAAAAATCACATCACTTTTTTGTAAAGATTGTCTTCACTGGCGCAAAATAGTAAATAATCCCCACGTAACGAAACAGGTCTTGATGTATAACGGATCGGCTTTTTTCACATCTTAATGATGATTTGACATGAAGGAGGAAAACAACCAATGGAACAGCAGCAGAATCAGCAGCAGCCAGTAAATCAGGGGATCCCGGGTTCACCGCAAGTGAATCACGGAGGACATGAGCTTTTCGATATGCATGAAGTGCTGGCCGGAACAGTCGGCGTTTTGGATCAATTTATGATGCTCAGACAGTTTATACAGGATCAGCAGCTGGCCGACATCCTTGACCGCCAGTATCAATTCATTCTCGGACTCTATAATCTGACGGCAGAATGCTTTAAGACCGGCCAAAAGCCTTCTCAGGAAACGTCGACATATATGATGAAGGAACAGAACCAGGCCGTCTACGGTATAAAACCGACTCAGCCGAAAAAACCGAATCAATCATTAAATGATGTCAAAGATCTCGGGATCAGCGGCCATATGCTCGGCCTGATTAAAGCTCAAGCTTCTCTCTTGACGATGAGCTCGCTTGAAATGACCAATCCCGTCACTAGAAGAGTGCTCTCCGCCCAAATTCAGCAATATGTCGAAATGGCGTATGAAATCTTCTTATACCAAAACAAACACGGTTATTATCAGGTTCCTCAGCTCAATGCACAAGATATGCAGACCATGCTGAATTCATTTGCACCGGCCCAGGGACAGCCGCAAATGCCTCCGATTAAAGGACAAATGGGACAGCAGCAGCAAAACCTCCATTGATTAAAAAACGGCGTTGGAAACCTGACTCTCCAACGCCGTTTTCTTTTTTTCATATGCTTTTGTGAAATCATGTTCAAATCGTTTCAGGCTTTCTTTCGTAGCCGCTTCAAAGCCTTTTTCAAAATCCTGTGTTTCGGCGGTTTTATTGATAATGGTTAAGATAATGCCTTCTCCGAATGTGTCGGTTAAGTCCTTTATCATATAGAAGCTTTGCAAATAGACATCCGTTTCATATTCCATACGCGATTTCTGCCATTTTCGGTCGGTCGTTAATTGATCAAACGGCACGACGGAAAATGCAATCGGATCAATGACTACATCATAATGCGCGACCCACTCGCTCAGCCCCTCATGAAACCAAAGCGGAAATACAGACGTATCCGTCCCCAATTGCCGCGTTTTTTGATGAAACGCGTAGTGTGTATATTCATGTATAATCAATTGCTTATACATGAAAACGGCCAGCTCATCTTTTTTCAAAAGCTTTTTTTTCTCTTCAGGCAAAAGCCCCATCATCTGCTCCTGTTCTGAATAAAAACCGACTACATTTTTCAATCCTGAATATTGCTCCATTTCAGCTTCATCCGAAAAGAAAATGAGTTCAAGCGGCGCTGCACCTTTATAGCCGACAATGATTTGATTGATACGCTTTGCGTGGTCCAGCGTAAGCTTGGTCAGATCCAAGAGCGGCTTTTCATCCGCCGTATAGTAAATCGCTGTATGTTTGTAAATTTCTTTATTCATGTGTTCAGTCACTTGTTCCTTCGTCGGAACAGAGCGGCTGTTTTGGCCTGACAGGACGTACATCATACTTACTGAAACGGCTGAACTGACAGCCAATATGACAAGGACTCCGCACAGGATCAGAGTGAATGCCGCCCGTTTCCCCATGCCGTCACGCAAACAAGCTCCCCTCCCCGATCCTTTCATTTTCATCTCATTCTTTACTTTATGCTCAGGAGCGCTGGGTCGTGACGGCAGATAAAATAAAAAAGCCGCAGCAAATGCGGCTTTTCCATTCATTTATTTATTGGGGTTTGGGAATACACGCTGCACCATTTGGCCGAATTCATCAAACAGACCGGATACAGGATGTCCGTTTTGGATTCGTTTTCCGTAGCCTTGCATGCGTTCAACGAAGTCCGGGTTCGCTGATACATATACAGTCCGGACATGTTTATCGGCTGATTTCACCTTATCGGTAATCTTATTTTTTAAATGGTTGGCGATGGCGCCTTTTTGCCCGTTTGTCAAAACAACGGCAACATATGCGCTGTTTCCGGCAACGATCACAGTCGCATTTTTAACCTCTTTTAAATCAGTCACCTTGTCGGCGGCTTTATCAGCCACTCTCAGGTTACGATTGTCATTGTGATCGTTGTTTTGGTTATGACGGTTCACTGTATTCATATTTGTCGCACCGTCGTTAGGCGTGTTGCGGTAATTTACATTCTGGGTGCGGTTGTCATTTCGTTTTCCTTCTCCTTGGTTCCCCATACTGCACCCTGCGGTAATCAGCATCGGCAGAAGAAGGGCAGAGATAACTGCTTGTTTTTTTATCATGTGAATTCCTCCTTTCTCACTTTACGTATAGGTTTTTCTATTCGGCGGGATTTATGCACGCCGTTTGCATTCTGAGCGGTTTGGATAAATATCAGAAGGAAAGGGAAAGGTAAGCGTAATCAATTGAATGAGGAGGGATTTAACTTGTTCAGAAAAAAAAGCGGCATCAGCCCGACAGCGCTGCTGATCGGATCATCGATTCTGATTGCAGCTTTATCACCCGAAATCCGCCGGAAAATCTCCGGAATGGTTTCAGGCAGAATGCAGCATAAAGATGGCACACACTCCATGCAGCCTGTTGACCTGATTCAACAGGCGTTCGGCGGGGAATCCGGCGGACAGCAGCACGCAGACAAAGCCCGGCATTCACAAACCGGCTCATTGCAGCCTGCCGAGCTGATCAAACAAGCTTTCGGCGGGGAATCCGGCGGACAGCAGCACACGGACAAAGCCCGGCATTCACAAACCGGCTCATTGCAGCCTGCCGAGCTGATCAAACAGGCGTTCGGCGGGGAATCCGGCGGACAGCAGCATGAGCAGACTTCCCGCAATCACGCCGGCTCATCCCATACGGACGGACAGGCAGACCGCAGCCGCAGTAAAGAAACTTCGCCGAAGCCTCACTATACCGAGCCGATTCACTTTGAAGAAAGCGCGGTAAATGTTTTAAATGACAGCACCGTGATGAATATGCTGGAAGAAATTGAACCCGGAAATCATTAGAAACGAAAAAATCCTTCATTCGTTCAACGATGAAGGATTTTTCGTTTTAGCGCTTTATCTCATATTTTTCTATAAGAGAATGAACCATCGATCTGCTTTTTTGTTAAGCTTCTTCAGCTTCAATGACGATTGTGGAATCATTGTATACCGCGGTATCGGTTTCCTTCGTCATTTTACTTGTTAACAGCCCTGCGGTCATACTGCCGCTGACATTTAAGGCGGTGCGCCCCATGTCAATTAACGGCTCAATTGAGATGAGCAGCCCGGCAAGCGCCACAGGCATGTTCAAAGCGGATAGGACGAGCAGAGCCGCAAATGTCGCGCCGCCTCCCACGCCTGCTACACCGAATGAACTGATTGCCACGATGGCGATGACGGAAATGATAAATCCCGGTTCAAACGGGTTTTGCCCCACTGTCGGCGCAATCATCATCGCGAGCATCGCCGGATAAATGCCGGCACAGCCGTTTTGACCGATCGATAAGCCGAATGAACCGGCGAAGTTTGCAATGCCTTCCGGTACGCCCATGCTTTTTTGTGTTTTAATATTGAGCGGCAAAGCCCCTGCGCTTGAACGGGACGTAAACGCAAACACCATAACCGGAAATGCTTTTTTCACGTATGTGATCGGATTTAAACCGCTGAACGTGATCAGCAGCAAGTGAATGATAAACATGGCGATAAGCGCGGCGTATGAAGCGATCACAAACATCCCCAGTTTCGCAATGCTGTCGATGTCGCTTGTCGCGATCGTTTTGGTCATAATCGCCAATACCCCGTAAGGCGTCAGTCTTAAAATTAATGTCACGACGCGCATAATAATCGCGTAAACCGCATCGACAATTCCGCTGAATGTCGCTGCGTGCTCCGGCTGCTTCCGTTTCACGCCCAGAAAAGCGATGCCGAGGAAAGCGGCGAAAATAACGACTCCGATGGTGGAAGTCGGTCTGGCTCCCGTGAAATCAAGAAACGGATTCCCCGGCAGAAGCTCAACGATTTGCTGAGGCAGCGTTTTGGCCGTCATATCCTCAGATTTTTGCTGCAGCTCCTGACCCCTTGATAACTCAGTGCTCCCCTGGTCGATATGAACGGCTTTCAGATCAAAGGAAAGCGCCGAAACAATTCCGACTGCCGCGGCAATTGCTGTCGTAGCAATCAAAATTCCGATGATCAGTCCGCTGATTTTCCCGATGTTATGGGTCAGTTTCAGCTTCGTAAATGCGCCGAGAATAGAAATAAAGACTAGCGGCATGACGATCATCTGAAGCAATTTGACATAACCGCCGCCGGCGATATTAAACCAATCGGCCGTTTGTGTCACGACATGTGAGGCCGGCCCGTAAATCAATTGCAGCGCAAAACCGAATACAATGCCTAATCCGAGTGCGGTAAAGACACGTTTAGAAAAGGAAACGTGTTTTTTTTGCATCACAAACAGACCTGCTATAAACAAAAACAAAATAAAAACATGTAAGATTACAAATAAATTCTCCAAAACAGGTAAACACTCCCTTGCTCATTATCCTTAAACACTATATTACATCAATTCCGATCGGTCAAGTAAGAATTGACAATATATGTATTTTTATTGATTTTTCTCTTTTCTTTCCATCCTTTCTTTAGTAACTTATATAAGGGTGATTGTTATGCTGAAGGAACTGTTTCTTAATTTGACGATTTTAATCACATTTAATTATCTCTTCACCGTTCTTTTTAAAGAGTCGCTTTCACATAAAGAAGACCGTCCGATGTTTCAATTACTGAAGGGGACGGTCTGCGGGCTTTTAGGGGTTTTTCTGATTGCTTTCGGCTTTTCTTACTCCGATTCCATCATTGATCTCAGAAATATCCCCATTATCATTGCCGCTCTTTACGGAGGCTGGGTGTCTACAGCAGCTGCCTTTATCATTATCGTGGCAGGCCGTATCCTGATCAATTTCAATGCCAGCGCCATTTATTCTATCGCCGCAGTCGGCATGATTGCGATACTTTCTGTGGCCGTATTCAGAGGAAAAAAGCCGAATCACAAAAATGCGTTCGTTATGCTGCTCTTTTCAAATGTTATTATCACCCTGACGCTGTTGTTACTTATGCCTGAACAGCCTGCCGGGGCCCTCGTTTATTTTTGGCTCATTTCTACCTTGGGCGGAATGCTGTCGCTGTATATCATTAAACACGAAGCCGATGCCCGCCTTTTGTTCAAGCAATACAAGTTTCAAGCGAATTATGATTTTCTGACGGGGATTTTTAATAAGAGAAAATTCGAGGAAGTCTCGCGCGTTCTGTACGATCGGGCGTCTCAATCCCCCTCGTCTCAGCTCGCGCTTATTTATTTGGATATTGATCACTTTAAGCAGATCAATGACCAATACGGCCATTATGAAGGGGACCAAGTGCTGAAGGAACTGGGGGCGCGCCTGAGGTTCTTACTCAGCAGTTCTGATCCGTCAGCCCGCATCGGCGGGGAAGAATTTGCCGTGCTTATGCCCAATTGCACGTATACAAAAGGGCTTCACCTCGCAGAAGAAATCAGGCACACGATTGACGCGAACCCGATTCTGCTGACGAGCGGAGATACAATTCCCGTGACCGTTTCCCTCGGCATCGCGCATTATCCGACAAATACATCGGATCCTCAGACATTGCCCCTGATCGCGGACCGGATGCTGTACAAAGCGAAAACATCAGGGCGCAATCAAGTGTGCAGCACTGAAAAAAAAGAATGATCGCCCGAAGAGGAAATCATTCTTTCTTTTCAGTGAGAAAGCCGCCCCTCAGGAAAACAGGAATCAGGCTGCCCTCATATTCTTTTTCAATAAACGCCGCGGTATCATCTGATTGATACAAAGACAGGAGTTTTTGCATCCGTTCATCATCTTTATCCTCAGCCCTGACGGCGACCAGATGAATATACGCTTCCTTCATTTGCGCCGATCGGATCAGCGCGTCCTTCTCCGCATGAAATCCTGCTCTTTTCGCCTCGCTTTGACTGAGAACTGCTGCGTCAGCATGTTCCGCCGCCTGATATGCGTTCTTTTTTGTTTCCGTTTTTAAGGTCAGATGCTTCGGGTTGTCCTTGATCATATCAGTTGAACCCGTACCGGTGAATCCCTTTTTCAATGTCATCAGTCCGGCCTCCTGCATGAGAAAAAGCGCCCTGCCGAAGGCCGCCGCTTCACCAGGCACGGCAATGACCGCTCCGTCCGGTATATCCTCCAGCCGTTTATGTTGCTTGGAATACACCCCCAGCGATGCCGCATATGTCGTTCCTAAAGGAGCCAGCTTCTTTTTCACATGAGGCGGCAAAGATTGAAAATAAGAAACGGATTGAAACGCATTGGCATCGAGATCCCCGCCCGCAAGTGCCAAATCGGCCTCGGCATAATCCGAAAACATTACCAAAGAAAGCTGCAATCCTTCCTCACCGGCTTTTTTCGCGACAAACTCCCAGATCGATTGATCAGATCCATTGATTCCGATAGTAATTGTCCGGTTCCCGTCAGGATAATGGCATGAAGTAAGTGACATGATCAAAATGAAAAGAAACAGACTGTTTATAAGCCGCAGATTCAAGTTGACCTACTCCCTATCTATTTTTATGTACAGAAGCTGCACCATGGTATTCGGGCTCATGATTACATACAATACCGATTAAAAAAAGGGTTGTCAATTGCTTCCTTAAGAGGCTGCAAAGCGATTTTTCTCAGCTGAAAATGGGCTGTTCTAGTCTCAAATCAGATTTCCGTATCAGAGCGTTCTCCTCTTAAAACATGTTATTTCGAAAAAAGTTACATTTAGCAGTTGTTTTTTCTTCGAATTACTGGTAGAGTAAAGGTAATTATTTTTGTTCGAACTATCTTTAAGAAGAAAGTTTTGTAAGAGTTTTCGTCTTGGAAGTTTGTTTTAGAGCAAGAATAGTGAATTTAAGCGTTATGTCGCTTTAGGAGGAAATTTCATGTTAGAAGGTAAAGTAAAATGGTTCAACTCTGAAAAAGGATTCGGATTCATCGAAGTAGAAGGTCAAGACGATGTATTCGTTCACTTCTCTGCTATTCAAGGCGAAGGCTTCAAAACTTTAGAAGAAGGCCAATCTGTTTCTTTCGAAATCGTTGAAGGAAACCGCGGACCACAAGCTGCTAACGTAACAAAAGCATAAATTGTTTAAAAACCCTGCCGGTGTACGCCGGCAGGGTTTTTTTCATCTAAAACGAAAAGCTGTTTTGCAAAGGCAAAACAGCTTTTTTATATCAGGTGGCAATATCGCGTTTTAAGAAGACGCCGAATGCGAGCGCCAGAAAAATAACGAAGTAAATCACAAGCATCACAACCGAAAATGTCATCGTCATCCCCTCTACTAAAGGAGTCCCGTTCATATATTGCGACAAATCCGTATTGGCGAATAAAATATATTTGGTCCATTCAAATTTCGTAGCAAGAAATACAGTCGCCGTGTTTCCCATAACCAATAGAAAAATAGAAAATCCGACCGCTAATGAGCTGTTCCGGAATACCGCAGACAGCATAAACGCCATCGTCGCAAGCATAAAAGCGGAGACAGATTCATAGATATATGTTTTAGCGAGGAAGGCGATGATATTTTGCTCAAAAACATGGCCGTCTTTGTATACGAGATGAACATCAGCCGCAGTATCTCCCCCTGTACCGAAAAAGACCAATCCCAACAGAGCGGAGCCGGCAAATAAAATCACAAGCATCAGCAGTCCGAACAGCAGCACCGTCATATATTTAGATAGCAAAATCTGAAAACGGCTGAGCGGACGGATAGCAAGCAGCTTGATCGTGCCCCAGTTGAACTCATTCGCCACAATGCCTGCGGCAATGATAATCGTAAACAGCCCGGTCAAAACAGTCATCATCGAAGAATCAGCTACGTATGACCACACTGTATACCCTTTATCCTCAGGGATGTTATGATCCATACGGTATTGATTTATCGCGACATTCTGTTTCAGGTTATCAATGAGAGTCTGATTTCCGGTTTCCTTCATCTGCTGTTTCATTTCTTTGTTTTCGGCCTGGAGCTCCTGTTTCCAATTCGGATTGGCTTCGCTCGAGGTGAAATGGTTTGACAGAAGCGCAAAACCGATCATCGAAACGCCTAAAATTACAATCATAGCCCATGTGCCGACGCGGCTGAAAATTTTTATCCATTCATTATAGATCAGCTTAAACATATTGAACCTCCTCTTTCGTCCCGCCGGTAATCTCCAAGAAACGGTCTTCCAAAGATTTTGTCATGATTTTCACTTCATATAAGCGGATGTTTTCACGGACGAGCAGTGAAATCACATCAGGTACTTCCTGTTTTGACAGCCTGATCTCAATGCCGTTTGTCTTCTTCACACAGTCAAACTGACTCAGAACGGCAAGAGCCTCTTCTCTTTGTTCAAGATGGAAGAAGTATGTATCTTTATCCTCTTTTCCTTCATCCCTTACTTTTTGAATATCGACAAGCTCCCCTTTTTGCAGAATGCCGATTCGGTCGCACATTAACTCCATTTCTGACAGCAGATGGCTTGAGACGATGACAGCCATTCCTTTTTCACGTGTCAGCTTTTTCAGATGGTCCCTGATTTCCCTGATGCCCGCGGGATCAAGGCCGTTTGTCGGTTCATCCAGAATCAGCACCTTAGGATTATGCAGCAGGCTTTGGGCGAGGCCGAGACGCTGTCTCATTCCGAGAGAGTAGGTTTTTACTTTGTCATGTATTCTGTCCTGCAACCCGACGAGCTCGATGACCTCATCTATTTTTTCTTTCGTAACGCCTTTTACCATCCTTGCGTACTGCTGTAAATTTTTATAACCGCTCAGGAATTTGTACAGCTCCGGGTTTTCCACGATGGCTCCGACGTGCCTGACCGCTTTTGCATAGTTTTTCGTAATGGATTCCCCGCAGATTACGATGTCTCCCTGAGACAGTTTCATTAATCCGACCATCATTCTGATCGTAGTGGTTTTCCCCGCTCCGTTCGGCCCTAGAAACCCAAACACTTCGCCCGCCCGGACGGAGAAGCTCAGATCATGAATAATCGTTCGTCCTTTTATCGTTTTCTTTACCTGTTGCAGTTCTAATACCGTTTCCAATTAGAATCCCCCTTCTATTTCGTGCGCCTGCATGGCGCTTCTGTACCATTGCAGCACGGACATTCCTTCCTGTTCCCGAATTTCTTCGACCTCGCGCCGTTCAGCGATTTTCCCTTTTATGAAAACCATCACTTCGTCTAACAGCGTCTCAATCTCGCCGATCTCATGCGTGGCGATGACGACAATCTGGCTGTCAAAATCAATATAAGATACGAGACTGTTGACAATCGATTCTCTGACCGCCGGATCAAGACCTGAAAACGGCTCATCCAGCAGAATGACGGATGCTTTTCTCGACAGGGTCAAAACGATTTTCAGCCTGCCCCGGCTGCCTTTGGACAGCTCTTTTATCTTCTGCTTCGCTGAAAGATTCATTTCCGTTAATAGGTTATGTGCTTTTTCCAGCTGAAAATCCGGGAATTGCGAATGATAAAATGTGAGCATATCACCGACGGTCGTCCGGGCGAAAAACATATCATGTTCGGTTAAATAAGCCGTACGAAACAGCATGTTCCTGCTTACTGCGCAGTCTCCGATCCGGACGGCGCCCGAGGTCGGGAACGCAAGCCCGGCAAGCATTTTAAGCGTTGTTGATTTACCGCTTCCGTTCGGCCCTAAAATTCCGTAGATTTTACCCGGAGACAATGAAAATGATACATCGCTGACCGCGAGCCTGCGGCCGTATTTTTTTGTTACGCCTTCAAAATCAAGATTCATCGTTTCCTTCCTCCGCATATTGTTTGATCCCGTCGATCATTTCCTCAGGAGATAACCCCAGCTCCGCCATTTCCTGAATAAAGCGTTTGAAAACGTCTTTAGTCAGCCTGTCTTTCAGCTCCGCTTTCAGATCGGACCTTTCCGCTATAAAGGTTCCCTGTCCTCTTCTCGTCTCCACGATCCCCAGCCTTTCCATTTCACTGTACGTTCTTTGTATCGTATTCGGATTCACTTTCATCTGTACGGCCATCTCCCTTACGGACGGCAGTTTGTCCCCCGGTGAAAGCTCACTTCGGATCAGCCGGTAATATACACGATCGGCAATCTGCAGATAAATCGGCTTGGATGACTGAAATTCATTCTCCATCATCACACCTCAACCTTTCGATTCAGCAGCATAGAGGCCAGCGCGAGACAGAGCGCCGCAAGCACGATCACTGCCAGGAAGCTGAAAAGCGAGATGTGGACGGCCTTCAGCTCCACCGTCCAGCCGGTCAATTTTGTATAATGAAAATCAAAATCCGCATACACTTTTACCGGCCATAAATCATGTTGAGATGAAGTGAATGGCGTAATGATTTTATCGTCAATATAGGTCCAGACAAACGCAAGCACGATGCAGATCACCCACCGGAGGACGGGAACATGTTTTAATGAGTGAAAAACAGTCCAAAAGACGGCCACGATCACAGATAAATACGCTGAACTGATCAGCAGGTAAGCATTCAGTCCGGTTAATGTGCCGGCCAGGGGAATGGTGTGTTCCAGCGCTCCTTTTGCAGAAAGCATCCGGTACATCCAAATGCCGTAACCGGTCAGCGCCAGCTGCCCGATCAACTGATACAGCAGTGAGGCCGTCAGCTTGGAAGCCAGCAGATAAAATCCTCCATTCGGATTGTAAAGCCACAGCTGATTTTTTCCTTCTTTATGAAGGTGATAGTACATAAAAAGCGGCGCTACAAGAAATTGAAAAAACCCCATTGCCGTAAAAAAGCCGAAAATGACGAGCGGTTCTTTCTGACGGGCAGCGATGACGTGGGCTGCAAACGCCCAGCAAATCATGCCGCAAAGCCACACCGCAAGCCAAATCCATGAAACTTTCGCATCTTTTTTCAGCAAACCTAAAAACGATGTCATTCTTTCTCTCTCCATTCGGATCAAGTGTATGAGTAACATAGTACACTAGATCATCATGTATTACAATATCTTCAATAAAAAAAAGACAAATCCGCTCTTACGCAGATTTGCCTTTTCAATTACTTCTTTTTGTTTTTTAAGGAGAGCAGCGCATCACGATAGCTGCTATCCTGCATTTTGCCGCCGCTATCAGGATCGTTTGGTTCCTGATCCGTCTCAGAAGTCTTAAACTTCTGAAGCGCCTGACGGTACACATCATCGCCCATTGTATTCTTTTTCTCACGGGGAGATTCAGATTTTACAACGACGGGAGCATGCTCGGCTGAGCGCTCCTCGGCCGGATCATGCTTTTCCGGCTGTTCGGCTGTAGTGCCGATCGCTTCTCTCTTTTCTTCTTTGACATCCTGTCCTGCAGAAGTGCTGCGGACATTGAATGTGATAAGAAGTGCAATCACAATGACAGCAGCAATAACCGCTATAATAATGGCCATATAACCCTCTCCTTACTGTCGTCCGGCAGTTAGATTACCTGTGACTTGGCTGACACGTCTGCCAAGCGCACGGCCTAATTGAAGGCCTTCTTCCGTCATCAGCACATCGCTGTCAACCGGGCATGTGACGCCCGCACCGTAGTAAGAGCCGTACAGCGCGTTTTCAGGAACGTTGCCGGGAAGTCCGACAACAATCATGCCTTGGTGAAACATAGGAGTGATCAGATTGTGCATTGTCATTTCTAATCCGCCATGTGTTGTCGCCGTCGTACAGAATACGGCGCCGACTTTATCAATCAGCTCGCCTTCAGCCCACAGATAGCCGAGTCTGTCGATCCACGCTTTTAAGCCTGAACTGATGGTGCCAAAGTGTCCCGGGCATCCCCAGATAATGGCATCCATGTCTTTCAGCTTGCGGATGTCTGCTTGATCGACATGATCGATCAGGACTTCAGCCTCAGCGTTTTCTCGTGCTCCTTCGGCAATGGCTTCAGCAAGGTGTTTTGTATGTTCGCCTTCACTATCGTACACTACGTAAATTTTCATTCAGGAAACCTCCCATTCAGATGATTAAGATTCCTTCACTTCTTTAGGGGCCGGAAGCAATGACAGCTCCTCTTTTTTCTTCGCCCGCTGTTTGTCTTTCCGTACGTCACGCAAGAACAGGCTCAGGACTACGCCGATAACCGCAAAGATCGTCGCCCACATAAACGCGTCATTAATCCCCATAACGTTGGAATTAAGTGAAGCTGTTTTGTAGAGATAAGAATAAACGGTTTGTTTCGCCGCATCAAGCGACATGTTCATGTTGACCATTAAATTCGAAACCGCGCTTTGGAACGATTGCATGAAGCTTGGATCAGCCGTGCTCGTTTTATCCGCAATCTGCGAATAGTGCATTGTCGTACGGTTCGTATAAATCGTTGTGATCAAACTTGTTCCGATTGAACCGCTGATCTGGCGGAGCGTGTTGCTCATCGCCGTGCCGTGGCTGTTCAACCGTGCCGGAAGCTGGTTCATTCCGGCTGTCATAACAGGCATCATTAACAGTGACATACCGAATGCGCGGATGGCATAGACAAGCATAATGTGCGTGTAAGGTGTGTCAATTGTCAATTTTGTGTACTGGAATGTCGTTGCGACCGTGATGACCAGCCCGATAATCGCAAGCGGTCTTGGACCGATTTTGTCAAACAGAATACCGGAAATCGGCGACATGATCAGCATGACAATCGCGCCCGGCAATAGCAAGAGGCCCGATTGCAGCGCCGTAAAGCCGACTAAGTTCTGCAGGTAAATTGGAAGCAGGAACATTCCTGTGTAAAGCGCAACGGTAATAATGATGTTAATCACACTGGAAAGTGAGAAAATATCATATTTAAATACCCGGAAGTCGAGCATCGGTTTTTCAGAGCGCAATTGCTGAATGACAAACGCGGCAATCGCGATGACACCGACAATGACGGTAGACAGCACGATCGGATCTCCCCAGCCGTCGCTGCCCGCTTCACTGACTCCGTAAAGCAATGAGGCAAATCCGACAATGGATAGAATCGCACCCAAGCTGTCGAGTTTGATTTTTTGCGGTTCCACCAAGTTCTTAAAGAGGAAGAACGCTATGATAATAACGATTGCCCCGATCGGAACAAGACCGTAGAACATAATGCGCCATGTGTAATGCTCGATGATCCAGCCGGAAAGAGTCGGTCCGACCGCCGGAGCAAACATCATCGCAAGACCGAAAATCCCCATTCCTTTCCCCCTGCTTTCAGGCGGGAAGATAAGCAGAATGGTTGTCATGACCAGCGGCTGCAGGATACCGCCGCCGACCGCCTGAATTAACCGGCCGATCAGCATGGTTGAGAAGTTAGGCGCGATTCCGCAGACTAACGTTCCCGCTGTAAAACAGAACATGGCTACGAGAAAGAGGCTCCTCTGTCCGAACCGGGTAATTAAGAACGCAGATAACGGAATCAAAACACCATTGACCAGCATGTATCCGGTCGTAAGCCACTGAATCGTCGTCGCACTCACACCGAACTCGGTCATTAAGTGCGGCATCGCCACGTTAAGAAGCGTTTGGTTCAAGATCGCCAGGAATAACCCGGCCATAAGCACAATAAGCAATGTTTTAGGACTTTTTACTTGATTATCTGATTTAGCCACCTAAGACAACCTCCCTTCATGGTTTGATGACTGATCTGTATTATTCAGAGATTTTTACAGATGCGTTCATACCAGGAAGCACCTTGTCAGATGGGTTGCTGAGTGAAATTTTAACAGGAACTTTTTGCGTTACTTTTGTGTAGTTGCCGCTTGAGTTTGAAGAAGGCAGCATATCAAATGTTGAATTTGTCGCATAACCGATTTCTTCTACTGTTCCGTCAAATGTTGTATTAGGGTCGCCGTCAACAATTACGTCTACTTTGTTTCCTACTTCAATGTCTCTAATGTCTGTTTCTTTAATGTTTGCAGTGATGTAAAGGTGTTTCATGTCAATTTCCTGGGCAATTGTCGTACCGGCTTGCACCATTTGGCCGTTTTTCACTTCGTTTTTCACGATTGTTCCATCCATGATGGCTTTTACGTCAGCATTTTGCTGTCCTTTGATTTTTGCAACAACGTCGTTTTTGCTTACTTCTTTCCCCTCATCAAGGTTCCAGTCAGTTACTTTACCCGCAGCAGGAGCTGTGATAGCAGCCATGTCGCCGGCAACTTTTGCTTCATCGGTTTTTACATAGTGTGTGCTTTGATAATAGTAGTAAGCACCTCCGCCTATAATTGCAAGAACAACAATCAAACCGATAATGTTGGTCAGAATTAAACGTCCTCTGTTCATTTTGTTTTCTCCTTTCGTTTCTTCCTCTATCATTTTGTGGAATGATGATAAAAATATGTGGGGATTTTTTTATTTTCCGTTTTTCACTGCACAGCCGTTTGCAAGCTTCGTTAAACTTTCCGCAAGCTTGCGCAGGTACTGCAGTTCAGCGGTATTGAGCTGCCGGTATAAGACCGCCGCTTTTTCGGCATATTGAACAGCAGCTTTCTTTAGAAGTTCTTCCCCCTCTTCGGTTAACTGAATCATAACAACACGCCGGTCGTCGTGATAGTCGCTCCGAACCATTAGGCGGCGCTTATACAGAATATCGGTCATTCTCGTGACAGACGCCGGTTTCAGATCAAGCGACAAAGCCAGCCTTGAAAGCTGCGTGCTTTTGCTCTTATGTATTTTGAACATCAGCAGATACTGCAGCACTGTAATATCAAAAGGTTCAAGAACTGTCTCCAGAATCATTTTCTGCTTTTTGTAAATCGATCTGGAAGTATCAAACAGTTGTTCAAAACTGAGCAAAGCGAGCTCTGATTCAATCACCGTATTTTCACCTCATTCCCTTAATAATAGTTCACAAGATAAAATATTAATAAATGAAAGAAGGTTTGTAAAGAGAAAAGTTTCATTTTTTAAGGATTTTTTTTATGCCGTTTTTTCTCTTTATTTTTAATTTAAAAAAGCCGGGTGAAGAACCGCGGCCGCACGATTCTTCACTCGGCTTTATATTTCATACGATGCTTTGCTTACACCGGCTTCCTCATTTTTAAAAAAGCTTTTCAGCGCTTGAAATACGTCTGATTTCTGTTTCAGGATGTAGTATTTAAATTTATCATCTTTGACATTTTTATAGGCGGACATGAGGGTGGAATGCCTGTTATATTGATTGACCTCACCGTAACAGAACAGATTCGATTTTTTCATGATGTCATTGACGAGCTTTACGCACCGGGCGTTATCCGAAGTCAGGTTATCTCCGTCTGAAAAATGAAAGGGATAGATATTGTAGCGGGCGGGGTCATATTTTTCATCAATTAATTCAAGAGACTTCCGGTAAACGGAGGAACAGATGGTGCCCCCGCTCTCCCCTTTCGAGAAAAAATCTTCTTCCGACACGACCTTCGCTTCCGTATGGTGGGCGATAAATTCGATATCAACCGTTTCATACTTTGTCCGTAAAAATCGTGTCATCCAAAAAAAGAAGCTCCTCGCCATATACTTTTCCCATACGCCCATCGAACCGCTTGTATCCATCATCGCTAAAACGACAGCTTTCGATTCCGGCTTCGTCACATCATTCCATGTTTTGTATTTCAGATCTTCCGGATAAATAGGGTAAAACGACGGCTTGCCTGTCATGGCGTTTCGTTTATAGGCCGACAGCATCGTCCTTTTCTTATCGATATTCCCTGTCAGCCCGGTTTTCCGGATATCATTGAACTCGATATCGGTATGGACGATATTGTCCCTTTCCTTTTGCTGCAGATTCGGCAGTTCTAATTCCTGAAACAGCGCTTCTTCCAGATCCATTAATGAAACTTCCGCTTCATAATAATCCTCGCCTGCCTGATCGCCGGCTCCCTGGCCTTTTCCAGCCCCTTGCTTTTTATCTGCGCCGTCTCTTGCGACGACATCGCCGACTTCGCTGTCGCCGTCGCCTTGGCCGACATGTTTATTTTTATCATAGTTATAACGGATTTTATATTCATCAAGCGAACGAATCGGGATTTTCACGACATCTTTTCCGTTGGACATAATAATGCTTTCCTCAGTGACAAGATCCGGAAGGTTGTTTTTTATCGCTTCCTGTACTTTCTTTTGGTGGCGCTGCTGGTCGTCAAAGCCTTTGCGATGGAGGGACCAGTCTTCCTCTGAAATCAAAAAATTTCCGCTGTCATTACGGGACATGAATTCCCCTCCTTAACCGTTATGGTCGTTTTACATGTGTATTCCGGCTTGGTCCTGTTTATGAAACAAGTCCGGCGAAAAGATTTATTTTTATCTTATGCCGGCCGGACTCTCCAATTGACAAACAATTGCGAAAAACAGACAAAAGAACCCGTCCTTTTACAGACGGGCCTCTCAATGAAATCAAACATCAGCGGTTTAACAAGCTTCCGACATATTTCAGCAGTTCATTAGCGCTTGTCGAATTATAGCCGTGTTCATCTATTAACCTTGCCACTACCTCATTGACCTTTTTAAGCTGCTGTTCATCCGGCGTTTTGGTGGAGGTCGTAATTTTCACTACATCTTTTAAGTCTGCGAACAGCTTTTTCTGAATCGCTTCGCGGAGCCTTTCGTGCGAATTATAGTCAAAGCGTTTTCCTTTTCTTGCATAGGCGGATATGCGGATTAAAATTTCTTCGCGGAACGCTTTTTTCGCGTTTTCTGAAATGCCGATCTGCTCTTCAATGGATCTCATCAGTTTTTCGTCAGGATTCATTTCTTCACCCGTCAGCGGATCGCGGAGCTTATTTTTATTGCAGTACGCTTCCACATTATCTAAATAATTGTCCATGAGAGTTTTCGCGGATTCTTCATATGAATAGACGAACGCCTTCTGCACTTCTTTTTTAGCGATGTCATCGTACTCTTTCCTGGCGGCGGAAATAAAATTCATATACCGCTCTTTGTCCTCGGCGGAGATGGACGGATGCTGGTCAAGTCCTTCTTTTAAGGAACGCAGCACGTCAAGCGAATTGATCGATTCCATATTTTTTCTGATAATTGTTGAGGAAATGCGGTTGATGACATAGCGCGGGTCAATTCCGCTCATTCCTTCATCATGGAATTCCTTCTTCATATCCTCAAGATCAACGGAATTGTAACCTTCAACGCTTTCTCCGTCATAGAGCCTCATTTTTTTGACGAGATCAATATCAGAGCGGTTCGGTTCCTTCAGCCGGGTCAAAATAGAAAACATCGCGGCCACTTTTAATGTATGGGGGGCGATGTGTACGTCAGAAACATCACTTTCAGAAATCATTTTTTCATAAATCCGTTCTTCCTCTGACACCTTTAAATTATAAGGAACAGGCATCACGATGATCCTGGAGTGAAGGGCTTCATTTTTCTTATTGGCAATAAACGAGCGGTACTCCGTTTCGTTCGTATGCGCAACAACCAATTCGTCGGCTGAGATGAGCGCAAACCGTCCGGCTTTGAAATTCCCTTCCTGCGTGAGTGACAGAAGGTGCCACAGAAATTTTTCATCGCATTTCAGCATTTCCTGAAACTCCATCATTCCGCGGTTCGCTTTATTTAATTCACCGTCAAACCGATAAGCGCGCGGATCTGATTCTGATCCGTATTCGGCAATTGTTGAAAAATCAATACTCCCCGTCAAGTCGGCGATATCCTGTGATTTCGGGTCAGACGGGCTGAAGGTTCCGATTCCGGTACGTTTATCCTCCGAGAAGAATATACGTTCAACCTTTACATCCTCAATTCTGCCGCCGTATTCTTCTTCAAGCCGCATGACATTAAGCGGAGAAAGGCTGCCCTCAATTCTGATGCCGTATTCTCTGTAGAAGTCGTCGCGCAGATGATGGGGAATGAGATGGAGAGGATCTTCATGCATCGGGCAGCCTTTAATGGCGTAAACAGCGCCGTTGTCTGTCAATGAGTAGGCTTCAAGCCCTTTTTTCAGCATGGTGACAAGAGTTGACTTTCCGCCGCTGACGGGTCCCATCAATAGTAAAATCCGTTTTCTTACATCGAGCCGCTTGGCAGCCGGGTGAAAGTATTCCTCCACGAGCCGTTCCAGAGATTCCTCAAGGCCGAACAGCTCCCGCGAGAAAAAGCTGTATGTCTTTTTACCGTCATCCTCCTCGATTCCGCTGTCTTTTATCATATTAAAAACGCGAGAATGAGCAGACTGCGCGACCAATGGATTTTCTTTTATGATCTCCAAATAATCAGCGAACGTCCCTTCCCATTTGAGACGCTGCTCTTCCTCTCTGTACTTTTCAATTTTCTTTAATATATCCATAAGAACCTCCTCTATCATGGTTAATGCACTAGAAATAAGGTACTTTGTTACAATCTATGCGGTGACGTGATAATACATGCTTTTCGTTTCTTAAAAATAAAGACGTTACAAGGCCGTCATTGACAAGGGTCCGGTGCACCGTTCATAATGAAAGAAATACAGTTTCATCCAGACTCGGACATCAAATGGAAAAGCAAAGAGGAGGAGAAATGATGAAAACGATCATTTTACTTGGGGTCATTCTCACTTTTTTAGTATCCATTTTTACGGCGGGTTACGACAGCAAACCTGAAAACAAATAACGGCAAAAGGGTGCTCTTTATGAAGAGCACCCTTTCCTATACAACATAACAATGTTTCATATTTGGATATGTTCTTGGACAGTTGATTTTTCATGAGATTTGCAGCTTGTTTGATACTCGATTTTTTCGATTTTGCAACCCGGGCCGATTTCCACATGTTTCCCTCTGACGATGTCCGCTTCCGTGTATTCGAGATAAATTGCGTCTCCTTCGATCAATTCAGCAGAAAGCGTGCCGGCTTTCCGTTTAAGAAAACCGGGTTTCCGTCTGACGGTGATCGATGTGCCGCCGATTTCTTTCACGCGGCTTCGGTCATAACGCAAATGGATGTTTACGTCCCCCGCGTTTAACAATCCCGCCACATTGATACATCCTGTTACATGAAGCAGCTCCGTCTCGCAATCGCCGCCGACGGTGAGACTGCCTTTTATATGACACTGCTCTCCCGCGGCCCCGCCGCCAATTTCAGCAAGTCCTTTCAGCCTCATCGTGGCGAAACGCACGGAGCCGCCGACTTTCAATGTGCCGATCACATTTGCTGAACGTGCTGATAAATCTCCTGCAACTTCATGCTCTCCGAAAATTTTCAGCCTGTTGATCTCGGCATCTCCGAGAAAAAGTCCCGTACCGAATATCCGGCAGCGTTCGCTTTGAAGTCCTTCGCCGACAGTTCCTTCCCCTTTAATGCTTACATTTTGGTAGGAACCGCCGGAGGCGTGTCCGGCTCCGTACATTTTTAAATGACTCAATTTTTTTGTCGTTTCCATCGCAGCTCCTCCTATCGTTTCACGACTTTGTTAACCAAAGCGGAAGGATCACATGTAAAATCGCCGCTGTATTCCACAGTCCCAATGGTGCAGCCTGCGCCGATCTGTACATGATTTCCGCGGACTGTCTTCGCGTTCGTGTCCGCCAATTCAATGATGTCACCTTCAATCAGCTCTGCTGTCAGCACCGGGGCCGGCATCAGCTTAAAACGCGTAAGCACGCTCTTTCTGCTCATCACTTTCAAATGGCGGCATCCAATTTCTTTCACTCGGCTCTCTCCCGCCGTCAGCTTAATACTGACTTCATCGGCATTCAGCAGGCCGCCGATCTTGCATTTGCCTTCCGAACGGAACGTCTCTGTCTCGCAATCGCCTTCAATCCCGGCTTTCCCGGATATGAAAATATCATCAGCTTTCACACCGCCGCCGAAAGATGAAAATCCCGCGACGTTCAGCCGCTCCGTTTTGACATCACCTTTAATGACACCCGTTCCGTTGATACGGATGGATTCAGCTTCGGCACTGCTGGAAATTTTCCCCGAACCGCTGATCGTCAGCGTTTGCGTCTTGACATGTCCGTCTGTTTTTCCGCTGCCGTTAAACAAAAAGCTCGCGCACTCCACATCACCTGACACCGTGCCGCTTCCGTTGATCTCCACTGTATGAAAACGGCCTCCTTTTGAACTTCCTGAACCGTTGATGATTAATTTATCTGTTACTTCCATTGATGGTCCTCCTGCATCCATTTCGTTTTTAATTCTTCCGATGCCGCAGCAAGCGCCACCCGTTCAACCACTTTGACAGTCGGTTCAAATAAAATATGTTCCGCGTCTGCGATGAAGCACGTCGTTACGCCAAGCTTTCGGAGCATGACAAGCTCCGTATTTGCTTTCAGTTCGGAAGCCTCATACGTTTTCAGCACCCCTGCCGCCAATTTTCCTTCCTCAAGGCTGATATTGCCCGATCGCAAAAGTCCTTCAAGCACATATAAAGACAGCAGCGCGCGGGACGTGAATGTCACGCCGTCTTCGCCATAAACTTGCAGCGCGGCTTTTGAAATCAGTCCCTTTTGAAGCAGCTCCGCAGACGTTATATTGACATCAGTCATTTGCGGAGACAGCATTTCTCTCATTTCATCCAAAGACAGATTTTCTTTCATTTTCTGTATTTTTGAGATGCGTTTTAATATTTCCGCTCTCGGAAAAAATGTTTCCTGGCCTGTAAATGTTGATTTTCGGATAAACCATTCTTCAGGAATTAAATTTTTCCGTTTCCAGCGGTACAGCTGCCCATATGAAATTGATGTTTCTTCCAGCAATTCTTTTTTAGAAATCAGTTGTTCCTCCATGAATCCAGCTCCTTCGATGAAAGTATTGTAACATAACACTGTTACGTTGTTAAGCCTGGAAATATAAAAACGCCGTGAACCGCTGCTGTCCGTCTTTTTTATTCAATAAAAAAACGCCCGGATGCGGGCGTTTTTTTCACGTCAAATCTCTGTAATTTTGCTGGCGCAGCGCTTCATATACAAGAATCGCGGCCGTGTTGGACAGGTTTAATGATCTCACATGCTCGGTCATCGGCAGACGCAGGCAGCGGTCCATATTGTTTTCGATCAATTCTTTCGGAAGTCCGCTCGTTTCTCTGCCGAATACGAAGAAAAAGTCTTCCTCCGTATTTGAGTAATCAAATGATGTGTGCGGCTTTTGGCCGAATTTTGTAATGAAGAAAAACTTTCCGTTCTCATATGCCTCAAATAACTCTTCCAATGAATCATGATATACGACGTTGACGAACTCCCAATAATCGAGTCCGGCGCGCTTCAGCATTTTATCATCGGTCGAGAATCCGAGCGGGCGGATCAAATGAAGCGTTGTGTCTGTTGCCGCACAAGTACGTGCGATATTTCCCGTATTGGCCGGGATTTCGGGTTGATATAAAACGACATGTAATGCCACGATGTTCACCTCTGTTTTTTATTCCGCCCACCATTATATCATTAATTACTCTTTTGTCGTATCATCCGTAATATGAAAAAACGCATATCTGATGGAAGGAGTATACGCCGTTGAATCCTCATATGACCAATATCTCATTCTGCTGTCATACGTTTGGGCATTGACAAGCGGCATATTGCTTTTATCTTTCGCGACCACGATCGCCGTATGATTAAAACGGCCGTCCCCTTCAAAATCATAGCAAATAATATCTCCGGGCATCAGTTCTTCAGCTCTTGATACTTGCACCGCGCGAAGCCCTGCCTTGGATTGGGCCAGATACATCTTCATCGAATGCGCGACCGTCCAGCTGTAGCTCCACGAGCTTGCCTTCATCCACCAGCCTGAGCCTCTGTTCGGATGCCCCCGCATCGGTGCTTTTCCGGCATGTAAACATTGGGAAATAAAATTGGTGCAGTTGTCGCTGAAATTTTTATAAGCGGGATTTCGTTTATTCCAAAACTTCTCCGCATACTGCACGGCAGCCAGACGGTCATATTGAAACGCCCGCCCGAAATCTTCCCGTTCACTCCGCTCATATTCAATTACACTGTTTCCGTCAGAAAATCCCGCCGGTTTTTTCTTTACTTCCCGGTCTTTAATCAAAAGCCGATCATAGAGAAATGCAGTCCGTTCCTCAATCTGCTCTTCTAAGTAAAGGTGTCCGTCATGCTCCTTGCACAAATATTCGAAATGAATCGTGTACATGACGCATAACGTGCCGTCGTCCTCAAGGCTGCTTTTGACAATGACGGCTTTTGCCTTCGCTTTCACGATGTCAACTTTCCGTTTTTCAAACAGCTCTTTTTTTCTCGTCAGGACCTCAAGATCGCCGGGCTGCCCATTGTGCCTCATCTCGGTTCCGTTGATTAAATAATGAAGCCGGGCCTCCGCTAAATCTTCAATAATATGCTTCAAGCGCTCCACCCACCATACTGTTTTATAAAGAAAAACACTTGAACTCACGCCAAGTGCTTTTTCTCTATACATATGTCAGGACCGGCCGGTTTTAGTCTTATCAGAAACCGATAACAGCTCCAGTCCCTTTTCAATTTCCCGTATAGCTTCCTCATCCTGCTCCTTTTGAAGCGCTTTTTCTAATTCCCCCGCATAATCAGGATCACCGATTTTCCCGATGGCCCAGGCGGCCGTCCCCCTGATAACGGGGCGTGGATCTTGGTGCATCAAGGCCGTTAATTCCGGAAGAGACGAGGCATCTTTAAAATGAGCCAAAGCTAAAATCGCATTCCGCTGTATCGGCTTCTTGCCGCGCCATGATCCCGATACATGTCCGAATTTTTCTTTGAATTCGCGGTTGCTTATGGTCAAAAGCGGCTTTAACAGCGGCTTTGCGATTTCCGGATCAGGCTCCATCTGCGGATGAAGATGAAAATCTTTCCCCTTATTAATCGGACAGACCGTCTGGCACGTGTCACAGCCATACAGACGGTTTCCGATTTTCGTGCGGAACTCATCCGGCAAAAATCCCTTTGTCTGGGTCAGGAACGAAATACAGCGCTGGGCGTTAAGCTGTCCGGGATTGACGAGCGCGCCGGTCGGACACGCGTCTAAACATTTTGTGCACGTACCGCACATATCTTCAATCGGCACATCCGGTTCAAAGGGCAGATTGGTGATCATTTCAGCCAGATAGACGTAAGAGCCGTATTCAGGCGTGGTGATCATGCAGTTTTTGGCGCTGAAGCCGATTCCCGCCCGTTCAGCCACGGCCCTGTCGGACAATTCCCCTGTATCCACCATTGACTTTGTGCGGATATCCTCATGTTTGCTTTGGAGAAAATTCTCCAGCAGATCAAGCTTTTCCCTCAGCACGTCATGATAATCCTTCCCCCAGGAAGCTCTGCAAAAAATGCCGCGCCGCCCGTCCCTCGTGCTCCTCGGCGCATCTTTCATTTTGGAAGGATACGCAAGGGCGATGGCGACGATTGATTTGGCTTTCGGGAGAAGCAAAGACGGAGTAACCCGTTTTTCAATATCCGGCTCTTCAAAACCGGATAAATAGCCGAGTGATTCCTGAAGAATCAGCCGGTCCCGTAGACTGTCGAACGTATCAGCCGTCGTAAACCCGATTTTGTCGACTCCGATGCTTTTGGCGTATTCGATTAATTCCTCTTTCAGTTTATGAATATTCATTTTTTGCACAGCCTCCTTTCTTTGTGATCAGGCTCCCGCACAGGTATAATAGAGTTTTATCATCCCGAAATGGAGTGAACACACTTGAACATCAGTTTAGATCCACTTATTGCTGAACGGGTGCCGGGGATCAAAGCGGCAGCCGTCTTATATGAACAGATCGAAGTCGGGCCTGCTCCGCAAATGCTGAAAGGCCGCCTCCGTTTATTTCAAGAATCTCTTTACTTTGATTATGCTGACGGGGGTATAGAAGAGCAGCCTTTTGTAAAAGAGTGGGCGCGTATAATGGAACAGCTCAGTCCCGCCTTTTCAGGACAAAAAACGCCGATGGAGCTTATGCTCGGCGATATTTCCCGGGAACGATTCATTGAAAGTGTGAATTCAGCCCATGATACCATACTTTTTTTCTCCTTGAAATATTCATTGCCTATCATGGCGTATGATGCCGCAGAAATAGATCAACCAATTTCAATTACGATCGGAGAAAAAGAAAGCGTACTGTCTTTCTCCGGCCCGGACGGCGTTTTCGGCGACTTCACCGGACATATCAATACACGCCCTGTCACGCCCGGCACAAAGAAAATGCTGCAGCTGATCTTTTTCCCGCCTTCATTTCATGCCGACGCGGCGGATGAGCTGCTATCATCCTTAACAAAAATGTTTGAACAAATTCACGGAGGCACGCATACCGTCTCTTGGCTTTCATAAAAAGACACGCCTTCGTGTCTTTTTTCACATAAAAAAACGCAATACTTCGTTTATCAGAGAAACGAAACACTGCGTTAATAACGTATGTATGGAGCGGGTGATGAGAATCGAACTCACGACATCAGCTTGGAAGGCTGAGGTTTTACCACTAAACTACACCCGCATTAAAATTATTTTTTGTCAGTACCGATTTGATGTTTCTAATATTACATGTTTATTTTTTTTTCGTCAAGGGAATGTTAAAAAATTTGTCGAAAAAAGTTCTTTTTTTGTCCACATGTTAAGTTGGGTTTACATTTTGTTAAGAGTCTCATACAATATAAAAAAGAAGAAAACTTGAGGTACGCCTGATGATGAAAAATAAAGTAAAAGAGCTGAGAGCCAGATTCGGCTATTCTCAGGAAACGCTCGGAAAAGAAGCCGGAGCCACCAGACAGACGATTGCAGCGATTGAAAAAGGAGATTATGTGCCTTCACTTTTATTGGCGCTTAACATCTGCCGGGCTTTCTCCCTGCCGATGGAGGAAGTGTTCTGGCTGGAGGAGGAGAAAAAATGAGTTTGAAAAGAAAAGCGTGTTTTCACCTTGCACTCTACGGATTGGCCTGCTGGACGCTTATTTCCTTTATGGAAGCGGCGCCGCGGATCGCTCAGTTTTTCCAAACGGAGGGGAGCGGTTCATTTGAGCTGAATATCACTCCGTTTCTGCTGTTTACCGTTTGTGCCGCATTGTATATCTATGCCGAAAAGAAAAAACGAAACGGCAAAAAGCACAGGCTTGTACCCGATGAATTTGAGGAACAGGATGAAAGAGAACGAATGATGACGGCTAAAGCTTGCCGTTCCTCGTATATCGCCGTTTACTTCTCATTGCCGGCCGCAGCCGTTCTGCTTTTGTTTTATCCGCTGATTCAGCCGCATCTTCCCTTTTTTCCGATTCTTTTGATTTTCATTCTGATGATGATTCAGCATTTGGCTTATGCTTTCACTTTTCATAAGCACGGCAAAAACTCCGGTTCATGACAGATCCGGAGTTTTTTACATTACCAGCTCGCTTTTTTCACCCCGGGAATCCGGCCTTTATGGGCCAGCTCCCTGAATGCGATTCTGGACAGTTTAAATTTTCTCATATATCCGCGGGGCCGCCCCGTCACCGTACAGCGGTTATGAAGCCTGCCCGGAGCAGAATCACGCGGCAGTTTGCTCAGCGCTTCCCAGTCTCCTTTTGCCTTTAATTCTCTTCGGATGTCCGCATATTGTTCAACAAGCTTCTGCCGCTTGAGCTCTTTGATCACTTTTGATTTTTTTGCCATTTCAGCACTCCTAACAAATCGTAATAATTACGTTTTGTATCATATCATCCATATTAGCATCGTGCAAGCTAAGCGCTTAAAAAGGCGGGTGAATACCCGCCTTCACTGCCGGCATTTCCCCGGAAATGAATCCGCAGAAAGCGCCCGCCGTCAATTATCCGCCTTGCGACGTCATCAGACTTTCGCTTTATTTCCTCTTGCAAAATGGTCGTTGCCCATTGCTTCACCCAGTCTGCGCTCAAGCTTTTTAGTCCGTTCATTCTGAAACGGCAGAAGCGGAAACACGAGTTCAGACAGATAATAAGCTTCTTCCAGATGCGGGTAGCCTGAAAAGATAAACGACTCAATGCCGAGTGCCTGATACTCTAAAATTCGAGCAGCGACAGTCTGCGGATCACCGACAAGTGCCGTGCCCGCTCCGCCTCTGACCAGTCCGATGCCGGCCCAGAGATTCGGGCTGATCTCAAGCTTCGAGCGGTCACCGTTATGGAGATCGGCCATCCGTTTTTGTCCCGATGAATCAGCGCGCCGAAGCGCAGCCTGCGCTTTCGCAATCGTCTCTTCGTCTAAGTGGCTGATTAATCGATCAGCCGCTTCCCATGCCTCTTCCTCAGTCTCCCGGACAATCACGTGAAGTCTGATGCCAAAACGCATCGTCCTTCCTTCCTTGGCAGCCTGTTTTTTAACGGTTTCAATCTTTTCTTTTACCTGCTCCGGCGGCTCTCCCCATGTTAAATAGACATCTGTATGTTTCGCCGCAGCTTCAATTCCCGCCTGTGATGAACCGCCGAAATATAATGGCGGATGCGGAGACTGCTTTGGCGGAAACAGCAGATTGCTGTTTTCCACTTTGATATGGTCCCCTTCATATGTCACCGTTTCGCCCCGCATGAGTCCGCGCCAGACGGTTAAAAATTCTTCAGTCGCCTTATAACGTTCATCGTGGCTGATAAACATGCCGTCTCCCGCCAGTTCATAAGGATCTCCGCCCGCTACGACATTTACGAGCAAACGGCCGTCTGACAGCCGATCCATTGTCGACGCCATTCTCGCGGCGACAGACGGCTGCATCAGTCCCGGACGGACCGCCACTAAAAATTTCAAGTCACTCGTTTCCCCCGCTAAAGCGGCAGCCGTCAGCCACGGGTCTTCACATGATCTCCCCGTCGGCAGCAGAACCCCCGTATACCCGAGTCTGTCCGCCGCCTGTGCCACTTGCTTAAAATAAAGATGATCCGCCGTTCTCCCTCCCGTTTGCGTCCCTAAATACCGGCCGTCACCATGGGTCGGAATAAACCAAAGAATCTCCATATGAATCTCTCCTTTTTTAATAGGTTACCCTTCATAACTGTTCCGCCATTTTAATAGTTTCCGTTCGAGCATTCTGACCAATGCATCTGTCAGCTTGCCGACAGCCGCAAAAATGATAATGCCGGCAAACACCTTATTTGTCTGTGAAAATTGTCTGGCATCCATAATCATATAACCGACGCCCTCGCTCGATCCCATCAGTTCCGCCACCACGAGACCGAGCCACGCAATGCCTAGAGAGAGCCTGATGCCGAGCAGGATATTCGGCAGAGATGCCGGAAGAATTAATTTCGTCATCTGCTGATACCAGTTAAATTCCAGCACCCGTGCGACGTCAAACAGCTTCGCGTCCACACTGCGGATTCCGAGAAACGTATTAATGTACACGGGGAAAAATGCACCTAATGCGATCAGCAGAATTTTTGATGTCTCATCAAACCCGAACCACAAAATAAACAGAGGAGTCACGGCCAAGTGCGGAACCGTTCTGAGCATTTGCAGAGACGGATCTAGATATGCTTCCGTCCGCTTTGAGAAACCGACCAGCAGCCCGAAAACAAGTCCGAGGCCCGCGCCAAGCAGAAATCCGGCAGCAGCCCTGTATAAACTGATCTCTAAATGACCCCAAAGTTCACCTGAAAGAAGAAGTTCCTGAAACGTCTGCAAGATGACGACAGGTGAGGGGAGCACCGTGGCCGAGACGATGCCCAGACTTGCGATAAACTGCCATACTGCGATGACCGCAGCCGGGAGTACAATCCCTTTCATCCATTGGTATGAATACTTCCGGGATCTTGCCAGAGCTTTCTTTTCTGATTGGCTTATTGCGCCGGCAGCCGTTGATGCTTCTGCTTTCATTACTTGCCATCCCCCGTTTCAAGCGCTTTTTTAATAAATGAATTGTCGACAACGTCTTTTACATGAATTTTCTTATGAATCGCTTTTGTTTGATATTGAAAATCAGCGGTTTCCTGCTGGGCTTTGACAATATCATCATTGATCGGTTCATTGAGAGGCTCAGTATTGTTAAGCACGTTTCTGACGACTTTCGGATCAAGATGTTTGATTTTCGCATATAAGGAGACAGCTTCATCTTTGTGTTCCTTTTGCCATGCAACTGCTTTATTGAACACTTTCAGAAAACGGACCACCTCATCCGGGTGTTCTTTGGAAAATCCCGTTCTGACTAACGTGAAACCGGGAGAATATAAATCTGTGCTTTCTCCGTTCGCCAATATTTCCGCCCCGTGCTGCAGCGTTTCAATTGACAAATACGGCTCCCAAATGGACCATGCGTCAACTGATTTGTTTTCAAAAGCGGAAACCGCCTCATCAGGCTGAAGCTGGATGATGGTGACGTCATCGGCGGAAAGCCCCGCTTTATCTAAAGCTTTATAGAGAAAATCAAAGCCGCTGCTGCCTTTGGCTACAGCGATTTTTTTACCTTTCAATTCTTTCAGGCTCTGAATCCCGCTGCCCTTGTTTACGAGAATGCCGTTTGCCTTTAACCCGTCCTGAGACAGCCCGATCTCTTTAAAATCAATCCCTGCCGCCTGACCGGAAATGACCGGTGAATTGCCGACCTGGGAAAAATCAAGCTTATCGGCGGCAAGACCTTCAAACTGCGGAGGACCGCTTTGGAATTCGACCCATTTTACTTTTATTCCGTCTTTTTTGAAGGCCTCTTCAAACCAGCCTTTTTCCTTGGCAATGAGAAGCGGGCTTAAACTCTGCTGGATGCCGATCCGGATTTCTTTCACCGTTTTCCCGCTCCCTCCTGTCCTGTCTGCACTGCATCCGGCTGACATCATGACTGCTGCGGCTAAAAGAATGATGATTTTTTTCACTTCGCTTCGTCCCTTCTATATTCCGGACCCATCCGCAAACCGGAGGTCTTCCGTTTTCTCAAATTCAGAAAGCACCTTCTGCCGGACGGCCTGAAAATCCGCTGACGTCCGATTGCGCGGATTCGGAAGCTGAATCGGCATCAGGCTGTGCAGCCGGCCGGGCTTTGCCCTGAGGATCGCCAGCTTATCGCCTAAATAGACGGATTCATCAATATCATGCGTGACCAGAATCATCGTCGTTTTTTTCTCGCGCCATATATCAAGCAGCACATCCTGCAAATGTTTTCTCGTAAAAGCGTCAAGCGCCCCGAACGGTTCATCTAAAAGCAGCACCTCCGGCTCACGCAAAAGGGCTCTGGCGATGGCAACCCGCTGCGACATGCCGCCGGATAATTCGCGCGGATAAGCGTTCTCCGCTCCCTGCAGCCTGACAACCTCAATCAGATCATCCACTTTTTTCCGAACGGCCGGGTCGTTCATATTGAGATCGGCAGCGATGTTTTGTTTTACCGTCAGCCAGGGAAACAGCCGGTGCTCCTGAAAGATAAATCCCTGCCGGATGCCCGGTCCCGATACATTGCGGCCGTTTATTGTGACAGAGCCTTTATAATCGGTATCAAGACCGGCAATCAATTTTAAAAGCGTGCTTTTGCCGCATCCGCTCGGCCCGATGACAGTCAAAAATTCTCCCGATGCAATTGACAGCTCAATATCATTCAGCACCGGCGTTTTCCGGCCTTCATGCTCAAAAGCTTTTTCTTGTATGCTGATGGTTACAGCCATCTGTCTTCCCCTCTCTTTCTGCCGCGTGCGATCGAAAAACAAAAAGGCCCCCATCTCCGATTGCTTGCAGAGATGGGAGCCTTCGGCGGTCCGATCGGCAACCCGTTTGTTTTTAAATTTGAATATCATGTTAATTCAAATTATTCCGACTTGTCAACTGTTTTTTATAAGGATTAAAATACGCCCTCCGGCATAACCCTGCCAGAGAGCGCATCGGCTGTATCACGTATTTACTTCCTTTTCTTGGCGGGCGATTTTCAATAATGTCCGCGCGTTGTTGCCGAAAATGTTCTCTATATCTTCTTCCCGCATATTGATTTCCCGGCAGGTCCTCACCTGCTCCTGAAGATATCTGTATACATATCCTCTCGGAAATCCGTTCGAATCCGTCCCGAAGATGATCCGTTCAGCACCGATTAATTCAGATGTCTTCCGAAACAGAATTTCCAAATCAAGCGGGTACGGCATCCACCTCATCCACTGATTTGAGCCGGACGTGTCAATATACACATTCGGACAGCTCCAGCACAGCTGCAGCAGTTCCTGATAATATCCGGCGCCGAAATGCGGAATGATGAACGGGATATCAGCATACTCTCTCGCGACGCGATAGATGGAGAGCGGGTTGATGTTGCGATGGCTGACAATGCCCCCCGCTCTTCCTAAAAGCCCGAAGTGAATTAATACAGGCAGCCTTTTGTCAGCCAGATACGTCCACAGCTTTTTCAGCGACGGATCATGAAAATCGATGTCTGTCAGCGGCCCGAACAGTTTATATCCTTTCAGACCGAGCTCTTCTACCGCTCTTTTCAGCTCTTCATACGCATCCTCCCGCTCCAAAGGATGATATGCAAATCCGGTAAATCTCGCGGGATTGGCTTGAATAAACGCCGCCATCCGGTCATTGCTCTCTGCTGTTAAAAAATTCAGCACGTCAATGCCGTACTTATCTAATTCATTCTCCCATCTTGTCATCAAAGCGATTTCGCCGTCATCGCCCTCAACATCATGCGGATCAGGAAAATCCCAAGTCAGATTCATTCTATCTGACCGCTCCCGGTTATAATCGGAAAATGTCTTATCGTTTTTGCCGAAATAAAGGCTGTACGGCAGATGACCGTGAATATCGACAGGTTTAAAATGCTGCCGGAAAAGCATACAATCGCCGCCTCCCTTACCGCCTGACAATAAAAAAAGGCCCTTATCCAGTGAAGAATAAGAGCCTCTTGTGTCCAAGTCAGCGGTTTCTATTTTTTCTCATCTTAAACCCATTATTCCCGTCAGTCAAGTAGGCTTTCAAATCCAAACCCTTTTTTCGATAATAAAAATAATTATTTTATAATCATTATAAAATAATATTGACTTTTTAATGATAGGTGATATTATATTTTTATAAATCTAAAGAGGTGATCACATGAGTTCAAATAAATTGACAACCAGCTGGGGCGCTCCTGTCGGAGATAACCAAAACTCAATGACGGCCGGCGATCGCGGTCCTGCTTTAATACAAGACGTCCATCTGCTTGAGAAATTGGCGCACTTTAACAGAGAACGCGTTCCCGAGCGTGTCGTTCACGCAAAAGGCGCGGGCGCACACGGTTATTTTGAAGTCACAAATGACGTTACAAAATATACGAAAGCCGCATTTCTGTCAGAAGTCGGTAAACGCACGCCGCTCTTCATCCGTTTCTCAACCGTTGCGGGCGAACTGGGCTCTAGTGACACAGTGCGCGACCCGCGCGGATTTGCCGTTAAGTTTTATACAGAAGAAGGAAACTACGACATCGTCGGAAACAATACACCCGTGTTCTTCATCCGCGATGCCATCAAGTTCCCTGACTTTATCCATACACAAAAAAGAGATCCGAGAACACATCTGAAAAACCCGACGGCCGTTTGGGATTTCTGGTCTCTGTCACCGGAATCCCTGCACCAGGTAACCATTCTGATGTCAGACCGGGGCATTCCGGCGACTCTTCGCCATATGCACGGATTCGGAAGCCATACATTTAAATGGACAAATGATAAAGGCGAAGGCGTCTGGATCAAATATCACTTTAAAACAGAGCAAGGCGTGAAAAACCTTGATGTTAATACAGCCGCAAAAATCGCGGGCGAAAATCCCGATTACCATACGGAAGATTTGTTCAATGCGATTGAAAACGGCGATTTCCCCGCATGGAAATTATATGTTCAAATCATGCCGTTAGAAGACGCAAACACATATCGCTTTGATCCGTTTGACGTCACAAAAGTATGGTCTCAAAAAGACTATCCGCTCATTGAAGTCGGCCGCATGGTTCTGAACCGCAATCCGGAAAATTACTTTGCGGAAGTAGAACAGGCGACGTTCTCTCCCGGCACATTAGTCCCCGGCGTCGACGTCTCACCTGACAAAATGCTTCAAGGCCGGTTGTTCGCATACCATGACGCGCATCGCTACCGTGTCGGCGCGAACCATCAGGCGCTGCCGATCAACCGTTCCCGCAATGAAGTGAAAAACTATCAGCGTGACGGACAAATGCGTTTTGATGATAACGGCGGCCGCTCCGTCTATTACGAGCCCAACAGCTTCGGCGGCCCGAAAGAGTCACCTGAAGATAAACAGGCGGCATATCCTGTATCAGGTTTCGCAGACAGTGTAAGCTATAATCATCATGATCATTACACACAAGCCGGCGACCTGTACCGCCTGATGAGCGAAGAAGAGCGCGCGCGCCTTGTCGCCAATATCGTCAGTGCGATGAAACCTGTGGAAAAAGAAGAAATTAAGCTGCGCCAGATCGGCCACTTCTACAAAGCTGATCCTGAATACGGCAGACGCGTTGCCGAAGGACTCGGACTGCCATCACCAAAATAACATCAAAAAACCTGCCGGTCTGCCCGGCAGGTTTTTCCTGTTTATTATCAATAAAACCGTTTTTTTCTCAATTATACGAAGTGGCATGCCGCAAAATGATGAAGCCCTTTTTCTGACAGCGCCGGACTTTTCTCAGCACATATCTTCTTGGCTGCCGGGCATCTCGTTCGGAATTTACAGCCTGAAGGCGGATCAGAGGGGCTCGGTATATCACCCTTTAAAATTATCCGCTCCCTTTTCACTCCGGGATCAGGAACAGGCACGGCTGATAACAGCGCTTTCGTATAAGGATGAAGCGGCCGTGAAAAGAGCTCCTCCTTTGACGCGTATTCCACAATCGTCCCTAAATACATAATGGCGACCTTCGTACATAAGTGCTCCACCACGCTTAAATCATGAGAAATGAACAAATATGACAGCCCGTGCTGTTTTTGAAGGCTGCTGAACAAATTGATCATCTGCGCCTGGATGGAGACATCTAACGCCGCCACGGGTTCATCCATAATGATAAATTGCGGCTTGAGCGCCATTGCTCTTGCAATCACGATCCGCTGCCGCTGCCCTCCGGAAAATTCATGCGGATAACGGTCGATAAAGTTTGCGGAAAGTCCGCAGGCTTCAAGAACTTCCGCCGCTTTATCACGCGCGTTCCGCTTCACCGCCAATTGATGCTCGATCATCGCTTCACCGATGGCTTCTCCGATCCGGCGCCGGGGATTTAAAGAACTGAACGGATCTTGAAAGATGAGCTGCGCTTCTGATCTGAAAGTTTTGAGCTCGCGCCGGCTCATCCGAAACACATCACGCCCCTGAAAAAACACCTCTCCCGCTGTTTTTTCATGAAGCCTCAAAATGGTCTTGCCGATTGATGACTTTCCGCTGCCCGATTCTCCCGCTAAGCCGAACACTTCTCCCTTTTCTATCGTAAAACTGACACCGTCAACTGCTTTTACGGGATTTTTGCGGGTCTTTCTCATCCCCCCATGCTCCTCGTAATATTTTTTCAGCCCCTTGACCTCCAGCAATACATCACTCATCTGCTTTCTCCTCTCTGTAAAGCCAGCACGCCGCCTGATGCCCCTTCCCGAATTCAGTAAAATGCGGGCTCGATTTCCGGCATATTTCCATGCTGTGTTCACATCGCTCCGCAAAATAACAAGACGATCCCGACAGGTCCGCAAGCTCGGGGACCTGCCCCGGAATGGTGTACAGCGTCTCCCTTCTTTGACCGATAACCGGCTTGGCCGCGAGCAGCCCTTTCGTATACGGATGCTTCGGATCAGAAAACAGCTTTGCAACCGGTCCTTCCTCCACAATTTTTCCCGCATACATGACAATCACATAATCAGCCATTTCAGCAACCACGCCAAGGTCATGAGTAATGAATAAAATAGACATGCGAAATTGCTTTTTCATATCCCGCAATAAATCCAATATCTGCGCCTGAATGGTTACGTCAAGCGCTGTCGTCGGCTCGTCGGCAATGATCAGTTTCGGTTCGCAGCTTAGCGCGACAGCCGTCATGATGCGCTGCAGCATGCCGCCGCTCAGTTCATGAGGATATTGGTGCATAACCTGCTCGGCATGCGGGATCTCCACTAACGTGATCAGTTCAACGGCCTTCCGCCATGCTTCTTTCTTACTCAGCAATAAATGTTCGCGAATCGGTTCGGCCAGCTGCTCACCGATTGTAAACACCGGATTCAAAGATGTCATCGGTTCCTGAAATATCATCCCGATTTCGCTGCCGCGGATTTTCTGCATGTCTTTTGGTTTCAATTCCAACAGGTTCCGTCCGGAAAAATGCACCGCTCCCCGTTCGATTCTCCCCGTCTCGGGAATAAGCTGCATAATGGACAATGACGCCATGCTTTTCCCGCAGCCGGACTCCCCTACAATACAAACCGTTTCCTCCTCATGTATCGTAAAGCTGACATCGTCCACGGCCTTTACCGCCCCCTCCTCTGTATAAAAAGCCGTTTCCAAATGCATCACTTCTAAAAGCGGTTTTTTCATTTCATTTTCACCTGCCGTTTTACCTTAGGATCAAAAGCGTCTCTTAAACCGTCTCCAAGCAGATGAATCGCCACAACGGTCAGAAAAATGGCCGTTCCCGGCGGAATCCACAGCCACGGACGGAGTGTAAAATCCATAAAATGATTCGCAGCTTCCATCATGTTTCCCCAAGAAGGTGTCGGCGGAGCAACGCCAAGCCCGAGAAAACTCAGCGCCGATTCACTCAGCATCGCTCCCGCCACATGCAAAGTCGCCGCTACCAGTAATAACGGCAATGTATTGGGAAGCAAATGATAGAGGATTTTCCGTTTATCACTAAGCCCCAAAACTTCCGCGGCCATCATAAACGGCTGCTCCTTCAGCGACAAAATCTGTCCGCGTACAAGCCGCGCCAGACCGGGCCATCCGATCAGGCTTAACATCATCATAATCAGGTACATTCTGTATTCAGAAGGCACTTTCCACTCCGACATCACCGCAGCCAAAATCAAAAGCAGCGGCAGTCCCGGGATGGACATGAGCATATCAGCAATGCGCATAATGATCATATCAGCGGCTCCCCGATAAAATCCGGCCGCAGCCCCGAGTAAAGAACCGATGACAAGCGACAGCACCATTGAAGCAAGCCCCACGGTCAGAGAAATCTGCCCCGCCAGCATCAGCCTCGTCAGCACATCTCTCCCGTACTGGTCAGTTCCCAGCCAATGATGGATTCCCGGCTGCTGATTGGCATTTGAAATATCCGTCCGATCTGTTATGTACGGAGAAAAAGACGGCCCGATAAAGCACAATAAAAACATAAAACATAAGAAAAGAAGACTGATGACCGTCAGCTTATGCTGCAGCAGGCGGCGGTACGTCTGCTTCCAAAGAGAAGGCGGCACCCCTTTTTGTTTTTTCATTCCGAACACCCCCTATTTCAGCCTGACCCGCGGATCAACCGCGGCATAAGCAATATCCGCCAAGAAGTTCCCCACAATCGTTAAACAAGACAAAAACAAGGTAAACGCCATCAAAACCGGATAATCACGATAATGCACAGATTCCAGCTGAATACGTCCGACACCCGGCCACCCGAAAATCTGTTCAATAATGATGGCTCCGGAAAACAGTCCCGGCAGTTCAAAAGCAAGCAGGGTGATGGCCGGAATGAGCGCGTTTTTCAACGCATGTTTCCAGATGACGGTGCGCTCTTTCAATCCCTTCGCTCTCGCCGTTCTGATATAATCCTGTCTGATCACGTCCAGCATGCCGGAGCGGAAATACCTTGTCAGCGAGCCGATGCCGAGCATAGATAAAATCACGACCGGAAGAATCATATGTCTGGCGGCTTCAAGCACGTACGAAAAACCTGTACTCGTGCTTCCGGTATCAATCATCCCGCCGACGGGCAATATTTTCAAATCCACCCCAAACCACTTAATAAACAGAAGGCTGATAAAAAAAGACGGGAACGCCATGGAAGCAAAAACAAGAAACGTCACGATCCCGTCAAACCATGAGTATTTCCTGACAGCGGATATGACACCCGTTATCATCGCGGCTGACCATGTGACAAGCAACGCCAAAAATGCGACAAAAAACGAATTCCAGACATATTTCCGAAGCAGTGACAGGACGTTCTCCTGATATTTCAAAGAAAACCCAAAATCTCCGCTGAGCACATTTCCGAGCCATGTCACATAGCGCTGCCAAATCGGCTGATCCAGCCCGTAAAGCGCTTTTAACTCCTGCGCTCTTTCAGGAGTCAGGTTTACATTGGAATCAATATAGTCGCCCGGCAGCATGGCGAATAAGAAAAAAATAATAAAGGACGTACCAAATAAGATCACAAGCATTTGAATGAATCGTTCTGCGGCATACCGTTTCACAAAAAGCCCCTCCTTTCCGCTGAAAGGGCAAAATCCCCGGGATGCACCGGGTATTTTGCCCAACCGTTCTATTGAATTGAGACATTTGAGAGACTTGAACTGATTCCAGAATAATTGTCAGGCTCAAGCCCTTTTATTTTTCCGCTGACCGCCCTTGCGCTCTGACGGTAATGAATCAGAATGTAAGGCGGGTTTTCCCCGAGCTCCCGGTACAGCTGGTGATAAATCTCTTTTCTTTTGCTGATATCAAGCGTGCCGGCTCCTTTCTCTATCAGCCGGTCCGCTTTCGGATTGGAATATCCCGTTACATTATTGGGATGGCCGGAAGCCAGCTTTTCCACCGTGTCATTCGGATCAAGAATCTGCGAGGTGGAAACGGCGGCAAGGTCATATTGTTTGTCATTTATTTTCGCTACTTCTGTATTAAAATCCATCACTTCCGGTTTTAATGAGATTCCGATGTCCGCGTAATTTTCTTTCGAGATCGGGATGAAATCATCATCCGCTTTAGACGTGTAATAGCTGATTTCAAGCTTTTTGCCGTTTTTTTCACGTACACCGTCTTTGCCCGTTTTCCAGCCTGCTTCATCGAGAAGCTTTTTGGCTTTTTCAGGGTTAAACGCGTACCGATTGACATCTTTGTCATCATAAGCCCACGAAACCGGAGACACCGGCACATTCGCGACTTCTCCGTAGCGTTTAAAGCGGACATCGACGATTTTTTGACGGTCAAGTCCGTAAATAAGCGCCTGGGACACTTTCTTATCTCGAAAAGGCGGACGCTTGTGATTGACGTACACAAGCCCGTAATCATTCACGACAGATACGCTTATATTGGCAAAACCGAGACTTTTTAAATGCTGAACCGTATCATCATCAGGTGAGAAAGAAGCGTAATCAAGGTCACCCGTTTCAAACAGCTGAAGGGAAGTTGACGGATCGATAATTTTATAAATCAGCTTTTCCGTTTTCGGTTTTCCTGCATAATAGTGTTCATTAGCCTGATAGCGTATTTCCTGTCCCGGAAGGTATTCTGTAAATTGATAAGGTCCCGCTCCGAGCGGTTTGGCATAAAGCTCTTTTAAATAGTCCAGTTTGCCGAATTGATATTTCTTCCCGTAGTAGGCTTCTGACAGCACCTGCCCTCCCAAAAGAAGCAGCGACTTCGCACTGACTTTCTCAGTCGTGATTTGAATGGTTCTGTCATCAAGGACGCGAATGCCCTCTATCGTCTTTGCCTTTCCTTCTTTGTAAGCCTTACCGCCTTTAATATAGGCCGTGGTGATATCTTCATAGCCCGCGTATGCAGGATCATGCAGCAGTGTTAAAGTGAATGCGGCATCCTTTGCGGTCAGCGGTGAACCGTCGCTGAAAACGAGATTTTTTCTTAAACGGAACGTGTATGTAAGCTGATCTTTGGAAATTTTCCAGCTTTCCGCAAGAGCCGGGGCAGGCTTCCCCGTTTTATCCAGTTTGACTAACGGTTCAAAAATAGGATCTGTCGCATTTCCGTCCCAGCCGTTTTCGTAAAAGTACGGCAGAAACACACCGCCCGGCGCGGAAATCCCAGCAACAAAAGTGTCAGTTCTGGCTTTCGATTTAGCGGGAATCGCCGCCGGATGAGAAGCTTTAAATTCCTTTGTCTTGACATGGGCAATACGTGTTTCTTCCTTTTTATCCGCCGCAGATGACGGTTCTTCTCCGGCACTCCCGAACGCGCACCCTGATAACATGATGGATACCGACAGCGCGAGTACCGTTGTTTTTATCCTCCATTTTCTCTCCTTCATCTTTATCGAACCCCCGCATGCTTTTCATCTATCTTTATATAAATCTGCTCCATCTGTTCCTCATTTCTCATAATCTCCCGTTTGTTTTTCTCTACAAGCAGTTCGAAATTCAATGTGTGTTTTCTGTACTTTTTTCGTTTTTTGCTCTTTTTGCGCACATGTGATACCTTTTTTAACGCCACTTTTCATCCCTCCGCTTTTCATTTCATTCAATGACTTTCACGCAAAAAAGGCCCTTATCTGTTTAAAAGATAAGAGCCTTCGGTGATCCGATCAGCCATCGTTTGGAAATATGTAATGATTATGTTAATTCACACAATCCCTACCTGTCAACTATAATTTAAAATATCGTTTCCTTCCGGGGGTTTTCCTCATACACTCTCTCATTTTTCCGCATATGCTAGAAAACATAGCAGATTACAAGTGAAAGTGAGTGAGAATGTGGAAAAGACAACATTGACCGGTCGCATCGTCAAAAAAGATGACCCGGACTATAATGCTGCGAGAACCAATATCAATTTAAGCCTGCAAAGATATCCAGACATCATTGTGTTTTGTCAAAACAAACATGACGCCCTCAATGCGGTGAGATGGGCGCGTGAGAACAATGTGCCTTTCCGTATCAGAGGCGGAAGACACAGCTACGAAAACTTTTCTCTGTTAAATGACGGACTAGTCATTGATCTCAGTGAAATGAAGAAAATAAGAGTAAATGAGGATAAGCGGCTGGTCTCGATTGAAGCGGGAGCCGAATTGGGGGAAGTCTACCGGACACTCTGGCGGTACGGCTTGACCCTTCCTGCGGGAACCATTGCGAATGTGGGAATCACGGGGCTGACGCTCGGGGGAGGAATCGGATATTTAACAAGAACTGCCGGACTTACTTGCGATCGTCTCCTCCAGCTCGAGATGATCATAGCGGACGAAAAAGCGGGTGCTGACTTGATCACAGTCAACCGTTCAAAGCACTCTGATCTATTTTGGGCGTCTCAGGGAGGAGGGGGAGGCAACTTCGGCATTGTCACATCCATGATGTTTAAAGCCGTGCCGATCTCGTGCGTGTCTGTTTTTTCTGTCACTTGGGGCTGGGATGATTTCGAGGAAGTATTTAATACGTGGCAGCGCTGGGCTCCATTTACAGACAACCGGCTTACCTCATCAATTCAGTTTTGGCCTAAGGAAGTAAACCGCATAGAAGCGCTCGGTCAATTTACCGGGACAAAGGATGAGCTGAAAGAACTGCTGGCTCCGTTAATGAAAGCGGGAAAACCAGCAAGCGGCATGGTCAAGACAGTGCCATTTATTAAAGCGGCAGCCTTTTTTAACAGCCCGGGAGGCAATCAGCCGCAAAAGATGAAGCGGTCAGGATCCTTTATTGAAAAACCATTATCAACACGCGCAATTTCCACTTTAAAGCGCTATTTAGAGCACGCTCCGAACGAAAACGCCAGTGTCTGGCAGCAGTCTCTCGGCGGGGCGGCCGGACGGATCGCTCCGGACCAAACGGCATTCTACTATCGCAACGCAATCATTGCCCAAGAATATATTACAACTTGGACATCTGCTGAAGAAGAAAGACAAAATGTCCGCTGGATCGAAGGACTGAGAACGTCCCTATCAAGAGAAACGATGGGAGATTACGTGAATTGGCCTGATAGAGAAATCAGAAACTGGCTGCAAACGTATTACGGAGAAAATGTTCACCGCCTCCGTCAAGTCAAAACGAAATACGATCCGGAAAATATATTCCGCTTTGAACAGAGCATTTCGCCGCTTCGCCGTTCACCGTTTTTCTAAAAAAGATGAAGATGGGCAAACTCCATCCTCATCTTTTCTTTTATTGATATAAGCGGCTTCCCTTCTCTGCAAACTCTTTTGCTTTTTCTTTCAGTCCTTCGTTGACGGCCTCGTCTTCAGTAAGTCCGTTTTCCTTCGCATAATCACGAATATCCTGAGAAATTCTCATACTGCAGAACTTCGGACCGCACATCGAACAGAAGTGAGCCGTTTTTGCGCCTTCAGCCGGCAGCGTTTCATCATGATATTCCATTGCTCTTTCAGGATCAAGCGACAAATGAAATTGATCACGCCACCGGAATTCAAACCGCGCCTTAGACAGAGCATCGTCACGGATCTGTGCACCCGGATGCCCTTTAGCAAGGTCTGCGGCATGTGCCGCGATTTTGTACGTGATGACACCTTCTCTTACATCATCACGATTCGGCAGCCCCAAATGCTCCTTCGGCGTGACATAGCAAAGCATCGCCGTCCCGTACCAGCCGATCATCGCCGCGCCGATTGCTGAAGTAATGTGGTCATAACCCGGAGCGATATCCGTCGTTAATGGCCCGAGCGTGTAAAAAGGCGCCTCTTTACAAATTTCCAGCTGCTTGTCCATGTTTTCCTTAATTTTATGCATCGGCACATGACCCGGTCCTTCGATCATCACTTGCACATCGTGCTTCCACGCAATCTCCGTCAATTCTCCGAGAGTCTCCAATTCCGCAAACTGCGCTTCATCATTGGCATCCGCAATCGAACCGGGGCGAAGCCCGTCACCAAGAGAAAAAGCGATATCATAGGTCTTCATGATTTCACAAATTTCTTCAAAATGCGTGTACAGAAAGCTTTCCTGATGATGAGCCAGGCACCATTGCGCCATAATCGCCCCCCCGCGGGATACGATTCCCGTCGTGCGTTTAGCCGTTAACGGGACGTAACGAAGCAGTACGCCGGCATGGATGGTGAAATAATCCACGCCCTGCTCCGCCTGCTCAATCAATGTGTCACGATAAATGTCCCACGTTAAATCCTCGGCAATGCCATTTACTTTTTCAAGCGCCTGATAAATCGGCACCGTCCCCACAGGCACGGGACAGTTGCGGATAATCCATTCACGCGTCGTATGAATGTCTTTTCCCGTGGATAAGTCCATCATCGTATCGGCGCCCCAGCGAATCGCCCACGTCATTTTTTCGACTTCTTCTTCGATAGAAGATGTAACAGCCGAGTTGCCGATATTGGCATTAATTTTCACATGAAAATTCCGGCCGATAATCATCGGCTCGCTTTCCGGGTGGTTGACGTTAGAAGGAATAATCGCCCGGCCGCTCGCCACCTCTTCCCTGACAAATTCGGGAGACACGTGCTCACGTATTGCGATAAACTCCATTTCCGGCGTAATGATGCCTTTTCTCGCATAATGCAATTGTGTTACATTTTTCCCCGGCTTGGCCCGAAGCGGTTTCCGCTGTAGGCCGGGGTATTCAGCGGCACGGCCCTCTTTTTTATAACCGTTGTCTTCAGGTCTCACGGTCCGGCCGTTATATTCTTCTACATCTCCGCGCCCGGTAATCCACTTTGTGCGGAGCGCCCCCAGCCCTTCATGAATATCAATCTGTACATCTGGGTCTGTATACGGCCCGCTCGTATCATAAACACGGACCGGCGCATTCTCCTCTTCCCTGAATGCCCCCGTAGTCGCACTCAGGCTGATTTCCCGCATCGGCACTCGTATATCGGGCGAAGAACCTTCTGCATAAACCTTTTTACTGCCGGAAAAACTCGACATAATGGAAATGTTCGCTTGCTGTACTGATTGATTTTGCATACAAATCTCTCCTTTATCATTTGAATAACAGAACCAAGTTCAGCACCAGCACAAAAAAACCGGGTTCAAAGAAGAACCCGGTTTTGCAGTCAGAAAGAAACTATTATTGTTTTCATCAACAATAATAAAACCTTTACTTCCCCACGCTGGTACGAACCAGATCAGGTCCAAAGGGTTAAGAAGCCGCCGCTTCTCTCTCAGCCCGCTCAGACGGGCACCCCCAGTAACTATTGATTTCGCTCTCATCGTAACATAAGTTGTGTACAAAAAAAAGCATATTATCAAAATTCAGATAACGGTACGGTCATAAGCTCTGTTTCCCGAACGCCTTCTTCGGTATTAAAAACCCGATAACCCTTTGCGGTTTCCCTGGAAGAGACAGCCTGGAACAGCTGACCGTCTTTATAATGAAGCGCAGCGCCGTCATCAGCGGCATAGCCCTCCCTGAGTTTCTTTTCTGAAATCAGACGGTGATACACCGGCCGGCGCTCCGCTTCTCCGTCATAGTGCGGACAAAAGCTGCCCGGCAAAAATCCTAAAGCTCTTAACTCTCTCAAATCTCCAGCTGAATCCGTCAACCCTTCTTCATACCAGCAAATCGCCCCGGCGCTGAGACCAGCCAACATGATGCCGTTTTCCCAAGCCTCACGAAGAATAAGGTCAAGCCCCCACTCTTTCCATAAGACAAGCATATTGCGCGTATTTCCGCCGCCGACATATATAATATCTTTCTTCATGAGAAAGGATCTGAGATCAGAACCCGGCGGTTTAAACAGCGACAAGTGATCCGGCTCACACCGCAGCTTTTGAAAGGCCTGATAAAACCTGCCGATATAATTCTCCGAATCTCCGCTTGCCGTCGGCAAAAAACAAATTTTCGGCTTTGACCGCGCCGACTGCTCTAAAATATACTGATCCAGCACAAGATAATCCGGCTCCATGGAAAAGCCCCCGCCGCCCATTGCAATAATCTGCTTCAATGTCATCACCTCTTTTTTCCTCTAGTATAACAGCTCATAAAAAGGCGTTATCCCCATTTCGGATACCGCCTTTAAAAAGTATTTGTTATCTAAAAAATGAAAACGCACCGTATAACACAACGGAGATCCCCGCGGCGATAAGCGCCGGAACAAGCTTCGAACGGGCATACTTCACAACATCGATCCCCAACACCGTACAGGTTGTCACCGTATTATCACTGAGAGGAGAAGCAAACGCTCCAAATGTTCCGCTCGCAAACACGGCCCCGATCGCTAATAATAAGCTGGTATGTGACTGAACCGCCAGCGTTACGCCGAGCGGCATTAAAAGCCCCCAAGTCCCCCAAGATGACCCGATAAAATAGGATATAACAGCCCCCAGTATAAAAAGAGACGGCGCAATAAACATATGAGGGATCCATGACGTTAAATGAGAAGTAACATATTCCGAGAATCCCAGATCTTCAGATACTGCTGTTACGGCCCAAATCAGCGATAACATAATAATAACGTTGACCAATTCGTTTCCGCCCTTAATAAAATGGGTAACAAGCTCGCCTGCATGAAAACGCTGAAACATAAAAAGAGCAAATGCTGCAATAACCGCTGCCAATAATGCGGTTAACATGACGCCAAGCATATCGCTTTTGATAAAAGCATTCAAAAACCCTTGTGCTTTTGAATGGCCGTCCCACCAGCTGAGAAAGAGTGTTAATAGCAAAAACAGCCCGATCGGAATGATTAAATTCCAAGGCCGAATCGGTGTTTCCTTAATATAAGCACGGTGCGCCGAATCCAGCTCCTCCTGCTGGTCAGCATGCTCATTACTTTCGAACATTCCCGTATGTTCACCGTGAATATCTGAGATCGTCCCTGTTTCCATGTTAAATGAACCTGAGCTTTTTGAAAGCAACACACCGCTGTTCCGCGGAATCGGTTCCGTATTTTTGTTATGTTTGCGAGCAGAAGTTTGTCCGCTCTTTTCTGTTTTTTCTAAGCTTTCGCCCGCTTTTTGTTTCTTAAAAAAGCAGTAATAAATTCCGACTACTATAATCACAATGGAGAAAAAATTGAAGGGAATACTTTTCACATACACCGTGTAAGCCGGCTGATCTATTCCTGACGTTTTAAGGGCCTGTCCGATAATGGAAACCATGTAGCCGACAAATGCCGTTGCTATCGGAATCAAGGCAATGACAGGGTTTGCCGTAAACTCAATGGCATACGCAATTTTCTGTTTCGACAGGTCCAGACGCTTGCTTAAAGCTTTCATGATCGGTGCAATTGTGACGATGCGAAAGTCCGGTTCACTGAACGTGCCAAATGTCGACAGCCATGCAAGCAGCATCGCACCTTTTTTGGTTTTAACTTTTTTACTGATCAAATGGACGAATCCTTTTATCCCGCCGGTCAGCTTTATAATCCCTACAAGGCCGGCAAATGAATATAGAAACACAATGATTCTAATATTATTGGTGACGACAATGTTGCTGATTACATATTGAACCATATGTTCAATCCCGCCAAGCAAGCTGGGATGCAAAAGATAGCTTCCGACCAGCAAACCGACAAACAGACCGGACTGCACTTGCTTTGTAATGATTGAAATGGGAATGACCAGAATAAATGGGATAAGACAAGTCCAAGTCCCTTCCATAAAAAACACCTCTTTCAAAGAACTTCTTGTTAGTATCTTTGAAAAAAGCGTATTTATACAATCTGCACGCGTATCATGTTTTCACAAGCCTTGGAGGATATTTTCACACAACAAAAAAGGCTTCTACATATTGTAGAAGCCTTTGTATACCGGTGGCCGGGGTCGAACCGGCACTCCAGAAGGAACACGATTTTGAGTCGTGCGCGTCTGCCAATTCCGCCACACCGGCATGTAATTCGTCGTGTTCAACCGACGTATATAAATATAACATGTATTTCATAAAACGTCAACGGTTTTAGCAAAGTTTTTTAAATGGTAATGCAGTATATACGATACAAGCAAGAAACTTATATTGATAGTCATTACGTTTTTATTATATAAAAAAAGTGATCTGCAATATGCAAATCACTCTCATATATGTTTTATAATGTGAAAACTGATGACCAATTTAACATAGTTCGTTCAAAGTTAAATTGGTGCCGAGGGCCGGACTTGAACCGGCACGGTAGTCACCTACCGCAGGATTTTAAGTCCTGTGTGTCTGCCAATTCCACCACCCCGGCAATAGAAAGGCGACACCCGGATTCGAACCGGGGATAAAGGTTTTGCAGACCTCTGCCTTACCACTTGGCTATGCCGCCGTAATTTGGAGCGGAAGACGGGATTCGAACCCGCGACCCCCACCTTGGCAAGGTGATGTTCTACCACTGAACTACTTCCGCAACATGTAAAAGAACTTAATACATCTTATGCTGTTGTTTTTAAAAAAATGCAACTGGGCTAGCTGGATTCGAACCAA
>NZ_ML064918.1:0-49936 GCF_003676355.1 Bacillus sp. L75
CTTGCCCCATCATTTGCCGCCAAAAGCGTTCAGATCGCTCCTGCGTGTTTTTATTGGGCTTTTTCTTTTTCTGCTTCATGTCATCCCTCCGCTCAAATAAAAAACGGACACCAATCAGAGCACAGTGATTCTGTGCAATGATCAGTGTCCGCAGGCTTTCCGTCTTGGACATTTATTTTGTTTTCATCTTCTTTTGTTATGCCTGGCTGCTAATCTCCTTCTACAAATTGAATTTCGTAACAATCTGTATCAGCGCCATTTTTGAAATAGTCATTCATGTTTTCGAGAAGACATTTATAACTGCAAAAATCTAAATATCTATAACTGTCTATACTGTCGTTTCCCCACCTGCTATGATATGTCGTGACTTCATAGTAATGTTTTGACCGATCATTTGTAACGATAGTCCTCCCACAAGTATCGCATGTCACTTTTTTCAAGACTTTTTGCGTTTTTGTGACTTCTTTTTCCTCGCACTTCTTCATTTCCTCACCTCTTCCGTCTTGGACTTATTTAGTTGAATAATTCGCCTTCATCCCACTTAACGCGGGTTACTTTCCCTTTACTCGTAAAAATTTTTGTTTCTCCATGCTCAGGAAGCGGCGTCATTTTTGCTTCTCCATTAGAAATAATTACAGCAAAATTTTCATACTGTTTTGTATCTATGACAAGTTTATCTTTCTCTATTATAGAATCTAATTTTATTAGCCTCAAATGGTTGCCCTCCTTTTGAATCATTTATATTCTCGGCAGCGGAGCTGCTCAATTTCTTATGTGACAATATCCGCTCTTTGCTTTTGTTCCTGTAAAAGCTGCTATCACAAAACCCGAATATATAAATCTCATGGGATCCTGAAACGTTCGTTTCTATCGTTTTTTATATTTAATTTTGAAATACCGGTTTCCCATATTGTCTTTCCTGCTCGAAAGCAAGCAAATGAGCGTTCATCCTGTCTTTAAATTTCTCTTGCAAATAAAAATTCAGCGCCTCTTCCGAATCCTGCAGCCGCACCGTTTTTTTCTCATACACCAAAAATTCGATCAGCAGGATAAGTGAGTAATAATTGTGTCGAAGCGCTGCCTCATACCAATCTCTAATCGTCAAAACGCCGCTCCAGGTTGACAAAAAGCCCGTACTCTTTGATGAACGCCAATGAAACAGTTCCGACCGGACCGTTTCGCTGCTTGCCTATAATGATCTCAATAATATTTTTGCTTTCGCTTTCTTTGTCGTAATAATCATCCCGATAAAGAAACCCAATGACATCTGCGTCCTGTTCAATTTGTCCCGATTCTCTTATGTCTGACATCATCGGTCGTTTATCCTGCCGCTGTTCAACACCCCGTGAAAGCTGACTGAGAGCAATAACGCAAATATCCAACTCACGGGCCATGTGTTTTAACATGCGGCTGATCTCGCTTATTTCTTGCGTTCTGTTGCCCCTGTGTTTTGCTGATCCTGAAATAAGCTGCAGATAATCAATAATGATCAAGATATCTTTTCCAGCAAATTCACGTTTCATTTTTCTGACCTTTGACCATATTTCATTAACCGTAACGCCTGGGCGGTCAAAAATCCTAAGATCGGCGGAGCCAAGAACCCCGTTTGCTTGTGAAAGTTTGTTCCAGTCATTCGCCGTTAAATTGCCGGTTCGCATTGCATGAGCGTTAATATTTCCAAGGCTTGACGCCATTCTTTTTAAAAGTTGCTTTCGTGACATTTCAAGGGAGAAAATCCCCACTGCCCCGCCTTTATATTGATTAAGCGGGCTTGACATAAAGTTTTGAGCCACGTTGAGACAAAAAGCGGTTTTCCCTACAGACGGCCGAGCGGCAATAATCACTAATTCTTGTTTTTGAAAACCTGACGTCATGCGATCTAACTCCGTGAAGCCGCTCCGCATGCCCGTAATTTCCCCTTTAGGCTCCGCCAGTTCCTCGTAAATCTCTAACAGGTCACTTTGTATTACCCCGTCTTCTTCGTCGCCTGTGGCGTCTTCTAAGTGCATTAAATCGGATATAGTAGATTGAATGATAGCGGAAGGATCGTCATTTGATGAATTCTGCTTAATTTCTTCCGCTATTTTTCCCATTTCTCGCCTTTGCCAGTGCTCAAAAATGATTTTTTCATAGAATCCGATATTTGCAGTAGTCGGAACAGAGGAAGCCAAGGCCGCCAAATACTGATGACCCCCGACGCTCCCCAGGTTGTCCCGGCCGATATACTCCGTAATTGAAACCAAGTCTATTGGAATCCCTTTTGTGTCCAGCTCTAACATCGCAGATAAAAGGTTTTTATGTTTCCCTTGGGATAAGTGGAGCGGCTTTGTTCTGCAGTCTTTTAATAAATCAGGGTTAAGAAGGAGCGCCCCTAAAAAGGTTTGCTCCGCGTCTGTGTTGTATAGAAAAGCAGTTGCGTTCATGTCAATCACCGATTCCTAAGATTTTTCTAATTTCTGCTTTTGACTTTTCAATTAACGCCCGTTCCTCTTCCGTTTGCTCAACGGGAGCGGAAAGACTTGCAAGATAGTTTTTTGTCTCTTCTATGGACGGGATCGCATTGATCCGATCAACGATGACGTTTTTTTCATTCAGCAAGTCAGCAACTTTGGGCGGAAACTTGCTCCGTTTACAAAAACGAATGAGATTATCACGCACTTGTTCAAAATCAGCATCGTGTAACAACTCATGCCACGAATCAACTTTATCCTGTGTTATCTCGAAATGCTCAAAGTATTGTTTTATGAGCGCCATGATTTCAAAGGTTTGTTTTTTAATCATCTAAATCAAACTCCTCTACGTTTAACTGCGGAGCCTTATTTGCCTTTTTCTGCTCTTTATCACTTTTAATTTTGGTGACAAGTCTATCAAACTGTTTTCTAAGACTGGCCGGGCTAAGTATATTGGTTTTCCAAAAGCTATCTTGTTGTGACCAATTGATTAAATATTTGATCTGCTGATCTGTGCGCTTGTCCCGTTCTCGGATCAACCTAAATTCATTGGCCCATTTTTCAAGATTCGGCTTTTTAGCATCCGGGTTATTGTTTTGGATTTCTTTAAAAAGATATTCCGCGTTCTCCATGTCGCAAATTTCATATTTGAGACGAGAAGGTTTTATATTCTTTTCATTCTTTCCCTTCTTTACATTCTTGTTTGTGGTCATTTGATGGTCTTTTGATGGTCTTTTGATGGTCAGACTGTTGTCGTCGGAAGATTCAACTTCTTGATAAAGCGCCCAATTATCAATACTTACAATGCTGAATTTGTTGGTCTTTTTTATAGTCAAATATCCCATATCTCCAAGCTGTTCTAACCAACGAAAAATTGTCTTTTCCCCTTTAATTCTGTCTTTAGATTTAAGCCCTGCATTATACATATCCATCAAAGCAAAACGACCGGTCACAAATTCGCCGGGCATTAATTTTATTTTTTGCCTGCCTACAATTTGATCATGTTCCGTGTGTGAAGCCTCTGTCAGACAGATAAGCCATAATCTTAATAGCTGGGGATCATTGAAAATTGGGTTACTCCTAATCTTCCTATGTAGCTTTATCCAACCATTCATCTATATCACCTTTACTTGTAAAAATTCATATCGTTGCTGTAAGCCGCTTCCCCCATTAAGTACCGGAAGCCGCCCACAAAACCCGCGCTGAATGCATCTTCTGTATCAAATGAAGCTTTGCAAGAATACGCTTCATCAAACGCTTTGAATAGCTCCAGTTGCTCTCCTGACAGCTTATTTACTAAGGCTTCGAAAAGCTTGTTTACCTGTTCATTAGCAGCCTTTGCTTTTTCCGAAACTTCAATTTTCACCTCGTTTGAATCATGCAACTCCGTGCGTGCGACAAGCTTTAAAATTGAAACCATTCCCGCGTCATAGAAATGTGAACCCAGCTCGACCGCTCCATGCTTAATCCCACATTTATTTCCAACCTCGATCATTTTAGATGGCGTACCCATTAATTTCATAACTTCTTCCCCTTTTCATGGTATATATTTGATATATCGAATTGATTTTTTAAAAGAAGCGTGGTATTTTCTATTCAAGCCAGTCAAGAAAAGTGTTGCAGCACTCTTTCTCGACCAAATGGCATACCTTCTTCTACAGTAATTTTAGGTTGGGCCGCTCCCGCTCAATTGATACAACTCGGCCGTATTCATCTTTTACGGCTTTATACACCGGGATCGGCTCTTTTATAACCTCTTGAAACATTCTTAACGTATCAATCTCCCCGCTTTTAACACGTTCCATAACACCAGCAAAGAAAATATCAAAGTAAACATCATCTTCGGGGGCCTCTATATTTTTATTGACAACCTCAACTAAAAGTTTGTCAGAATCAATTTCGTCCGGCAGATCATCAATTATCTTTCTCATTTCAGCCGCTCTTTCTTTACTGTGATCAACAGATAGAAGAGACAAAAAATCGTTCTTTTTCATTTTCCAGTAGCCTACTGACATGGATAGATATTTTTCTAGTTTCTCTTGGCACGAGATTCTGTAATTTAATGCTGTTTTAATTTCTTGCTTTATTTCGTTGATCTCAGTCCGCCATTTATGCCCTATGGCTTGATAGGTTTCTAATCTCTCAACCTCGTTCAATATGGCCCAAAGACGCTTTTGATACTTTAATGTGAGTTTGTTCCAATCGTTTACTTTGCGTTGCAGCCGCTTAACCCAAACCATAGTGTTATATGGGCTATATTTTGAAACGGCCATAATTTTATCTACGTTAAAAAATTCACTCAGTGATTGAAGAACCTCCTCAGGAATATCCCCCTCTGATGCACCAGCAAACAGATGCGTTAAATTTGATTCTGCTATACGGTCAAGACCATCTTGAAGGGCTTTATTTGCATTCAGGATAAAGGCTTGAAACTCTGTAGAAACATGATTCACTTCCACTTTTAACGCTTTGACTTGACTATAAAACTCAAATGTATTCATTTTCCATTCCTCCTAAAATAGCGGCCGCCATGATTTAATCCAGGCTTTAGCGTCCTCAAAATCAAGTTTTCGTAAATCCCTGTACGACGGGACGGCAAACGCGTCTCTAAAATTACGGTGAATGCCTGCAAACAAACGACGTGTGCCTGTCTCGCTGTTATCGTAATTGTCACGGATTTCATAAACACGTTTACGTATCTGCTTTTGAATTACATTTTGCTGAAAAGAATCAATTTGCCAATTGTTTTCTAGTTGGTTCAATCGCTTATCGTGTTCACTTTGCTTTTGTTCAAGACGTATCATCTGTTGAAGTTGCGGGCTTAACTGTGAGTAATCGTTTTGCAAGTGTCGCTCCATTTGATTGAATTGATCCACGTAAGCAGCGGTAAACAAGATTCCTTTTTCTCCTGTCATTTTGTTGGCGACCATTTCACAGCCTTTTTTAGTGAGTAAAAAGCGAGGGCGGATTTCTCCTTTGCTGTCCTCATATGTAGAAGCAATGAAAAAATCTGACGAACGTAATTTTGCGTCGGTTAAAATTGTGTCGATGTATCCTTTAATAGCTCTGATTAAGTCTGAATGACGTTTGCCCGTCATTTCCGCAACATCCCGGCTATCAGCAAGATATTGTCCGTTTGATTCGACTAAATTTAATTGCATGCTGCTTCCTCCATTCTCTTTAATTCGCGTTGCCTAACTTTTATAATTTCCTGCTCGGAAGCCCGGCACCACTGGATACAATAATCAGTTCCGTCTTGGGTAAATTCCATGAGGACTTTACCGGAAATTGATTTTGCCCTTTCGATGATCTCCACCTTTTCCCCTCTGTTGTCTGTAACATCCTTGGGAAAAATGAAGAGCGGGCCATTTTCATTTAAAAGTGATATGAAATCTCTCGACTTTTCATCCTCCGGCCATATATTTGTGATTTGCGGGGAAACTGAATTAGACATGTTCACTTGTCTGCCCCCTTTGCACAACCGAAACATCTATCCCTTTTAAAGAAAAACGGGACGCGATTTCATGTAGTTGTGTGACTGATGCCGGTTGATGCATCCGATTGATTTCCTTGAACATTTCAGCAGCCGATAGACAAAGATCAATGCATTCCTCAAAATTACAATCCTCGATTTCAGCCGGAAGTAATTCGCTTAATAAAAATTGAGCAGTTGAAAGCTTTCGTAAAACAGATATGCTGTCTGATTTTAAGAAGTGATCTAATTTCATGCCTTTTCCCCTTTCAGGTACTCTTTCCAATGGCGGCCGCGCTGCTCTTCATCGCGGGTTACTGTTTTTCGTTTACACTGAGCTGTCAGGCTCATTTCAAAACCAAATAGGAAAAGCGAAATCCCTAAGATTTTTCGTTTTTTCAAATTAGTAAGCCTCCAATTTTATAAGTGCGTCTGTCCACGCTTTTGTTTTTTTACCATTCGTCCATAATGTCTTTCATTACCTGTTTGGATTCTTCATAGAACCAAAACCGCTTGCCTTTCTCCTTTCGGCGCTCAATCAATTTCATTCTCGGATCACGCAAAAACTCATTTTCTAAAAAGCTTTTGCTCATGCAGGTTCTTTTTGACATGGTTTCAATATCCCACACAAAAAGTGACTCCCTTATGGCTTGGTCTAACTGTTGATTGATATAGTCACGGATTTCGGTTTCATTGACAGCAACGTCAAATTTAACAGTCGGCAAGCCATGACGCCCCTCTTTCATTTACAATTTTTATTATTTTTTCACGAACTTTTTTTCCTTGCCGCTTGCCTAACAAAATATCCGACAAGTAGGCATTTGAGATATTAAGCATTTGTGCTAAATCCTTCTGCTGCATGTCATTAAGAATTAGCCAAGTTTTAACTTGCTTTCCGAAATTCATTTCCATTAAAAGCACCTCTTTGCATTATCTTTTTTGCGAACTATTTAGCTTTTTGTTGACATATTTTATCCATTCGGATAAAATTGAGTCATAGCTGAATAAGCCTACAGCAATAGCCTTGTACGTTGGGGAACGTGGTCACTGGCTTTTAATTTGTAGTGCTCAAAAAGCTTAAATAATAGCTTATGGACTTAGTTTATTATCCAAACAGATAAATGTCAATGGTTTTCTATCCATTTGGATAAAAAAGTCCCTGAGCTTTATTAAGGATGGTTAAATTGACTACATTCGATAGGGTTAAAAAACTTGCTGACGACCGTAAGATATCACTAACTGAATTAGCTAAACGGATAGATATGGGGGTTAATTCATTATATAAATGGAAAACCCAAAAGCCCGCAGTAGATAAACTACAAAAGGTAGCTGATTACTTTAATGTATCCGTGGATTATTTACTTGGCAGAACTGATTTTCCTGTTGAAACAATAGCAGCTCACCATGATGGTGAAGACTGGACGGAAGAAGAACTTGAAGAAATAGAACGATTTAAAGAATTCGTACGCTTAAAAAGAGAGAAAAAATAAGAGGTGTATTTGTATTGCTTTATGATCATCTATTGTTAGAGGCTTCTCGCCACAGAATAGAAGTTATTGAACGATTTATGCCATCAAGATTAAAGGGCCTTTATAATAGCGGCATAGTTTGGATTAACAAAAAACAATCAAGAATTGAAAAAGGTTGCACTCTTGCTGAAGAATTAGGACACCATTTCACCTCTTATGGAGATATTTTGGATCAGAGTAAGATGGGAAACCGAAAACAAGAAAAAAGGGCAAGAAATTGGGCATATAAAAAATTAGTCCCTTTGTCTAAAATTATTGAAGCCCAAAAAGCGGGAATAAAAAGCCGTTATGAATTGGCCGAGTTTTTAAATGTAACTGAGACTTTTTTAGAAGAGGCCTTGAAAAGATATGAAGAAGAATATGGACTTTTTAAACAGGTGAACGGATTGACTATCAGTTTTCAACCTCTCGGCGTTATTGAAATGTTAGAAGAATTTTAAGGAGGTGATCTCAAAATAATCATAGCCCCTTTTATGCGTCTGTCCACGAAGGAAAGGGCTGTTACAAATGAAAATGTATAAAACAGATAAAGACGATGATTTATATTATTACTTCAACGCAAAGAAAGAAAAGCGTTGGTTATATAGGTATCGCTATTATGATGCTTTTGGGAAACGGCGTGAGAAATCCAAACAAGGATTTAAAAGCGAGAACGAAGCATTTAGAGCCTTATTACAAGTAAAAACAGCAATTGTAAACGGCGATATAAAAAAAGTTGAAAATGAAAATTTAACGGTGGGAGAGTGGTTAGACATTTGGTACGAAACAAATAAAAACCAATGGGGAATAACCACACGTGAAAATAGGGCCTTAACTATCGAAACAATCATCAAGCCATTGCTTGGCAAAATAAAATTGCTCAAATTAGATAAAGTGACTTACAAAAGGCTATTTATAAACAAACTTCTCAACGAATATAGTCCGGGCAGCGTCGCTGCTTATCATGCCCAATTTAAAACTGCTATAAATGCTGCAGTAGATACTGAAATCCTTCAAAGAAACAGATTTAATAAAATAACTATACCTCAACCCAAAAAAGAAAGTGAGAACTTTTACACTGCCTTGGAATTAAAGAAATTTCTTGAAGCCTTTGAGCTACATGAAAATATCACTAACTATACAATGGTCTTACTATTAGCGCTCACTGGCATGAGAAAAGGAGAGTGTATGGGACTGAAATGGAATGATATTAACTTTGAGGACATGACAGTATCAGTGAACAGAACCAGAGACACCAAGGGAGTACGTCCTCCAAAAACAAAAAATAGTTACCGCACTATAAAAGTAATTGGAGAACTAATCAATCAGTTAAAAGTATACCGTATATGGTGCAAAGAGTTAATGCTTTCCTTTGGAAAACGCTTATCAGAAGATGATTTTATTTTCATAAATAAATCGTCAGGAAATCCTGTTTCCCATTCTATACTTAAAAGTGCTATAGATCGGGTAACTAAGAAAGAAAATTTGAAAAGAATAACTGTTCATGGTCTAAGACATACTCATGCAACTATTCTTGTTGGTAAGAGAATACCCGTGAAAGTTATCTCTGAGCGTCTCGGGAACACGCCTGAAATGATTTTAACTATCTACGGTCATTCATTCAAAGAACTTGAGGAAGAGTCCGTCGAAGCCTTCGCAGATGCTTTGGGTCTCTAATTTGGGGGAATTTCTGGGGGGGATTTTTAAAAAAAGCCTCAAGAACCCTTTTTAATCAAGGGATTTCTCCATGGCAATACATTCATAGAGGAAATGTATAAAAACACAAACATTCAGCTTGAAGCGCAAAAAGAATTGATTACCGAGCTGAGCTCGCCGGTAATTGTGCTTTTTGACAATGTCGGACTGCTGCCGCTGATCGGGGATATTGACACGGCAAGAGCCAAAATGATTTTGGAGAATACGCTGCACCAGTGTTCAGAGAAGCGCATCACGCAGCTGTACATTGATTTATCGGGCGTAGCCATGATTGATACGATGGTTGCCCAACAGCTTTTCACCTTAATTGAATCACTCGGAATGCTCGGCGTGAAAGCGACATTATCCGGAATCCGTCCTGAAATCGCCCAAACCGCAGTGCAGCTGGGACTGAGTTTTTCAAATTTATCAATAAGGTCTTCGCTTGCAGAAGCGATCGCTTCCGATCTGACACAAAAAAAGGGATAAGGCATTTCAGCCTTATCCCTTTTTTTATCAGTCTTTCCACGGATATGTCCAATACACTTCTTCTTCAAACCATGTCTGAAGAACCGGCTCGTTATTTTTTATTTTTTCTTCCAGCTCTCTCAGCATGCCTTCCGTTTGGGTGCGGTGCGCTTTTAAGGCATTCATTTTAATATCGGCAACCTCTTTAATATCAAGAATAACATCAGGCTTGCCGACGGCTTCCTCCCTGTTGCGGGTGATTGCCATGCAAAGCGTGCGCGGGCGGTCCTCTTTTTTCTTTCTGTAAAGCGCTCTGATAACCGCTTCGCCGCATGCATCATGATCCGGATGGACGCCGTGCTCCGGATAGAATGTGACAATCAGACTCGGTTTTACATCGTCGATAATCTCTTCCATCATATCAGCGAGCCACTCGTCATCTTCAAATTCAAGTGTTTTATCACGAAGCCCGAGCATTCTCAGGTCAGTAACGTCCATTGCTTTGCATGCGTCGATCAGCTCTTGTTTTCTTAACAGCGGCAGTGTTTCACGGTTCGCGAAAAAAGGATCTCCCATGTTCCGGCCCATTTCGCCAAGCGTTGCGCATGCATACGTAACGGGAATATCTTTTTGTCTGTGTAAAGCAATCAGCCCTGCCACTCCGTATGATTCATCATCAGGGTGAGGCAGGATGACGAGTACATGTTCTTTCATGATTTTCACCCTTTTCTTTAAACTGTAAACGGCTTTTCGCTGATTTGAAGCGAAATCGCCAATTTTCCGCCCGGCAGATGCCCTGCCATTAACAAGCGGTTTTCGTCATCTACTGTATATTCAGTCAGACCTTCTGCGTAAATCCAGCCTTCTTCCGTTTTCAAACCGACGCGGTACGGGCCGTTTCCTTTGATTTTCGCCTGATGGTACGTCACTTTTGCATTGCGTATATAGGCTACAACCGTCATGTTTTTCTCATTCAGATGCGCTGAATAAGAACCGGTCGTTGTTTCCAAATGGATATATACAGGACGATCGGCATATCGCTCTAAAGAAGTTTGCACATCTTCTTTTATGATCGCTTTCATAGCTGCTCCCCTCTTTCTTCTTTTAAAAATTGCAAACGCTTCGTATGTAGTTCAACCAATTCATATTTCTCAATCGGCCGCAGCCGGGAATCTACAATTCGCTGCACCGCCAGAGCAAACTTTTCCTCGGGTGACTTCCGGAGCCTCGGATGTGTTCTTTGATCAAGCAGTTCAAGATCAATTGCCTTCTCCGCTTCTTCAAGAGTTGAAGCCGGGAGAGTGCGGTTATTCCACAGTGCCTGATAGGCTTTTGCTATGTCTTTATCAGTGCCCATTGTACAGCTCCTTTACATACTCGTAATGATTATACATAATTTAAGCTATCGCTGGAAAGCGAAAGGCTTAGCGGCTTTTTATCGGCCGCTTCCATTTTATCTGTGAAAAGGTAAACAAAAGCAATGCTGCCCATATACAAATGAAGGTAAACGCTTTTTGCCCGGAAAACGGTTCATGATACACAAATACGCCGAGCATAAGGGTAATGGTCGGCGCTATATATTGCAAAATGCCGACTTGATACAGCGGCAGACGCTTTGCCCCCTCTGCAAACAGCAACAGCGGCAGGGCCGTAAATACGCCTGCGAAAAATAGGAGCGCCCATGTTCCTGCCCCCAAGGACCCGGAAGTGCTCCCGTCAGCTGTATATCCTAAATAAATAAGTGCAGCCGGGGTAATCAAAAGCGTCTCCAGCGTCAGTCCGATCGTGCTGGACATGCGGGTTCTTTTTTTACATAAGCCGTACAGGCCGAAGCTGAATGCAAGCAGCAATGCGATATAAGGAACCGCGCCATATTGAAACGCAGATATGATCACGGCCGCCCCGGCAATAGAAACGGCTGCTGTTTGCATCTTGTTAAGCTTTTCTTTTAAGAATAGGATGCCCAAAAGAACGGAAACGAGCGGATTAATGTAGTACCCGAGACTTGCTTCAAGCAAAAAGCCGTGATTGACGGCCCATATGTACACAAACCAATTAACGGAAATTAAAACGGAAGCGAAAAAAAGCGCCAGCAGGCCCCCTTCCGATTTCAAAAGACGCAATTCACGCCATCCGGTTTTCCACTTCTTAAGCACAGTTAAAAGCACACACATGAAAACAAATGACCATAAAATCCGGTGAGCTAAAATGTCCAATGCGGGTATTTGTTCAAGAAGTTTCCAATAGACCGGAAACAGCCCCCACATGACGAAAGAACAAGCGGTATAAATGATTCCTTTTCTTGCGTTATTCCCTTGCACGGCCTTCCCCTTCCTTTCTGTAAACAGATTATATTATATCACGGGAAGCTTCCGGCGGGCATATACTATGTTGTCCGTTAAGAAAGGGTGAGATGCCGTGTTTGATTGGAACAGATATTTTCCCTTCCAAAATCAGTTCTCTAAAGAAACGTTTAAAAATGCTGATCCGAAAGATGTCGAGACATATGTCAACCGAGTGATGGAAAGCGTATTCGGCGCCGGTTATGCCGGACAGTTCCCTTTTCGCGACCCAATGTCCAAAAAGGCCGATCCGGTCGAAGCGGAACCGCCCAAGCCGGAAATTGACCTTTTTGAAACATCCGATCATGTTTTTGCGAAAATTCCCGCCGAACAAGAGGAACTCGACCGTATCAGGATTAAGCATACGTCACACAGCCTCGTTGTAGAGAACAGCAGTCTGGGAGAAGGAAAAAAAGAAATCGTCCTTCCGAGCCTCGTCAAACGGAAAGGAACAAAAGCAGTCTATAAAGACGGGATGATTGAAGTTATGTTTTCAAAACAGGAAGACTACAATCTATCGGAAGTGGAGATTTTAAGATAAAAAAACGGCCCGCGCGATGCAGGCCGTTTTTTCTTTAATAAAATGGCGGATAACCGCCGGCTCCCGGCCCGAAACCGCCGTATGGGACGCCTCCGTATCCGTAACCGGCGAACCCGTACGGATAGCGGGGTCTTGTAAAGCCTGTGGCAATCACGCCTCCGAGAAGACCGCCTAAAAATCCGCCGAATAAAGGAGCGCCGAACAAAAAAGGACTTCTCGCCGGAAATCCGGCAGGACCGAAATTCCCGCGATACAATGCATGACGAGGGTACATGTTTTTCCTCCTTTATGTCTGCCTATTCTTAAGCGTATTCATAAAATGAGGAAATTGATTGGGCGATTGTAACAACATGTGCCTCTCTGTGATATTGCATTAATGTATAAATATTTTGGTTATAATTTGATTACATTTTGATTAACTGTTATACTTTTTTACAAGTTGCGACATGATAAAAAACCATCAGGGGGAATAAAATATGCCATTACTTCGTTTTGACGTTATTGAAGGCCGGGATGACGCAGCATTAAAAAAATTACTGGATACCGCCCATTACGCCATGGTTAAAGCTTTTGACGTCCCTGTAACGGACCGTTATCAGATCGTTCACCAGCATCGGCCTCATGAGCTTATCATTGAAGATACCGGGCTCGGTTTCAAAAGAAGCAAAGATCTTGTCATCATCAGCATTGTCAGCAAAGCGCGCACCGAACATCAAAAAGAATCGTTATATCAACTGATGGCTGATCAGCTTAAAACAGAATGCGGCATATCACCCGAGGACATCATGATTTCCATTACAGAAAACGGGAACGCCGATTGGAGCTTCGGGCTTGGTGAGGCTCAGTTTTTAACCGGGAAACTGTAAAAGGCCTCCCCGCTTGTTCTGAATGATTGCAAACTGAATAAAAGAGGGATGTATGTTGGTTAGTGAGTTGTACCCTTGTTTGATATGCGGATTTAAAGGATTAGAGACAAGTCCCGTTTATAACGGCGAATATCAAAAAACATTTGATATTTGCCCCTGCTGCGGGTTTGAATTCGGCTACAGCGAGGACCATGAAATAAGCTTAGGGTTTATTGTAACGCCTGATCATTTAATTGAAGCGGCATTTCAGTTATACCGGAAACAGTGGATTGAGGGAGGAATGAAACTATTTTCTCCAAATGATGTCCCGGCGGAATGTAAAAATGATCATTTCCTTACATTCGATGCTTTATTAAAGCAATTAAAAGGCTTGAACCTCAATCTGAACAATTTTGATATTAATGGTTTTTATGAAGAGTAAACATGATCATTAAGAAAAGGCTGCCTTGGGCAGCCTTTGTTATTCATCACATGTGTCGTTGGCAGAACCCCCGGGCTCGCAAAAACTGTCTGCCCATTTTTGCATTTCCTGAAAAACGGCTTGCAGAGCCAAGCCTTTATCAGTCAGTTTATAAATGACTTTGACAGGTGTTTCAGGCAGCACCTGACGCTCGACGATTTCATTTTGTTCCAGCTCTTTGAGCCGCTCCGCGAGCATTTTTTGGCTGATTGTCGGTATCGTTTCGGTCATATCTTTAAATCGTTTCGGCCCGTCCATCAGTACATGGATAATGAGGCCGTTCCAGCGCTTTCCCAAAAGAGAAAAAGCGGATTCCATTTTAGGACACATTGTATATCCCACGTGAGTTCATCCCTTCATCTATGAATTGACAAGTTTTTTGTGATCCATTAAAATTAGTTTTCGAGTTACATTTAGTAAGCTTCTAACTTTTCTATTATGATAACACGTTTATCCGAAGGAGGAAATATGATGACATCCGTATTAGACGTTTTAAAGGAACGCGCATCTGTTAAAGAATACGATAAAGACGCGGTCATTACAAAAGAGGAATTAACAGAACTCCTTGAAATCACAACGCAAGCGCCTTCCGCCTGGAACCTTCAGCATTGGCATTTTCAAATCTTTCACAGTGATGAAGCAAAAGCTGCCCTGCTTCCGGTTGCTTTTAATCAAAAACAGATTATTGATTCATCAGCAGTTATTGCCGTATTAGGCGATTTAAAAGCAAATGAAAATGGTGAAGACGTTTATGCTGAACTGGCTGAGCAAGGCAATATCACAGAAGAGATTAAACAAACGCTTTTAGGCCAGATTAACGGTGCATACCAAAATGATCAGTTTGCCCGTGATTCAGCATTTTTAAACGCTTCTTTAGCAGCGATGCAGCTGATGCTTGCCGCTAAAGCAAAAGGCTACGACACTTGCGCGATCGGCGGATTCAATAAAGAGCAATTCGTTAAGGAATTCGACGTGAGCGAGCGTTTCGTGCCCGTCATGCTGATTTCAATCGGTAAAGCCGTTAAGCCGGCGCATAAAAGCAACCGGCTGCCTGTATCTAAAGTGTCAACTTGGCTGTAAGATGAAAGAAACCCTTAGTCCGCTTAAGCAGACTAAGGGTTTTTTATAGGAATCGCTCACTGTACCAGGTTCTTGCCTGCTCTGCTTCCTGCTGTGTGAGCTGATGACCGCCCTCCTGCCAAACAAGAGAAACGGATGCATGAGCAGCTGTCAGATACTGATAAAGCTCCTCCGATTCTTCTTTTGTACATAGGGGATCGCGTTTTCCTGCACCGATAAACACAGGCATCCCTTCCATATCAGGCAGCTTCACTCCGCGTATCGGCACCATCGGATGATGCAGAACAGCTCCTTTCAGTACATCTTTATAATGAAACAAAAGACTTGCTGCAATATTGGCGCCGTTTGAATAGCCGGCAGCAATCACGTTTTCTCTGCTGAATCCGTACATTTGCGCCGCTTCATCAATAAAATTCTTTAATTCTTCCGTCCGTTCAATTAAATCTTTCTCGTCAAATACGCCTTCTTTCAGCCGCTTAAAAAAACGGGGCATGCCGTTTTCCGACACTGATCCTCTGACCCCGAGCAAACTTGCGTTCGGATCGATAAAACGTCCGAGCGACAGAAGATCATGTTCATTTCCTCCCGTTCCGTGCAAAAGCAGCAGAACATTTTCTGACGTTCCCTGTTCAAACACATGTTTCATCATCATTCTCCTTTCTCCATTTTGGGCAGAACAGCTGTAATCTGGCTGCGATGCTCTTCCAGCCATTCCGGAAGCTTCAGCTCTGTTCCGAGATTTTCAAAGGATTCATCCGTCATAAACCCCGGTTCATCGGTTGCCATTTCAAATAAAATGCCGCCGCTTTCTCTGAAATAGATTGAAGTAAAGTAAGACCTGTCAAGAATGTCAGATGAAGCAAGATGAGAATCAGCAAGAATATCCTTCCATTCCGCCTGCTCTTTTTCGCTAGTGCGGAAAGCGACATGATGAACCGTCCCGTAACCGCCGATACCTGCTTCTTTCGGCGCAAGGTCAACATCAATAATATGTCCGATCCGCGCCTCCGATTGCAGCCTGACAATCTGCTGTTCTTCTCCTGTCTTTGAATAACCGAAGCGTTCTATGAGAAATTGAATGGTTGCTTCAGTACGGTACGAGTACAGAAGAACACCTCTCATGCCTGTGATCGCTTCTTTTTCCGTAATACCCGCAGGAGTCCATTCACTCTGTCCGCTTCTTTCATCTTCCATTATGGCAAGCGGCAGGTCTTCTGTATCATTAAAGAGAAGCACTTGTTCAGACAGCATGATCTGTTCTTTTACAGACAAGCCGTTTTCTTCAAGCCGGCGCTTCCAAAACGCGAGTGCTCCTTTCGGCACGGAGAAATAAATTCTTCCGGCCTGCCCTTTTCCCACGGTTCCCGGGCGGCTTCCCTGAAAAGGAAAAAATGTAATAATCGTGCCCGGCTCTCCGTTTTGGTTGCCGAAATAAAAGTGATAAGTGGCAGGGTCGTCAAAATTAACGGTTTTTTTAACGAGCCGCAAACCCAGCACTTCAGTATAAAACCGAAGATTTTCAGCAGGATCTTTTGCAAATGCGGTAACATGGTGCAATCCTTGTGTATTCAATGTATTCACTCCTAAATATCTTGATTTCGAGATATTAACTATTCTAATTTAATATGAATGAAGATGCAACTAAAGTGTTTCAGTTAAAAAAGTAATAGAATTCTTTTTTTTCTGAAAAATATCTTGTGATCTTATCTGACACCTGCTATGATAAGGAGCATTATCAAGTTTCAGGAGGAAAGTAAATGGTCAGAAAAGCACTAATTTTCGTTCTCATCTTAATCCCTTTCAGCCAGCTGGCCCTGCTGTCAGTCGCTAATCGGGTTCATCCGATCATTATCGGGCTGCCTTTTTTTCATTTCTGGCTGCTTTTATGGATCGCAGTCACTCCATTATGTTCGTTTCTTATTTATAGGCTGCAGAAGAAACAAGGAGGACTGGACTGATGCCCGCGAATATAACAGCATTGATCATTACAGCCGTCATCGTTTTAACCGTTGTCTGTATCGGCTTTATAGCCGGGAGAGACAAATCATCACGCACTTCTGTTGAGGAATGGTCTGTCGGCGGCAGACGGTTCGGGGGGCTCCTCGTCTGGTTTTTAGTCGGCGCGGATCTCTATACGGCTTATACGTTTTTAGGCTTAACAAGCACAGCCTACACAGGGGGAAGCGTTGCTTTTTTTGCAATCCCGTATTCTGTTTTGGCGTATTTTATCGCGTATTTCTTTCTGCCGAAGCTGTGGAAAGTGGCAAAAATACACAAATTAACGACGCTTGCCGATTATGCCCGTGAGCGTTTTGACAGTAAACTTTTGGCCAGTCTTGTCGCCATTGTCGGCGTACTTATGCTCATTCCTTATATTTGTCTCCAGCTGAGCGGAATTCAAGATACGCTTCAGGTGGCCGGAACGGGTGTCATTAATGTCAATATGGTCGTCATCATCTCTTTTATTCTTGTAGCGCTGTATACTTTTTTCAGCGGAATTAAAGGGCCGACGTTTACGGCGATTATTAAAGACATTCTCGTGTGGGTGATTATGCTGTTTATGGTCGTGTCACTCCCGCTGATCCATTTTCACGGCTGGACGCCGATGATTCACACTTTGGCTGAAAAAGCGCCGCAAATGCTGACGATTCCGGACTCGGGGCCGAAAGGAATTCCTTGGTTTATCACAGCTTCCATCGTATCTGCGCTGGCGCTCTTTATGTGGGCGCATGCGGCAACCGGCGTATTTACGGCAAAAAGCGCAGATGCCGTCCGCAAAAACAGCATGTTTCTGCCGCTTTATAATATTGTTTTGATTCTTGTTATTTTTCTCGGCTTTATCGCGTTTCTTGTCCTGCCGGAAGATACCAATCCGCGGCTCGCTTTATTGAAGCTGATTCAAACGTCTTACGGCGGAGTCGCGCAGGGCTTTGCTTACTCCACGATTGCTCTTGCGTCATTGATTCCCTGCTCTATCATGGCAATCGGAGCATCAAACTTATTTGCGAATAACTTATATCGGGATTTGATTCACCCGAATGTGTCACCAAGCAAACTGACGATGATCACCCGTTCAATGGTATTTGTCGTCATCGGGCTCGCGCTTTTATTCGGTATGCTGTTCCCGACTGCGCTCGTTACCCTTCAGCTTCTCGGTGTTTCCGGCATGGTTCAGATCTTTCCGGCTATCGCCGTCAGTCTGTTTTGGAAGAATCAAACGAAAGAAGCGACAATTATCGGTCTTCTCGTCGGTCTTATCGTGACATTCACGGTAAATATCACCCAATCCGCCCACGGTATATATGAAGGGTTTTGGGGTTTGACCGCTAACATGGCAGCCGTTATTATCCTTAACCCGTTTTTTGTAAAAAAAGCGCCTTCAAACGCCGTCAAAGACGGTTTATTCAATAAAGCGCCTTCTGATCAACTGAACCAAAAAGGCGCTTAACAGAAAGAAGCCGGCACGTAAAAGTGCCGGTTTTTTACTTTTTTCGCTTCCATTTGTAGGTAGCCACGGTTTTAGCCGGGATGACGGCTTCAAACTGCCGATTTTCTGAAACGACATGGAATTTTTGTTCTGAAGATGTCTGGTTGATTACGACTGTCACAATGGATTGATCAGGATTAAGGAACGATACATTCGAGACTGTGTTTTTGGAGCCGTAATTACTTTCTATCCGCTTTGCTCCCCGGTCGATAAATTTTGAAAAGTTGCCTGTCATATGAAAGATCGGGATATTCCAATAGCGGTCAGGGTTTTTAGCATCCTGAATAAACAGCGTCGGGTCTGGGGTGCCTATCCAATGATGCGTCTTGATTTGACTGTCGAGCATCGTCACCCACGCATTGTAGCTCGACGCGCCATTGCGGAAATACTGCGCGATCCGGTCCGCCCCTGCCGTCCCCCAGACAGACCGCTCCGTTAAGTGAATAGATTTATCAGGATATCTCTTTCCGATTTCCGACATGACGGAAAGGTCACCGTCATAATCGTGAAAAGCGATGCCGTCTGCCGCCCGGTTTCCTTTTTTATCATCTAAAATCGGCGGAATATAGTTCCACGCCCCGCTCGCATTGTGATCATAAATCCAAATTTTCGTGTCAATTACGTGTTGTTTCATTTCTTTTTTTAAGGCCAGTGCCAGTTTACGCTGCTGAGACGGCGGCATATACATGCTCGGATAGTCGATTTCCAGCAAAGGTTCATTTTGAAGGGTCAGCGCATAAATCGGAATTCCTTGCTTTTCGTACGCCTCAATAAATTTGCGGAAGTAAACGGCCAGTGTGCCGATATATTTATCTTTCAGCTTTCCCCGCTTGAGGTTTTCATTCGTTTTCATCCAAGCCGGCGGGCTCCACGGTGAGGCAATGATTTTTAGTTCCGGATTTATTGCCAGCGCTTCCTTGATGGTTGCTGTAATGTGTAAATCAATATCCTTTTGGATCGAGAAATGACGGAGCTTAGGATCTGTTTGGCCTTCAGGCATATCGTCATACGTATAAAATTCCTGTGCTGTAAAATCAGATGTCCCGATCGTTATGCGCATAACGTCCATTCCGATACCATCTTTGGGATCAACGAGTTTTTTCAGCACTTCTTTTCTTTTTGCGGGTGTCATTTTTGATAAATTATGGATTGTGGATTCTTCCAGGGACGATCCTACGCCTAACACACTTTGATAGCGGCGCGACGGATCAATATACACAGCGGCGGAGTCAGAAGCCTTCTTTTTTGTCAATGTAAGCGGTGTTTGTTCGTCTAAGGCGTATTTCACTTCTAGCGGCCCGTCATACCACGTACGGGAAGCCGGATCTTTTTCAGAACTGAACCACACCCTTACTTTGTTTTTGTCTGAAGCCTTCCGATCAGCTGCATACACTTCGGTTTCCATGCTGCTTGATATGAAAAAGAAAAACATAAGAAAAACCAGCGTTATGTGCAGACCTTTTTTAAAAAACATGAACCACCATCCCTTTCCTTATTTTTATAAGCGATTCTAATTGAATAGCCGGACAGTCACCTCCTTCCCGCTTGAATGAATGCGCTTTCAAAATTACTGATAAAAAGCCGGCTTCACACAACGGTGAAGCCTTCCCTTTTTACACCTTTAAGATACATATGAGCCGTTTGTTTCAATCACTTTTTTATACCATTCAAATGAGTCTTTCTTAAGCCGCCTCATTGAACCGTTGCCTTCATTATCCCGATCAACATAAATCATGCCGTAGCGTTTTTTCATTTCTCCGGTTGTAAATGACACGATATCAATAATTCCCCATGGTGTATAGCCCATTACATCCACACCATCATATGTGATTGCTCTTTTCAAAGCTTTTATATGTGACGATAAATATTCAATTCTTGGAGTGTCATGAATTGAACCGTCCTCTTCTAATGTGTCGATGGCGCCGAATCCGTTTTCCACGATAAATAATGGAATCTGGTAGCGGTCGTATAAGCGGTTTAATGTGTACCGTAAACCGGTCGGGTCAATCGCCCAGCCCCAATCACTCGCTGTAATATAAGGATTTTCCACGCCGTTTGGCAATCCTCCGTTTACGACATCTCCGGTATTATCGTTTGATACATCACTTTTTACGGTTGTAGACATGTAATAGCTGAATCCGAGGTAGTCCACTCGGCCGTTTTTCAAAATCTCTTCATCACCGTCTTCAAAGTGTATCTGATAGCCTTCTCTTTCAAACTCTTTTAACGCATAGCTTGGATAATATCCGCGAACCTGCACGTCCGGGAAGAAAAAACGCTGTCTCATCGTTTCTTCAGCCAGCATCACATCGTCGGGGTGAGATGAGTACGGGTAAATCGGAACATGTGATACCATCGCGCCGATCCTGAACTCAGGATTGATTTCTCTTCCCTTCGAAACAGCCAATGCGCTTGCCAGCAGTTCGTGATGGCCGGCCTGATACATGACTTCTTTTGCGTTTTCGTTTTCTTTGACGGCGACGCCTGAGTTCGTCCATAAAAAGATCGGATTATTCACATCCATCTTATTATTGATTTCGTTAAACGTCATCCAATACTTCACCTTATGTTTATAGCGTTCAAAACACACTTCAGCGAATTTTACAAAAAATCCGACTGTTTTTCTGTTTCTGAAACCGCCGTATTCTCTCGCCAAATGCAGCGGCATCTCAAAATGTGACAACGTGATTACCGGTTCAATCCCATGTTTCAGCAATTCATCAAACACCCGGTCGTAAAAAGCCAATCCTTCCTCATTGGGCTCGGCTTCATCACCTTTAGGAAAAATTCTGCTCCAGCCGATGGACGTTCTTAAACATTTCAGACCCAGCTCGCTGAATAATGCGATGTCCTCTTTATAACGATGATAAAAATCGATCGCTTCATGATTCGGATAAAATTCCCGCTCTTCAATTGTATCTGTTATTTTCCGGGGCACACCATGCGCGCCTGCCGTCATGACGTCCACTACACTCGGCCCCTTGCCGCCTTTATTCCATCCCCCTTCAAATTGGTGGGCGGCCAGAGCGCCTCCCCATAAAAAATCTTTTGGCAATGTCCCCATCGTTTATATCCTCCTTTATTTGACTGCCGCTTGCATGCCGAATAAATGCACTGCAGCCGCTTCAAGCATCCGCTTCGCAAGTGCAGAAGAATGCCTGCCTTTATTTTCATATTATACGTTTACATTATAATTGTACCGGTATAATTTATCAATACATAAACAATTATAGTTAATTTACGAAATGGCTTTTAAAAACGATTATGCTATAATTCTGAAAGAAGCGGGACAATAAATGAATGAGGAATGTATATGTTAAAATACCAGCAAATCGCGATAGATATTGAAAAATACATAGAAGAACATCAGCTGCAGCAAGGGGATAAACTGCCTGTGCTGCAAACCTTAATGAGCCGGTTTAACGTGAGCAAAAGCACGATCACCAAGTCCTTAGATTTATTAGAAAAAAAGGGGATTGTGTTTCAAGTGAGGGGAAGCGGCATTTTTGTCAGACGGAATAAAAGAAAAGGGTATATCAGTCTGCTTTCTACTCAGGGATTTAAAGAATCACTTGAAGATTTTAATGTCACTTCCAAATTATTAGCGCTGGAAGTGAGAAAACCCACGCCTGAGGCTGCCCAAAATCTGAATATGCCGCCTGACGGCGACGTGTATTATGTCAAGCGAATCCGATATATTGACGGGCTGACATTGTGTATCGAAGAGTCATTTTACAACAAATCGATTATTACGTATTTGAATAAAGAGATCGTGGCAGAATCAATATTTGATTATATTCGAGAAGGTCTCGGGTTAAAGCGCGGTTTTTCAGATTTATATCTGTACGCGGGGATGTTAAATGAGGAAGAAGCGGAGTACTTAGGTCTATTTACAGGAGCGCCTAAGCTATGCGTTGAAACGATTTTTCATTTAACCAACGGCCAGCCGTTTGACTTCTCAAAAGTCACCTATCACTATGAGCAATCACAGTTTTTCATTCAGGCGAACAGCCACCTTTTTGAACAGGAAACGACATAAGACGGGCTTTTCGCAAACAGAAAACACCCAATGCGCGAGCGGCGCATCGGGTGTTTTTTACTATTTCATATTCTTATTTAATGTTTCAACGGCTTTTTTCATTTGTGTATCGTTGTCCGCAAGCTGTTTTTGCAGATCCGTCATCAATTTTGCCGTTGTGTCTCCCGTTATAATGCCTGTTTGTTTCAGTTTCTCTTTTGCTTGGAATTGTTTAACGGCTTGTTCAAATGCTTTATCATACGTGCCGTTTACTTTCACGCTGTACCCCAGCGCTTTCAGCATTTTTTGCGCATTGGTGACGGCGGTTCCGGAATCCCCGTATTTGTATGTTTTTTTCGCATCTAAATACGGCAGGTTCGCATATTCAGGAAGCTTAACCTGATATTGCGGTTTGATGCCTTTTTTATGAATCCACTCTCCGTCCGCTGTCAGCCATTTAGCGATTGTCAGTTTAACGGTAGAACCGTCGCTGTAATCTTTTGCCGTCTGCACGGTTCCTTTTCCGAACGTTTTCTCGCCGATCAGCGGAATGCCCGATGATTCATGCAGCGCAGCCGACATGATTTCCGCGGCGCTCGCGGTGCCGTCATTGACGAGGACGACTGTCGGTTTTGTCACTTTTCGCTCTTTCGTCGCTTTCATGACCTCTTTCGTGCCGTCTTTGTATTCGACCTGCATGATATTTTTCCCTTTATCGATAAACATGTTGCTCATTTTGATGGCTTCATCCATCAGTCCGCCCGGGTTGCCCCTTAAATCGAGAATGTATCCTTTCGCTCCTTGTTTTTCGAGGCTGTCAATGGCTGAATTCAGCTCTTTTGCCGTCGATTCGGAGAAGGATGTGATTTGGATTTCGCCGATGTCTCCTTTTTTCATTTCAGAGTACACCGTTTCAACCGGAATGGTGTCACGTTTGATCGACAGGTTCAGATCGCCGACACCCGCTCTGTGCAGCACGAGCTTGACGTTTGTTCCCTTTTTGCCGCGGATTAATGCGACGGCTTCGTTTACATTAAGGCCTTTAACGCTTTTGCCGTTGACCTTCAAGATCTGGTCATTCGGTTTAACCCCCGCTTTTTCCGCGGGTGACCCTTTAATCGGCGATACGATCAGGATACTGCCGTCCTTTTCTTCCACTTGTGCGCCGATGCCTTCAAACGAAGCGGAAATTGTTTCTTCAAAAGACTTTCCTTCCTGCGGGTCCATATAAGAAGAATATGGATCATCCAGGGAACTGATCATGCCTTTTATCGCTCCGTCTACTAATTTGCTGTCATCTGTTTTTTGATAGTAATCACTTTTAATCTGCTCGTAGGCTTTATTGAATTTCTCAAATTTGCTGTTCGTCAAAGCAGCCGAGCCTTGTCCGAAAATGGTCGTATTGCCCGTGATAAACAGCGTAAGCGCCGAGGCTGCGACCGCAGTGATCAATATAATAAAAAACAGTTTAAATTGCCGCTTCAAGAAAACACCACCTTTTTATTCTTACATTATTATCATAGACGAACGCTCATTCGTCAACTTCAAACGTGAGGCGCCCTTCTTTCCCGTTTACCCAAACCTATGCTTTTCTCTCAACATATGCTGAGGAAAAAAGGAGGATTCGGCCTTTGAGCAAATATTTAGAAATGCTGTCCTTATTCGGAGTCGGAGGGGCTCACCCCGGCGGGCTCGCTTTTTCCAAAGCCGTTCTCACAAAAGCGGCTCCTCCTCCTGGCGAACCGATTCTTGACGCCGGCTGCGGAACGGGACAGACGGCCGCTTATCTCGGCCACCTGCTGTACCCCGTCACCTGTGTTGATAAGGATCCCCTTATGCTTGAAAAAGCAGCAAAACGATTTGCCGCTGAAGGCTTAACCATTCCGGGCTATTTGGCGGAGCTTGAGCGGCTTCCGTTTGCTGAAAATCAATTTTCCGCCGTTCTTTCCGAATCAGTTCTCACCTTTTCAAATCTTGATTCATCGCTGTCTGAAATCCTGCGGGTCCTTAAACCCGGGGGTATGCTGATCGGCATTGAAGCTGCTTTACAAAAGCCCATGCCGGAAAACGCCATCACGCAGATAAAAGACTTCTACGGTTTTACCGTATTGCAGGATGAAACGGCATGGAAACAGAGATTGCTTCAGCAAGGCTTTCAGAACGCGGATTTCATTCCCGCTGTCTATGAAAACAATGCGCAGGAGCCGACTACAGAAATGGATTTATCGCCCGTTATTCAGCCGGTTCACTACGATACGCTGACGGCTCATTACGAGCTTATGCAGACGTACCGTGAATATATGGGACACTGCGCTTTTGTCGCTTACAAGTAAAACGGCGATTGTCCTCCTGTTTTCGTCCAACCTTTTTACCGCACTCTATCATAAGCTGACATAGAAAGATAGGTTGGATAGGAGGAGAAAAGATGCAAAACTATTATCATCTTTGCCGGCAGCACCAGGGAAAAGTAGCAAGAATTACAGAACGAAACGGCAGAGTCCACGTCGGAAGAATCGTACGGGTGACTAACAGCAAAGTGTATATCGCCCCTGTCGGCGGCCGTCACAGAGGATACGGGTTCGGCTATTGGGGAGGCTGGGGAGGCTGGGGAGCAGCCTACGGTATCGGCCTTGGTTTCATTACCGGATTTGCGCTTGGAGGTTTACTCTTCTGGTAATAAAGAAAGCCCGCTTTCTATTTTTCAAGCGGGCTTCTTCTTATTACACTTTCTTTACTTCATTAAAATATTCTTCAAGCGTTAATTGATGGTCATGGATGGCTTTTGCCGCTTTTTTGCCTACATAGCGTAAATGCCATGGTTCATACTCATACTTTGTGACATTTTCTTTGCCTTTAGGATAGCGGATGATAAAGCCGTATTCATACGCATGGTCTTTCACCCATTTGCCGTCCGCCGTGTTTCCGAACGCTTCATTCAGCTCATATCCGTTGCTTTTGCTGGAAATGTCCATGGCAAGCCCCGTCTGGTGTTCGCTTTGCCCTGGATATGCGACGGCTTCTTTCGCCTTTTTTTCACCTTTCAGACTGACTTCATTATCGAAAATAACTTTCTGTCTGTCATAAGAGCGGTATCCTGAAACGGCAACCAGGTCATAACCTTCTTTTTTCCCGGCGCTGAATAGTTCCGCCAAAGCATCGGCGGCAGGTTTGCGGATATATCGTTTCTCGATTTTCTCAGTAAAAGAAAATTCAACTTTCGGGATCACGAGATCATTCGGTTTATAATCTCCCGGCAGCGTGTATGTCTTATTCACGAGCGCAAGTGTATTTGTCGGGTTTTGAATGGTCTCAAGCCCGTTCACTTCTTTAATATCATTAAAATATTTGCTCTCCAATACAAAATCGCTGTTTTCTGCCTTCGTTGTTTTTTTGCTTGATGTGTCATCTGATTGTTTTGTTTCAGCTGCTGTTTTTGTGTCCTTGTGGCTGTCGCCGCCTGAAATGCTGCAGCCGGTTCCCACGATTGCGGTTACGCTGAGAGCGGCAGCGAGCGAGAACCATTTAGTGGATTTCTTCATTTTACACTTACCTTTCTTTTTTTGAATCAGGGCGATGCATAAAGAAGAGGGCTGCTTTAATCAGCATAACCCTCATCTCAAGTTTACGATACAGTATGCAGCGCCAGTTTAATCATATCATGAAAAGTCGTTTGACGCTCTTCTGCCGTTGTTTCTTCTCCCGTTAATACGTGATCGCTTACAGTCAGGATAGACAGCGCTTTTTTGCCGTATTTAGCGGCAAGCGTATATAAAGCAGTCGTTTCCATCTCTACGCCGAGAACGCCGTATCTGGCAAGCTTTTCGATTTGGGAGTCTTCATTGTAAAACTGATCGGCGGTGAATACGCTTCCGACCGCTACGGGAAGATTGTTTTTTTGCGCTTCCTGGTACGCTTTATGAAGCAGTTCGAAGTCTGCGCAAGGAGCATAATCTACACTGCCGAAGGCGACACGGTTCATCTGTGAATCAGTTGAAGACGTCATAGCCAAAATCACGTCACGCACCTTCACGTCATTACGGATGGCTCCGCATGAGCCGACTCTGATTAAGTTTTGAACATCATAGCTTTGAATCAGTTCATTCACATAAATAGAGATAGACGGAACACCCATGCCGGTGCCTTGGACTGATACTTTTTTGCCGTTATATGTACCCGTAAATCCGTACATTCCTCTGACTTCATTATAGCATTCCACATTTTCAAGATAAGTTTCCGCAATAAATTTCGCTCGGAGCGGATCTCCCGGCAAAAGCACTGTATCCGCAATTTGGCCTTTTTCAGCGTTTATATGTACACTCATTTCCTTTTCCTCCTGCCTATTCAAACTCCCACCCATTGTACACTGAATAACGGTAAGAGACAATCATCAGCATGATCAGGGCGATCTTGGGCAGAATATGCGGGATGACAAGCCTAAAGAAAAAGGAGTGAACATAATGGGCAAAAAACAGCGCAACCGGGTGACCGGCCAGAAAAAGAACAATCACGTGCCCGTTTCAGACGTCATTGCAGCTGATGAAGCGCATGGAAAAGAGCATTCCGCCGCTAAACGGAAGCCTTAACACAGTCTTTCCCAGACAATACGGAAGCCGGCTGAAGATTCAGCCGGCCCCGTCTTACCTCGGCTGGACGAGCAGCCGGTTAATTTTGCTCCATCCCGCAGGGTTAAGCCTGTAATACGTCTTTCCTTTTCTTCCTTCGTCTATGAGTATGACATCTCCGGTCGCTATGAATCTGGCTTGATAGTCGTTTGGGACCGTATCAGGCACATTAAAAACAGAAAATGCCCTTTCCAGTGCGTCTTGATGATTGTCAGCGGCCAGCTCTGTCCGATAGACGACCCTGTATCCCTTTTTCTCGCCGTAGCGGGGTGTTTGAAAAATCGTCACATCATAGGCGCAAGTCTTTTTTTTAAACACGGGCAGCGATAACAGCATCAAGATCCCTCCCTCTTATTTCTTAATAGTATTAGCGTTTTTTCTCATTTTTCCTGTCTCTATTTTTGTCGAAACGGGTGATACTTTTCGTCAAGAAGCGCAAAAAGCGAAACGAGGCAAAGTCCGAGACTGAATCCGGCAAGCACATCCGTCGGAAAATGCGCGCCCAAATAAATTCTGCTGAATCCGATCAGAATGACGAGAACCCCGGTAAAGACGGTGACGGCCCGTTTTCTTTTCGTGAAAAACGGAACATGCTTGATCAAAAAGTAAGCGATGACGGGGTACATCACTGCCGAATTCATGGAGTGGCCGCTCGGAAAACTGTATGAGGTTTCATGGACGAGCGGTTCAAAAGCGGGTCTGGCTCTTTCAATCAATTCTTTTATTTTTATGTTTACAATCCGTTCAATGAGAAAGAGAAGCGGCAAAAAAACAACATCCGGCGTTTTTTTGTACATATACAGAGCCGCGCCTGTCAAAAGAAGAAGCGGCAAAAGCACCGCGGTCGTGCCGAGCTCCGTTATCCATAACATCAATTCATTCAGCCAGGCAGCCCTGATCCTGACAGCCGCTTCTATGACACGCTCATCAAAAACCCGGACGGCTTCTATCCGGATCGCTGCTGCGAGCAGAATAAACAATGCGAAAAGACTTGCTGGCTTGTACAACGTTTTCCCCCCATGTTTCATTCTCCCGAGCTGATTGAAAAAACCGAAGCTTTTTCACTTCGGTTCCGCAGTTTCAGTCTTCATCAAGCTCTTCGTCTATCATACATTTTTCTAATAAATAATCAAAGGTGATGTCGGCTATTTCGAAGATTTCCTCTTCACTCGGTATGTACCCGCGCATAGCAAGCTGACTGTAAAAATAATCAGCTATTTCTTCTGTGTCAATCACAAGATCTATTTCTTTCATGCAAACACCGCCTCCTTTTTTATGTTTTATGAAAAAACCGTTCAAATTATACCCGAAAGTTCTAAACGTTTTGTCCGCTCATATACTTTTAAAAAACAAGCCCCGGAGGGAGAAAAGATGATGACGAAAATGATGGCTTTATTGGACGGAGATGGATTTGATGTCGTATTGGAAAAAGTGCTGAAAGGAATGTCGTTTGTAATCTTTGCCGGCTGTCTGCCCTGGTTTTTATATGTCACCGTCCGTTTTTTTGCCGGCTAGCTGAAATGCTCCCGCAGGCTTTCCAGCACAAAATTCATCATATCTTTATATTCTTCGTCACCGAACAAATGATAAAGAATCTTATAATCGTTATAAATATCAAGCAGCTCATCTACAATCGATACCGCCAGCACATGCAGGGTATCGGGATCATCAGCATCGCCTTCAAACTGAAGAAGAGCAGACGCGACGGTATCCTCGCCGATCTCATGAGATGCTTCCCCAACATAGTGGACAAACAGCAGCTGATGCACAAACTGATCCATTTCATATTTTCTCAGAACCAGCGTGAGATCCTCTTCCTCCGTTTCAAGCCACTCTCCGTCTTTCAGCCGAGTCAGCTCATAAATAATATCCTCCCAGCCATCCTCTAAATATCTCCATATTTCAGTTCTGTGGCCGATGACACGGAATAATTCCTTTCCGTAGTCCTTTACATATACTACGTCGCCGATCAGAAATTCATATTCAATATCCAATTTTTCCATATCGACGATCACGCCCTCATAATCTTTATAAAGCTGGATGGACGATTCAAAATAAAGCACTTCATTATGATTGACTTCGTAAAGATAATGTTTATCAATTTGATGAACCTTCGTAATGGTGCCGACGGTTCCGTACATCACGACGACCACGATGTCTCCCACTTGAAATTTCGGTTTATCTGGCTTCATGCTGTCTCCCCCTTGCCGCGGACTGTCATACGCTATCGTATGCCGGCCGCCATCATTTCGCATGGGCATGAAAACCACAGGAAATATCTATTTCTGCACCTGTTCAAAATGGCAAAAACCGCAACATGCTTGTGCGTTTTTTCACTTACCGTAACAGAAGCGTCCGATGACATTTCGCTCTCGATCGACTGCAGTAACAGTGCTGAGACAAAACGCGCCTATTTTGAATGAGTTTTTGTTTTTTCTCTATGACGCAAAGGTAAACACCCGGCCCGAAGGCATATTGACAATATCACCGCCGTGATGTTCAAGATTTGCCGTGAAACACATCATCGAAGGTGTAGGGAGATCCAATTCCGGCTGCATATTTGCAAGGCACAACTTCAATCCGCTTCAACCTTGTCACATAAAATCCCCTATTCCGTCCAAACGTCAGTGCCTCATCAGTCTTACCTAATGGATCATTTGATTCCCCTCACTTCATTTAAATGTTTGATTATTTCTCCGTGAAAAGAGGCTCCTTACCCGGGACCCCGCCGTCAGCAGGCCTGATCCGGTGAACTCTGCAGCTATACATTCTACTGCCTTATGATACGTGCCTTCAGGAAGATGTGTTTACGAGCTGATCAAACGGACGGCGTTGCGGGATTTGATCATACGGCACCTCATAAGCGAGTGATTTCAACAGAAAAAAACCGCACAATGTGCGGTTTTTCGTCAGGCGTGATGCACCTCGGTCTCATATTTTTCCCAAGCTTCATCAAATGTCGCCATCGTTTCTAAATAGTCGGCGCTCAGTTCTAAATAAGAACTGAGCTCGTGATAATCGCTTGACGTTTTCGGAAAGCCGTGATCTTCGTATGCCTGATTCGCAAACTGGCTGATTGCGTCCTGCGGCTTGGGATGCCTGTATTTCATCAAATAGTGATAAAAGGATTTCATGGGTTTCCCCTCCTGATGACTGTCTTTTGTTGTACTATTATACAATTCAAGTGTGAAATTACAACAAAAGAAGACTAGGAGAAGTCAAAATAATTCCGTTTCAAGATCCGTTCTGTCTCCATCAGCTCTTGATATGTGAGTGTTTCCGGTAATTTTTTTGCATTGACTAAAAAAAGCTGATTTTCGATTTCCGCTATGACCGCTTCCTCCTGATAAGTCATGCTGCAGGAGGAACAGGCGAATGCGGGTGTTTCTGTAATTTCTATGGCCCTCGTACCGTCAGGAAGCTCCCAGTACACAGCCGCCTGACAAGCTGACGCCTTCTGATTGCCGCACCACTCGCATGGCTTCACGGCGATTCACCTCCGACTTCCGATCCTGCTTTTTGCTCTTTCTTTTGCTGTGCAATAAATTTCTTTTCTTTCAATTCATCTCTCTTTTCCCTGCGGTCTTTCAGCGTTTCATGATCAGGGTTTGATGTGAACGTTTTCCTCCTGTCGATCCTCGATACATTTTCCGGTGTGAACGAAACCTCTTTGTCCGCGAAAATGGCGCTCAGTCCGACCGGCTCGCGTTTGGCCATCGTTCCAGGAAAAACAGATTCAAAATAGTCGTCGGCTTGATTCGGGATATAGTTTTCCGGCTCGGGATAAGATGTAATCACCCCTTCGAAGTTTCTGATCACAACTTTCTCCGGACTTTGGGAGAGCAAGTAGTTCGGCTGCAGGGCGATTTTACCGCCTCCGCCCGGGGCGTCGACGACAAAGGTCGGCACGGCAAAGCCCGTTGTGTGGCCCCTCAGTCCTTCAATGATTTCCAGCCCTTTTGACACAGGCGCTCTGAAATGGCCGATTCCCTCTGACAAATCACATTGATAAATATAATACGGACGCACGCGGATTTTCACTAAATCATGCATGAGTTTTTTCATAATCGGCACCGAATCGTTAATGCCTGCTAAAATAACGGCCTGGTTACCGACCGGAACACCTGCGTTAACGAGCTTTTCACACGCCGCAACCGATTCTTCCGTCAGTTCGATGCTCGTATTAAAATGAGTGTTCAGCCAGACCGGATGATATTTTTTCAAAATCTCACAAAGGTTATCCGTTATCCGCTGCGGAAATACAACGGGCGCTCTCGTTCCGATCCGGATAATTTCAAGATGGGGAATGTCACGCAGGTTTTTCAAAATATATTCCAGAATCTGATCGTTGATTAAAAGCCCGTCTCCGCCGGAAATCAGGCAGTCACGGATTTCCGGCGTTTCCCGGATGTAAGCGATTGCCGCATCGAGCTGTTTTTTCGGCACCCCCATTCCGATCTGTCCGGAAAAACGCCTTCTGGTGCAATATCGGCAATACATCGAGCATTGATTTGTCACCAGAAAAAGAACGCGGTCGGGATAGCGGTGCGTAAGACCGGGAACCGGTGAATCTTCATCTTCAAACAGCGGATCTTCAAGGTCATATTTCGTTTTGTGCATTTCTTCTGACAGCGGCACGGACTGCATGCGGATCGGACATCTCGGGTTATCGGGATCCATTAAAGAAGCATAATAAGGCGTAATGTTCAGGGGAATGGTTTTTACAGACATCCTGACGCCTTCTTCTTCCTCTTCGGTCAAATGAATGACTTTTTTCAGGTCATCGACGGTTCTTACAGTATGGGTGAGCTGCCACAGCCAATCATTCCACTTGTCTTCCGGCACATCTTTCCACAATTCAATCTCCTTCCAATGACGCTTCGGCTGAAACCATTTGTTTGTCAAACGAATTCCTCCTTATGAATGGCCAAACGTAAAGTCTTGCACCATATATTCATATTTTCGAGCCCTTCTGAAATGCGGCAGTTGTTCACAAGCCTGCCTCTGTAGCCGTATCCCGCATGGTACAAAACGGCATTCATCCCGTAAGACGCTGCACGGGCCAAGGAAAAAAGATGGATGATTCCCCGGCCCGCGAGTTCCTGCTCCAACGCTTTAAACAAGTGTGCCGTTACGGAGTTCCCCCTGTAATCTGACAGAACCGCGCAATCGGTCATTTCAGCGTGCCCCAATACCGGATTGATATCTGCGCTTGCCGCCCCAATGAGACGATCCTGATCGAATGCGGCATAATAGATGGTGTTTTCTCTCATTGTTTTTTTAATATAAAGGGGATTAAAGACAGGAGTCGGATAGGTAAGAAAAACATGTTTATATAAGTGCGATAAGCGGTCTGCATCATCTTCATCCGCTTTTCTGAACATCAGCGCGCTTTCTGCCTGAGTCAGTCCCCGCCGCGGTGTCTCATATAAACGGTCAACAGTCGAATCTTCTGATACATATGAATCTGACCGTCTCCGTTCCTCTGCTAAATAGCGCACCATCACAACAGCCTCATGCCCGTTGTAATACCCGTCTATGACACCCTCAACAATAAAAAGATGCTTGACAAATTCCGGCTCATCGCCGCGCTTGGCAAAGAAAATTACCTTTTGGGCTCCTTCTTGCTTTGCTTCTGCCAAAACGGCCGGAATAAGCGCCGTGATCTGTCCGTCATAACGAATGACTCTGAGCCGCTCATTGAAACGGTCTGCATCAATCTCGGCCGCTCCCTTTTCAGCCCTCAGTTCCTTTATCAGCTCCGTCACCCCCATCTGCCACCCCGCACCATTCCATGATAAAAAGAGAAATGATTTTGACGGCATCGATTAACGCCCGGATTTCAATGTATTCATTCGCCTGATGCGCCGCTTTGACTTCTCCCGGCCCGAAGACGATGACCGGCGTCTGTCCCGCGTGCTGCAAAAGCCCTCCGTCCGTTCCCCACGGGGACGCTTCACGAACCGGTTTTGCCCCTTTCATTTTCTCAAAAGAAGATTCCAGAGCGGAAATCAGCGGATGCTCATCCGGGAGATCATTCGGAAGCCACTGAGCCCCAAACCATTCTATTTCCGCCGGGTGGTGTTTAAACCACTCATCCCGGTACTCCAAATCTTTCAGCCAGCTTGCGAGCTCTTCTTTTACTGCTTCGGGCGTTTCATCCGGAGCTATTCCGCACCTGCCTTCTATCACCACACGGTCAGCTACCGATGATGGCCACGTTCCCCCTTGGACGGTGCCGATATTAATGGGAACCGGGATCGGAACGTCCCGATAAAGCGGGTCTGTGATACGGGCGTTGCGGACGTGTTCAAGCTCTTTAAGGGCTGTGATGACATGCAGGCTTTTTTCAATGGCGCTCACCCCTTCATAGCGGGTGCCGCCGTGTGCGGACAATCCCCTTACCGTAATGCGGAACCACATAGACCCTTGCTGCTTAACAAACAGCTTTAAATTAGTCGGTTCGGGAATAAGCGCCCCGTCAGCCTTGTAGCCCCTCATAACAGCCGCCAGTGTTCCCGCGCCGCCGCACTCTTCATCTATGACACTTTGAAACAGAACATCTCCTTTTAATGTAATCCCGCAGGCTTCAAGCGCTTCTAACGCAAACAAGAGAGCTGTATTGCCGCCTTTCATATCCGTTGACCCGCGGCCGTAAACTTTGCCGTCCTTTTCAACAGCGGTAAACGGTTCATACGTCCATGCGGCGGGATTTCCTTCCGGGACAACATCAATATGTCCGTTCAGTATCAGTGATCTTCCGCCCCCGGCCCCTTTCTTTACAGCTGTGATATTCGGGCTTTCATGGAAGTCTTCGCGTTCCGATACGAAATAAGGATGCTCTTTCAAATGTTTGACACTCGGCTCCCATACATCAATATCCATGTCAAACTGTCTCAGTTTTTCTAAAACGACTGCCTGCGCGTTAAATTCATGGCCGAACGTGCTTTTTTCCCCGATCAGCCGTTTCAGCAAGCTTACCGCTTTTGCTGTGTTTTCTTCCGCCCACTCAGTGACTTTCTTTTCTAATTGATCCATGGACAGGCCCCCTTTTAAGAAAACATTCTCCCAATCTGATCTCGGCATCCGTTGTTTGAATGACATCGTCTATGGTCGTGCCATTCAGCAGTTCCTCAAGAACAAAAGCCCCATCATCTATGCTGATGACGGCTTTCTCTGTAATGATGAGATCTGCACAGCCCGCTGCTGTAAGCGGCAATGAACAGCTTTCGACCAGCTTCGGCCGTCCTTTCTGATCGGTGTGGCTCATGACGACAACTACTTTTTTCGCGCCTTGGGCAAGCTCCATCGCCCCGCCCATTCCGGGCACTTTTTTTCCCGGCACGAGCCAATTGGCGAGATCACCTGTCCTGCTGACTTGGAGCGCGCCTAAAATGGTAATATCTATCAGCCCTTTTCTGATCATGGCAAAAGACAGAGCTGAATCAAAATAGGAAGCACCCTTAACTGTACTGACAGGAAACCCGGCCGCATTGCATAAAAGCTCATCCTCCTCTCCGCGCTCCGGACTGCCGCCGATCCCGAGGACGCCGTTTTCCGCCTGCAGCATTACCTCCATGCCGGCGGGCAGAAAGTTCGGCACTAAAGAAGGAATGCCGATCCCCAGGTTGACAATCATACCTGAGGTAACTTCACTGGCGGCCCGCCTCGCGATACTCTCTCTTTCCGCTATTCCCAAGCCCATTTCCACTTCACTCCTTCACTTTGCACGACACCCTCCACGAAAACGCCCGGCGTTACAATATGCTCGCTGTCAAGTTCGCCGGCAGGCACAATCTCTGCCGCCTCAGCAAATGTTCTTTCGGCCGCCGCAGCCATCAGAGGGTTCATGTTGCGCGCCGTTTTGTCAAACGTCAGATTCCCGAATTCATCAGCAGTATGTGCGGACACAAAAGCGAAATCAGCCGTCAGCGCTTTTTCAACTAAATAGGACTTTCCGTCAATCGTTACGGTTTCTTTGTTTTCACAAACGGTTGCGTTATTAATGCCGATATCAGTTAAAATACCGCCTAGCCCCGCTCCGCCTGCACGAATCCGTTCAGCAAGCGTCCCTTGCGGCGAAAATTCCACCTCAAGCGCTCCGTCAGTCATTTGTCTGCCCGCGACAGGATTTGAGCCGATATGGGAAGCGATCAGCCTTTTTACCCGCTTATGAACGATAAGCGGGCCGATGCCAATTTCCGGAAATCCGGCATCATTGCAGATGACGGTCAGCTCTTTAACGCCGCTTTCCAAAATCGCTTCGATTAATGACGGAGGTGAACCCACTCCCCCAAAACCGCCGAACATGATGACAGATTCGTCCTTGACATCGGCAATTGCTTCATGAATATCGATTTTTTTATGAAAAATAGACATATCAGCTCAATCCTTCTTCATCATTTTTTCAACTTCTTCTGCGGCCTGTGAAAATAGATCTGACAGCTCATCCAGCTCGGCATATGAAATCGTGAACGGCGGGGCGATGATGACGGCGTCTCCTTCTCCGCTGTCAATACCGGGCTTTGCAGGGTAAATAAGCAGGCCCCGTTTTTTTGCCGCTTTAATGATTTTTTCGGTGAAGGCCTGTTTTTTCGAAAAAACGTCCTTCGTCGTTTTATCCTTAACGAATTCAACCCCGATCAGGAGGCCTTTACCGCGGACATCCCCAATCACCCCGCTGCGCTCTTTGATTTCTTCTAATTTCCGCTTCAGCATTACGCCTTTCTCCTCTGACTGCCGAAGCAGATCGTGTTTCTTAACATAGCGAAGCACTTCAAGCGCCGCTCTAGCACAGTATGGGTTGGCACTGTACGTATGTCCGCTCATAATGACCCCGGAGCCCCGCTTGATCGTTTCAATGATGTCATCAGACGCAACGGCTGCCGCTATCGGAGCGTAACCGGCGCCTAACCCTTTTCCGAGCACCGCGATATCAGGTGCGATCCCCCAATGCTCAGAAGCAAGCATCCGTCCTGTTCTCCCGAGCCCCGTCATGACTTCATCCGCGATAAACAAAATACCGTGCCGGCGGCAGACATCCTCAAGCGCTTCATAATAACCTGCCGGCGGAGTGATGGCCGCCCCGGCTGCTCCGACAATCGGTTCTGCGACAAATCCCGCGATAAATGAGGAACCGATCCGCTGAACAGCCGTTTCCAGTTCAGCCGCCGCAGCTTTCACAAATTCCTCTCCCTGCAGCTCTGAACGATACATATTAGGCGCTGAAACGGCAGGAAACCGTTCGAGCAACTGGGTGAAGCGGTATCTCCGTTCGTAGAACCCCGATAATGAAAGCGCTCCCAAAGTAATGCCGTGGTAACTGCCCCATCTTGATAGAAAGACGGATTTTTGGTATTGCCCTTTTTCCTGCCAATATTGAACGGCCATTTTCATCGCTGTTTCGACTGCCTCTGAGCCGCTGTTTACAAAAAATGACCAATTCAGCCCGCCCGGCAGATGATCCGCCAGAAATAAAGCCAGTTCTTCTGCCGGAGTACTGGTGAATTGCGAGCGATACACAAACGAAACAGAGTCAAGCTGCTCTTTTAAAGCTTGTATAATATCCTCCGTGCCGTGGCCGATATTGCAAGTGACCGCCCCCGATGCTCCGTCAAGATACTTGTTCCCCTCCTGATCATACACATATGATCCCTTTCCATGACTGACTGACGGATAATTCCCGTCAAGCTCCGGTTTGATTAAATAGCTCCCCATATCTTTCCACCTCGAAAACCCATTTGCTTCATTGTATGAACAGATGAATAACCGCATTCTTATCCTTCAGAAAGTTTTTTGCAGAAAATACCTTTCTGTAAAACAGGCTGCCGGAGATGTCCCGACAGCCTGAAAAGCGTTCTGGAAATTCTATTCCTATTGTTGATTTTATTCTTTGCTCAGCTCATTATCACATCATTTTTGATCTGAATCAGTATAAGCAGATGGCGGAAAATTCCCGTCTTCTTTACTGTATGGGAATCAATATTTCACACAAATGATGATTCACCTTTTGGAAAGTATACCTTTCGATAATGGGCTGCTCTCTGATTGATAAATTATTTTTTTCGATCTCAGAAAAAATAGTGTTCCAAAATCCACTGACTGCCTCTTTTGTATGATCAAGCAAGAAAACAGCGTACTTCCCTCCGGAAAATGTACCGATCCGGGCTGGTTCAGGCACATGGTCTTGATTGATAACAAGACAAACATCATAGCGGCATTTCTCTTTAGGAGTACGATTCGGATGATCTTGCGGAATTCCTAAAATGACAGAATGATCAAGCAGACCATTCAATTGCGCCCAGTTTTTAAATGACTCCATCAGTTCATTGTTTTGCTTTCCGCCATACTCTCCGATGTTTCGGAAATAAGCAATTCTGGATTCAGGTAATTCTTCAATCGTTATGTTCACATTTTCGCCCCCTTCTCCAGAAAGGTAGTATGTATTAAAATGTTTTTCAAGCTGATTTTTCAGCATGGAAATAACAAAAAGCCTGCAGAAAGTGATGTTCTCTGCAGGCTGATTTTCATTATAGGATTTTTTTCAGTCTAACAAATAAAAGCCGCACCGACGATGATTAATAAAATAAACAATACCACGATCAGCACAAAAGTGCTGGTTCCGCCTCCGCAGCCGCCGTGCCCGTAACCATAGCCAAAACTGCCGCAACCGTAGCCATATCCGTATCCGTACATACGCAAATCATCCTTTCTTCTTACGATATACGGCATTGTATGCGGGCCAACTCCCAATTGGTTTATGCGAATGCCCAACTATGTAAGAAAATAATGAAAAATTGTATGCACGCGCCGAAATCTTTTGAAGCCGAGTTTTTCATAAAAGCGGTTTACACCGTCCATCCCGGACGTCACAAGGTATACGGTTTCCATGCCGTTCAGCTTTGCCGCCGCCATCAGCTCATTCATCAATATCGATCCGTAGCCTTTTCGTTGGAATTGATCCAGAATTGCGACTTCTTCTATTTTTGCGGTTTTATCTGCTTTGTTGATGAAAAGCTCTCCGCAGCCGATCGGAATCGTTTGCGAGGCGTCGCTGTAGCACACGACAAGCATAACCGTTCCGTCCTTATACAAAGGATATTTCCGCTCAAGCTTTTGTTCGGCCGCCGCCTCGCCAATGTAAAGGGCATCATAGATGTTCATAATAGACGACCCGTCGGCGAGGCTTTTTTCCGTCCCCCAAGCAGTGAGCGGGTGTCCGGCCTGCAGGTCCCTATTTTCCAGTTTCCTTGCAAAAAACAGCTCATCTTCCACTACGCAGCCCTGCTTTACGAGATTTTGTTTCAGAAGAAGCGGAAACGCGTGCTCCGGAGCCGCTTTCACATGAATATAATTGGCTTGAAGCAAGCCCGGAACGGACGAAAAAAACGGCAGCAGTTTGTCTAACGGAAATGTACGGTGCAGCTGAACAAAGTTATGCGAAAAAATCTGCGGCAAAAAAGGGTCCGTATATACACTGAAATGCTCGAACCTCTGAATGCCGGAAGTAAGCTCTATATACTGCTTCTCGGTTTTATCAAATTGATCGGTCATAAAAGCTCTCCTTTTCCTTACACATCCAACTGCATCTCTCAACCTTTTGTTATATTGAGATTTCTCATAATTTCATCGTACACCGGATAGAACGGCATTCCAATTGGTAATTGTTTAATTTGCTGAAAGGAAATGGGTATCGCCTTCTGATTCGCAAAAAAGCGTTTCGCTACGTCATGACTGATCGGATGGAGAACCCCTCTCAAATAAACATAAAATTCCCGTTCAATGCGAAACAGCATTCTCCCGGGCAGATGTTGAATACAGCCCGATGTCCCCCGGCTGATCGGCGGACCGTCCGGAAGCGATTGTATTTCGCCCCGCTCTAAAGCCGGGATGTCATGCCGTTTAAATCGGTAAAAGCGAAATGCGCTATGATCAACCATTCTTTTCTCCCCGTCTTCTATAAAATAAACATGAAACTGATCCCTGACGAGCTGAAAATTCGGAATACTGACGGAGTTCTCTTCCTCATATTGAAATAAAAACGGATCCGGAATGACGACGGTTCGGCCTTCATATAACGTATGCCAGCGCTCGTTTACAGGCTTCCTTTTATTTCGGTCAAGCTGATATACTTTCTGATCCGTCCCCTTTACAAAGGATCCGTCGATCAGGACAGACGGAAGCGATTGATACGTGTTCTGAAATGAGTGGGGTGTTTTATAGGTCGTATCCAACACTTCTTTTATCGGCAGAAATGATGTAAATGTGTTGAGCCTGCTCCAAAAAACAGAGTCTCCGTGATTCCAATGCATAACATCTTCGTCCCAAAAGCTGCCGAACTTCTCTTTCACACGCTCAAGCAATGATCTCCGGTGCATCACTGAACAGTGATCAACGAGAAAAGCGGCCTGATCTAGCACCTCTTCAGCATAACGATAGAAGTGGAATTGTTCTGTTCCGCGCCCGTTTACATGTATCACCTTCTGGCTGGAATAGACGGCATCAAACTCGCTGTATTGATTAAGCGCTTCCGCCATGCGGCTGAGCCTATCCGGATGAAATACGGTGTCGTCTGTCAAATAAGTGATGTATTCACCTTTAGCCCGTGAAAGCGCATCATTAATCAAAACGGCATACCGGGTGGACTTCAGCCGTTCGGCAGGATTGATAAAACTGTTGTCATAATATATGCGAGGATCTTTTATATACGTACTGATGGCAGCCGAGGTTTCTTCATTTGAATGATCATCCATTACAAACAGCTCCCAATTGCTGTAGGTCTGATGCAAAACACTTTCAATCGCCTGTTTCACAAGATCCGGTTTGTTGTAACTCGTTAAGATAATTGAGATCTTCTTTTCCATCCCATCACCCCTTCTGTAAAAACATAAAAAACGGCTCCGAAAGAGACAGAGCCTGATATCCGTTATTAAAAAGCACCCCAGCTGACGATGCTTGAAATCGCGACGTTTGATCTCGTATGATTGAGCGGATTTTGAAAAACGGCCAAATCTGACAGCACTTCTTTGACAATTACGTTTTGCAGTGTGCTGCCGTTAATCAGATTGACGCGTGATACAGGAACCCCAAGCTCTTTTGCCATTACAAGCTGACGCCGCAAATCTGAATGATCTCCGGACGGCTGACGGGATAACAAAAGAAGAAGAAGCAGTACGAGCTGAAATTCCTCCTCAAAACCCCCGTGTTTTACAGTTTCTTCCGAATCCAAAATATTCCTCTCCTTCATTTTTTAATCTATACAACGTATGTCATACTCTTACAAACCGCATAGGCAAACAAAGCCTGATTCGAAAATTCAGCTGTTTGATTAAATATTGAAAAAAACACAAGCAAAACGGCATTCGACTTATACCAATCTCTTCAATCAGGAATATGAATAAACGTGAGGTTGAAATTGTTAAAGGAGGTGTATGTCCGCATGAGCGAGGATCGTTTGGAGCTTAAAAAGGAGTTATTGAAAACTCTTTTAGCCCCTGTATTTGACAACAGCGCTTTATCTGGCGGTACAGATGGAGGAGATAATGTGGAAAACAAAGTAAAAGAATTATTGGAATCGGCAATTGATGCAAAAGTAGATGAAGCAGCGGCGAAAGACAGTCTCAGCGCACAATCTGTATTGGGAAGCGGTATTTCATTAGCTGCGAGATGGATTTTTGCAAGAATTCAGCCCGGCACTGTCATCAGCATTGTGATGGATTCAGGAGACATGATCGGCCCGGTTCAATTTGTTGCCTTTGACGAAATTCACGGAATCGTTTTTGTTACGCAGGAAAATTCCGTTACACCGGCAGGCTCTGCTACAACATTGCTTGACGTCGACAAAGTTGAAAGTGTCACGTTCACTTCGTAACAGCATATGAACGTTTTATATATCCGTTCAGGATATAAAGGCATATACACGTATTTTGACCGCTGGATTGAGGAAGGCTTTTTACAGTCTTCCGTCCGCTTTTTTTCTGTTTCTGAGTTTGAGGAAGATACCATCCGCAGTATACGGGCATTCAAACCAGACATCAGTCTGATGATGACGGGAGACCGTATTCCGTCTGAATGGCTTCAATGGCTGAAGACAGAACAGATTCCCGTTTATCTATGGATGACGGAGGATCCTTTTTATTTCGATGTGAGCATGACAATCGCCCCGCTTGCCGATGCCGTTTTAACGATAGAACAAAACGCGCTTGATGCTTACCGGCAAATGGGCTTACAGCACGTATATTATGTCCCGATCCCCGTTAATCAGCGGCTTTTTAAGAAACAACCTGCTGAAGCTTCTCTTCACACAAATCTGCTTCTGATCGGATACCCGTACCCGAACCGCGTTGAACTGGTGAAAGCAGCGGCGAAGCTTCCGTATACGCTTCGTATCATCGGGAAGGGATGGCGCAGACATCTGCCTAAAAAAATCGCCAGGCAGCAAAATGTGCTCGTAATGGATGAATGGATTGCACCCGAACGTGCCGCATTATATTACAACAGCGCAGACGTGGTCTTAAACCCTCACCGTTCTTATCGGTTTGCGCTCAATCAGAACGGACGCGGCATCGGAAATATCAGTTTAAATACGAGAAGCTTAGACATTGCGGCTTGTCAGGCCTTTCAGCTGACAGACCTTTCTCCCGCGCCCCCGTTTTCATCCTTTGTTTCTTACAGCGGACTTGCGGATTTTGCGGATAAGATCCATTTTTATATGACAAACCCGGGTGAACGTAAACAAATCGCGGCGCTTAATTACCGAGAGACAGTACCGGCGTACACGTATGACCAGCTTCCGGCTGTGCTTGCGGCTATCCGTTCCAAGACTTTCTCATGAAACGCTCTTCACATCAAAAAGCAGCTTGGATAAGCTGCTTTTTTCATGTTTATTTTCCGCTTCTGTCAGTCAGTTTTCTCGGGTCAACCTGTTTATTGACCTGCGGGTGAAAGCCGATTTTATCAGCGATTCTTTCCCAGGGCACCATTTTAAAATTTTGATTGGCCTTTTGGCCGTGATCTATATTTTCTCCGTCCTGTGCGACAAAAAGGCCGAACGGATATTCAGGTCCCAGCCCGAAACCCAGAACGTCAATTCCGTCTGTATCGCTTGTGCCGTCTGTTTCAGGCCCGTCTGTTATCTGAAAGTCCGCAACATATTTGTTCTGTCCCTGTCTTTCATAAATCGCGTAGCTGCTGTTACCCTGGCTTGAGGCAAGCAGATAACCTTTCCCGTCAGCAGCGTAGTAAATCGTCAGTCCTTCAATATCAGGAGTTAAATGCCTGCCGTCGGCACGATCGATCACCGTTCCGTTACTGCCGCCGTCCGGCTCAGCGCTGAACTTCCAGATGGCCTCATCTTCTTCTGCGAAATAAAGACTGCCGTATTCGTCATCTGCTGCCATCCCTTCTGTCTGAGAATTCATTTTAAACGCCCTTACCTTTTTGCCGGATATGTATCCATTTTTATCCGCATTTAATTCGTATTGTTCAAATTCGCCTTCTTTCCCTGTCACCATCGCGTAATATTTTCCTGTTTTTTGACTGTGGTACAAGCTGAAACCGTATACTTCATCAATTGCTGATGCAATCGGGCGGTCTGGGTTCGTAATGCTTTGTAATGTGCCGTTTTTCCCGTCAATGGCGTAAATCTCAATGGTATTCTTTCCTTCAGACCGATTGGATGCCGCCGCAATATCGACTTTTTTTCCGTTCAACGGAAAATCATAGCGGATATCAACATTGTTCAGCTTCCCGGTAGGATAGGAATGAAGCATCTTTCCCTCTAGGCTGTACACGACTAAGCCTGATTTTTTATTGGTTGTGATCAATTTGCTGTTCTGAGGATTCTTGGGGTCCAGCCAAATCGCAGGATCATCAGCTGCATCACCTGCTGTATCAACCGGTTCCGTTTCCGCCGCCGCATTCACGGTAAAATGATAAGGATCAGACAGCTTATGCTTGGCCTGGGAAGAAACCGCACCGCATGTGAGCATCAATCCGGCTGCCGCGGTTAACAAAAGTGTTTTTGAATGATTCATTTTCCTTCCTCCTTTTATGAAAGTGTACTTTAATTGTAAAATACATACAGGAAGTTCAGTGTTAAGTTTTTGTGAAGATTGTCCGCATGTGAGAATTTATGAAGAGAAAGAATTGACATGAGCAAATATTTAAAATGAACATTTAGTACAATGTTTTATTTGTGATTTCTATTCTATTAACCAGGTAAAGCGATATAAAAGCGCATCAGATTAATGTTTTTCTCTAATTTTTGATTTATTGGTTTCTTTCATTAACTCGCTGAAATTGTTCAACATATGATGCATGGTAGAGAAACGAGAGTTGGAGGATAAGCCATGCCTAAACAGCAAGCAGTAGAGCTACAACCGTTTTTTCACGATAAAACTGTTCTCGTCACAGGCGGGACAGGATCAATCGGAAGCCAAATAGTAAAACGCCTTTTGCTCTTAACCCCTAAAGAAGTCATTGTGTTCAGCAAAGATGACAGCAAACAATATGTGATGAAACAAAAATACGCGGATGAACAAAGACTGTCGTTTGTGCTCGGCGATGTTCGTGACTACAGAAGAGTCAACCAAGTGATGAAAGGTGTTGATATTGTCTTTCACACAGCTGCGCTGAAGCAGGTTCCGACATGTGAGGATAATCCCTTTGAAGCCATTCAAACCAACCTTATCGGCGGACAAAATGTCGCCGAAGCCGCTTTGCTGCAAGAGGTGACGCATGTGATTAATATCAGTACCGATAAAGCCGTTTATTAAGATACTTACTACAAACAAATCAAAAAAAGAAGCTTACTCTGCACTCCTTTCCAAAGCAGCCTCCAATAAATGCTGAGCAAATTGTTTATAAAATTCATCTAAGTCATTACTCGCTTCATCCTGATCTATATAGCGGATACTGTAATTATCTTTATGGACAACCTTTATTGTTTTCTTCTTTAATTCCTCATAACGTTGGTAAGGTTCCAAAACTACACCCCCGCTTTCACAGGAGTATTATATGTATGTAATGGTTCGTCTCTTGACTGTTCTTTCTTTATCAAAGCCTGGCAAGCTTGTTCAAATGTATGGTTAACTTATCCAGCGTTCAGACCGATCTCTTCGCATATGAATACGGGAATGCTGGTTTTATTCAAGGTGCCCAGTAATTCAAAAATGTGTTCTTGGCATGTGCCTTCTCTGCACCTGAGTCAACAATCGTCAAATAAATCTTGGGGCAGGATTAAGCCACCGCGAATGAGGTAAGGTTTGAAGACATTATTTCTGTTCAATATGCCGCTTCAGTTTTTTCAGCGGTATTCCTAGGAATTACAGAATATGTACTAAATACTTTCAAACTTTGAGATGTTTGTTTTTGGAGGTGAAGATTCATTTAATTTTTTATACCAAATACGAATTTTTTGTCCTTTGCTCAAGTCATCTTTATTGTTAAGTTGACTAAGTCCCAGTAATACTATATCCGATCTATACTTTTCAATAATCTCTTTTTCACTAAGATTTTCATAGTCTTTAACATCAGCTTTTTCATTAGGTATGAGAATTGCTTGATTCTCTCTTTTTAAAATGACATAGCCGACCATAGTTTGCTCAGCCTCCATAAAATGTTTGTTATGTTGATTTTGACACCCTAATGTTATACATAACAAAATTAACAGCATTATAAACACTCTATACAAGTTCAAACCGCCCTTCTTGCATATTTGTAACAAGAATAAAACACTGTTTTAGGAAATGACAGACTAAAACGCCTCATGTTTATGAATTTAAACAAATTCCCCCCCTAGACAAATGGAACACGGCGAGGTCTTCACCATTATAGAACCGCACAATTGCATCATGAAATATTCAATTGGCTGATCAACCACATCACCTTCTTTAAGCGATCTAATGTTTATATAAGGTCCTATAAGTCTATACAGCCTTTCCGCTTAATCATTTTGCTTATCTATAAGCAGTTTACATTAACTAAGGATATGTACAGTTTTTCAGACATGTTCAGCTTGTCTTGAAATGCCGGATTGCTTTATCTTGTTCTTTACTTAAAATGTTTATCATTTAATCATGCTGACTTAATATAATGTTTAAGTGTTTTTATATGGGGGGAATATGTGTAAGGAGGCGGTTTATTTGAAAAACGATCAGAAAATAACGCTAAACTCTTCTTTTGCGTTATCCACTCTTATTGTCTTACTTATTGCATTGTACCCGTCCTATTCTTCTTGGTTTGTCACAATATTCTTTTTAGGATTTGCACTAATATACACATTTGAAAAAAAGAGCAAATCTTCAAAACTAATTGCTATTATCTCTTATCCATTATTTATTGTTGCGTTTGTTTACAGCATAATAAACAGCATGTCATGATCCACTCTAAATTTGTTCTTAAAATTACGATTTTAAGTTAAGTTTAAACTGCATTATGTTGAGAATATCACCTTTAATTGGTAAGCTGACATCTAAGGTCATACTTATACAAAGCAGGTGATATATTGAACAAAATAATCGGAATGACCGGATTAATTATCTCCTTACTTGTGCAAGGGTTCTCAGCAAGTGATTCATTGACTCATAAGATCGCCATGGCTTGTCTATTTTTGTTCTTATTGGTTTATAATTTCAACCATACTAAGGAGTTCTCTAAAAAGTCTCTGGCGATTATAGGCACTTCCTTTATTGTGCTAATGCTTGGAATTTATCAATTGCTCTTTTTTACCGATGATTACTTTGAAAGTCGCGGTTTAAATTTTGGATTTATCCTCTTACTTGAAATTGTTTTAGTTATTGGATTAGTGACTGCTGCGCTGAATTTAATTAAGCATATTGCAGACCGCTTAAGGAAAACACCTGATGGTAAAGAGCGTTGACTCTTTGCCTTTTTTTAGCTAACCATTTCTTTTTATGCCGTCTTTCTATGTACAAAATCAAACGCAATATCGATTTTTGCCGGCTCTCTTCTATCAAATGATGAATTGACTCCAGACATTCCATCTTAATGGACTCTTCTTCATTTTTCACCAGAATTTCTCGATCAATTACCTTTTTGACAATTTACAAAAGATCCAGTCGCATTGCTCTCTTTGATAAGAACTCTACATTTCTAATAGCAAGATTGAATATTGTTTGTTAATACACTTGGCCCCAACTTTTGCGTCTTAGAATTTGAAAGGCGCACTTGCACTTTAACATTTGTCATTTCAGCTGATATGGAATCAACCCTTCCAGCCCAATTAGGGCTCTCTTCCTCGGGAGTCGGATATAGTTTAAATCGCCAACTGACCTCTCCTGTTTTGGAGGCAAATCCTTCATAACCGTCGTAGCTTCCATAAGAAGATGGTTGAGGAAGATGGACAGCAAGAATACTCATATTCGTTCTCGCAGCACTTGGCGGGTATAACTGCACTTTATAGATTAGTGCCGCACCCTTCGCATTTTTCAGTTTTTGATTTACCGGTTCGAGTACTGCACTACAAGGCATTGGACTTGCTTTCATTTGAGTTGGAGAGGCAATAACAGCAACCAATAACGGTATAACCAAGATAAATCGTTTCATCTACATTCCCTCACATTTTTTTGTTAATTTCCCTTACTCCCGCCTTGAATATTCATCACTTTTGAATGGTTAGCTTCATTAAAAGGTGAAAAAGGCAGTACTGGAGCTAAAGGAGCTATTGGTGCCGCCGGTAAAGATGGAAAATCAGCATATGAATTAGCGTTCAACAAGGTTTCTCAGGAACATTAGATGAATGGCTTGCCTCACTAAAAGCAACAGCAAACTAAACACGTACCCTTCTCTAACGAGGAGGGTATTTTTTTCGTTTTTTCAAATTGGAAAATCCCTAAATCTCTACATCCTTTTACAATTTTTTCAATGACTATGTTATGATTATTCCCGAGGGATTTTTGAAATTTTCAGAAAGAGGGGTTTGGATGAGCAAGATCGCTTCAGAAGTTGTTGCTACTACACTGAATGATTGGTACATTGCTATAAAGAAACAAAAGGTACATGAGTCAATAAAATATTACTCAGAGATTAAAAGCCTGTTCGATGATATGGAAGAGGATCAAGAAGTTCTTGCATATTACAGTTTATTAGAAGAAAGACACAAAATGTTGCTACACTCTTCACGCGGAGAGCCTTTACAAAAGCACACTTGTTTCACTGAAGAGAATGAAAATTTCATAAAAAGAACGAACGATAAATTGGAATATAACTTTTATTTATTCGAAGCAATGTACGAGGCATACAACAAAAATTATGATCGAGCAATTAACTTATATGGATTAGCGGAGAAAAAGCTTGCAGAAATTCCGGATGAAATTGAAGCAGCTGAATTCTACTCCAAGGTCTCCTACTTATACACTCTTGTTAAACAAAGCATTGTGGCACAACACTATATCAAGAATGCAATTGCAATATATAAGCGACACCCTGACTATAAATGCAAACTGGCAACTTCAACAATGATTGCGGCTGCAAACTATTCCGATATGAAACGGTTTGAAGAGTCAGAAACATATTATTTAGAAGCAATAGACATTGCACAAGAAACACAGGATGAATATTTGGAAGCTCAGTTATATCACAACCTTAGTATCGTGTATTCTGATTGGGACAAACCTGATAAGTGCATTAAATCTCTCGAAAAAGCTATTGAAAATGAATCTTGGATGAATTCAAATTATTATATAAATTCTTTATTCATGATGATTAAGGAACTATTTAAAATTGACGAAAAAATGAAAGCCATTAATTTTTACAATAAAGCACAGGAAAGACTCATATTAATGGAGAATAAGATATACGAAGCCAAAATTAGCATCCTATTCAACCTATATTGCGGTGAATTAAAAAACAACTTCAATAATTGCATCCGTTATATTGAGTTTTTAAAACAACAAAATGACCTTGAAAGTGTAGATGAATTGTCCTACATAGCTGCAAAAAGGTTTGAATCAATAGGTGCTTTTGAAGAAGCAACAAGCTTTTTCAATGAAAAAATTTGGGCTGAACAGAAAATGAATCAGGTGGAGGGAATCTTATGAAAAAAATTGTGCTTTGCGTATCTATTTTAACTGTAATTTTAAGTGGGGTAGCTTTAACGCAATTGAGTACAGATTCACCATCTAACATCCAGATAGCTGAAAGGCCAGTCGGAGGTTAAAAAATTAATTAATTTAGCCCTACTCATATGAGTGGGCTTTTTATTTTATGATTTGTGACCACCTGTCAAACTCATATCCTAGTTGTTTAGCATAATCAATCAAATAATCAACAATAATGCCACCTATCCCACGATTTCGATATCCTTCTTTAACAATCATACGAGATAGATAAATGCGTTTATCCGGAATGGTATAATCCGGGTCATTGTTTTGAAAAACTAACAATCCTTCTCCTATAAACTCGTCATTCACTGAGTAAATAAAAGTAATTCTGTTGCCGCTTACTAATTCGTCATAAAACACCTTAGCCATTTTCTTTTCCATGTCCCAAATATTATTACACTTATTGTATTCTTCGGGTTTTAATTTCTTTATTTGGTACGAATCCATAACCTCTCTCCCTTTTTATAATTAGTTTCTATCGAAAATAAAAAAGCTCTCTTTCTGAGAGCTTAACTTTGCAATACTTTTCCTAAAAATAAAAGCTAATTGTCCTTACCAAAGAGCAATTTTCCAAAGTCATTGTCTAAAATCTCAATTTCCACATCACTGTCACTATCATCCGTTTCAATTGGTTCGTCTACTAAACTTAGGATAAACTCCTCAAACGAATTGGCAATTAGGAAAAAGTCTTTATCAGGCTGACTTAATTCGTGATCCCAAAACAAAACTTTTTCATTGTCGATGTCCATACATATTTCATTACCACCTGCCGAGCTTGCTATAGGAATAATATTCCTAGGAAAGCGATCAGAATAAGTATTGATTGCTTCTTGGAGACTGTTATGATCGTTAGCTAAACCATAGAAGCTCTCTAGTAATTGTGTATCATCTTCCTTACCCATCCAAGGATCTTTCTCTATAGGTTTATAGCAAACGTCGTACTCAACTTCATCTGTTGTTTTTTTACTTTCTAAATAACAGCCTCCATATCCCTTCAAAAAATCCTTATAGTCGGAAGGCAATTGATTACCTATATTTCTTTCAATTTCTTTGAGCTGCTCGTTTGTATTAATGTTGGATTCTGTTTCAGTATCTATCGTAAATTCTTTTAACTTTTGTTCAATTTTATTGAAACTCATTCTAATACCCTCCCCTTAAATCAGAAGCTCCTCCAATATGAGGTATTTTGTTATTAATCACACTAGGCACTAGTTGTATTGTGACACTATCCAAATGGTGTGGGGTAAGTCCCTGTTGTGACAGCCATTTTTTCGCCTGCGCTTGAGATTTAAAACCCTTGATCTCTTTAATTTTTTTATAAACAAGCCTAAAATCTTTTTTCGTTCCATTTAATTCACCAGACTTAAACTTAATGTTTGCAACAGTCCATGGAGTAAAATCAGGACGTCCATTTTTAAAAGTAATCGGTTCTCCCTTAGTCGCTGCTTTTACTTCAGGTATGTCGGAATACCATTTTCCGTCACCAGGTGCGCCTTCCCATCGACCTTTATTCCTTGGTAATACCGTTCTAGGATTTGCTGATTCAATTAATCTAAGTAACCGATCCTTTAAATTTTCACTGTTAACTACATTATAAGGAACTCCTCCAGCCGGAACAACATCGTAACGGGGATTATAAGGCAATAAATCAGCAATTGAGACATCTTTCAGTTTTTGGCCTGCTTTATTGACTTTAGAGGTGACTTTTCCTGCTACGTCAGCTTTTGTAAGAGAACCGGCTCCCTTTGTGCCTACCACAGAGGTAACTACTGTACCTATCGCATATGTCACCCATCTTGATCTGG
>NZ_ML064919.1:0-37988 GCF_003676355.1 Bacillus sp. L75
AGATAAACTTGTGATGTCTGGCTGATACTCTCTATAAAAACTCCTAGAGAATCTAAATAGTTTAATTCATTTTCAAATAACATACTTGTAAAAACAATCGGAAAAACAGCTTTCCTTCTATCTATATCATTAAATTCACAGTATTCTCTGGTAAACTCTATTCCATCAAAATCATTATGTGATAAGCATTTAAAGAAGTTATCCTGAATATTTTTTACTTCTTCCCAAAAATGATTTAAATTATTGAAGCATACATCAAATATCATAATTTCTGTAAAATCGCCTATAACGTTATTAATCTGCTTATGCAAAGGTCTTCTTTTAAATAATGTAGTGTTTAACGCAATATTTTGCTGATTACTCCATTTAGACAACACTTTTGAATAAATAGACAAAAGTAGTATACTAGGCCTAATATTCTTCCGAGAGCATAAATTCACAAATTGATTCCAATTTCTTTTCTCAATAATTTTTTTCTTTCTTTTAAAAGTAGGTTTTTTTATACATGCTAAATCTACTTTTACTGGCAGAGCTGGTGTTGAAGGAAAACTTTTAAGTTTATTTAACCAATATTCCTTGTCATCCTGATATTTATGATTTCCCTTTAATTTGTTATAAGCTAACATATAATCTCTATAGGATACTTCTAAAGGCTCTTGAATCTTTCCATTGTACAATTCAGATATCTCTTTAAATAAAAGCTGGATACTAGCTCCATCTGCTATTAACATATCGATATCAAAGAATATTCTATATAGTTTATCACTGATTTTTAAAGCTTTAAATTCAAACAATGGCCATTGGTATGGATCGAAGATTCGTTCGTTAGTTACTTTTCTTGCTTCTAATATTTTGTCTTCTTGGTCTGATTTTTTAAGATAACTCACATCTTGAATAGCTAATTTATAATTCGGTACGTGTTCAAGTATTTTTTGCTTACCATTTGATAAAAAAACTGCACGTAGCATGTGTTGACGCTCTATCACAGCTTGTACACTTTTATTGAATTTTTCAATATCTAGTTCAGCCTCAAATTCTACAAAAGCATGGGTGGAAGTTCCCCCCAGTTCAAATTGCTTGTCTCTTCCAGATAAATAAGCAACTTGAACATTTGTAAGATCAAATTCTTTATAGGCATTTTCTTCATCGCTTAATAAATGTAATATATTATACTCTTTTTTATTATCTAATAACTGAAACTTTTCATAAACAACTTGACAAAATGACAGTACATCTGGGTTGTCAATATAATCATAAAATTCAATATTTATATTATATGTATCTTCAATGGCTCCAAGTAATTTTAATATATTAATAGAAGATATTTGATAATCAAAAATATTAGTTCTTAAATCAACTGAATCATCTTTACTTAATTCACGAATTTTTTTTATTATAAAGTTAGAAATCTCTTTAAATTTATTACTCGTTACTAGCGTGTTATTAATCAATGATTTACCTCCTTATTCTTTAGTCCTACCTCTACCGAATGTAAATAGATTTCATTGCTATTCAAATTAAATTCATCTTTAATTTTATCGAAGTCTATTTCTCCTATGGAGCACGATCCAACATCAAAATATTCTGCTATATTAGCCAATGTAGCTGACATAACACCACATTCAAGAATACCATAGTAATACCCCGCACCCTTATATTTGGGCATGATTACATCACAATCAAGGGTGAAAAAGATAGAGAAATTCGAAGTATTAAATGCACTGTGGTTTATAAAATAATGATATTTTTTTTCAGCCAGTTTTACTCTATTAAGTAAATTGATAGAGTGGCTGTGAGGATTATAAAAATATATCCCTTCCTCAAGATTTTCGACTCTCCCATCTTTAATATACAAATATATGTTGACAGGATACAGTCCTCCTGCACTTGGGTAGAAATATTTAATACCCTCTTGAATTGGAGACTGTTTAAAGACATTTAACAACCGACTAAACTTAGAAAAATTCATCATTTTACTAGTATCAAAATTCCTAGTACTTTTTCTATTTTGAACTAAAGAGGGCAAATCTGAGCATTCCTCCAAATCAATTGATTGAAGAGTATTCTTTGACATAAACCTAGTTAATTGTTTCTTCTTATAAGATTCTATATTTTCTTTGTATAAAAAAAACTCATCGTCATATTCTTGATAAACAAATTTGTTTTGCGTTTCGAAAAGCTCTGTCGGTGTGCTTACATTGCAAACTAAAACTCTATTACGTATTAAATCTTTTAGAAACATTTTTAAAATCTTTGGATTAAAGTCTTTAAAAATAACATATATTTCGCTTAAAGAAATGCCTTTTTGAAAATGAAAATAAATATCAGGAAAAAGTTCAACTACTTTCCCTCTAAATTGAAAATCATTAATAATAATATGGTTATTTTCATTTCTCCAGTGAACATGAGGAGCCCAAAAGTATTTTTTCACGTTAAAAACCTCCATACTAAACTTAAACCAATAATTTATCTTTAATAATTGATATAACTTCTGTAACGGATTCATTAATAAAAAAATGCCCTCCGCTAATCTGGTATACATCAACCTCCTTTGCTGAATATTCTTTCCACCCTTCAACTTCTCCTATAGTTATTGATTCGTCAAACTTGCCCGTTAAAACAGTTAACGTAACATTTGATAATTTTTTTTTGATGTTGTGGTTGTAACTTTCTATTAGTTTATAATCATTCCTTATTACTGGAAGAAATAGTTTCATTAGTTCGTAATTCTCGATAAGTTCCTTGGGAATTCCCCCTAATTTGTTTAACCATTGAATAACTTGTTTATCAGGAAGACCGCTTATAAATGTTTCCTTAGTTAAATAAGGTGCGCCTTTTCCAGATACAAATAAATGCTGAGGAAGATTATCTGTAACCTTCATTAATTTAAGTATTACTTCATACGATATATATGCACCCATACTATGGCCGTAAATCGCATAGCACTTATTATCACATTTTCTTAATATTAATTCTGTAATATCATCTATAGCCTGATTTATTGTTTTGTAGGGATTTTCAGAAAATCTAGAGCCTCTTCCTGCTAGTTCAACAGGTATTAGTTCAATTTCTGGTCCAACTGAGTTACTCCATTCACTATAAATACTTGACAATCCTCCAGCATGCGGAATGCAAAAAAGTTTAATTGGATGGGTCATTAGCTCCTCCTTTTTCAAAAAAAACCATGAAAAACCAACTTTTAAATAATAATAAGGAATTATTGTCTATTTGTAAAGTATTAATTTGGAATTTTAATAGATTTAAAGTAATGGTTATCTTAATACATTTGTTATTTTATAATATATTGGGTCTAATAAACATATTATGAATAATATTGACACAAATGATTTTTTTTCTTATTATGTTTTTAGACATACGTCAAAGTTTTAATTAGATAGTTTTCTAAAAGGAGATGTAAGTATATTGAATTTCAAAAAAATAATCATGTTATCTGCATTATTATTAGGTACATTCATTTCAGTAATGGACACCACTATAGTAAATATCGCCTTACCTAAGATGCTGAATTATTTTTCGAGTAACCTTTCTCAAGTAGCATGGGTGGCTACAGGTTATACTTTAGCTTTTGCGGTTTTATTAGTAGGTGCATCAAAGCTGGCAGACCATTTTGGAAGAAAAAAAGCTTTTATGTTTGGATTAGCACTTTTTATTTTGACATCAGTTATTGCATGTTTGAGCACTTCAATTGAAATGCTTGTCACAATTAGAGTGATTCAGGGATTATCTGCTGCTTTCATTGTACCTGTTACAATGCCTATAGCTTTAGCTATCGTACCTCAAAATAAAAAAGGAATGATCATTGGAATCTGGGGTGCTTTCTCAGGATTAGCAGCTACATTAGGACCTGTACTTGGAGGATTATTAACTGAAAATTTTAATTGGCAAGCTATCTTCTTCATAAATATTCCTTTAGGTCTGATTTCTCTTTTTTTAGCAGCATTTTTTATTACTGAGAGTTATGATGAAACAGTGAGTAAAAAAATTGATTACATGGGGATTCTTATTTTATCCGGAGCTCTCTTCTGTTTAACCTTTGGTTTTGCAAAAGTATCTGACTTAGGCTGGTCATCACCATTAATTATCTCTCTTTTTGTAATCTCTGTATTATTATTCTGTTTGTTTTTCTTTATTGAATCTAAAATTAAAAACCCGATGATTCCCTTATCCATGCTGAAGATACGTACGTTTAGTTTCAGTTCTTTCACCCTCTTTATGCAGGGCCTTGGATTAACAAGCGGTACCCTTATTATTACTTTACTCCTCACTAATTTAATGGGAAAAACTGAATTAGAAGCGGGGTTAATTGTTTCTACATTAGCTCTATCATCTATGTTTACCTCTGTACTTTCTGGAAAGCTATCTGATAAACTCGGGGGCATTTGGCTTTCGGGTCTAGGTATGCTCGGTTTAACAATCACAACATATTTATATGGATACATACGATACGACAGTTCTATAACGTCAGTAATTATTCTGTTATGTTTGACCGGCTTAGCTTTAGGGCTTGTAATAGGACCAGCAATGAGTTCAGGGATACGGCTTATTCCTCCTGAGAAAGTAGGAATTGCCTCAGGTATTCTTAATATGATGCGGACAGTTGGACAAGCGCTAGGAATTGCCATACTTACATCTGTGCTTACAATGAATATAAATGATCACACAGCTACTGCGAAAAAAGAAGCCATTAAAATTGTGGAAAGCAATCAGGTTTTTGATAAAAATGCAAAGAACGAGATAATAACTCACTTAAAGCATTCAGACAGTAAAGGTTTCGATCGAAGCAAAAGTATTGCTGAATTAAACAAAAAAGAGGAAGAAATTCTCTCTATAACCCCGGATCCGTATAAAGAAAAAGTACAAAAAAGCTTCAATATTCAAAAGAAGGAAGTTATGGCTATCCAGAAAAAAATTTCAAATTTATATAATGAAAAAATAAGTGACAGTTTTAATAATACATTCAAAGTAGGCAGTGTAATTCTTATTTTAGGAATTATTTTTGCATTGTTCAGTGATATTTCTCCAAAACGTTTAAAACAACAACAGAAAAACCAGGTAGATATTACGTCCTGACCGTTCCATAATTGTTTCATTGTTCCGCTCCATCATTCATGCTACAATTTTAGGATGCATCTGATGTGAGGGAGGCTTTTTGAACATTGAACGAGAATAACCCTTTTCCTTATTCAAATACGGAAAAACGGTACCATACATTAAATTATCATCTGCGGGAGCATTTCGGGCATAAAGTGTTTAAAGTCGCGCTTGACGGCGGTTTTGACTGCCCGAATCGGGACGGCACGGTTGCACACGGAGGCTGCACATTCTGCAGCGCGGCGGGCTCCGGCGATTTTGCCGGCAATCGGGCCGATGACTTACTCACGCAATTTCACGATATCAAAAACCGCATGCACGAAAAGTGGAAAGACGGCAAATATATCGCATATTTCCAAGCGTTCACGAATACGCATGCTCCGGTAGAGGAGCTGCGAGAAAAATTCGAATCCGTCCTCAAGCTTGACGGCGTTGTCGGCATGTCGATCGCGACCCGTCCGGACTGCCTGCCGGACGATGTCGTGGAATATTTGGCCGAACTGAATGAGCGGACCTATTTGTGGGTTGAACTCGGGCTGCAGACCGTGCATGAGCGGACCGCCCTTCTGATCAACCGCGCCCATGATTTTGACTGCTATGTTGAGGGTGTCAATAAACTGAGAAAACACGGCATCCGCGTTTGTTCCCATATCATTAACGGGCTTCCGCTTGAAAACAGGGACATGATGATGGAGACGGCCAAAGCCGTCGCTGATTTGGATGTCCAAGGCATTAAAATTCACCTGCTTCACTTATTAAAAGGCACACCGATGGTGAAGCAATATGAAAAAGGAAAGCTGGAGTTCCTTTCTCAAGAAGAATATGTAAGTCTTGTATGTGATCAGCTCGAAATCATTCCCCCGGAAATGATCGTTCACCGCATTACGGGAGACGGGCCGATCGAATTAATGGTCGGACCGATGTGGAGCGTCAATAAGTGGGAAGTACTGGGCGCCATTCAAAAAGAGCTGGAAACACGGGGAAGCTATCAAGGAAAGCTCTTCAGAAAGATCGGGGAGGAGACCGCCCTATGACCTTGATGCACATCCTCCCTTTCAGTAAAGAATTGCTGAAGTCCGCCGCACAGGAAGGTGATATCACGGTTGACGCGACGATGGGCAACGGACATGATACATATTTCCTGGCCAGCCTTGTCGGTGAAACAGGACATGTCCATGCCTTTGATATTCAAGCGGACGCACTCGCTAAAACGAAGGAGCGGCTCGGTGCCGACTTCAGTCCGCGCGTCACGCTTCACCATAAGAGCCATGATCAAATAAAGGCATCGCTGCCTGAGGATGCGCACGGTCGTGTGGCTTGCGCCGTGTTTAATCTCGGCTATCTGCCCGGCGGCGATAAAAGCATTACGACAAACGGCCACTCAACCATTTCCGCGATCGAACAGCTCCTTGAACTGCTGAAGGAGAACGGGCTGATCGTTCTCGTTGTGTACCACGGGCATCCTGAAGGCAAGACGGAAAAAAGTGCATTACTGGAGTACTGCAGCAATCTTGATCAGGAAAAAGCGCGCGTGCTGAGCTACGGCTTTCTCAACCAGCGAAACGACCCGCCGTTTATTATAGCGATTGAAAAGAAATCTGCCGGCAAATAAAGAATCGGCCTGACATAAGCGGGCCGATTCTTTTTGTGTTTACTTTTTCTGAAAAATCAATTACTATGAAATAATGGAAAAAAGTTCATCTTTTAAGTGTAACATCTGGGAGGAGCGGCAGTTTGAATATTCTTCGCATCATATTTTCAAGTGTTCCCTATGTGATGTTCGTCATCATTTTATCAAGACATTTAGGATTTGAGTTCGCAAAAACCTATTACTGGTGGTTTGCTGCATTTTTTGTCATCGGGCTGATCGGCAAATTCGCAATGCACCTTGCGGCAAAAAAGAAACCGTTAAAAAAAGAGACAGCGTAAAATGCGCATGTCTCTTTTTATTTACTGTTTTGTTGCAGCACGCCGCGTGTATAAGCGGGATTGTTTGTAAAGACACCATCTGCTTTTTGTTTCAGCATAATAGGCGTCAGCGTATGCTCGTCTTCCTTATCAAAAAACACGTGCACTTTCATCTTATTGTGATGAATACGCTTCACGACTGCTTCATTTGCCAATTTGGCGTTGAGCCCGACTGTATCAGCATACGTTCTGATGGTTTGCAGCTGCTTATCATTTATCTCCTCAGCCTCGTTATCTTTTAATAATCGGACAAGAGGAACTTTTTTATCCATAGATCGAACTTTCTTTAAGCTCTTCCCGCTAAAAGACTCAATGACTGCTTTATGGCTGGAAATCAGCTTATGTTTTTGTAATATGTCAATCAGTTTCTTTTCCATCACCAGGCTGCCGTTGCTTTCTCTTGTCTCAATATAGTAATTGGCAGTTTGTCCGAATTTCTGTATGATTTCTTCTAATGTTAAAATCTTTTCTCCTTTTCCCGCATTCAGTTTCTTAATCTGAGCCAAAGACAGATCATCTGTCATCCCTTTACCATCTGTTGTCCGATCTACCGTTTTATCGTGAATTGCAATCAGATGGCCGTCCTTCGTCTTCCGTAAGTCTATCTCAATATAATCTGCTTTGTCTTTAATGGCACGCGCATAAGACAAAGCTGTATGTTCCGGCTCAATCGCAGAAGAGCCCCTGTGCGCTATCAATACAGGATGATAGCCGGCGGAAGCATGGATGACGGAGCAGCCTCCGGAAATGGAAAGTAATGCTATGACCGCTAAATACTTTAATTTTTTCATAAAATTAAAGTATCATATTCTGCAGGCGCAAACAATGTTTCATTTCATACTTCACGTCATAAATAAAAAACTGCGCCGTCATGATTTACACGAGAGGCGCAGTTCACCCATTACGAACTTTTCGTCCAAGCCATCTTCTGAAATTTGCGGTAGGCTCTTCCGTTGATATAAAAGAAAAATGACGTTTTTCCGCTAGCCCTGATCAGCTTTCGCGCGAGGCGGCCCATTTCTTTTTGGCCGGCGACTTTGTCATCGGATAAATAGACGCCGAGCAGCCCTCTGTTGATCAGCCGGTGAAAATTTTCATGCGGAATGCCTTGCAAATGTTCATCCGCTTTTTCAATAAAATGCTGCAGTCTCTGCATCATTTCTTCATGAGACTGATAATACGTACAGAAATTCAGATCGCCTTCAAGCAGATCCTCTTCCTGGTCAATTAAATAATCAAGCAGTATATGCAGCCCTTGTATGTACGGAAAATAACTGCTGCGGATTTTCTCAGCGGTATGTTCGTTAAAATCAGGCTGGAATGAGTAAGCAACGAGACAGAAAATGCCTAACGTCGATCCGGCGCAGGCCGAGAACTCAAACCACTCCATTTCCGGAAGCTGTGACCGGTACTGCTCAAACCAGCCTTTAAGCCTCGGAACGCGTTCATGCTCAACGACATGCTTATGAACCTGAAGGTCGCAATAATAATCACACAGCTCAAGCAAATAAGGTTTAATGATACCGTAATGTTCTATTGACCCGAGCACCCGCTGGCATGTTCTGACCAGCTCATGAAGATAACCGCCGTCATCCTGCTCGTCTCTGTACTGATAGTACGGCCGCACCTCGGCACCGACCGTCAGCGCGTCACGCATGGAGAGATGAAGCATGCGGAAGTCCTCGGGATCAAGCGAGGTGCTGCGGTCGCACAGATTGTCCAGATAATCACTGATTGTCTGATACGCGATGATAAATTGCACGCATTTTTGTTTCTGTTCTCCCGAAAGCAGGGCTAAAATGCCGCCGCCTTCACAATGAAACGACTTATCGCGGATACTTGCGGCCGCCTGCTGCCGCAGTTCGGTATTTTTAATGGAATCTGATTTTTCCCGCCACATGTTCAATTCCTGATGAACGAGCGGAAAAATTTCCCGATACACTTTTGCCATAAGGTTAAAAGGATGTTCCGGTACTGTCAACATATGCACCCCCAGCGAATTCAAATATACTGATCTGTAAAGGCTTTTGCCGCCTTAAACACAGTTTCTCTTTCCGGTTCATTAAAAATTTCATGATAGAGCCCTTCCCATTCCCGGTACGATTTATTATGGGAAGCCACACCGGAAAACCATTTGCGGACCTTCATTTTATCGACGATTTTGTCATCACCGCCCTGCATAAGCAAAAGCGGCACCTTTAAAAACGCATCAGTCGGCACCATAGCGGCATCAATGGTTTTTAAAAGCTCTCTGTACCATCTTACGGATACCTTCGTGACATATAAAGAATCGTTTTGATCCGCTTCAATCATATCCGCATTCCTCGTTGCCATATCAGGTGATAAACCGGAATCCACTCTGAGGGACGGAGCGAGGACGTTCAGTCCTTTAGACGCAAAATCAAGGACTTTATTGACTTTTATTTGCAGACCCAGACAAGGTGATGATAAAATGAGTGCCGTAATGCGGGGATTTCTCTGCTGCTTAAACCATTCTATCGCAATCAGTCCGCCCATGCTGTGGCCCAAAAGGAAAACGGGCGCTTCAAGCGTTCTCGCTTTATCAATCCATATATCTACTTCATCAATGTATTCTTGGAAAGAGCGAATATGCCCTCTGGCGCGGGTCGACGTTCCCTGACCGGGCAAATCGCCCATCACCACGTTATATCCGGAAGATCTCCACATTTCAACGAGCCATTTATAACGTCCGTGGTATTCGCTTGCCCCGTGGATAATGACAATGGTACCGACGGGCCTGTCTGCTTTCCAAGTCCACATGCAGTTCACCTCTTACATAAATTTAGAGAAAGAAGGATGAGACATGATAATCTACCCTTATAAACAATTTACGCCTGACATACATCCTGAAGCGTTCATTGCGGATAACGCCGTCATTACGGGCGACGTCGTGATCGGAGAACAATCAAGCATTTGGTTCTCAGCCGTCATCCGGGGGGATGTCGCGCCGACAAGGATCGGAAAAAGAGTCAGCATACAAGACTTGAGCTGTCTGCATCAAAGTCCGAACCGCCCGCTTCTTATTGAAGATGACGTCACGATCGGCCATCAGGTTACACTGCACAGCGCAATCATCAAAAAGAATGCTTTAATCGGTATGGGCTCCGTCATTCTTGACGGGGCGGAAATCGGAGAAGGCGCGTTTATCGGCGCCGGAAGTCTCGTTCCTCCGGGCAAAACCATTCCTCCCGGCTGTCTTGCGTTCGGCCGGCCCGCAAAGGTTATCCGCCGGCTGACAGAAGAAGACATACGGGACATGGAAAGAATCAGAACGGAATATGTTGAAAAAGGCCGATACTATAAAACACTGCAAGAGAAATAAAAATAGATCAGCTTTGTTTTACTACTGTACCATTTTTCAAAATATTATTTAAGTAAAAACCATTTGCATTCTCCCGATTGTCAGGAAACAGAAGCAAAATGTTCAGGAATTTGTTTTATTCTTCCCCCGCCGGCCCGATCCTATGAAAAAAAGAGCCCATGTCCCGGGCTCTTTTTTTACGCTTTTTCGGCGAATGTCTGTCCGTTTTCCAGACCTATGTCTTTTCTTTTATGGAAACCTTTCCCGTAATAAGCGGCTAATAATATGCCGAACCAGACAGGACCGATAATGACGGCCACCCGGGTCTCTGCATCAAAAGCCATCAGCACAACGACAAAAGCGAGAAATGCCAATGAGATATATGAGGAAAAGGGATATAAAGGCATTTTATATTTCAGTTTTTTCCGTTGTTCCGGCTGTAAGCTTTTACGGTATTTCATTTGGGAAAGCAAAATAATCGACCATGTCCAAATCGCCCCGAACGTCGCAATGCTCGTCACCCACGTAAACACTTTTGCCGGCACCACGTAGTTCAGCAAAACGCCGATGCATAACGCGCCCGCTGAAACCAATACCGCTTTTCCCGGCACACCGCCTTTTGTGACCGTACCGTATGCTTTAGGCGCTTCATTTTGTTCCGCCAGATTGAACAGCATGCGCCCCGTGCTGAAGATCCCGCTGTTGCAGGAAGAAAGAGCCGCCGTCAATACGACAAAATTAATGATTCCGGCTGCAGCGGGTATTCCGATTTTTTCAAATGTCAAAACAAACGGGCTTCCGCCTGAACCGATTTCCTGCCACGGATAAATTGACATAATGACAAACAAAGCTCCGACGTAAAAAATGAGAATGCGCCAAAAAACAGTATCTATGGCCCGCGCCAGTGATTTTTCCGGATTTTTGACCTCACCGGCTGTGACACCAATCAGCTCAATCCCGAGATAGGCAAACATGACCATTTGAAGCGACAGCAGCACCCCTTTAATCCCATTCGGGAAAAAGCCGCCGTGGCTCCATAAATTGCTGATTCCGAGCGCAACGCCTCCGTTTCCGAGGCCGAATCCGATCATCACCAGACCGATCGCGATCATTGACAGAATCGCCAAGACTTTAATGAGCGCAAACCAGAATTCAAGCTCACCGTACGCTTTGACCGCCAGAAAGTTGACAGCCGTCATAATGACGAGTGCACAAAGCGCCCAGATCCATGACGGCACGTCAGGGAACCAGTAGCCCATATAAATGCCGACCGCGGTGATTTCCGCCATGCAGGTAACAACCCATAAAAACCAATAATTCCAGCCTGTTAAAAACCCGGCAAGCGGACCGAGATAATCTCTGGCATACCGGCTGAATGAGCCGGCTACAGGCTTTTGAATCGCCATTTCCCCTAATGCCCGCATAATAAAAAACATAATCAGCCCGCTGCAGGCGTAAGCGGCTAAAATCCCCGGTCCGGCAAGCTTTATGGCAGAAGCCGACCCGAGAAACAGCCCGACTCCTATCGCGGCGCCCAACGACATAAGCGAGATATGCCGCTCTTCCAAGCCGCGGTGAAGCGTTTTTTCTTTGTTTTGCATAACTCTCCCTCCCCCTGATTTTGACAAAGAAACACAAACCGAGACGAAATAGCCAGAAAACACTTTCCGGAATCTACCCGATTAGTCCTATTATAACCTTTTTCTGAATATTGCGTAATACTTTGTCGAAAACAGAGCGGAATAGACGGTTTACAAAAAACAATAGAAAAAAGGCTTTCGATAACATCGAAAGCCTTTTGGATTAAACAAAAATGACTTCTTTCGGCTGATGATTCAGCTCTTCCGGCACCAGTCTTTTTTCAACATTGATGCTGTGCCAGATCATGAAGATCAGCACGGTCCAGATTTTGCGGCTGTTGTCCGCTCTGTCGGCACAATGATCTTCCAGAAGCTGAAGGACATAATCCTTTTCAATATAAGCATCTGTTTCACTTTCACGAATGATGTTGCGAACCCATTCGTTCATTTCATTTTTCAGCCAGTGGCGGATCGGCACAGGGAAGCCGAGTTTTTTGCGGTTAAGCACATGATCAGGCACTACCCCTTCAGCAGCTTTGCGCAGAAGGTATTTCGTCGTGCCGTTTTTCGTTTTCAGTTCATCCGGAATTTTAGAAGCCACGTCAAACACGACTTTATCAAGGAACGGCACGCGCAGTTCCAATGAGTTGGCCATCGTCATTTTGTCAGCCTTTAACAGGATGTCGCCGCGCATCCACGTATGGATGTCAACATACTGCATTTTATTAATGTCGCTGTATGAACGGCTTTCCGTAAAGTACGGCTTCGTGACATCACGGTATGAAAGCTCTGGATTGTAATGTTTGAGCAGCTGTTTTTTCACGGGCTCTTCAAAAATCTTCGCATTACCGATATAACGCTCCTCAAGCGGTGTGCAGCCGCGGACTAAGAGGCTTTTCCCTCTCATTCCTTCAGGCATGACGGACGCCACATGAAGAAGCATTTTTTTCAGACCGGACGGAATGCGTTCAAACGGTTTAAGCGAAAGCGGTTCGCGGTAAATATTGTACCCGCCGAACAGCTCGTCCGCGCCTTCCCCGGATAACGCGACCGTTACATGTTTTTTCGCTTCTTTCGCGACAAAGTACAAAGGAATCGCCGCCGGATCTGCAAGCGGGTCATCAAAGTGCCAGACGATTTTCGGAAGCTCGTTCATATACTCCTCAGGAGAAATGACTTTGCTGATGTTTTCAATTCCGAGCGCGGCAGCCGTTTCCTTCGCTACGTCAACCTCACTGAAGCCCTGCTGCTCAAAACCGACGGAAAATGTTTTAAGGCTCGGGTGAAATTCTTTCGCAACTGAGACGATAAAAGAAGAGTCAATACCGCCGGATAGAAACGAACCGACAGGCACGTCACTTCTCATGTGGACTTTGACAGAGTCAAAGATTGCGTCTCTGACTTCTTTCACCAATTTATCTTCATCAGACTGAACAGGCTTGAAGTTCGCTTTGAAATATGTTTTAAACGCGATGTCGCCTTCCGGACGGATCGTAAACTGGCTGCCCGGCTCGACTTTTTTCACTTCAGCGTCAAGCGTGCTCGGTTCAGGAACGAATTGGAAAGACATATATTGCTGTAAAGAAGCTGTATCAAGATCAATGCCGTTTTGAGCGGCCATTAAACTTTTTCTTTCAGATGCAAAATATACTTTGTCCCCGATGGTTGTGTAATACAGCGGTTTAATGCCGAACGGGTCTCTCGCGCCGTACATGACGCGGTCAGCTTTGTTCCAGATTAAAAACGCAAACATTCCGCGAAGCTTTGAAGCAGCTTCTTCTTTATAATGACGGTATGTCGCAAGGAGCACTTCGGTATCGGAATCTGTATTGAAAGTGTAGCCTTTCGCTTCAAGCTCTTCTCTCAATTCAATGTAGTTATAGATTTCGCCGTTAAAAATGATCCAATATTTTTCGTCTTCATATGATAAAGGCTGTCCGCCGTTTTCTACGTCAATAATACTGAGCCGTCTGAAGCCGAATCCGACGTGCTCGTCATGATAATACCCATCGCTGTCAGGACCGCGGTGAACGATCATTTGGTTCATTTGTTTGATTAGCTCTTCTTGATCTGCGGTTTGAGTTAATGGATGCTTATTAAAAACACCGACAAATCCACACATAGTATAGCCTCCATAAGTGTAATTTTCTAATTGGACCCCCTTTTTATAGACGCTTTGTTACGCCATTGGTTTCACGCTATGTAAAAAATAAGCATGGCAGCATCTACAAAAAGGGAAAGCCGCTTAAGTAAGCGGCTATAAAATTATTCTCCTAGTGCTTCTTTGCGAAGCGCATCCGCCTTGTCAGTACGCTCCCAAGGAAGATCCACATCATGACGTCCGAAGTGGCCGTAAGCAGCTGTCTGCTTATAGATCGGGCGGCGCAAATCAAGCATTTTAATAATGCCGGCAGGTCTCAGGTCGAAGTTATTCCGTACGACTTCGATCAGTTTTTCTTCAGAAGCTTTTCCTGTATCAAATGTATTGATGGAAATAGAAACAGGCTGTGCCACGCCGATTGCGTATGCAAGCTGCACTTCACAAGAATCAGCAAGACCTGCTGCCACGATGTTTTTCGCTACGTATCTCGCAGCGTATGCCGCAGAACGGTCTACCTTCGTCGCATCCTTACCGGAGAATGCGCCGCCGCCGTGGCGTGCATATCCGCCGTATGTGTCAACGATGATTTTACGGCCGGTCAGACCCGCATCACCTTGAGGTCCGCCGATTACGAAACGTCCCGTAGGATTGATGAAGTATTTTGTCTCTTCATCGATCAGTTCCTCAGGCACGACAGGATTAATGACATGCTCTTTCAGATTGCGCTGAATCTGCTCAAGCGTAATTTCCGGGTGGTGCTGAGTTGAAATGACGATCGCGTCGATGCGGACCGGCTTGTTGTTTTCATCATATTCAACGGTAACTTGCGTTTTGCCGTCAGGGCGAAGGTACGGAAGAATGTCTTCTTTGCGGACTTCGCTCAAACGGCGGGCTAATTTATGCGCCAAAGAGATCGGAAGCGGCATAAGCTCTTTCGTTTCGTTACACGCATAACCGAACATCAGGCCTTGGTCTCCCGCTCCGATTGCTTCGATTTCAGCATCGCTCATTGTGCCTTCACGCGCTTCAAGAGCCTGATCGACACCCATTGCGATATCCGCAGACTGTTCATCAATTGATGTTAAAACAGCGCAAGTCTCCGCATCAAATCCATATTTGGCGCGTGTGTAGCCGATTTCTTTAATCGTTTCACGGACTGTTTTCGGAATGTCAACGTATGTTGATGTAGTAATCTCTCCGCTTACCAGCACAAGTCCTGTCGTTACAGATGTTTCGCAGGCCACGCGCGCGTTCGGGTCATTTTTTAAAATCTCATCTAAGATACTGTCAGAAATTTGGTCACAGATTTTGTCCGGATGACCCTCAGTAACAGATTCAGATGTAAATAGTCGACGGTTTTTACTCATTCACTTTTCCTCCTGAAAAAAGATCTTTTGCAAGACCTTTTCATATGATACGGAACTCGCTCCCTCTTAATACAATGTCATACTATATCAGAGAATGTTAATTGGCATATTTTATGAAATAAAAAAACCTTTTCCACTCGAGGAAAGGGTTTGGTCTGTGTGCCTTTCACTCTTATCGCTCAAGGAAAATATTAAACCTTGCATCAGGTTAGCACCTTGGTTTCCCACAGTGTTTTCACCTGCTTTTTTACAGAGAAACCGGTTGCTGGGCTTCATCGGGCCTGTCCCTCCGCCAGCTCGGGATAAGAGTATCCGCTCAATGAAATATCTTATCGTAAAAGGGCGGAAAGTGTCAATATGAATTAAAGCGATTACGCGCCTTTATTTCGGGAAGCAATGGAAAAACACAAACAAAAAACCGCAAATAGTATAGACTATTTTCAGATATATGTTATACTAATTCCACATTCAGCGAAATACAAATAAACCGGCAAAGGAAGGTTTTTATGAAATTAGTTGATTTAACCGCAGATCTTCAAGCATTACTTGCAAGTCCGAATGTGCATCATAATTTATCGGCTCCAAAACTTACCGAAAAAGTGATCAGCCGAAATGAAGGAACGCTGACATCAACGGGCGCCGTACGCGCCACCACCGGCGCATATACAGGCCGGTCACCTAAAGATAAATTTATCGTCCGTGAACAAAGCACAGAAAATCAAATTGATTGGGGCGCGGTGAATCAGCCCATTTCTGAAGAGGCGTTTGAAAAGCTGTACGCCAAAGTCGTCAGCTACTTAAAACAGCGGGATGAACTGTTTGTGTTTGAAGGATTCGCGGGAGCGGATGAAAAATACAGACTCCCGATTACGGTCGTAAATGAATTTGCGTGGCACAATTTATTCGCGCGCCAGCTGTTTATCAGACCGGAGACGGATGAAAGAGACACGCAAGCGCAGCCTTTCACCATTCTCTCAGCTCCGCATTTTAAAGCAGATCCGGAGACGGACGGCACGCATTCGGAAACATTTATCATTGTCTCTTTCGAAAAGCGCGTCATTTTAATCGGCGGCACCGAATACGCCGGAGAAATGAAAAAATCAATATTCTCCATTATGAACTTCCTGCTTCCGCAGCAGGATATACTGCCGATGCACTGCTCAGCCAATGTCGGTGAAAAAGGCGATGTCGCCCTGTTTTTCGGCCTTTCCGGCACAGGGAAAACGACGCTTTCAGCCGATGCGGACCGCAAACTGATCGGCGATGACGAGCACGGCTGGTCAGATTCCGGCGTTTTCAACATTGAAGGCGGATGTTACGCTAAATGTATCAATCTGAGCGAGGAAAAAGAACCGCAGATTTTTCGTGCGATCCGCTTCGGGTCTGTTCTTGAGAATGTCGTGCTTGATGAAAAAACGGGTGAAGCGGATTACGACAATTCCTTCTACACGGAAAACACAAGAGCCGCATATCCGATTGAGATGATCGGCAATATCGTGCAGCCGAGCATTGCCGGCCATCCGCAGGCGATCGTCTTTTTAACGGCGGACGCATTCGGCGTGCTTCCTCCGATCAGCAAACTGACGAAGGAACAGGCGATGTATCACTTCTTAAGCGGGTACACCAGTAAACTCGCGGGAACCGAGCGCGGCGTGACATCTCCGCAAACGACTTTCTCGACGTGCTTCGGTTCACCGTTCCTTCCGCTTCCGGCGCATGTATATGCCGAAATGCTCGGGCATAAAATCGACGAACACGGCGTTCAAGTCTTCCTGGTCAACACAGGCTGGACCGGCGGAGGGTACGGAGTCGGAGAACGGATGAAACTTTCGTATACAAGAGCGATGGTCAAGGCCGCTATTGAAGGCAGACTGAACCAGACTGACATGACGGCAGACAGCATTTTCGGCCTGCGCAGTCCCGTTCATGTTCCGGGCGTTCCGGATGAAGTTCTTCAGCCTGAAAACACATGGAGCGATAAACAAGCATACAACGAAAAAGCGCTGTTTTTGGCCAATGAGTTTAAAGAAAACTTTAAAAAGTTTTCCCATGCGGACTCGATTGCCAAAGCCGGCGGACCTCTCGTGTAATCAAAAAAGCCAAGGGCGTTTATGCCCTCGGCTTTTGTTTTTTCAGTTTGTCGAATGGAGCGACGTGAGTCTGTATGTAATGCTTGTCCGGCCGTTCGCCCATTCGAGCTTTTGGACCTCGCCGGTGCCGGATTTCTCGCCGGTTTTCGTTTTGCGCACGTCCATCGGAATATCAAGAGGATAGACGCGGTAGCCCTCTTTCTCCAATAAAAAGATATTTTCCTCTATCCGTTTTTCATTGCCTTTTGTCACAATCATGGTATTAAATTCAACAGGCATTCCCAAAATGAAAATCCCCTTTCATTCTCTTATTCTTTATTATCATATCATAAATCAGGCATCTTACCGTGTCTTCATCCATTCCGCCAGCCGCCGGACAATGCGTCTGTTTTCCTGCGGCGGAAAATAATGCGTAAAACCGCTGTAATACCAAGTTTCCACCGGTTTCCCCGCCTCTTTCAGCTTGTCCTCGATCATTCGGGCGTGTTCGATCGAAACATTCTCATCATTCTCTCCATGGATGAGCAGCACAGGGGCCTGAATGCGGTCTGCTTTTTCAAACGGCGAACGCCATCTGTATTCATCCGGCACCTTTTTCGGCGTGCCTCCGATCACCCGCTTCATCATCCGCCGCATATCCTTCCGCTCTTCATAAGTAAGCACCATATCGCTCACACCGCCCCATGATACGAGCGAAGCCGCTTGATGCCCCATTTCAATCGCGGTCAAAAGCCCCATGATTCCGCCCCGGGAAAATCCGAAAATATGCACCCGCCCTTCTCTGACGTTCGGATGCTCCCGAAGCAGGCGGAAAGCGGAAAACGCGTCCTCTCTGTCCTCTCCCGCAAAATCTTCATTTCCCTCGCCGCCCTGGTTGCCTCTGTAATAGGGCGCAAACACGACAAAGCCTTGGGAAGCGAATTGAACGATTCTTCCGGGGCGTACCATGCCGACATTTTTCATGCCGCCGCGCAAATATAAAAAACCGTCATATGTTCCCGGCGCCGCAGGCTCGGCAAGAAGCCCCTTTACCTTCAGCCCTTCTGACTCATAGCATACCTCAAAGAGGCGGATATGCGGACTCGGAGACGGGAACCTTTTCTTTTCTGCCAGCAAAACAATGGCCTCCTTATATCATCAGTTTTTTTATTCTTTCCCAACCTGAATATGGGCACTCACACATTTTTTATACCCATCATACGATATGTAAAGCAGAAAAGGTTATTTTAACGCTTAAAACAAGGAGGTTACACCGTGAACAAATGGCTCAAAACGGGCTGCGTTTTTGTCATATGCGCCTTTTTCCTGCTCATTCTTCCGGCTTGCAGACAGGAAGAAAGTCTGACAAAGGTAAAGGTGGCGGAAGTCACACACTCCATCTTCTATACGCCTCTGTATGTCGCTGAAGCAAAAGGTTTCTTTAAAAAAGAAGGGCTCCAAGTGTCACTTCAAACAACATGGGGCGGAGACAAAACAATGACATCGCTTTTGTCAAACGGGTCTGATATCGCGCTGGTCGGTTCTGAAACATCCATTTACGTGGAGGCGCAGGGAGCAAAAGATCCGGTCATCAACTTCGCGCAGCTGACGCAGACGGACGGCACATTTCTCGTGTCACGGAAGGATGAGAAATCATTCAAATGGAGCGATTTAAAAGGAAAAACATTTCTCGGCCAGCGAAAAGGCGGCATGCCCCAAATGGCCGGTGAGTACGTCCTGAAAAAGAATCACATAGAGCCGAAAAAAGACATTAACCTCGTTCAAAACATTGATTTCGCCAATATTTCCAACGCATTCGCATCCGGAACGGGTGATTATGTGCAGCTGTTTGAACCGACGGCATCCCAATTTGAAAAAGAAGGCATCGGCCATATCGTCGCATCCTTCGGAGAAGCTTCCGGCCAAATGCCATACACAACCTTTATGGCAAAAGAAAGTTATTTGAAAACCAATGAAAAGACGGCGGAAAAATTCACCCGCGCCATCTATCGCGCCCAGCAATGGGTGGAAAGCCATCCGGCCAAAGACATCGCAAAAACGATTCAGAAGGAATTTGCCGATACCGATCCGGCCATTATCGAAACATCAATAGAGCGATATAAAAAACAAAAGTCATTCTCTGCAGACCCAGTTCTGCAAAAGGATGAATGGGAACAGCTTCAATCTATTATGGATGAGGCCGGAGAGCTTCCGAAACACATTCCGTACAGCAAACTCGTCAACACAAAAATCGCCAAAAAAGTCACCTCAGAACAATAGGAGGAACATGAATGTCTTTTTTACATGTGGATCATGTAACACATACTTATTTCTCGCTGAAAGAAAAGACAACCGCCGTGAAAGATATACATTTTCAGATTGAAAAAGGGGATTTCATCTCCTTTCTCGGACCGAGCGGATGCGGAAAAACAACACTCCTGTCCATTCTGGCCGGTCTTATCACCCCTGCGCAAGGCCGGGTGCTGATTGAAGGAAGCGTGCCGAACCATAAAGAACACCAAATCGGTTATATGCTTCAGCAGGATTATTTATTTCCTTGGAAATCAATTGAGGAAAACGTGCTGCTCGGTTTACACATTTCAAAAACATTAACAGAAGAAAAAAGAGCTGAAGTTCTCAGCCTTCTGCCTAAGCTCGGATTAATCGGCGTTGAAAAGAAATACCCGAAAGAGCTGTCAGGCGGGATGCGGCAGCGGGCGGCACTTGCCAGAACTCTTGCACCGGACCCGGGACTGCTGCTCCTTGATGAACCGTTTTCCGCGCTGGACTTTCAAACGAAGCTTTCTTTGGAAAACCTTGTCTTCAGAACATTAAAGGATTTTCAAAAAACCGCCGTGCTCGTCACCCACGATATCGGTGAAGCCATCGCCATGAGCGATACGATCTATTTATTTTCGAATCAGCCGGGCACCATCCACCAAATATTCACCGTGCCTAAGGAGCTCGCGGCTTTAGATCCGTTTGACGCGCGTCAGGATCCGGCCTTTCAGCCGCTGTTTCAAACCATATGGAAGGAGCTGAATTCCCTTGAAAAACAGCAGCGGCACGATTGAACAGCTTCATCAGCAGTTTAAGAAAAGACACCAAAAAGAAAAGCTCCGGATCCGTGCGTATCAGGCCGCCATTTTCATCGTATTTTTTGCCGGCTGGGAAATATCGAGCAGGGCGGGCTGGATCGATCCGTTAATCTTCAGCTCACCCTCCGCCGTTTGCAGGCTTTTAGTTGAAAAGATTGCGGACGGATCCCTTGCGGCGCACATCGGCGTAACCTTAGGAGAAACCGTTCTCGGCTTTTTGCTCGGCACGCTCCTCGGCACATGCCTCGCCGCTTTGTTATGGTGGTCAAACAGGCTCGCCCGGGTTTTAGACCCGTACCTCGTCATTTTAAACGCGATGCCGAAGGTCGCACTCGGACCGATTCTCATCGTGGCACTCGGACCGAATTTCACAAGCATTGTCGCCATGGGAGCAGTCATCAGTGTCATTATCACGACAATCGTCGTCTTTACGGCTTTTCAGGAAGTGGATGAAAACTATATTAAGGTGATGAAAACCTTCGGAGCGAAAAGAAGCATCATGTTTAAAGAAGTCATTCTGCCGGCATGCGCCCCCGCGATTATTTCCGCGCTTAAAGTGAACGTCGGTTTATCCTGGGTCGGTGTCATCGTCGGCGAGTTTCTCGTTTCCGAAAAAGGTCTGGGCTACATGATCATTTACGGATTCCAGGTCTTCAATTTCACTCTTGTGTTCTTAAGCCTTCTGATCATCGCGATTTTTGCGACATTGATGTATCAGGGAGTCGAACTGTTAGAAAGAAAATGGACGAAAGGAAAAATTTAAAAAAGACCCGTGCGTAAACGCCGGGTCTTCGTTTTTATGATTGAAATACGCCGTCCTCTTTCAGCTTTTTCAGACTGATCGGAAGCACCGAATCTTTCATAATGAAACTGAATTTTTTATTTCGCGGGAGATTCTCCGGCAGTTCGCTGAACAGCACCGGCCCCTTTGTTTCAAAATAGTCAGCCTGTTGTTCAAGCTTTTCAATATCGGCAAAATAAATATTCTTCACGATTACCTTTTCCCTGCCGAGAACTTTATACTGTCCGACGTACTTCAGATGTCTTACCGCGGCGCCGGTTTCTTCTTTCACCTCGCGCAGGGCCGCTTCCTCCGCACATTCCATCGGCTCCACTTTTCCGCCCGGAAATTCAAACCCCCGGTCTTCGTGCTCAGTCAAAAGCCACTTATCTCCATATCGGCATATGACCCATACGTGCTTCGGGCTGTCTGAAAAAGGCTGGTGTTCAAAGGAGAGCTGAACAGTGTTCTGATAATAGTCTTTAAACTCGTACATGTTTATCCCTCTAATCCGTTCCTTCATATCTTCCATACATCATACCACAGTTGCGTTTGTTCGGAAGCCCTTTATCAAAAATTCAGAGGAAAACCATCATACCCGCTAGTATAGCCTCCTTTGAAGCAAATGTTACGGTTTGCGCTTGAATTTATTTTTCAAAGTATCCAATAGGTCGACGAGCACCTGCGGAACCGGTATGCCCAGCGAGCTTGCCGTAATCACGATCTGAACCGATTCGTATAAGATATAAAACATGATAGCCAAATTACGGATGGCGCCTTCGGTATGAAGCAGCTGGTCAAAAAAATGGCAAACTGAGACTAATGCCAGGGTCACGATTTTTTTGACCAGCCGCGCAAAAAGCTTTCTTGCGCTCAGCTGCTGCAAAAGAGATTCTTTTAAGCTTGTACTGATAAACTCAATCGCCATGACCGATAGCAAAATCAGAAACGAATACTGAAAACCTCCGAAGAAAAACCCCGCTGCCGACACGATCACTGCAAAAAACGAAAAGATGCCAAAGTCTTTGCCCACTTGATCCAACATCCTTTCACAGAAACGGCCTTACATTATTCTATGAAAAGTGAATGGAACGGACTGGATTTTTCAGAAAAATGGACAACACCTCTCTTCGGCAGCCAAATAAAAGACCGAGTGCTTTATAGCCCCGGTCTTCCCTTGTTGATTATCCCAAATACGCTTTCAGCATCCAGTTATGTTTTTCGATATTCTGGTGAATGGCAAGCAGCATATCACCGGTCGTTTCGTCTCCTACCTCATCTGCGAGATCCATGCCGCTTTTCAGCTCTTCCGCAATGACAGTGAAATCATCATAAATGTTCTGTACCATTTGTTCTGCGCTCTCATTGCCTTCCGCTTCTTTTACAGACGCTGTCTTCAATGATTCCGTCATTGTGCCGATCGGCTTGCCGTTTAATGCCAGCAGACGTTCTGCCAGATCATCAATATATGTAGCCGTTTCGTTATACAGCTCCTCGAACTTTTCATGCAATGTGAAAAAGTCCTTCCCTTTGACGTACCAATGATAATTATGTAATTTCACATACATGACCGTCCAGTTTGCAACTTGCTTATTGACTGCATCCAATAGTTTTTCTGACATGCCTATCTTCCTCCTTTGGTTTACTATTGATATACCCTATATATCGTGTGTTAAAACATAAATTTTTAGCCCTTGATTTTACGGATGGAAAATATGTTATGATTTGTTAAAAAGGAGGGATTTCATGCTGCTTCTTCTGAGCTTCGGCTTTCTTATCGTGCTCGCCGTGCTGCTTTTATCCATCTGGTCGACTGTAAGAGCTTATAATGTAAAACATACGATTGACCCGCCGGAGGACGCATCAAAAGGCTTGACGGATAAAAAAAATCCTTAATGATGATGCGTCTGTTCCTCATGGCCGGAGGAATCATCGGCAGCTTCAGCATCCCCGACACGCACTTTTACAGTCGGCATATTATGCTGCTGTTTTGCCGTTACGTGGGATTGAACGGTATACACACCCTCTTCATCAAATTCAGTCCGCAGGTGATACGCCCCTTTTTCCTCCTTGGCCTTGCTTGTTTTGCTGCTGCCTTTTTTTCCTTCTTTCCATACTTCAAACATGACTTCATCCGCATCCGTGACACGCTTGCCGCCGTAAAAAACTTCCGCCTTGTATTCCGCTTTTTCATGCGGTGCAGTCGTTTCCGGTCCTGTAAGCTTGACCTCAAGCGCTTTAGGCTCTTCATCCGCGGAGGTTTTGTCCAAATTGCCCCCGCAGGAAGATAATAGAAATACCATACCGCACATACCTGCCAATACAGCCCGTTTCATCCCATCACTCCTTCATGTTTGCTTCTATTTTAGCAAACGCTTACACATAAGGTGTGACATTTTTTAGAAATATGTAAAAAAGCCTTTTTGCATGTCAGCAAAAAGGCCTGTTTTTTATCCGAACACTTTCAGCAAATCTTCTTTATCCTGTGACAGCCAGAAACGCATCAGACGTTTCGCGCCTTCTAAATCATGAAGTTTCGCCTGGCCGCACTGTTTTTCGTTGGCCGCCGGAATCTCCGTAATATCGATGGCTTCTTTCAGCGTAGCGTCAAGCAGGTCTACAATTTCTTCCGCTGTCGGCTCGCCGCTGACAACAAGATAATAGCCTGTCTGGCAGCCCATCGGTGAGATATCTATGATGTCGAAGTGATCGTATTTCTCAGAATGTGTGCGAATCGTAAACGCAAGCAAGTGCTCAAGCGTATGAATGGTATCCGGCTTCATCGCCTGTTTGTTCGGCTGGCAGAAGCGAATGTCAAACTTATTCACGACGCCGTCTGTTCCGACTTTATGCACTCCGCAATGTCTTACATACGGAGCCACAACCGCATTATGGTCAAGCTCAAAACTTTCTACTGAAGGCATAATGGCACTCCCTTTTTTTCAGAATATGCATCCATTATAACACAGTTTTCCGATAAGAATTGTGACGGAAGCTTTTCAATCTGAAATTTTTTTTCTATACTAGCATCAGAAAGGTGGTTTTTTGATGAAAACCATAATGATTGCTTTCATCCGCGGATACCAGAAGTTCATCTCTCCGCTGACGCCGCCGTCATGCCGCTTTTATCCGACGTGTTCGCAGTACGGAATCGAAGCCGTCAAGACTCACGGCGCATTAAAAGGCGGATGGCTGACACTGAAGCGGATTTTAAAGTGCCACCCTTTTCATCCGGGCGGTGTTGATCCCGTACCGGACAAAAAAGAAAAACATTAGTCCATATGCTGGTAGCCGTCGATCACCAGATCAAGTTTACCGGTTTCAGGATCAATCACCAGACCGTGCACCGGCACATTGTCAGGGAATAGCGGATGGTGTTTAATGACGTTTACGCTGTCTGTAACACTCGCTTCTACTGAATCAAAGCTTTTCAGCCATTGATCAAGATCAACTCCTGAGTGCTTCAGCATGTCAATCCGCTCTTTCGGAATACCGCGGTCGATAATTTTATCGAGCATATCCTCGCTGTTGATTTTGCTCATGCCGCAATCATGGTGGCCGATAACGCAGACTTCATCGGCGTTTAATTCGTATACGGCCACTAAAAGGCTGCGCATGATACTTCCGAACGGGTGGGCGACAAGCGCGCCGGCACTTTTAATAATTTTCACATCGCCGTTTCGCATATTCATCGCATGCGGAAGCAATTCTACAAGACGTGTGTCCATACAGGACAAAATCGCCATTTTTTTATCCGGGAATTTAGATGTTTGGTATTTTTCATAATCTTTGTTTTTAGTGAACTGCTCATTAAATTGCATGATATCATTTAGAAGACTCATCTTGGTGTTTCCTTTCTGCTTTTTTATTCACAATATAACATAAGACGGGTCATTTCGTCACTCCCCGCACGAGATGACAAAGTGCTCAATAAATAAGACAAACCCCATTGGGCTTGTCTTATTTTCCCATATTGTATTTTTTATTGAACTGTTCGACTCTCCCGCCTTTTTCGTTGAACTTTTGGCGGCCTGTATAAAACGGATGGGTATCTGAGCTGACTTCCACTTTAATCAGCGGGTATGTTTTTCCGTCTTCCCACTCTGCCGTTTCCGCTGACGTTTTCGTAGAATGGCTTAAAAAGCGATAGCCGCTGTTCACATCTTGAAAAATCACTTGATGGTTATCCGGATGAATATCTTTTTTCATGCTGATCTCCCTTTCTCAAATCGTAATAATTACGTTTTATTTTAAGCCTTAAATATCCGCTTGTCAATCATATATGCCCTGATCCCTTGATTTCTAAACCCTGCACATATATGGAATCGGAAGAATAATCTAATCGCTTCAGCAAATAATATAGCCACATTACATAAAACGGTAATTTAGAAAGGCGGTTTATGATCGTGGATGATTTAGTATTAGCCAGAAGCCTGTTCGGTACAACCATGGGCTTTCATATTATTTTTGCGACGCTTGGTGTCGGCTTGCCTCTGATGATTTTAATGGCTGAATTGATTTACCAAAAAACAAAAGATCCGCATTATGCCATTATGGCAAAACGGTGGACGAAGGCGCAGGCTGTTCTGCTCGGCGTGGCGATACCGACCGGAACGATCGCGGGTACACAGCTTGCCCTTTTGTGGCCCGGATTTATGGAAGTCATCGGCAGGGTGATGTCACTCCCGTTTCAGATTGAAATTTATGCTTTCTTTATCGAAGCGCTGTTTATGTCCATTTATGTCTACGCCGCTGACCGGCTGACTCCGGCGATGCGCATCATTGCCGTTATTTTCGTTTTGATCGGCGCCGCGGCATCTGCCGTCTTAATCACAAATGTTCACGCATTTGAAGGAACGCCGGCCGGCTTTAAAATTTTAAACGGCAAAATCACTGACGTCGAACCTTGGGCAGCGTTTTTTAATCCAAGCTTTTTCACCACCGCGGGCCATGTCGTACTGACGGCTTTCATGACCGGTGCATTTATCGTTGCGTCAGTTGCGGCTTATAAAATGCTGAGAACGAGAAAACAGGAGCAGGTATACCGCTTTCACCGAAAAGCGCTGCTGCTCGCCTTAACGATCGGCGGGATATTCTCCATTATTGCCTCTTTAAACGGTCACGAGTCAGCCCAGCTTCTTTACGAATACCAGCCTGAGAAGCTTGCGGGCGCAGAAGGGCTGTTTGAAACTAGATCACACGCTCCGCTTGCGATCGGGGGTTTTACTGATGCAAAAGAAGAAAAAGTAAAATGGGCGATAGAAGTGCCGTGGGCTTTAAGCTTTTTGGCTGCAAACAGCTTTGATACCGTCGTCAAAGGATTGAACGCGTTTCCGAAAGACGAGTGGCCGCCTTTATTCATCCATACACTGTTTAACGGAATGGTCGGCATCGGAATGCTGCTCATTTTGTACTCAATCATCGGCATCGTGTGGAGAAAAATTTTAAAGAAAGACAGCTTTCCGACTTGGCTTTTGATTTTATTTTTAACCGCAGGACCGCTCAGTCTGATCGGAATTGAATTCGGGTGGATATTCGCTTGTACGGGGCGGCAGCCATGGGTGATTTACCATCTCCTGAAAACGTCTGATGTCGTCACGACAACCGGTTCAATCGGTTTGCTGTTCATCCTGTTTACAGTGGTTTACGCCATTTTGGCAGCCGCAGTCATTTATGTGCTGCTTTATTATTTCCGCAAACATCCCGTTGAGGAGGATGTAAAAGCTGCGGAATCCTAACTATAGAAAGGGCTGAATTAAAATGGACATTACCATGGATGCTCTCATTGCGATATCAATCGTATGGGGCTTCGTGTTTATCTACGCGGTCATGGCAACGATGGACTTCGGAGCCGGCTTTTGGTCGATGATTTATTTAAATAGAGAACAAACAAAGGCGACAAACATCGCCAACCGTTATTTGTCCCCGACATGGGAAGTGACCAACGTCTTTATCGTCGCGATCGTTGTCGCCCTATTCAGCTTCTTTCCAGGGGCAACCTTCGTGCTGGGAACCGTTTTATTGATCCCGGGAAGTATTATTTTGCTGCTCTTAGCCATCCGCAGCGGCTTTCTCGTCTTCTCCAATACGGCGAAGGAAAGAAAAATCATGAGATATATCTCCGGAATTTCAGGTTTCATTATTCCCGCTGTGCTGATTTTGGTCCTTCCGGTCACACACGGAGGGTTTATTGAGAAGACGGGCGGAGTGTATCAACTGAATTTGGCAAATGTCTTTACAAGCCTTAATGCGTATGCGTTTATCGGCTTTGCCATTTTAAGCACTTTATTTTTATCTTCACTGCTTCTGGCCGATTTTTCAAATGTTGCGGAAGAGGAGCATGCGTACCGCATCTACAGACGGAGCTCTTTACTAACAGGGCCGCTGTCGCTTCTTTTCGCCTTCTTCATTATGCTGACATTACGCTCTGAAGCCGGCTGGCTGTATACGGGGATGATGAAAGACAAGACATGGCTCATTCTGTCTGTCATCACATTTATCATTGCCGGCGTGGCTCTGTTTTTGCCGAATAAGCGCTTCGGCCGCAACCTCGGCAAACCGAGAATCGCCATGATCGCCATTGCGCTTCAATACTTTCTGGCAAGCTATGCATACGGACGGGCGCATCTTCCTTATATGATTTATCCGGATATTACGGTCATGTCAGGATTTACGGAGCCGGCAACCTTCAGGGCGCTGTTTATGACGTATATCGTCGCTTTCATCATTTTGTTTCCCGGGTTTTATTTCTTCTGGAAGCTCTTTATGAAAGACAGACGTTATATCCGCCAGGAGGAATAACAAAAATCAGGGCGGCTCATACTAATGGCGTACCTTTTATCTTGGAGGGGAGCCAGCATGGACCAAAAAATTCTGTGTGAAGTCAATAACTGTTCATATTGGGGCAGAGGAAACAAATGCACGGCCGACGCGATTTATGTGGTCAGCCATACAGGCGAAACCGCTGAAAAAAGTGAAGAAACGGATTGCAAAACCTTTAAACCGCATGATTTATAAAAGAAAAGAGCTGTTTTATACAGCTCTTTTTCATTTCCGTGCCGCAAGCCTTTTTGAAATCAGCCCTTGAGCCGGGGAAAATCGCGCGGATGAGAAGCATGGCAGAAAGGCGGTTCGTCGGCAAATATAGGCGGCAGACGGTACGATCAGTATCGCATTCATGACAAGCACAGAATTTTTTATCAAGATGTACATGTTTGCCCAGCCAGAAAGCAACACCTGCGATGTAAAGCCGACACTGTTTGAAGAATAAAAAAATCATCGCATCCGCCTATTAAAAAAACCGGCTGATACAGCCGGTTCAAACGGGGGAAGGGGTGATAATGAACAATTTCAATATAACAGCAGCATACAGGCAGCTCAACTCGCTGAAATGTCTTTTTATCAGTTGTTTGTCGTAAAAACGTCCATTTGGGTGACGTATTTTCTCATTATTTCCTGATTGACTTCAACACCCAGTCCGGGACCGTCCGGAACAGAGATGAATCCCTCTTCGATACGTATGTCGGGAGTGACAATATCCTCCTCCCAGTATCGGTCTGATGAGGAAATATCACCCGGTATCGTAAATTGCGGCAGCGAAGCAAGCGCGACTGTCTGCGCTCTCGAAATGCCGGTTTCAAACATTCCGCCGCACCAAACCGGCATGTGATGCTCTCTGCATAAGTCATGTATTTTTAAAGCCTCTGTCAGGCCTCCTACACGCGCCGGTTTTATGTTAATGATTTTACAGCTCCCAAGCTCAATCGCCCGCCTTGCGTCATCATATGAGCATATGCTTTCATCAAGGCATACCGCGGTTCTCAAGTGTTTCTGCAGGTGGCGGTGATCGACAATATCATCTGCCTGAAGCGGCTGTTCTATCATCATGAGCTGGAATTCATCCAACTCTTTCAGCCTGCTGATGTCTTTCAGTTCATATGCCGAGTTGGCATCCGCCATCAGCGGTACGTTCGGAAAACGGCTGCGGATGGATCTGACCAGATCAACGTCATGGCCGGGCTGAATTTTTATTTTTATACGTTGATAACCTTCTTTTACGTATTGCTCAATTTCCCGAAGCATCTCATCAGCCGAAGCCAGACCCACCGCCACGCCGGCGGGCACTTTATCTCTTTTGCCCCCTAAGGCTTCTGCGAGAGATATCCCCTTTTTCTTGGCATATAGATCCCACACGGCTGATTCAAGCCCCGCTTTTGCCATGCGGTTTCCTTTGAAACGCGCGAGACTGTCAGGCACTTCTGACGGATGGAAAAACTCGCGGCCTACGACATTTGGGATGAAAAAATCTCTCAGCATATGCGCGCATGTCTGAATCGTTTCTTCTGTATACCACGGAGAAGAAAACGCCGATACCTCCCCCCAGCCGGTTCTCCCGGTTTCATCGATCGCTTCCACGATCAAAAATTTACGATCCTGCAGCGTTTCAATACTTGTTTTAAACGGTTTTTTCAGCCTCATACTTACATGATAAAGGGTGATTTTTTCAATCTTAATCATGACAATTCTCCTTTACGAAGCTCATTCAGCCGATGTCTCATCAGTTTATTGGACGCGTTCCGCGGGAGCCCGTCAACCTCGAAAAAAGCAGCCGGTATTTTATATTTTGCAAGCCGCTCACGGCAAAAGGCGGTCAGCTCCTCAGAACTGACAGAAGAAGTCAGCACGAGAAAAGCATGCGGCACTTTCCCCCACTTCGGATCTTCGGCTCCCGAAACACCGGCCTCCGCTACAGCCGGATGGGCAAGCAGCGCCGCTTCCACTTCTGCCGGGTAGATGTTTTCTCCGCCTGAAATAATGAGGTCCGACCGCCTGTCCAGCACGTATAAAAACCCTTCATCATCCAAATAGCCAAGATCGCCCGTTTTAAACCATCCATTATGAAAAGCGGCCTGGTTTGCGTCGTCACGATGGTAATACCCTTTCATTACATTCGGGCCTTTCACCGTAATTTCACCGTGTTCAAACGGCGCACAAGGGTTTCCGTCTTTTTCAATTCTAATTTCGCATGAAAACAGCGGTTTACCGGCCGAGCCGAGCTTGTCCATGCTGAATTCCGGAGAAAGCGTGACAATCTGTGAGCAGGTTTCAGTCAAGCCGTAAGATTGGAATACCGGAAATTGTTTCCTGCGGCATTCTTCGAGGAGCGGCAGCGGTGCCGGACCCCCGCCAAGCAGAATGCAGCGCAGTGATTCAGGACATTGTTCAGTTTCCGCAAGCAGGCCCGAAAGCATGGTCTGCACCGCTGAAATGATCGTGACCTGATGGGAGCTGATGCTGTCCAGCACATCAGTGACAGAAAATTTTTGATGAAGCACGACAGGCATGCCGTAAATGACCGACTTAAACAGCGCAGACAGACCGCTGATATGAAACAGCGGCAGCGCAATAAGCCAGCGGTCCCGCTCCGTGACCCCCAGATTCAGCGCAGACGATACAGCGCTGGAATAATGATTACCGAAAGTCTGCTGCACCCCCTTCGGTCTTCCCGTTGTTCCTGACGTATACATAAGAGTCGCCGTATCATCAAGCGTTACATAAGCTTCAGGTTCAATGTCTCCCGCGGCTTTGGCCTGCAGCTCGTCCACGTCCGCAGCGGCGACTGCAGATTCATAATCTTCGCGGCAAAAACCGTCCTCCGTCAATAAAAGCTTTGCCTGTGAATCTTCGAGCTGAAACAACCGTTCCTGTTTTGAGAGCTTCGTATTTAACAGCACAGCTTCCGCCCCTAATAAGAAGCAGGCGTGAACGGCATAAACCATTTCCGGTCTGTTAGAAAGCAAAATCGCGGCCCGGTCTCCTTTTTTAAGCGAGCAGTATTTGGACAGCCGCGCGGCCATTTGTTTAGAAGCATGATATAATTCTCTGAATGTCATCTGTTTGTTTTCAAATATGAGAGCGATTCTCTCTGGTGTCAGCTGAGCCCTTTGAATGAGCCAATTCGGCTGTTCTGTCAGCATGTTATCATCTCCGAGGTAAAAGTACTGTTTTTGAAAAGAAAACAGCTTGGACCAGAGCGGCTCAAGCTGTTTCGTAGTGTCATCTGATCACGGAAAACGAGGGAATTGACCGAAATCGGGACTGCGTTTCTCTTTAAAGGAATCGCGGCCTTCTTTCGCTTCGTCAGTCGTGTAATAAAGAAGCGTTGCATCTCCTGCAAATTGCTGAATTCCGGCGAGGCCGTCTGTATCTGCGTTAAATGCCGCTTTAAGGAAACGAAGGGCTGTAGGGCTTTTCTCAAGCATTTCTTCACACCATTTAATTGTTTCCTCTTCAAGTTTCTCTAATGGGACAACCGTATTGACAAGCCCCATGTCGAGCGCTTCCTGCGCGTTGTATTGACGGCACAGGTACCAAATTTCACGGGCTTTCTTATGTCCGACGATACGCGCCAGGTAACCTGAGCCGTAACCGGCATCAAAGCTTCCCACTTTCGGTCCGGTTTGGCCGAAAATCGCGTTATCGGCCGCAATCGTTAAATCACAGACGATATGAAGCACATGGCCTCCGCCGATGGCATAGCCTGATACCATCGCTACGACCGGTTTAGGAATAACGCGGATCAAACGCTGAAGATCAAGCACATTCAGACGCGGGATCTGATCGTCTCCGACATATCCGCCGTGACCGCGGACTTTTTGGTCTCCGCCTGAACAGAATGCTTTATCTCCCGCTCCCGCAAGAACGATGACACCAATATTGGAGTCATCACGCGCACAAGCAAACGCGTCAATCATTTCTGATACCGTCTTAGGAGTAAATGCGTTATGTACCTCCGGGCGGTTAATTGTTATTTTTGCAATACCGTTATACGTCTCGTACAGGATTTCATCGTACTGACGTTCACTTTTCCATTCTGCAGCCATTGATATGACCTCCTTCATTTTTGCCTGAGTCCGGCCGAAAAGCTATTTTCTTTATGCTTTACAAGCCGTATAAAAACTCACTTACTATCTTACCAAAAATTCGCGGCTGTTCCACATGTACCGTGTGCCCCGCCTGTTTGACAACCTCTATTTTACTTGATGGGAGCAGGTTATGCACCTTTTGATTAATAGCGCAAAACTTTTCATCCCATTCACCGCATATGAGCAGAACGGGTGCTTTGATGCGGTGTAATGCCTCCCACCAGGAAGGCTGTGAGCCCGTCCCCATTCCGAGCAGGCTGCCTGCAAGTCCGGACGGATTATTTTTCATCCTGCCGGCACGGATGGACGCCTTTACGCTGTCCGGCAGAGAAAGCTGCGTGGCAAACAACGGAATGCCCTCCCAATAATCGACAAACGATGTTATACCTTCCCGCAATATAAAGTCAGCAAGCTTCCGGTCTGACTGAATCCGCTTTTTGCGTTCCTGAAGCGTGCTGAGGCCCGGGGTTGTACTTTCCAAAACAAGCGCTGACACCCGATGCGGAAATGCCTGTGCAAAGGAATACGCAAGTCTTCCCCCCATAGAATAACCAATAAGTTTCACTTTGTGAAGTTTTAATTGATCAAAAACGGCGGCAAGGTCCGCAACCTGCCGGCTCGCACTGTACCTTGCCGCTTGCACAGGCGCGTCTGTCTCCCCGTGACCCAGGCAGTCAATCATCACCATTCGTTCGCCGGGAAACATGCCGCGTAAAAACATCCATGATTCTTTGCTGCCCGTAAATCCATGCAGACAAACAATAGCTTCAGATGATTCGTGTCCGCTATCAGCAGCACGATAGCATACGCCGTCGGCCGTTTTAACTGTTACAGTTTCCATTCTTTTTTCACTTCCCGCACTGCGGCCTGCAGCAGATCGCGATGGAATTGAACTCTTGATGTCCGATCTGTTTTCAGCTCGATTATATGAAGTCCGGGCTTGTCCGCCTGCGGCTGATACGCATCCTTAAATGCTTCCCATGTCTCAGGGCAAGTATACGTCCCGCCGTACAGTGCGGCGGCATGCCGGAAATCAAGACCCGTCGGCGTACCGAACAGTTCTTCAAAATGAGTCTTATCAGATGCCTGCGGCAAAAACGAGAAAATCCCGCCGCCATCATTGTTTATTAAAATAACCGTAAGCGGAATTCCAAGTTTTTTAGCCGCTAACAGCCCGTTTAAATCATGGTAAAACGATAAATCTCCAATGACAAGCGTGACAGGAGCTTTTGTACCTTCACACAGTCCCATAGCCGAGGAGACAACTCCGTCAATTCCGTTAGCGCCGCGGTTGGCATAAACACGGAAGGAACGATCTTGTTTTTCAAAGAACGTATCCACGTCGCGAATCGGCATGCTGTTGCCGACAAAAATCGAACTGCCTTCAGGGACAAGGTGCTGAAGCTGACGATATACATTTCCTTCAAATGATAAATCATCCATGCTCGCGGCCTGTAAATGACTCCGGAACCGCTCATTGACAAACTGCCATTTTTCAAGCCATCCGGACGGCCGTTTTCCGGTTTCAGCTGAACGGACCGCTTCCAAAAACACAGACGGATGGCAATGAATCATATGCGCGCCGGCCTGGGTGGGATCTCTCCATCCTCCGTCTTCATCGACGATAAACTGCTCAATGGCAGGATCATCTCTGAGCCATAAAAAGAGCGGTTTGGAAACCGGCATCGGGCCGAAGCGGATCACAGCGTCCGGGCGCAGCGCCTCTTTTATTTCTTCATCTTTTAAAAACGAGTCATAAGCATCAATAATCAGCGTCTTATCATGCTCCCCGTTTCGGAGGTTTGAAAGCGGATCAGCCAAAATCGGGAACTGAAGCATCTCGGCAAGAGCGATGATTTGCTGCTTTTCTGCTTCACCGTGAATTTCGCCGCAGACGATCATACCTCTTTCGGTACCCGCGAGACGCTCTGTAATATGACAGAGAGAGTCTTGAGCAGCTGACTGAATCCCTGTTGTGACTGAGACGTGCCGCCCCTTTCTCATTCTTTCAAAAGGTCCGGCTGATAAATCCGGCATCAAAGGCTCTCTGAGCGGCACATTGATATGGACTGGCCCCATCGGACGCTTCCCGGCTTCACTTACGGCTCTGCCGGCCAATGTTCTGATATAGCTCAGCATTTGAGGATTTTCCTCAGGCAGAGCCGAGTCTGTGAAAAACTTAACAAAGTTACCGAACAGAAAATGCTGGTTAATCGCCTGAGGCGCCCCCACTTCCCTCAATTCATGAGGCCGGTCAGCAGTCAGGACAATAAGAGGCACTCTTGAATAATGAGCTTCAATCACGGCCGGATAGAAGTTAGCCGCCGCCGTTCCTGACGTACAAATCAGCATGACCGGACGCTGGCGGGCTTTTGCAAGACCGAGTGCGAAAAAACCTGCGGATCGTTCATCAATCTGTATATGGACTTGAATATCCGGGTGGGCCGCCGCCAAAACCGCCAAGGGAGTTGACCTCGACCCCGGGCAAACAACTGCGTCGGTGACACCCGATAGAGCGAATTCATCAATAAAGCTTCCGATATAATGTGTAATCGGGTTTGTCAAAGCCTTTCACCTCCTAAAGCAGAGATCATCGGCTTTAGTTTAATTTGTGTTTCTTCATATTCTGATTGCGGATCTGAATCTTCAACAATGCCGCAGCCTGCGAAAAGCCGCGCACTTTTGTCTTCAATCAGCCCTGATCGGATAGCCACGACAAATTCTCCGTTTTCCCTGCCGTCCATCCAGCCGATCGGTGCCGCGTACCATCCGCGTGTCATCGGTTCAATATCAGCGATAACTTCAACAGCTTTCTGCTGGGGAGCTCCGCCCAATGCCGGTGTGGGATGCAGCTTTTCAATTAAATCAAACAGCGAAGCGGACGTTTTAAGATGGCCTGTGATCGGTGTATATAGATGCTGAACACTTTTTGTTTTATATAATTGCGGACCTGCAGGCTTTTTCACATCGCTGCAGCTCGACAAGAAAGAATCGTGTATCATCTGAACCACAAAATCATGTTCCGCGAGATTTTTTTCGTCATGCAGCAGCTCTTTGCCGAGACGCTCATCTTCTTGTTGATTTTCTCCGCGCTTAATTGAACCTGCCAGACAGGTGGACATAACGTCTTTGCCGGATTTTTTGATCAGCCGTTCCGGTGAAGCGCCGACAAAGCATTTATCTCCCTGCTCAATCGCAAAAACATAGCTTGTCGTTTGGTCCGTCAAAAGCTTGCGGACAACGCTCTCCGCCGGAATAGGCCCATCATATGACAAAACGACTTCCCTTGCCAGCACGACTTTATCATATTGATTTGCTTTCATATCATTTGTTGCTGTTTTAATGGCTTCAAGCCAGTTTTCCACATCAAGTTCTTCCGCTTTTGTTAAAACAGGATATTCTTCATACTCGATTGAAGAAACTGAAAAAGCTTCCGAAAAAGATTTCAGACGTTTCAGCGTATCTTCTGCCAGATTACCGTCTGCCGCCCATTGATTGACGGTTAAATAATCACCATCTGCCGTCTTTGTCAGCATGAGTGAGGGGATAAAGAACAGTCCTTCTTCGAACCCGTTCCATTCGTCTCCTCTCTCTTCAGCAGGATTAAATGAAAAACCGCCGAATAAGACAGGGCCGACCGCGGTATGCGCCGCCTCTTCTTCTTCATGAATATGAAAAGCCGTCTTTTTAAAGCGCTCCCATTGTTCAAAAACGTCGTGATAACGCTTTCCATTTTTTTCATTCGATTGGAACAGCGCTTCTGTGCCAAGACCGACTATTGTTAATTCACTACCGGGTTCTGACCAAAAAAATCGTTTGCCTTTATATTTTTTTGCTCCGTCTTTGAAAAATGATAGAGGGTCTAAAGACGCAATACGTCTTGAATAGCTCAATAAGACAGCATGGTTGACTTGTTTGGCTTTATGTAATGCATGATCTGCTTCCTCTCGGAACGTATGCTGCACCGTTGTCACCATGAGACATTCCTCCATAATCCGTTAAATGCTTTTAATACAATACACCTGTGATGACTTTGTGTCAAACACACAGATGTGAGCACGACAAAATGCCTGCATTTCTTATTATAAACCTTTTTGCGCAAATGAATAAAGAAACAAACTTGAATTTTCTTTCCCCACTCTCGGCAATCACTGTATCCTTTTACTTCCTCATGGGAAAATGACTATTTTTATCCACCATTTTTCTGCGCAAAAGCGTTCATACTAACAGTAAGTATCACATAGAAACGAGGGATTGATGTGCTTACAAACGAACAGATTACACACTTAAAAAAAGAATTAGAAGAAGCCAGACATGATATTTTAAGCCGCTTTAAAGAAAATGACAAATTTCAGTTAACTGATGAATTCCCGTATCAGTCATCCGGCGAATTGTCTTCCTATGACAATCATCCCGGCGATCAGGCGACCGAATTATACGAGCGGGAAAAAGACCTGGCTCTGCTCGACCATGAACGAGAGCACCTTCGCGATATTGATTACTCTCTGAAACAAATTGAAAACGGCACATACGGCACATGTGAAGTCAGCGGCAAGGACATTCCTTATGACAGACTCGAAGCTCTGCCGACGGCTACGACATTGGCGGAATATTCCTCGCAGGATGCCGTTTCCAAAGACAGGCCGATTGAAGAGGAAACTCCGTTCGGACAGTTTGAATTTGATGATGATGAATCAATCCGGGCGGCTTACGATAGTGAAGATGCTTATCAGGATGTTGAGGAATACGGAAACTCAGAAACGCCTCAGGATTTAGAGGATCCTCCGCTCAGCTATGGGGATATGACAATGAACTCGGAAGAAAACATCGGCTATGCTGAGGATTATGAAAACTTTATCGCGACAGATATTACCGGCAAAAACATTTCCGTGTATCCAAGCAAAGCACACGAAAAATATGAACAGGAATTGGACGAACAAGGAATTATGACGACCTTCGGCGATCTTCATGCTGATTAAAACCCCGGCCTGCCGGGGTTTTTGAATACAAATAAATGGTTTGCTGCATTTTTACACTGAAAACTCATACACTTAATGATGCATGAACCTTTTAAAAGGTTTAATATTTCCAAAAAAGGGAACTAACGTATTGACATTGAATGACGGAGGGAACAAATGAAAAAGAAGTATATCGGTGCGATTATTGTATTTATCATTACATATGTCTTGTTTTCTTTAGCGGGGGTTCTCTTTCCCATCGACCGTGAATGGTATGACGCGCTGCAAAAAACTGACTGGACGCCGAGCGGATCAGTGATCGGCATCATATGGGCGGTTTTGTTTGCGCTTATTTCGCTCTCAGCAGCCTTGATATACCCAAAGTTTTCATGTAAAGAATCCAAAGCTTTTTGGGTGATGCTTCTCATCAATTATATCGTGAATCAAGGATTCAGCTATTTTCAATTCACACAGAAAAATTTGCTTGCTGCATCTATCGATTGCCTGCTTGTGGCTGTGACAACACTCATTCTGTTGCTCATTGCCGGTAAATACAGTAAAGCTTCAGCCTGGCTTCTGGTCCCTTATTTATTATGGAGCGCTTTTGCCACATACCTGTCTTTTACCATTTACACTATGAACGCATAATAAAAAAACCTTGCATAGTATGCAAGGTTTTTTTAATGACCCGTACGGGATTCGAACCC
>NZ_ML064920.1:0-37568 GCF_003676355.1 Bacillus sp. L75
AATACTTTCATTTACGGCTCCTTTCTGCTTCTTTCTGTCTAAATTTTACCATAGGATATAAGATTAGATGAATCTCTTGCATTTGTCGAACTGCTTTATTCAAGATCATAAAATTTCAAATTAAACCTTACACGAAGGAATCTGGGATCGGTAAAACAAAGCCAGATATAACATATATTAAAAAATCTCTTGCATTTCCACACCCGGCATGCTATATTGATATAGCGATGAGCTGAATTGTGTAAGCCGATGCACATGCCCTTGCGGCACACACGAATGTGGCGTGTGGTGTATCGCCTCAATACGCAAAAGACGTTTGCTTCTGCAAACGTCTTTTTTTATTATCCGATTTTCGTTCCGTTCGGTACTGTCTGCTCTGGCGTAAGCAGGACAACGTCTCCTTTTTCCGGGATGCCGCCGAGAACGAGAACTTCTGACTTAAATCCGGCGATCCGCCGCGGCGGAAAGTTGACAATAGCTGTAACCTGTCTGCCCATCAGATCACCCGGTTCGTACCGTTTTGTAATCTGGGCGCTTGATTGTTTCATGCCGATCTTTTCGCCGAAATCTATTGTCATCTTAATGGCCGGCACCTTTGCTTCCGGGAATACTTCCGCTTTTACGACCGTTCCTATTCTAAGATCAAGCTTGATAAAATCTTCGATGACTGCCATATCAAAAACTCCTTTTTTACAATCATGATACCAAAAAAAGAAGCAGTTTATTTAACCGATTTTCAGGATTATTTATCAGATTGAAAGGTGTTTCGGAAGACGCGCGGCGTTATTCCCTTATGTCTGACAAACCATCTGGTAAAGGAAGACAAATTTTGAAAGCCGACCTCCTGACTGATGTCTGTCAGCCGGCATTTTGTTTCAATAAGCATTTGTTCCGCTTTCTTCATACGGAGCTCAGCAATATAAGCTTGCGGGCTTTTCCCCGTCTGCTTTTTAAACCAGTCGGAATAATACGCCGGGTGGTAATGTTCCATTGCGGCAAGCTCTTTAATTGTAAAAGTCTTTGATAGATTTCGGCGGATATACGCAATTGAATCATTCGTACGGTTTACTTGTATCTTTTCAGCAATATATTCTGCAAGCAGACTCAATGAATGAGCCGACTGCTGCTTTGTCTCTTCTGTCAGCAGAAACCGAATCGATGTCCAAAAAGGATCAAGCTTATTCAGAACGCCGGGGTCTAATGAACCTTTGAAAAAATATGCCGGTATGTCGAGAACGAGACATTCATTTCGCTCCAAAGAACGGAACCGATGTTCATGCCCGGGCGGAATATACAGCATTTGATCAGGTTTTAATCTGATTTTACGTCTTTCTGTCTCCAGGTCCAGCTGTCCTTCGAGCGGAAAGAGCATTTGGCAGTATGTGTGTGCATGAGAATCAAATATATGTGAATAGGTGCGCCGCTCACAAATGATATGTTGTAATGAATCCATTTGTCCCTCCTTTTTACATGATGCGTCTTTTTATTTAGTTTACATAATAATATTATTGTTCCCTCTCCTGCAAACCTCTTAGAAAAGCAACAACTGCAAACTTCCGGCTTTCCTTAATTGATTCGGTTAATTCAAATGCACTCTGTTTTCTCAACACGGCAAATCCGTGAAGAAGGCTCCTCAGTCCTCTCGCAGCATGAATCGCAGTGTCAGACTGTGCATAACCGTTAGCAGTCAGCTGCCTGACAACAAGCTCTACAAGCAGGCTTGACAGATTCTCAATCCGCCCGTCTTTTATCTTTTGAAATGTTGCGTCATATAATCCGGGATTGGCTTCGGCGAAATTGATATAGGCATCGGCAAGAGCAAGCAAAGCCGTTTCGCCCGTCAGTCCTTCTGCAGAGGCCGCCATTTTTTCATATAACATAGTTAAACCGGAGACAGCCAGCTCTGTTTTAATTCCTTGAAGGCCATTGACAAAATTGTAAAGGGAAGGCGGTTTTACGTTTAAGGACTTTGCAACAGCCGCAAGCGTCACTTCGTTCAGCCCTTTTTCGTCAGCGATGCCTGCTGCGGCTCTCAATATCATGTCAAGGCTCATTCCGACTCTCGGTGACATTATGATCGGCCTCCCGGCAGGCTTCGTTCGGCTTCCTCAGCAGCCTCAGCCATCATTTCAACGGGATTGCAGAGAACATTTCCATGTCCGGCGGCCAGACTGCTTGGTTGATGAGCGATAAGTGTTCTTGCTGTTTTTACAGCTTCTTCTTTATTCCACGTAGCAAAAGCCGGAAACGGAAATTTCCATTTCAGCTTCCCAGAAACAGCAAGGCCGCCCCGTACTTGAAAGGCATCTCCGACGATCAGCATATCATTTCTCATATCTTTAAAAGCGAGGCTTCCCGGCGTATGACCGGGAGCGGGAATGACAAGTAAAGATCCGATCCGCTCGCCGCCTTTCAGCAGGCGATCAGGTTCGGTCTGAACATTTTTCGGCACTCCCCCCTTTATCGGTGTTTGTGCTTCATGCTCAAATAATGAAGTGTCACCTTTCAGCAAGAAAGAATCCCGCTCAGAAATACAGACGGAAGCATCCGGAAATTCCGCAGCTAATGAGTCAAGCGAACCGATGTGATCCCCGTGCGCGTGGGTGAGTAATATGTCATTCAGCGGCTTCCCAAGCTGCCGCAATGCTTGTTTGATTCCTTTATGACTGTTAGGCAGTCCGGCGTCAATCAGGGTTACTCCTTCTTCTTCTTCAACCAAATAACAATTCACCGGGAAAAGCGCTGGAAAAAAAGTCAGCTGCCAAACGGTTCCGTATTGTAAGATTCTCATGAACATCCTCCTAAAACTAATATCATTAGTTTTATTATACCTAATACCGTTAGTTTTTCAAGAGTTTTATGTTTAAATCCTGAAAAAGGCGCGGGCGATTCTCTTATGCCAAAAAAAGAAACGTGCATAATGTGATAAAAGATGCTTTCAGCCTGCGAATAAATCACACTACTAAAACCAGCCGGATAAGCATACACTACTCAACGGAGGGGGAGTTCCACACCATGCATATCACACTTCAAAGCATCTGCCCTGTCTTAATGATTGCCTTTTTTCTGTATAAAAAGGTGAAACGGTCCGTCGGCTTTCAGCCTTTGAAACCCCGCTGGCTTTATACAAGAATGATTTTGTTTTCATTGCTGGCCGCAGCTCTGGCGTTTTTCAGCATCACACACCCGGCTTTATACGGCCATCTTATATTCGGCACTTTTTGCGGCTGGCTTCTGGTCCTGTTTGCTAAACGGAACATTTCTTTTGAAGAACGCCGCGGAAAAATATATTTTCGCACTCACCTGTGGATTGAACTTATTCTATTAACGTTATTCCTATCGAGATTTGTTTATCGCGTTATTGAAATTTACCGGGTCACAGCGGACTTTACCCATCCGGAGGCATACAGCCAAACGGTCGGGGCCGATCCGCTGACCATCAGTATCTTTTATTTCATCGCAGTTTATTACAGCGGCTTCTCTTTTTATGTTTTAAAAACGAGCAGAGACCAAACCAATAACAGTCAGTACGGCTGACATCCCTGTCTCAAAAGCAGGGATGTTTTTTAATCGTGCCGCGTATGGTGAATCATTTGCTGAAGCACATCTAACACATGTTCATCCTCAGGAGAATAATAGATGGATGTTCCTTCTCTGCGTGATTTGACGAGGCGCAGATTTTTAAGAAAACGCAGCTGATGAGAAACGGTAGACTGCAGCAAATTCAGCTTTTCTGCGATATCATTTACCGCGTGCTCACCCTGTGACAGCAAATGGAGAATTCTGATTCTGGTCGGATCAGACAGCGCCTTAAAAGTCTGGGCAACCAAAAATAAAGTTTCCTCATCTAAATCGACAGCGGGGTCATTTTTGTTTCCGGATTCGTGAAATTCAGTCATATACCTCACCCTTCTTTTCTCAAGTAGCCCAATTATACCAAATGTCAATTGATGCAGATACATCCTGCGCCTGACAAAAGAACCGTTATTTTAAATTTATGTTTCAAATACGGGTTTCCGCTTGGTTTCGCGCATTCATCTGTGTCATAATGAAAAAGTCATAATGCTCCTGAAATTGAGGGTGAAACACAGTGGAGAAAAAGAAAAAAGGCTGTTTCGCTGCCGCGGGTCTTATGATGATATGTGTTTTTGTCATGGTTTCCTTCTTCCTCATTCTGTTATTTTCAAATAATGAATGGCTCAAAAGTCTTCCGTTTGATGTCAAGCCGATCGTCCTTGAACGGCTGACAGATTACAAACCGCTTGTTGAAGACGAGCTGGATGAAAAAGGACTCACCAAATATACATCGCTTGTACTCGGCATGATATATCAGGAGTCAAAAGGAAGAGGAAATGATCCCATGCAGTCTTCAGAATCTCTGGGTTTAAAGCGAAATGAGATTAAAAACCCTCAAACCAGTATCAAACAGGGAATCAAACAATTCACTCTCATGTACCAAACAGGCAAGAAAAAAGGCGTAGACTTGGATACGATTATACAAAGCTACAACATGGGAGCCGGCTATATTGATTTTGTGGCTGAACATGGAGGATCGCATACTGAGGAACTGGCAAAACAATACTCCGAGCAGCAGGTCAAAAAGAATCCGAAACTTTACACTTGCGGAGGGAACAAAGACAATTTCCGTTATCCCTACTGCTATGGTGATTACACGTACGCAGAAAAAGTAAAAGCAAAAACAAAAACCGTTGAACAATCCTTAAATGTAACAACACTTGAAACGCTTGAAGAGTAAAAGGCGCCCTGATGAGGCGCCTTTTTCAATCAATAGAAAAAAGCCGCGCAGAGCACGGCTTTTTTTAATAATACGGTGAGATCATTAAGTATACAATGACACCCGTCAGACTGACATACAGCCAGAGCGGCATCGTCCATCTCGCGATTTTTTTGTGGCGCTCCACTTGCATGCTGAATCCTCTGATCAGCGTAAACAGCGCAAGCGGCACGATAACGGCGGAAAGACAGATGTGCGTAATTAAAATAAAGAAATAAATCCCCCGAATGATGCCGTGGCCGCCGAATAAAGTATTTTCAGCCACAGAGTGGTATACGACATAGCAGATCAAAAACAGCAGAGTCGTCGTAAACGCCGCCAAAATAAAGCGTTTATGCGCTTGAATATTTTTTTGCTTAATCATAAAGAGCGCTGCCAGCAAAAAGATAAAAGTAAAGCTGTTAAAAATGGCATTTAACATCGGCAGAATATGAATATTGGCAATGCTGACCTGTCCCGATTTCGGCATAAAAAACAGCACCGCAATTAACCCGTTGATCAGAACGGTCAATGTCAGCACGATACCGGTATAACTTTTAGGTTTGTTTTCTGTCTGATTCATCTTATGACCTCTCTCAATTTTACTGACTATCCAAATGGTATGAGAATTCAGCTTTGATGTCAACGGTTTCGCCCGCTTCGTCAGAAATTAGACAAACTTAAGCCCTAAAAAGACCGGGTGTTTGAGACCCGGCCTTTCGTCATATCATGCTTCCTTCAACAGTTCTTCTATCACCTTATGTTCGTTTTCATTCAACAGATTTTTTGGAATGATCCGATCAATCGGTTTATTCATGTGCTGATCGAGAATATCGGCTGTTTCTTTGTCCCCTGCGATTACGAGACGCTCCCATTGGTGTGAAGCGGCCTTTTGATCAAGGTTTGAAGCCAATCGTTTATACAGCCTGTTTTGGTTTTCTTCGACGTGGGCTTTGGCAGCGTCTTCGTCCATCGACGCGGAGAGGCTTCCGCTTACATCCTGCGGTTTCCACGATTCATTGATGACGTCGTAATGATAATGCTCCACTCCTTCAATTTTTCCGAGTACGGTTTCTATGATCTTCACTTCATTCTGCTGGGTGAGAATAAAAGCCGTGCTCGGAAATTGTTCACGAAGAAGTTCTAATTGATCAAGGACAGCCGTCTCTTCCCAATAAAATCGTGTTTCAACAGGCACCTGCAATTCAATCGTCTCCCAAATACCGCCTTCTCCCGACGCAAAAAATACGAGACTTCGCGGCATCTCTTTACCAAGCTCATCGATATATTGATAGACACGTTCCATGATGCGGACGAGAGATTTTTCTTCTTCCGGATCACTGGCAGACAGATACTCTTTTAATCTCCGAAAACCGGTTTTCAAGGCGATTTTCCACTCTCCCCCCTGCTGATCCGGATTTCTCATATCCGTATTTACATATAAGGAAAGCATTTTATCAGGAGATTCCGTCATTACGTACTTCAATTTGCCGATGAGTGAGTCAATTGCCATTATAGATTCCTCCTTTTTCCGCTGCTCACTGTTCCTTTCCCTATCCGCACCGCCTTAAAAACGTCAATCCACATATAAACGGCAGACTTTTCTAAAAAAGTTTTTGCAAAACCCATTTACAAACCAAGACATCATTTACTACAATGGATACTTGTGTTTAACTAAGACTTTTACGCTGTGAAAGGAGTATGATTTTGTTTACTGCAGAAGAAAGAGATCAGAAAGAGCTGGAAAAAGAGCTTCATAAACTTGAATTTCAGATTTTCAGAATGCGGGAAAATCTGATAGATGTATCAAAAGACGCGCGAGTGCTTGGTATTGATCAATCGAACAATGACGATTGGATCATTGTTTCCTCGATTGATGATGGCCAAACATGTAAGATTATGCTGACTGATTGTGAATCAGCCTACCGGGGAAGAGGCTGTTTTTCACTGATCGCCTCTTATTATGACAATGCCATTCATATCGGGGACATTAAAGGCCCGCCGAACCATGGCTACGGCTCGATCTGCATGAAATTTTTAAAACATATCGCCAGAGAGCAGAATATCCCGAAAGTGACGGGCGACATCGCTAAGCGTGATTGGGATCATGTCGACAGGCTCGTTCATTTTTATGAAAAGCATCACTTTGATGTCTGGATTGACAATGATACGCAATCAGGCGGCATTAAATGGGTCGACTTGTAAAAAAATAATAGAGAAACCCTCTTTTATATGGTGTAATAGATTAAACCATATAAGGAGGGTTTTTTTGTATCCGGAAAAATTGAAAAAAGGTGACGGCATTCGTATTGTGTCTCCGGCCACAAGCATGTCCGTTATGTCAGATGAAAATATAAATGCCGCGAAGACAAAATTGGAGGAGCTGGGCTTTTGTGTCTCTTTTTCAGAGAATGCGAAAGAAATAAATGAATTTGATTCATCATCCATTGAATCGCGTGTACGGGATCTGCACGAGGCTTTCGCTGACCCTGACATCAAAGCGATTTTGACGACACTCGGCGGGTTCCAATCAAATCATCTGCTCCGCTATCTTGATTATGAAAACATCAAGCGGCATCCGAAAATCCTTTGCGGCTATTCAGATATTACCGCTCTCGGGCATGCCATATATCAAAAAACCGGCCTTATTACATATTCCGGTCCCCACTTTTCTTCATTTGCCATGAAAAAAGGGCTGGACTATACGATTAAGTCTTTCTTGGCCTGCTGTGCTTCTGACAACCCGTATGAGGTAAAGCCTTCATCCGAGTGGAGTGATGATAAATGGTATTTGAACCAGGAGGACAGACGTTTTTATCGGAATCCGGGACCGCTCGTTATTCAACCCGGATATGCGGAAGGAACACTGATCGGAGGAAATCTATGCACGCTGAATCTTCTGCAGGGCACCGAATACTTTCCGGAGATGGAGCAAGTGATTCTGTTTATAGAAGATGATTATATGTCGGACATTCATATGTTTGACCGGGATTTGCAGTCACTCATCCACCTTCCCGCTTTTTCAGCCGTGAAGGGAATTGTCATCGGACGTTTCCAGCATGCTTCAAATGTGTCTGAGGAGGCTCTGCGTGCCGTCATCCGTACAAAAGAAGAACTGTCATCCATGCCTGTTATCGCAAATGCTGATTTCGGCCATACCTCCCCTTTGATGACATTCCCGATCGGAGGAACATGCAGGATAGAAGCCGGCTCAGAAGGCGGACGGATATGGATCGATCGGCATTAATACATAAAGCCGGGAAAACCGCCCCGTCTTTTTATTTTGACGCCTTATGCCGCGGCGTGCGCGGAGCGATCATAATTCGTCCGCCAGCCGCTGCCGTCACCCATACGGAAGCTCCTTCATAAAAACGGCTGATCTCTTCATTATATACGGCATGTGTCAGTTCACGTTTATCATGCGTTCCGTCTTGGTTTTTTACGTTTAAAATAAGCACAAGCTCGTGCCTGCCATTCTTCATCACGCCAGTACGTCTCACCTTTTCAATAACGGCTGGCCTTCCTCTCCCTCTGTCAAGCGCCTGAAACAGCCTGACAGCAGGCATAGACAGTCCGATAACGAGCACAATGGCGAAAGCGGTGCATATACCTGCATGAAACACCGGTGATTCTGTGAAGGCATTCCATAAACATATAAATTCCGGCTCCATTAGATTCATACATCCCTTCAGATTCCGTTTTCACATCCATTCCTTATTTATATTAGAGAAACGCTTTTTCTTTTTCCGCATATAACGATTATATACAGTCAAAAAAGGGAAGAAAAAAAGAACACAAAGCATTTCGCCTTGTGTTCTTCATCTCTATATGAAACTAGTCTAATACTTTAACATTTACTGTTCTGACGCCCCAGTTGTTAGCGTCACTTTTCTTTGCAACAAATACGTCAATTTTATTTCCTTTAATTGCGCCGCCTGTATCTGCTGCTGTTGCCACTCCGTAACCTTCAACATAAACCTTAGAGCCAAGCGGAATGACACTAGGGTCTACCGCGATGACTTTTGCATCAGGGTTTTTGTTTAAGTCAACACCGGTTGCCGTTACACCGGAAATGCCGCCGTCGTTAGCAGAGTAAGCAGTTGCAGTCATTGTCAGCTGCTTTTTAGGCTCTTGTTGGTTTGTATTTGATTGAACAGGCTGCTGTTTTGCTTCGACAGCCTTCGCTTCTTGTTTAGGTTGTTGTTCTTGAACAGGTTCTTGTTTAGGCTGCTCGTTTTTGACAGCTTCTTGTTTCGGCTGTTCTGTCTCGGCAGCTGGTTTTTGTTCAGTTTGCGGCTGGCTGGCTTCTTGAGCCGGCTGTGCAGCCTGAGCCTGACCTTTCACATTTAACGTTGTGCCTGCGTAAATTATATCTGATTGCAAGTTATTCAAGCTTTTCAGATTGCCGACTGATGTTCCGAATTTCTGAGCAATTTTCCAGAGGCTGTCGCCCTGCTTCACTGTGTACTGCCCAGATGTGGTTGTTTCTACTGAAGAAATAGTCAGTTTCTCTCCTTCAATGATTAAATCAGAAGATAACTGATTCCATTCTTTTAAGTCCTTTAGGTTCACTCCGTTTTTTTGCGAGATCCCCCAGAGCGTGTCACCCTTTTGCACCGTGATTTCTTTAGCAGAAGCGTGAGCTCCAAATGCAGTTGTTGAAATTGCTGCAACTGCGACAAAGGACATAATCGTCTTCTTCATAAGTAAATCCTCCCTTGTTAGCTTTTTATTGGCGGCTAACAGGTGATATCGTAACATATGAAAATGTCAGTTCAATAACAAAACGATTTGAATTAGATTACAGTTCCTTTACATGAAACATTTCTCTCGCTTGGTAAGTCTTGCTGAAACCCTGATACAGCAAGGGTTTTCAAGCTTCTGATTTTTCCGGCGCGAATGAAAAACACAATGTGCAAATTTCTAAAAAAACTTTTTTTCACTCTGTTTCTCTTACATAATTTCGGATTTCTTCTAAAAAAACTGCTCCGTATTTCAATCTTTTTTGTTCCCCGACCCCTTTTACGGAAAGAAGATCCTGATCCGTTTTCGGAAGTTTCGCCGACATTTCTTTTAACGTCTGATCTGAGAATACGACAAATGGAGGCACACCCTGTTCAGCTGCAATCTCTTTGCGGAGACGCCGGAGAAGCTCAAATAATTCATCATTCTCGGTAACGGCGGCGGCCTGTAAGGCTTCTTTTCTCGAGACTGCGCTTTTTCCAAGCAGAACGTCCCTGCCTTTTTGGGTGACCATAAGCGTCGGAAATGTGCCGTCCGCCATTCTGATATATTCATCTGAAATAAGGAATTCGATAAAATCACTGATTTCCGCTGCGGATTGATGCTTCATAATGCCGTAAGTGGACAGGCTGCTGAAGCCGTTTTCCAGCACTTTTTTATTTTTAGACCCGCTAAGCACCTGCGCCACCATCGTTTTTCCGAAGCGCTCATTCATTCTGATGATGCATGACAATACCATCTGCGCTTCTTTTGTGACGTCATGGGCGGTCCTTGTATCAGTGCAATTGCCGCATGCTCCGCAAGCTTCCGCCTCATTCTCGCCGAAATACTTCAGAATAAACCGCTGCAGGCAATCTTCCGTATGGCAGTAATCCACCATCTGTCTCAGTTTTTTGAGATCCTGCTTTTGTTTTTCTTCTCCGGCGGCCGATTGGTCTATTAAAAAACGCTGCACCATAATATCCTGCGGCGAAAATAAGAGCACACACTCGCTGTTAAGACCGTCGCGCCCGGCCCGTCCGGCTTCCTGGTAATAGCTCTCCATATCTTTCGGAATCTGCGCGTGTAAAACGAACCTGATGTTGCTCTTATCGATTCCCATTCCGAAAGCGGACGTAGCTACCATCACTTGTATCTGATCGTTAAGAAACCGCTCCTGCTGGTCTTTTCTGTCATCATCCGCCAATCCGCCGTGATAACGGCCGGCATTGATGCCGCTGCGTTTTAATTTCTCATATAAACGGTCGGTTTCTTTTCTTGTCGCTGTATATATAATGCCGGCTTCGTGTTTATTTTTTTCCAGATACCGCTCGATAAACCGGTCTTTGTTTTCGCCCTTTACTACTTTAAACGTTAAATTCTCTCTGGCAAAACCGGTATATACAGTTTGTTCTTTCTTAATATGAAGCTGCTTACAGATGTCATCATGAACCTCAGGCGTAGCCGTCGCCGTTAATGCGATGATGACGGGCGGTTCTTTTAATTCATTAAAAAGGATTTCGATATTCCGGTAACTCGGCCTGAAATCATGTCCCCATTGCGATATACAGTGAGCTTCGTCAATGGCGACAAGAGGAACCGTAATATTCTGCAGGATGTGAATGAATTCAGAAGAAGTCAAACGCTCCGGTGTGATGTAAAAGAGCCGGTAAGCCCCTTGTTTCAAACCGGTCAGGCGCTCATGAATGTCACGGCTTGTCTGGGTGCTGTTAATATAAGCTGCCGCGATACCCGCTTCTTCAAGCGCGTCGACTTGATCTTTCATTAAGGAAATAAGAGGGGAAATAACGATTGTGGTTCCTTCAAACAGCAGTGCGGGAATCTGATAGCAGATTGATTTTCCGCCCCCCGTCGGCATAATGCAGACCGTGTTTTTTCTTTCCTCTGCAACTGATTGTATCGCCTGCTTTTGGCCCGCGCGAAGACTGTCGTAGCCAAAATAATGCGCCAGAAGGGATTGGGCTTTCTCCAGCATATGTTGTAAAACCTCACTTTGTCTTTGATTCTTTCATTTTATCATACTGATAAAGTACGCTGCTCAAGGGCAATTCAAAATAAAAAGCCATCTCCGCAAGGGAAATGGCTTTCGCTACGTATGCCGTACGCAAGTAAGAAAGTTTTAAACCACCACTCCTCAAAGTGGGTGTTTGCAGAAGCGTTCCTGTCGTCCTCTGCAATGGAGGCATGACATTCCGGCTTCGATATAAAACTCCCTATTACAGCTTAAAGGTTAAAACTTAATTAACAATACGAACAATGTAGCTTCTCTTATATCCTACACCATCAGTCGTATTTTGGCAAGAGGGTTAATTCTTTTACAGAAAACCTTTTTTCTTTGTGAAAAATGCTTTATTCTACATAAAAATTGTTTTTTCGACAAAATATCAATATATCAATATAAGATCAGATCGAAAGCTGCCGCCAGTTTCTTCTATAATAGAAAAAACTCTCACACCCTGTAGGGGCGCAAGAGTTAATGGAAATTAGAATTTTGCAGCCAGATCTTTCGCTTCTTGCAGTCCTTTTTCAATGATCGCTTGAGCATTATCCGGTGCAGCATTATGGCCTTCAACGACAACAGTGTGAAGATCTTGGACACCCCAGAAACCGAGGACGGTTTTCATGAAGTTTAATGACATTTCAAGAGATGCCATCGGTCCTTCAGAATATACGCCGCCGCGTGCGTTTAAGAGCGCTACTTTTTTATCTCCCATCAGACCTTTAGGGCCTTCAGGCGTGTATGTGAAAGTAACTCCTGCACGAGACAGGTAATCAACATAAGTATGAAGCACAGCAGGCACTGTGAAGTTCCAAAGCGGGAATGCAAACACGACTTTGTCAGCTTTGACAAATTGATTTAAGTAAATGTCAGCAGTTGACGCTTGTTTTTTCTCTTCGTCTGTCATTTCAATTCCTTTTGAAGCTTTGAATGTTCCGTTAATCATATCTCTTCCGAGGTAAGGAAGGTTTTCTTTATGAAGATCAAGTTCGATCACTTCATCATTCGGATTGTTTTCTTTATAAGCAGCCAGAAACGCTTCGTATAATTTTACGGATACGCCTTCTTCAGCCGTACGGTCACTTGATTTTACAAATAATACTTGAGACATTCTAAATTCCTCCCGGTAATCTTTTATAATTTACTTACAAATAGTATGTTACTTTCTTTTTTATATAAAGTCAATGATTTTATTTCGATTTTGAGATTTTTTATGGAATAAAAAAACAGGTACATATGAATGTACCTGCTGCTATTATTGTGAATCCTGCTCGCGATCCAGGATTTCGTAAGTTTGTGAGCTTTTTTGATCAACGGTTTCTTTATTTGAGAGGTCTTTCACCTGCTCGTGAAATTCCCTTTCATATGACGGAGCGTCTGTTTTCACATCCCCTTCTGTTTCTCGCTGCGCTTCGACGGTCATTCTGGCGTACGGCACGGCTTCAAGTCTTTCATAAGGAATTTCTTTTCCCGTTTTCTCGCAAATCCCGTATGTTCCTTTATCCATTCGTTCAAGCGCGGCGTTCACCTCATCTAAAAGATTCTGATCGACACCGTCCAGCGTTTGATTCGTGACCCTGTCCAAATAAATGCTTCCGTGATCAGCTAAGTGATTATCTACTCCGTTCGACAGTTCTCCTGTGTCTTCGCTCATTGAATGATTTTCTTTTGATTCTCCCTGAAGACTTTCCTTTAAATCGATTAATTTATGATAAAGGCTGTCCTGCTGTACTTTTGATAATGACATATTCATCATCTCCTTTTTCGTCTGTGTTCTTCGCTGCATCTGTTAATACATACCCTCGAAAAAGGAGGCTGAAACAACGGGGTCAATGGTTTCTCCCCCTGATGGTGACATTGGGTGTCTGCTGCTTTGTCTGTCTTTTTTCTTTCGCAGCATCATTTTGCGGGTCGTCCCGAAATTCTTCAGCGCAGGCTTGTTTGAGCCTGTGCGCCGGTGTATGGTAAGTGGCGCCGATATTCAGCATACCGCTCAGCTCTTCTATACTCAGCTTTTCAAAATCAATATTGTATTCAACCTTGTCCACTTTGACGTGCTCAATATGGACATATGTTTTTTCCCCTTCAACCGTCTGCGGCTCAAAATGACACTTATCCTGAAGCTCATCAAGCTGTTGTTCCACTTTCTTAAGCCGGTCTAATTCTTCTTCACACACTTTTTTGAAAATCTCTTTCATTATTTTTTTCAAAGAAAATCACTTCTTTCCCCGTCACTCTTGGAAAGTTCTATGCGTCCCGCATTGCGAATATATAAACATGATATACAAAAAGGAGGCGAATCATGATGTTTTTTCCATCCGTTATCAATTTTGAGTATATAAAAATGAACGGAATCAGCGGCGGAGCAGCTTTTAACACCGGCTCTTCCGTTATGGTGAGAAACACAGCAGCCAATAAAAGAAATGAAGGGTACGGTGAACAAAACGGTGATTGCACCGTTGTCGTCATCCCTATCATGAGTATCGATGATTCAGATCTGATAGATGGCACAGCAAACAAGATCAGCCTTCGATAATGATCTGGCTTGCATCCCCCAGATGTTTAGCAATCGATATATATAAAATCCCGTCTTTGAATACCGCCTGCATTCCCTTTGTTCCCTGAGCGGAATGCGGAAGGTCGAGTTTTTTTTCAAAATCGCCGTATTTTCCGGTCTTCTGTTTAAAATCCTGTTCATTAAAAAAGGATTTTCTCGTGCCTTTTACGACGATATATTCTCCGTAGGACAGCAGCTGAACATCTTGTTTCCGGTAGCCGGGCAGATACAGTAAAAATTGGAGCTCATCATGGGTTTCCACAATATCTATAAGAGGAAAAGCATCCTCATTTCTTCTCATTTGCCCATCTCCCTGTTGAAAGGGAAAATGAGAATGGCCGTTTTGAAATGATTTCAGTTGTTCATCATCAAAAACGTTTTTCCAAAAGTCGCCGCCGGACATGTTTTGCGCCATTTCCATCCATTGCTTCATCTTATCGAAATCCATTTTTATCGCCCCCTGTCTAAGCATACGGTCATAACAGCCGGCATACACCTGTATTAAAGGAGGTTTGCCTGTGGTTCAACCAACTCCATATATCAATATTAATATTTTCATGTTGAAAATTAATTCCTTTGAAAATGCTTCAGCGGTGAATGTCGGACAAAATTTACTGGCGGAATGGCAGAATTCTGATAAAAAGAATCAGGGATACGGACAGAACTTCGGAGATGCAAGCGGCTTCATCGGCACGAACGGCAAAGTGGATGACCGGGATCAAATTGATTCTCCATCTACCTTTGAGTCTGCATGCGATAAAATCCCTGCCGGAAAAGGAGGCCCATTATGATGTTTTCGCCGGTTTTGGTAAATGTAGGAGGCTTTAAAGTAAATGCAGTCGACCGCGGTTCTTCCATTACGATCGGCCCGTATCAGCAAATCGATTATTTTTTATCCAATAAGATCAACTACGGATTCGGTGAAGAAAATGGTGATTTGGCGCCGATTTATATCCCCATCAGTTCTATTGCTGATCCGGATCTCATTGATTCGAACTCCGGAAAAACAAGCATTATATAATAAAAAGGCCATCCGCATGCATTCGGATGGCTTTTATGTGATATTTAACTGCATAAGTATTTTGTTAAGATGGCTTGAACCTCAGTCAAGTCCGTTTCTTTTGCAAATTCCAATTCGAAAGTTTTTCCCCTTGTCATTAATACAAGCCCGGTATCGGGATCAAACATCCCCGCTTCTTGAATGGCGAAGCTTTCAATTGTTTTATATGGAAGAAATACGCGCACTTTCTTTTTGGAGAACATTTTATTATCAAAGAAAATCACTCGTTTATTCGTAAAGCATATTTGGTCAACCCGCAGTTTATAAATCGTTTCGATCCGTTCTCCCTCAACGAGCAAAGCCTCCAGCTTTTTTGTGTCGGTTGATCTGCTGACAGAAAAAATTCCCAATGAAGAACCCCACTTTCTGCTTCTATACTATTGTTTTATTACAATCATAAAAAAATAAGTTCTTTATCCCTATATAAGAATACGACATAGACGGCATTTAAACCATTACGAACAGATTACATTTTTAGAACGTTCATCAAAAAAGCCCTTCGCGAAAGGTGCCGCTTTTATGAAGTAGTACGGTTCAGCGAAAGAAAAGGTTTCAAGAAAACGGTATTTTTTTCGAAAAGTCAGTTTTTTATCTTCGCCATAAAAAACCGCGGCTTCTCCAATGCCGCGGTTTCAACAAAACATCAACGATCCGTATCTTCAATTGTTCCTTCTTTATAGGTATCTGAAATTTGTTCCATCGTCGTGTCGGTGCCTTCTTCAGGTTGCACTTGCTGAAGCTGATCTGATGTTTTATTTTGTTTGTCTTGCTCTGTTTTTTTCATTTTGCAGCCACCCTTTATATGTAGTCTTTTTTAGTATGGCTCAGGCAAAATAAATTCATTCAGCTTTAAACTTCTTCAAAATACTCTTTGTAGAAGCCTCCGACTTTGTTTGTATTGTCTACAACAAAAATGAATTCTTCTGTTTCATTTTTGACTTCATACTCTTTACCCGGCGTCAGCACATTTTTGACAATGTATTTTTTCGCATCTGTATGTACGCATTTGACCTTTTTGACGCTTTCTTTTGTCTGCCAATTATTATGAATCATTTATAAAACTCCTTTTCTTAATCGATAAGCTTATTGTAGCCGTTTTTTCTTGTGAATTGCAATAACGGTTATCAATTGATTTTACCGGGGCTGTTATTATAGAATGACTGTATGCGCTTACTTTGCGCGGACATCAAGATGCTCAAAACAGACCATAAAAAAATTTCGGGAGGTTTGTTACGAATGAGTTCTTTAACGATGCAGATCACAAAAAGGCTGGAAACATTTTTACAGGGCACGAAGAAACTTTATATTGACGGAAAATTTGTTCCTAGCGCTTCAGGATCAACATTTGTCACACCGAATCCGGCAACCGGAGAAACGCTGATGACGCTTTACGAGGCACAGACAGAAGACATTGACAGTGCAGTGAAAGCGGCACGCAAAGCCTTTGATCACGGCGAATGGCGCACTATGCCGGCCGCTTCCAGAAGCAGGCTGATGTATAAGCTTGCCGATTTAATGGAAGAGCACAAAACGGAACTCGCGCAGCTTGAAACACTTGATAACGGAAAACCGATTAATGAAACGACGAATGGGGATATCCCGCTTGCAATTGAGCATATGCGTTATTATGCCGGATGGTCTACAAAGATAACCGGACAAACGATTCCGGTCGCCGGCTCATATTTTAATTACACCCGCCATGAGCCTGTCGGCGTCGTGGGGCAGATCATCCCTTGGAACTTCCCGCTCCTTATGGCGATGTGGAAAATGGGCGCCGCCCTTGCCACAGGCTGCACAATCGTTTTGAAACCGGCCGAGCAGACACCGCTGACCGCCCTCTATTTAGCGGAATTAATAGATCAGGCGGGCTTCCCTGACGGCGTCATCAATATTGTTCCAGGGTTCGGCGAGACGGCCGGGGAAGCGCTGACCAACCATGACGATGTCGATAAACTCGCTTTTACCGGCTCTACAGAAATCGGCAAAAAAATCATGGAAAAAGCCGCAAAAAAAATTAAACGCGTGACACTGGAGCTTGGCGGAAAGTCACCTAACATCATTTTGCCTGACGCCAATTTGAAGAAAGCCATTCCCGGCGCTTTAAACGGGGTCATGTTTAATCAGGGGCAGGTATGCTGCGCAGGCTCCCGTGTCTTCATTCACAAAGACAAATATGATGAGGTCGTCAGCGAAATGGTTTCATATGCGAAATCGCTTCAGCAAGGCGCCGGCCTTCACCAAGATACACAAATCGGCCCGCTCGTCAGTCAGGAACAGCATGAGCGCGTGCTTTCATATATTGAAAAAGGAAAAGCGGAAGGAGCCAAAGCTGTCGCGGGCGGCAGCTGCCCGTTTGAAGAAGGGTATTTTGTCTCCCCGACTGTATTTGCGGATGTGGATGACAGCATGACCATCGCAAAAGAAGAAATTTTCGGCCCTGTTTTAGCCGCCATTCCGTATGATACGGTAGATGAAGTCATTGAGCGGGCGAACCGCTCGGAATACGGCCTTGCAGCCGGACTTTGGACTGAGAATGTGAAAAACGCCCATTACATTGCTGACCGTCTCCAAGCCGGCACCGTTTGGGTCAACTGCTACAATGTTTTCGATGCGGCATCTCCTTTCGGCGGCTATAAGCAATCCGGCCTCGGGCGGGAAATGGGCTCTTACGCGCTGAATAATTATACAGAAGTGAAAAGCGTCTGGATCAATCTGGAAGATTAATCAAACAGGAAACTGCTGCCTGTCAGCAGTTTCTTTCTTTTGTCATGCCGCCTTTTACATATGAATATATATGCTTCTGAAGGAGTTGAGCGAGTGTGAGCACAATTCATGAAAACGTCAGAAGCCGCCAAAAGAAAACCATCTCCCTATTAAGAGAAACGCAAAATGCGGACGGCTCATGGTCATTTTGTTTTGAAGGACCGATTTTGACAAACGCCTTTCTGATCCTCCTCCTCACTTCTCTTGGAGACAATGATAAAGAACTGATCGCTGAGCTTGCAGAAGGCATTCGCGCTAAACAGCGCCCGGACGGAACTTTTGCCAACTATCCTGATGACCGGAAAGGAAATGTGACCGCCACTGTACAGGGCTATGCCGGCTTGCTGGCTTCCGGTTTATATAGCCGTTCTGAGGCGCATATGATTCAGGCCGAACGCTTTATCATCTCAAATGGCGGCTTGCGCAACGTACACTTCATGACAAAGTGGATGCTTGCGGCAAACGGCCTTTATCCATGGCCCGCGCTGCATCTGCCATTATCTTTCTTAGTCATTCCCCCATCCTTCCCGCTGCATTTTTACCAGTTCAGTACATACGCCCGTATTCATTTTGTACCGATGGCCGTGACGCTTAACAAAAGATTTTCGCTGAAAAATCCCAACGTTCCGTCTCTCGCGCATTTAGATCGGCATATGACTAAAAATCCGTTTACATGGCTTCGTTCCGATCAGGATGAGAACAGAGACCTCTCTTCTCTTTTCGCGCACTGGAAGCGGCTTTTGCAGATTCCTGCCGCTTTTCACCAGCTCGGTCTGCGTACGGCCAAAACGTATATGCTTGACCGGATTGAAGAAGACGGCACATTATACAGCTATGCGAGCGCCACTATTTTTATGGTGTACGGCCTGCTCGCTCTCGGTGTATCGCGCCACTCCCCCGTTATCAGAAAAGCACTTGCCGGCACGAAAGCTTTGCTCACGTCTTGCGGCGATATACCGTACCTGGAAAATTCAACGTCGACCGTTTGGGATACGGCGCTTCTCAACTATGCGCTTATGAAAAGCGGGATCTCAGATAACGATCAGATGATAACCAGCGCCGCCCGGTTTCTGCGTGAACGGCAGCAGACGAAAGTCGCTGATTGGGCCGTTCACAATCCGCATGCTGAACCGGGAGGATGGGGTTTTTCAAACATCAATACAAATAATCCTGATTGTGATGACACAGCCGCAGTGCTCAAAGCCATTCCGCGAAAACTTTATCCCGCCTCATGGGAACGCGGACTGAGCTGGCTTTTGTCCATGCAAAACAGTGACGGCGGCTTCTCTGCTTTTGAGAAAAATGTCAATCATCCGCTGGTCCGCCTGCTGCCGCTGGAATCGGCTGAGGAAGCTGCCATCGATCCCTCAACAAGCGACTTAACCGGACGGGTGCTGCACTGTTTAGGAGAAGCGGGGCTTTCTTCTGATCACCCTCAGATTGAAAAGGCCGTCCAATGGCTGATCCGCCATCAAGAAGAGGACGGATCGTGGTACGGCAGATGGGGTGTCTGCTATATTTACGGCACATGGGCAGCGCTGACAGGGATGAAGGCTTGCGGCGTGAGCCAAAACCACCCGGCCGTGAAAAAAGCGATCCGCTGGCTGAAGTCCATTCAAAACGAGGACGGAAGCTGGGGGGAATCCTGTAAAAGCGCAGAAGAGAAAACCTATGTTCCGCTTTCTTACGGGACGCTTGTACAGACGGCTTGGGCGGCCGAAGCTTTGCTGCAATACGAAAAAACTCATCATCAAGCCGTCACAAAAGGCATATCTTTTCTTATTGAAAACCGGCATTACGAAGGAGCCGCTTTCAGCTATCCGACCGGAATCGGCCTGCCGAAGCAGTTTTACATCAGGTATCACAGCTACCCGTATGTGTTTTCTTTGCTTGCGCTCAGCACTTTTATGAAAATGAGTGAAAAGGAGGAAGAAAAATGAAACGGCACGCTTATCAAACCGAAATGCTGAATTGGTGTGAAACCTTGAAGGAACAAGTTATTCAGCAAGGTCGGTTCGATCGCTTCGCGGCACAAATCGACCGGATTTTTCACACCCTTCAGGATGATGGATTAACGGAGGCGGAATGGTACGAACAAGCATCGGCACTTTACCGGGACATTACTGAACCCGAAGAGCCGGATGAGCGCAGAGCTTATGTGCCGATCGGCAAGCATGTCCTCCCTAAACTGCCTTACAGTTATTCCGCACTGGAACCGTATATTTCAAGAGAGATTATGAAACTTCACCATACAAAACACCATCAGAGCTATGTTGACGGTCTGAATAAAGCAGAACTGGAGCTCAAAAAAGCGAGACAGACGAAACAGTACGACTTAGTGGCACATTGGGGGCGACAATTGGCGTTTCACGGCGCGGGCCATTATTTGCACAGTATTTTCTGGTTTTCGATGAATCCAAACGGAAAAAGACGGCCGACGGGTGCACTCTTTCAAATGATTGATGTGTCATTCGGAAGCTACTCCGCTTTTAAAGAGCAATTTTCTCAAGCGGCGAAAAAAGTCGAAGGAGTCGGCTGGGCTATCCTAGTCTGGGCGCCGCGCGCCGGGCGGCTGGAGATTTTGGCCGCTGAGAAGCATCAGCTCTACAGCCAGTGGGACGTCATTCCTTTGCTTCCGCTGGATGTGTGGGAACACGCTTATTACTTACAATATAAAAACGACCGAGCGGCTTACGTGGATCAATGGTGGAATGTCGTTGATTGGCGGGAGGCGGAGAAACGGTTCGAGCAAGCGCACCGCGTGATATGGCCGCTTTATTAAAAAAGCCCCCGTCTTGAACGGGGGCCTGCTTCTTTTGGTTTAAAAAATACCAAGGACGTGCAGAAAAACGATAATAATGGCTACAGGAGCCACATAACGGATTAATAGGAGCCAGACTGCAAACCATTTTCGTTTTATACCGGAACCGCTTTTCAGTTCGTCAAACAGCATCTGTTTCGGAATTTTCAGCGGTACGAAAACGGCAATTAAAAGCGCGCCCAGCGGCATTAAGACATTGCTGACCAGAAAATCCGCAGCGTCAAAAATACTGCGGTGAAAAATAGAAACATCACTCAAAATTCCGTACGACAGCGCCGAAGGGACCCCGACAATAAATATAGCAAGTCCCCCGATCCATGCATACCGCTTCCGTTTTGCCGAATCGCCTTTTGACAAAACAGCAACTAAAATTTCAAGCATTGAAAAAGCCGATGTCAGCGTCGCAAATAAAAACAGCAGCAAAAAGGCGAGTAAAAACACGATGCCCAACGGCATTTGGTTAAAGACGGTCGGCAGCACGTTAAATAAAAGCTGCGGGCCTTGATCCGGCTTGAGGCCGAATGCAAACACCGCCGGAAAAATCGCCACTCCCGCCATCACAGCAACAAGGACATTTAATACCGTCACCGATACGGCGGATTGAACAATATTTTCTTCTTTTTCTAAATATGCGCTGTATGTAACCATTACGGACACTCCGACGCTTAACGAGAAAAATGATTGTCCCATCGCATATAAAATGGTATTGGCATCCATCGCGCCAAAATCAGGCATAAAAAAGAATTTTAATCCTTTTGCTGCATCATGCAGCGTAACGGAGCGGATCATTAAGAGAATAAACAGAATAAACAGAGCCGGCATCAGCACCTGGCTTACCTTTTCGATTCCGCTGCTCACCCCTTTTGCCACAACTAAAATCGTCAGCACGATAAACAGCAGCTGGCCGAAAACGGCTGCATAAGGATTTGAAATGGTATCGATAAATAACGTATCAAATCCCGAAGAAAGCGATAAGCCGCCTGTAAAGCCTTTTATAATGTAGATTAATATCCATCCCCCCACTACGCTGTAGAAGGATAATAGAATAAAACACGTAATGATTCCGAGATATCCGATCCAGTGCCACTTTTTCCCCGGCGCGAGCGCCTTATAGGATTCAACGGCGTTTTTTTGTGTTTTTCTGCCGATAATAAATTCAGCAAGCAAAAGCGGCAGTCCGATTAAAACAGTAAATAAAATAAAAACAAGCAGAAAAGCGCCGCCTCCGCTGGTTCCCGCTACGTAAGGGAACTTCCATATTGCGCCGAGCCCGATTGCAGAGCCGGCCGTAGCTAAAATAAATCCCAGCTTAGATGACCATTGATTAGCTTCTTTCACTTCAGCACTCCCAATTCATTTCAGTATAAAAATCAATTGTAAGAATATATGTCTGAATAGTCAAGAAGATGTTAGTTTACATAATAATTTTATTGAAAACTTATATTTAATATTGAATTATTCAGAAAATTATTTATAATGGAATACAGAAAAGTCAGTCATATTTTCTGACTGATTGATTGAATGTAAAAGGAGCTGTGTTTATGGAATGGCTGAAAAAAATAAGCAGGTTTGCGGGCCAAACCTTTGGCTTGTGGGTTATCGTCTTTGCCGGTTTAGGATTCGCCTGCCCTGATTTGTTTTCTTGGATCAGTTCTTATATGACGATTTTCCTTGGTATTATTATGTTTGGGATGGGGCTTACTCTTCAAGCAGACGATTTTAAAGAATTAATCAGAAAGCCTTGGCATGTCGTGATCGGAGTCGCTGCCCAGTTTACGATTATGCCGCTTACGGCTTTCTGTTTATCAATCGGGCTCCGCCTCCCCGCAGAAATCGCCGCGGGCGTCATTCTGGTCGGATGCTGTCCGGGCGGTACGGCATCAAACGTCATGACGTTTTTGGCGAAAGGCAATACGGCGCTTTCTGTTGCGGTCACCACGATCTCAACATTGCTTGCTCCTATTGTAACGCCGGCACTTATTATGCTGTTTGCGAAAGAGTGGCTCCCCGTTTCTTTCGGCTCACTGTTTGTTTCCATTATGCAAGCCGTGCTTTTGCCGATCGTCCTCGGGGTGATTGTGAAGCTGTTCTTCAAAAAACAGGTCGGACAAGCCGTGCACGCGCTTCCTCTCGTGTCGGTAATCGGCATCGTAGCGATTGTATCCTCTGTCGTCAGCGTAAATCGTGAGCATGTGCTTCAATCAGGACTGCTGATTGTGTCTGTCGTCATCTTACATAACGGAATCGGATATTTGTTAGGATTCCTGACTGCAAAGCTGTTCAAAATGGATTATGCTTCACAAAAAGCGATTGCGATCGAAGTCGGAATGCAAAACTCCGGACTGGGCGCAGCGCTTGCGACAGCGCATTTCTCCCCTTTGTCAGCCGTGCCGAGCGCAATTTTCAGCATATGGCACAATCTGTCGGGGTCTGTTCTTGCCACCTACTGGTCTAAGAAAAAAGAGAAAAACAGCGCCGAAGAAGAAGAAACGGCAAAGATTCCGTTTTCATAACTGAACAAGGATAGGCTGCTGCCGCTCCTATCCTTGTTTATTCTGCAGATCACGAAACAGACGCAAAAGCGCTTTTTTTACATCCCCCTGAAATAAACCTCCATGATAACAAATCAATTGGCGGATATCATAATCGAGCAGCCGCTGCACAGAACGGACCGCATCATCCATATGTAACGTATAGCCGGGATTAGCAAGGTTCAGCTTTCCGTCTTCAATGACGACCGCATCACCTGTGACCATAGTTTTTTCGGCAGGCAGATAAAGACTGATATGGCCGGGTGTATGACCCGGCGTGGCTACAACGCGAATGCCTCCGCACCAAGGCAGCAGCTCGCCGTCAGTAACTGTCCGGTGAACTGGAGCCGATTCGACTGATTGAAGAGAGCGGATGAACTGTTTTGCATAAGGCTTTGCATCCTCTGGCAATGAACAAAACGTTGATTCAGCCTGCTCAAGCCGTAAAGATTTTTTAGAGCCGTCAATATACGGCGCTTCACGCTCATGTACTGTCACGCTGACATCCGGATGTAAACGGTATAATGCAGCGAGTGAGCCGATATGGTCTATGTCGTGATGCGTTACAATGATTTTTGTCAATGAATGAAGCGACATTCCATGCCGGGCAGCGGCATGTTGAAGATGGTTTGTAAAACCGGGATATCCGCAGTCTATTAATATCGTGTCATGTTCGTCTTGCAGAAGAACCGGAGTGATAGAATGCAATTCTTCATTATATTCAAATTCGATCTCAAGCGGATAACAGCTTTTCATATAAATTCTCCCCTTCTCTCAATAAAAAAAGTACACTGCTTGTAAGGGCAGTGTACTTTTTGTCTGTCTCAAATTATCCTTCCAGCAACAGCTGTTCCGGATCTTCAAGCAGGTTTTTAATGGTGACAAGGAATCCGACCGCTTCTTTACCATCTACAATTCTGTGATCGTATGATAAAGCGATGTACATCATCGGACGGTTTTCAGAGCGCTCCGCATCAATCGCTACTGGGCGCAGCTGAATTTTGTGCATACCTAAGATCCCAACCTGAGGGCTGTTTAGGATCGGTGTTGACATAAGCGATCCGAATGTACCTCCGTTTGTGATCGTGAAGGAGCCTCCTTGCAGCTCACCTAATGTTAATTTATTGTTTCGCGCTTTCTTCGCAAGTTCGCCGATCTCTCTTTCAATGCCGGCAAACGTCAGGCGGTCAGCGTCACGCACGACTGGGACGACAAGCCCTTCTTCAGCCGCGACAGCAATACCGATGTCATAGAATTTTTTCACGATCAGCTCATCGCCTTGAATTTCAGCGTTAAGGAGCGGGAATTTTTTCAATGCAGCCACGACGGCTTTTGTAAAGAACGACATGAAACCGAGTTTTACTTCGTTTTGCTCAAGGAATTGGTCTTTACGGCGTTTTCTTAGATTCATAACGGCCGTCATATCAACTTCGTTAAATGTAGTCAGCATCGCAGAAGTCTGCTGCACTTCAACCAATCGTTTCGCGATCGTCTGTCTGCGGCGGGACATTTTTTGCACTTCGACAGGTTTGTCAAAGCTTTGCTGTGTTTTTGGAGCCTGCTGTTTCGGCTGTGCCGCAGGTTTTGAAGCCGGTTTTTCATAAGCTTCCACATCTTGTTTGCGCACGCGGCCGAGCGGGTCTCCCGTCGGAATTTGTGATAGATCAATTCCTTTTTCCCTTGCCAGCTTGCGTGCAGCCGGAGACGCTACCGTTCTGGATTTCGCTTCTGATTGTGCTTCCTGGCTGACTTCTTGTGCAGCAGGTTCAGCTTTTGCTTCCTCTTTCGTTTGTTCATTGGCTGGAGCACTTTCTGAAGGGGCGGGTGCAGAACTTTCGCCAGCGCCTTCTGTAATGGTACCGATAATTTCTCCTACTTGGACGGTATCACCCGAATCTTTCAATACCTCTTTTAGAACACCCGATTCTTCTGCTGTCAATTCAACATTTACTTTGTCCGTCTCCAGTTCAAGCAAGTACTCACCCTGTTCTACATAATCACCGGGCTGCTTTAACCATTGGGCTATCGTTCCTTCTGAGATTGATTCTGCTAATTCAGGTACCTTAATTTCCGCCATTTTTTCATTTCCCCCTTAGTTTTTGCGAGTCAAGCTATCAGATACAATGCGTTCCTGTTCTTTTTTGTGGACTGTCGGATCTCCTTCTGCGGGACTGGATCGTCTTCTTCGGCCGATGTATTGGACATTTACTCCTTTTGGCGCGATTTCCGTCAGATACGGGCTGATATAACTCCATGCCCCCATGTTCTGCGGCTCTTCCTGAACCCAAACGATCTCTTGCAGGTTCGGCAGTTTGGCGAAAAGCTCCTTCGTATCTTTTGCCGGGAACGGATACAGCTGTTCGATTCTGGCAATATGAAGCCAATCCTTATCGCCTTCCATTTTGTTGAAGTGATCGCTGATATCAATTGACACTTTTCCGCTTGATAATACGACGCGAGTCACTTTTTCGTAAGCATGGGAAAGACCGGACTGCTCATAGACAGGCTTGAATCGGCTTTCGCTCAGTTCCTGCACTTCAGATACCGTATTCGGGTTGCGCAGCAGGCTCTTCGGCGTCATGATCACAAGCGGGCGGATTTCCTCACGAAGCAGCATTTTCGCTTGTCTTCTTAAAATATGGAAATACTGAGCCGCACTTGTCAGGTTGGCCACCGTCCAGTTGTTTTCCGCCGCCAGCTGCAGGAACCGCTCGACGCGGCCGCTGGAGTGTTCAGGGCCCTGCCCTTCGTAACCGTGAGGCAGCAGCATGACCAGTCCTGATTTTTGTCCCCATTTTGCCCGTCCTGCAGATATGAATTGATCAAAATAGACTTGAGCCGCATTGGCAAAGTCCCCGTACTGCGCCTCCCACATCACAAGCGTTTCAGGCGAATACACGTTGTATCCATATTCAAAGCCGAGAACCGATCCTTCAGAGAGCGGGCTGTTATGCACCGTAAATGAAGCAGCGCAGTCGTCTAAGTGATGGAGGGCAACAAATTCTTCTCCTGTTTCGCTGTCATGCAGCACAAGGTTTCTTTGAGCGAACGTTCCGCGCTCTGAATCCTGTCCGGTCAGCCGGATCGGCGTGCCGTCTTTCAAAATGGAAGCAAACGCAAGCGATTCAGCCAATGACCATTCAACTTTACGGTCATCATCAAACGCTTTTGCACGTCTTTCCAGGATTCTTTTCAGCTTGCCGAACACGTTAAAAGATTCCGGCCAGTTGATAAGTTCGCCGTTCAGCTTGCGGAGAACATCAAAATCAATGGCTGTGTCAACGTCTGGAAAACCGTTGGACACCGGTTCCGGCAATTCAATTTCCCGTACGGCGTCTTCTTTTTTGGCGGGCACCTTTTTATAGGCGTCTTCAATTCGTTTTGTCACTGTCGTTTCGATGTTTTGCGCTTTTTCCTCGCTGATCAGTCCTTCACTTACGAGTTTTTCCGCAAAGATCCGCTTGACAGTCGGGTGTTTTCTGACGGCGTCATACAGCATCGGCTGTGTCGTTGACGGCTCATCCATTTCATTGTGGCCGTACCGTCTGTACCCGATTAAATCGATTAAGAAATCTTTATTGAACCGCTTCCGGTATTCAACCGCAAATTTAACGGCTGACAGGCATGCTTCCGGATCATCCGCGTTGACGTGAACGATCGGAATTTCATAGCCCTTCGCCAAATCACTGGCATATTTCGTGGATCGTGATTCATCGCTTTCAGTTGTAAAGCCGATCATATTATTGGCGATGATATGAATGGCCCCGCCGACCTGATAGCCTTTCAGAGAGCTTAAGTTCAGCGTCTCGGCGACAATGCCTTCTCCCGGAAACGCTGCGTCACCGTGAATTAAAATGGCGAGCGATTTTGTTTCGTCTTGAACCGGGTACCCCTTTTGCGTTCTTGTTTCCTGTGCCGCCCGCGTGCTTCCTTCAACAATCGGATTGATGAATTCCAAATGGCTCGGGTTATTTGCAAGCGTAATCCGCGCGCTTTTGGTTTCAGCATCCTGAAGCTGTCTGTCTGCACCGAGGTGGTATTTTACATCGCCCGTCCAGCCGTAGCTGATGCCGGTCGATCCTTCAGACGGCACAAGGTCTTTATTCGGCGCGTGCTGGAATTCTGAGAAAATAATCTCATACGGTTTGCCGAGCACATGCGCAAGCACATTTAAACGGCCTCTGTGCGCCATCCCGATATTGACATTGGTTGTGCCCGCTTTCACAGACTGGGCGATAATGTCGTCAAGAACCGGCACAAGCGCGTCTAATCCCTCAATTGAGAAACGCTTCTGACCGACGAATGTCCGGTGTAAAAATTGTTCAAATCCTTCTACTTCCGTCAGTCTTTCTAAAACGGCTGACAGTTTTTCCGGTGAATTTTTCCGGAACAGTTCTCCGGATTCGACCATTTTTGTAATCCATGCGCGCTCTTCGAAATCATGCACATGGTCAAACTCGAAGGAGATGGTTCTTTTATAGGTATTGCGTAAATGCTGGATGGCTTCTAAGCCGTTTGTTATATTGGCAGGTGCGTCCTTACAGATGACAGACGCGGGTATTGCTTTCATTTCTTCTTCTGTAAGCCCGTACTCGGATAACGGAAAGAGCTCGCTCTTTTTCGGATCCTTTCTGAGCGGATTGACGGAAGCGTTCAGATGGCCATAGGTTCGAATATCTTCTGCAAGTTTAACTGCTGCTGCGATCTTTTGAATCAGATCTGCGGTGACGCGTCCCTGTTCCTTTGTTCCCGATGCCTCTTTTATTTGGCTTGGCGGAGCGCCGAGTTCGTCAAACATGTCTTTCAGATCCGGATCAATGCTGTCTGGATCTTCAGCATATTGGTCGTACAGCTCCAGTGCGTAGCCGAGGTTCGGTCCGTAAAAATCTTCCCAATTCATTCTTTGTTTCATATTATTTTGAAACATTTGAATATTACCCCCAACCTAGATAATCAAGTGATCAATTCACTATCTTGAAATAACTTTTGAACGCTGTGCCCAAAATTATGTAATAAAAACGCTTCCAAGGATATTTTACCACTGATTGCGTTTGGATTCTACCTTGATTGTTCACAAAATAGTAAAAAAAACAGATCAATACCGAAAAAATTAAATCATTTTAAAATAAAAAGCGAAAAAGCATAGGAAAAAGCCTATCCTATGCTTTTATGAAGCAGTTTTTTCAAGAGCGGATACAGCACATCGGGCAGCTGATCGACATCCGGAACAAAAATACTGTACTTTCCGTACATATCCTGAATGGTTTTCATCTGTGATTCCTCTATTGCAGTATTGGACAGAAAAACATTTATGACTTCTATCCCTTTTTTTCTCGCTTCGATGACAGCCTCGCTCGTATCGACGATGCCGTTTTGTTCGTATCCGAATGCTGCCGGCTCTCCGTCTGAAAACACGATTAAAAATTTTTGCGCCTCACTCCGCCGCATCAGCTGTTTCGTCATTTGTCTGATGGCGTATCCGTCTCTGTTATCTTCTTCAGGCGCAAGCTGCATGATTAGCGGACCCGCCGCCTGCAGCAGCGACTCTTCAAACGGAATGACGGTATTGAAGAAATTCGGCTGGCTCGTTTCGGTCGCTTCGTTTGTATCCTCCCAAAATCCGACGATCTGGTGCGGTACGGACACTGATTTCAAGGCTTCATGAAAAAGAACGATCCCTCTTTTTGTTTCATCCATTTTGTCGAACATGCTGGCCGAACAATCGACAAGCAATGTAAAAACGGCGTCAATGTCTGAAGACGGGTCCTGCTTTTTATAGAAAAGGCGCGGGTTCCGCTCCGTAAAATAGCGGATCAGTTTGCGATTCAGCCGGCCTGCGTGAAGGTCGGTCCGCGGGAGCGTTTTTTTGTGCTCAAGTGTTTTTTGTATCATCTGCTTCAAGCGTTTTTGATATGATTCTATCGTTTTTGCCTGTTCTTTATAAGACTGCTCCTCTTCAGGAGACGCTTTATGAGGCGTTTGATAAACCGGGAAGGCAAATTTGTTTTCTTTTCCGTCAGCCAGCCCCGCGCCCTCATGTTCATCCTGAATGGATTCAAGCGCTTCCAGTTTGGAGTAATCCTCTCTTTTCGTCTGACGTGCGGAACCTTGAACGGAGCCGAGCGCCTGGTCACCGTCATCGCCTTCTCTGGCCGCGTCTTTCCCAAGATCTGATTTCGCGCCGTGCTCAATATCAAATTGAAGGAAACTTTTTGACGGCGCTTCGGTTTCCCGGTGCCACGTATTCATTTTCTCTTCAAGGATTTCTTCATCTCCGTCGGAAGACTCAGGGAGCGTGAGATCGTCACTTAACGAAGGCGCTTTTTTTACACTTTCGAATAAAGGCTCTTCAGCCGCTTTTTCGTAATCAAGTTCCGGCAGAAAAAAGTACGTGTTCAGCATATCTTTCTCAAGCACTTCATCAAGGCCTTCCATGAGGTCTTCCGTTATTCTTGCGATTTGTTCCGTAGAATCCGCCTCATACACCCGGATGAGCTGACGTTCAATATACGGTATCATCATATCAATATGTTCATGCATGGAAGGAATGCCTTCAAGCGGAGACTCAGCCGTCAGCTTGACAAACATCGCGCAATACAAAGCGTCGGTGAAAATGCTCCGTTCTAAATTCAATGTCAGCTGCGTCGTGAAATATTTCCTGTACATCTCCCTCCGCTTCTGAAAAACACGTTTCGTTCCCGGCCGTTCTTTTTTGGTCAGCTCTTCAATTCTGATATCCTCAAGCAGCATAAACAGCTGCTTGGCAAAGCTTTGGCGGGTGAAATGCCGGTGAACGTCATTTAAAAACCCCGCAAATTCCCGAAATGAGCTGCTGCGTGTTCCGACAGCGCGCAAATAGACATCGCTTTTCAGGCCGGCTTCCATATCCCCGGCTGATCGGTCTTTCCAAAAGTGGCTCATGTAAATTTTCTTTTCAAAGGGATTGTAGTAAGACTGCACGCCGTATTCCACTTCAACTTCACTGCTTCTGGTCAGTGTTTTGGCCAGGTCAGTCAGCATCATGAACAAAAACGAATCAATCGTGCTGTCGTTAAATTTGATAAACTTCATTGTATATCCCTCATTCGAACAGCGTTTCTGCAATATTTCTGACAGCGGCTTTTTCCCTGTCATCGTCAAGTTTTTCTACGATGCCTCTTTCAATCGCCCGTTTCGGCGGGATGTACGCAGCCAAGTCACACGTATCAATGAGAGCCCTGATGGACGCCGCTTCTTCTGACACTTGTCCGTTATGCGCTTGTGCGATTAAATCAGAAGACAGCGTCATAAAACGCTCAATTAATTTCTCATCTTTTAAGACAGACTGAGAGGTCAGCACCTGTTTCAGGAGGCTTCCTTTAATATACGGAACATCAATGATGACAAAACGGTTTTTAAGGGCTTCGTTCAGCGGAACGGTGCCGACGTAGCCTTCATTAATCGCGGCGATAACACCGAATCCTTCGCTTGCCTTAATCACTTCTCCTGTAAAGGGATTTGTCATCATTTTTCTGTAATCTAGCACGCCGTTTAGAATCGGAAGGGTTTCAGGCTTTGCCATATTGATTTCGTCAATGTATAAAAAATGTCCCTTGTTCATTGCGGTTGTTACAGGTCCGGGAACGAATTCAATTGTCGCCTGTCCCTGTTCATTTTCAATCGTTTTATAGCCGACAAGCGCTTCTGCATCGAGGTCTACGGAGCAGTTGACGCTGTGCATCGGTTTATGAAAATAGTTCGAAAGCGTTTCCGCCAATTTTGTTTTCCCTGAACCCGTCGGTCCTTTTAATAAGATATTTTTTCCCATTGTCAAAGCAATGACGGCATCGAATACAATCGCTTTATCTTCGGCCTCATAGCCTGATGATCCGATTAAATCCCGGAATTCTTGGGAAACGGGATGATTTTGATAAGCCTGCAGTTTGTTTTGTATATCTTCCGGAAGTGATAGGTGCTGTAATTCTGAAGTCATAGGTGATGTTTCCTTTCCATTTGTATTCCATAACCGAGTATACTAAAAAAGCCCTTGTATACTCAATACAAAAGGGCTCATTCCCTGCGGGCGCTTTTTGTCAGGGGAGCGCAGGCGATTCTGGCTCCGGAATTTCCGCTCGGGTTTGTCAAATAATCGTCCGTATGTTCATGAATGACGAACGCGCTTCCGTCCCGGTCGAGCAGGCTGAGTCTGCTCCCTTCTTTTAATGAAGTTTGCGGCGCGTTCATAATGACATCCACTTTACCGTCAGCCCCCACTTCAAGATTGGGGAGATCCCCGGCGTGATGACCCATCGGATTGTTGAAGCCGTGTTCTTTGTTCAAAGGGTTGAACGGACCGCCGGCTGATTCGAAATCAGGTGCCTGACATGTCCCTTTTTCATAAATATGAAACCCGAGAGAAGTGCCGGGCGGCAGATGCCCCGCTGATATATGAATGTCTGACCCTTCATCATCAGATTCCCTCACTTCGATATATCCGATCGTTTTTCCGTTTTGATTGATGAGTCCGGCATGCTCACGGTATGCAGATGCTTCCAATGCGCGGCTTTCCCCATGTTTTTTGGGCGGAACAGGAGCGCAGCCGCAAAGCGTAATTGATGCGAGCATGAGAAAAAGCAAGAGACGATTCATGCTTCCTCCCCCTTATTTTTTACCCATCAGTCTTGTCAAAACGTAAAAATGGTAAACAAAAAAAGCCCCGAAAGGCTTTTTTTAAAAATAACTGCGCGCTCCTAAATAAGCTTTTTTCCAATACGGATTGCTTAAGTTTGAAACTTCAACCCCGGAGGAGCTTGCGTGAATAAAATCTCCTCCGCCTAAATACATTCCCATATGAGAAGGGCCCGCTTTATATGTCGTAAAGAAGACAAAGTCGCCTGCTGACGGCTGGCTGATATGTTTCATCGTATTCCAATATCCGGCCGTGCTCAGACGGGAAACAGAGCTTACCTTATTTAAAAGGTAATAGATGTAACCGCTGCAATCGAAGCCCGCAGGCGTATTGCCTCCCCAGCGGTAAGGCACGCCGACATGTTTTTTCGCCTCGCCTATCATTCTGTCAATCTTTGACCCTGTCACCGGAGGTTCGGGAGTATTCGGCTTGTTTGGTTTTGCCGGTTTGTTATCCGGCTGCCGCACAGGATCTTCTGTTTTTCCCGTTCCGTTAATCACCAGAACTTGTCCGATTTGAAGCACATCAGTTGTCAATTTATTTTTTTCTCTGATGAGCTGAGCGGTGATGCCGAACCGATTAGCAATTTTCCAGAGGGAATCGCCTGCTTTTACTTTGTAAGTGGATGGCTTCTCAGAAGGATTTGAATGAGATGGCGGTGTTGTGCCGCTGTTTCCGTTATGTGAAGAACCTTTGATCTTTAACACTTGATTCGGATACAGCATGTCTGATGTTAATTGATTCAGCTTTTTCAGTTCGGCGATGGTGATGCCGGTTTGATTGGCGATTTTCCACAGCGAGTCACCCGGCTTCACAGTGTAAGTCCCTGATGCGCCTTTATCAGGCTTTGTCTGTCTGCCGCCTCCGTCCGTGCCGCCGGCAGACCCTTTAATTTTCAGTTTCTGGCCCGGATAGATGACATCTGAACTCAAACGGTTCAGGCTTCTCAGCTCAGAAACGCTCATTTTGTATTTTTTTGCGATTACCCATAATGAGTCGCCGTATGTAACTGTGTAAGCACCCGTGCTTCGTTTTCCCTTTTGCCCCGTTTTGCCGCTGCCGTCAGGAATGTGCAGCCGCTGTCCTGGGTGGAGTATCGTTGATTTCAGTTTATTTTCCGCCTGCAGGGCTGAAATACTTGTATGATATTGCCGGGAAAGCTTCCAAAGAGAGTCGCCGCTTTTTACTTGAATGGTTTTTGCTTCAGCGGGATGCACGGCGAAGGTTGAAGTCATTACTGCAGATACAGCCAGTCCGGCTGCGATTTTTTTCTTCATATAACGAAAAACCTCCTATTTATCATTGCTGAAAGGGACGTTCCTTTTCTTTGGACGCCGCCTGTTATTCAGGATTCATTCATAAGTCGACATTAATTCCGATTCATTTGGCCTTAGATCATCACCAATGCCACACATTTTACATAAATTGAGAACATTTCACAAAAGACTTTGGAATCATTTTCATAACATGGCTTTTTTCCGCGACATTCCACCTTTCTTGTCTGTTTTTCATACAATTCTCTTTATGGCGTGAAAAATCCTCCCGAAAAACAATCAAAAAAAGCCCGCTTCCTTTAAAGGAAGCGGGTGACGGCTGATTACAGAACCCGGGTCTCGGCAGTTTTCACGTCTTCTGCTATCAATTCCGCTGCACGCTGTGCTCCGCCGGCCGCTTTCAGGGATTCTCCGATTTCAGAAACTTTTGTCTGATATTCAGGATTTTCGCTCAATTCTTTTATTGCTTCAGTGAGCAGTTCCGCTGTTACATCTTCTTTTTTAAACATTTTGCCCGCGCCCGTGTTTTCCACTTGGCTTCCGACGGCGAACTGATCTGCGCCCATCGGAATGACAATCATCGGGGTTTTGTAGTAAAGCCCTTCGCTCGTACTGTTCATCCCGCCGTGAGTGATAAATAAGTCTGCTCTCTTCAGGATCTCAAGCTGCGGAACATAAGGCTTGACAATGACATTCTCAGGAATTTCATCAAGCTCCGCCGGATCAAGATGTTTGCCGATTGACATGACGGCTTTTCCGTTAAAGTTTCTGACCGCTTTTAAGCATTTATTAAACAATTCCTTCTGATTGTTAAAAATCGTACCCATGGAAATAAACAGGACTTTTTCTCCTTCAAGCTGTTCAAACGGGAAATCTTGAGCCGCCGCCCTTTCGGTTATGGACGGACCGACAAAGAGATAAGAATCGCCAAACTCTTCTTCTTTCGGCTGAAACGCTCTTGAAGTAAATACGATGGTTTTTCTGCCGTCATTTGAGAAAATATCATACGGCGTTTTAATGTCTGCGCTGAATTCTTCATTGAGCCGGCTGACCGCTTCGGTATAAGCCGGATAATGAGATGATTCCTCTGATACAAGGTTTGTATTTGAAAACACTTCTTTAATAAATGCTTCATTCATTGCAAATGTCGTACAAAGTGAATATGCCGGCAGTTTCAGCTGGTTTCTCACGAGCCTTCCTGCCAGAAAATGATGATCATACAGGATGTAGTCGTAGGATTCATCTTTTACTTCCTCAAGAATACGGAGTGCGGCTTTTTTGGAAGTCTCAATCATTAATAGCAAAAACTCGGTAGCGTCCCGCTGTTCATCACCCGTTGCATTTTTTCCGAATTCATCTTTTCGGAAATCTTCATATTCACGGAATTCCGCTCCGCTTGACGCGATTTTGTTCTCATATTCCTTCACGCCGTAATATACGACATGTTCCCCTTTTGCCTTCAGTTCTTTTACGACGCCTAAAGACGGATTGATATGGCCTTCTCCCGGAAAGCCGATCATCAATACATTTGCCATCTTTCCACTCCCTATTCTTTTAAATTTTATGTATATTTAAACGATAACATCAATACAGAAAAAGGTAAAGATGTTCACCTTATTAATATTAAATGGGTACAATATTCCCATTTTCTTATTATTTCGTATGAAGCGCCCGCGGCGAAACAAGCGGATACAGTCCGCCGTCTTTAGCAAAGGACATTTTTCCCGTTTCTTCTGAAACAACGAGCACGAGTGCATCAGTCACGGCCGAAAGTCCCATCGCGGCCCTGTGGCGCGTCCCGTATTTGAGATCGACATGTTTTGTTGTGAGCGGGAGCACATTGGCTGCTGATACAACCCGGTTTTCTCTGACCAATACGGCTCCGTCATGAAGCGGATTGCCGGGATAAAAAATACTCTCAATTAAAGCTGCACTGATCTCGGCATGCAGGCTGGTCCCTTTTTGTATCATTCCGTCCAGCGGATCTGCACGTTCAATCACAATCAGCGCTCCGTGTTTTTCTTCCGCCAGATGCTGCACGGCCCTCGCCAGCTCTGTATAGGAAGGCGTAAAGTGTTCGATATATGACTGCAGGTAAAACGACGAAGCGACAGCCTGCATTTCCTGAAACGTATGTCCCAGTTCATCTAATTCGCAAAGAAGGCATTGGTCTTTTTCATCCAATGTCCGCAGTATCATTCCGGCATCCTCCGTAATTTGTTTCAAATACGTTTGAACGGCAGCGGTAAACGCGCTTTCCGTCATTTGAGTGTGGCGCATGTCACATCAGCTCCTTTCCCTTATTTTCTGCATCGCGCGCATGGATATGCGCCGCTGTGTGCACCATAATCATGAAAGGAGGCGCACATCATATGGAATTCGCACGGCTGATGCAATATATCTGCACCTTTTTAGGGGTCATTTCACTTTCATTCATTTATGCCAAGATGTTTAAAAAGCCGAAACCGGACAAAAAAGAGTAGGCCGGCTTTCATTGCTTTTTATACATAAAATGTTATAATTTCTCTCGTTAATAAAGAAACGGGGAACCTAACTTGAGAGAAACGAACACGATCGGCCAAAAGGTCAGACAGCTGTTACATATCTTCATTCCGATTTTAATCACACAGGCGGGCCTTTCCCTGATCACCTTTTTGGATACGGTGATGTCAGGGAAAGTGAGCGCTGCCGATTTAGCCGGGGTTGCAATTGGTTCAAGCCTGTGGACGCCGGTTTATACGGGCCTTGCAGGAATATTAATGGCCGTTACGCCCGTTGTTTCGCAGCTGTTTGGAGCCGGCAGACAAAAGGAAGTGCCGTTTTCCGTCATCCAGGCCGTTTATGTAGCGGCCGTTCTCAGTGCGGCGGTTATCCTGATCGGCTTTTTCACCGTTGATATGATCTTGGGACATTTGGGCCTGGAACCTCGTGTCCGGACGATCGCAAAACACTTTTTAGGATTTTTATCCCTCGGTATTTTTCCTTTGTTTGTGTACACCGTTTTGCGCTCGTTTATTGACGCACTCGGCAAAACGCGAGTCACAATGCTTATTACGCTTTGCTCATTGCCTATTAATTTTGTTTTAAATTATGTATTTATTTTCGGGAAATTCAACATGCCGGCATTGGGAGGAGTCGGGGCGGGGCTCGCTTCCGCCCTGACTTACTGGTGTATTTGCGCCATCAGCTTTTTTATCGTCTGCAGATTTGAGCCGTTTGCCGGGTACTCTGTATTTCGGAAACTGTACCGTTTTTCTCCGTCTGAATGCAGGAAGCTTTTGAAAATCGGATTGCCTATCGGTTTTGCGGTATTTTTTGAAACGAGCATTTTTGCGGCTGTCACACTGCTTATGAGCCATTTTCAGACGGTGACGATTGCAGCCCACCAAGCGGCAATGAATTTTGCTTCCCTCTTGTATATGCTGCCGCTCAGCGTATCCATGGCCATGACCATTTTAGTCGGATTTGAAGCAGGCGCAAAGCGCTACAGGGATGCCCGGTCATACAGCTATATCGGCATTGTGATGGCCCTTTGTTTTTCTTTATGCACGGCGGCTTTCATTTTGCTGTTCAGACCGCAAATCGCCGGAATGTATACATCAGATCCGGCGGTGCTCATGTTGACGCAGCACTTTTTAATCTATGCGCTGTTTTTCCAGCTTTCTGATGCCGTAGCAGCTCCGATACAAGGCGCTCTGAGAGGATATAAGGATGTCAATTATACACTCGGCGCGGCTTTTGTGTCGTATTGGATTATCGGGCTTCCGGTCGGTTACGCAGTCGGCACTTATACGGGCCTCGGGGCATACGGCTACTGGATCGGGTTAATTGCGGGACTTGCCGCAGGAGCTCTCGGTTTATTCTTCAGACTGATGAAACTGCAAAAGCATTATGTGAAAAAAATGACGATTTTATAAAGGAGGAGCAGCAATGCCAAAACATAAACTGCTGTACGATTATTTAACTGAACGGGCGGAGGACATCAGTCAGACATGGTTTGATACGCTTCATGAAACGGATCCTGATTCTGTTTATGCTTCTACTGACCCGGCTGTACTCACAAATCTGAAAAAACAAAATCTGGCGTTTAATTATCAACTCAATCGGATTTTTTCTGAAGAGAAGGAAGTATATACAGCGGCATTGGAAAAGTGGGCGTTTGAAGCCGCACGGGATAAAGAACATTTAAAAACTCCCATCCATTATATTATTCGCGAGTTTATCAGAGTTCGTGATTTGTATGTCGGCCATGTCAAGCAGTTTACCAGACTTCATTCAGACACCGTGACAGAAGAAGATGCCGAAGATATATTCCATACGCTGATTAAATCTTTTGATGTGGTCATTCATATTTTCATAGAGGAAATATTCCTGCTCA
>NZ_ML064921.1:0-27480 GCF_003676355.1 Bacillus sp. L75
CCGGTATTCGCGAGGGAAGCTGAAACAAATGATGTGTTGTGAAAATAAGGGTTTGTGATAGATAGATGTTAATTAAACTTTATTTCAAAGTTACATCGACTGAATGCAGGGGGGCATAGAGCGAGGACTTAATTATAAAAAAAGAGACCAAGCTATTCACCAGGTCTCTCACTATTTCAACTTTTTCCTGTTAATTAACGCCAAGCTGACGGAGAATATCATGCACATCCACATGAGATCTATGTTCAATAATTTTACCGTCAACAATACGTAACAACATCATAAGAGAGAATTTAACGCTTTTTCCTAAATTCAATTGTCGGTGATTGGCCTGTTTAAATGCATCCATTATTTCATACCCGGTGCTACTTATTTCTGTTGTAGTCTGCATACTGATTAATAGGTAAAGAAAGTCGAAAAGGTATACGAAATTCTTCATACAAATTAAAGTTTTGAATGAAAGAGCAGGATTACTCCTGCTCTTTTTCTTTCTAATTGGGCTAGATTAAACACAGACGGTTATTCCTTGGGAAAAACAAAAAAATTTCTTCTATCCATTGACTAGCTGGGCTTTAGCCGGGTTTCTATCACCCTGTTGGGCTTGTCAGATTTTAAAAAGGTATGCTACGTTTATAGTGTTTTGTTTCACCTGATTGTGGGGTAATAAAGATAGAATCAGTAAATAATTCTTAGGAACGACCTCGATCTTATAATAAACATATTGGAAGCCGTAATGGAAGAACTAAAATAAACGTTTAGGATACTTTGGAGAAATAAAAGTTTGTTTTCGAATGTGATAATATTCACAATAGAGCTGTATTAAGGGGAATCATTTCTCCAAATAGTCTGCAGAAAATGCCAACCACAGCCCAAGGATATATCACTAACCGCTTTGGCTGGTATTATCTGTTGGATGTTTCTCTTTTTGTTGCTTTTTGTATTATTTTTAGTCCAATCGGCAAAAATAAGTTAAGGAAACCAGCGAAAAAACTGAATTTCATCCTTCTTTCCTGGTTTACAATGTTATTCGGCGCTGATATGGATATTAGTCTAGTCTTTTAAGGTACAGTTGAACCAATCATCCACTATGCCGTTAGCTCTCCATCAGGTGAAACAGAAACCCCCAGACTTTTAGAGAAGCATTACGCTATACATTCTGGGACTGCATGCTTGGACCGTTTTATGCGCTTGTATAATGTGGATTTGATAATTAAGGAGTCGATATTATTAAATGAAGTTTAACAAGAAAAAAATTAACGTTGTAGACATTCAAAAAGCGAAGAAAAGCGTGTTTGCTACAGGGATAGGAAACGCGATGGAATGGTTTGATTTTGCTTTATATTCTTATTTGGCAGTTATTATTAGTAAAAACTTTTTCAGTCCAGTTCAAAACGATGAATTAAAGTTAATATTTACTTTTGCTACATTTGCAATTGCCTTCTTACTTAGACCGGTAGGCGGAATTATTTTTGGTAAAATGGGTGATAAATTTGGTCGGAAAATAGTATTAACAATTACTATTTTAATGATGGCTTTATCTACTTTAATAATTGGTGTGCTTCCTACCTATGAACAGATTGGTGTATGGGCCCCTATATTATTACTCTTAGCTCGTATTCTGCAAGGTTTTTCTGTGGGTGGAGAGTACGCTGGTGCAATGGTATATATCGCAGAATCTTCTCCAGATAATAAGCGTATAAGGTTAGGCAGCGGTTTAGAAATCGGCACATTATCTGGTTATATAGTAGCTTCTGTTTTAGTTACAGTACTTTTCTGGACTTTATCTGATGTTCAAATGAATAGTTGGGGATGGAGAATTCCTTTCTTCTTAAGTATTCCAATAGGATTATTTGGTTTATATTTGAGAAGTCATTTAGATGAATCACCAATTTTTGAAAATGACATCTCTGAAAGCCAAGAACAACAACCAGGTTTATTAGAAGTCATTAAAACATATAAAAAAGATATCTTTTTATGTATCGTATTTGTGGCATTTTTCAATATAACCAATTACCTATTGTTAGGTTATATGCCTTCTTATTTAGATGAGAACCTTGGTATAAGTGATAATATAAGTACACCGGTTACAGCAATTGTATTGATTATTATGGTACCGTTCGCTTTAACTTTTGGTAAATTGGGAGATAAATTAGGAAATAAAAAAGTTATAACAATTGGATTAGTATTAGGAATTGTATTTTCGATTATCTCTTTTCAATTTCTTAATATGGGGAATATAACATTCTTATTTATAGGACTTTTAATGTTAGGTATTGTATTATCTGTATACGAAGGTACTATGCCAGGATCTTTACCTACGTTGTTCCATACGGACATTAGATATCGTACATTATCCTGGACATTCAACTTATCAGTTTCTATTTTTGGTGGAACAACACCTTTAGTTGCTTCTTGGTTAACCCATGTGACAAGAAACAATTTGGCGCCGGGTTTCTATTTATTAGCAGTTAGTTTAATTGGCTTAATAGTTGTGTTAACCTTATTTAAAGATACTTCAGGTAAATCTTTAAAAGGTTCTTACCCAACAGTTGCTTCTAAAGCTGAGTTTCAAGAAGCTGTTGAAAATCCAAAAGATTCACTGTGGTGGAAAATGGAACAAACAGAAAAGGAATGAAAAAAACATCCATTTAATTGACCGGCTACTCGAAATACAGACTCAGAATAAGCTGGGATTATCCGAGCAGCAATGACTGCAGCTCTTTTATATTCTGGAGGGCTTACTGCTTTGCAAAAGCAGCGTTGCTATTCTCGATCGTCATTATTTTATTGGTTGTGTCCTAATAATAAAACGTTGACGCAAGAACGAAGAGAAATTAAAAGGTCCGAGCAATACAGCAAAATAAGAAGCAAGAAGCTTTGTTATGCCAGTTCTTCTCCCGAAGGAGAGCTGGCTTTTTATTTTCTATATGGGGTCCAAAGAAGAAAACGAGAACTTGTACGCTAATCACAGTATTTGGTTCTTCTTGTTTTATGGGAGAAGGAAAAAATATCTGTTAAAGGTTTAGGCGAAGAATTATATCTAGACTCCGGAACATTAACTCCAGTTTTAAAACGACTTGAGGAGCGAGGTCTTATTATAAGAGAGCGTTCAAAAGAGGATGAACGAAGTGTAATTATTACGTTAACAACTGAAGGGAATGAGTTTAAAGAAAAAGTCACAATGATACCTAATGCAGTATTTGATAAAACCGGTTGTAATGAAGAAGAAATTAAAAGTTATAACAAGGAAATTCGTAATTTACTTAACATGCTGACATCTGAGCAATAGTTTTATGAATATAGATGGTGGGCCCAGCGGGTGGAATAACCCGTGGAGGTTCAAGTCCTTTCGGCCGCATCAATGATACCAAGGGTTTTGACACCCTTGGTATTTTTTGTTTATAAAAATTCATCTGTTACTGTCCACTTACTTATAGTAGGTCGTATGATTTGTCAGTCACCTTCATCCTTCTGCTGACTGCGTGCATGGTAGTAAATATGATAATGATTAATGAAGTGATGAAGCAGGAGAAGAAAATCAGAAAAGAAATGCGAACAGATTCAGATGAGTACAAAAGAGATAACGCCATAATTCTTGTATATGATGACGGGAAGTATATTCAACTTGCGTTTTATCAGCCAGAAGAAAGTTCTCGCAAGCTTACTGCTTATTCTTATTATGAGAAGCTTGGGGATTCTTATGAAGAAATGGCACATATGCCGGGTGATGGTGATGGCGACCGCCTTGGTCTTTATAAGAAAACACCTGATTATAAAGAGGTTAAAGGCAAGGAAACAAAAACAATGTGCTTGTTCATTCCTGATAGGGGAACAATCGTTTTACCGTTNTGATGGCGACCGCCTTGGTCTTTATAAGAAAACACCTGATTATAAAGAGGTTAAAGGCAAGGAAACAAAAACAATGTGCTTGTTCATTCCTGATAGGGGAACAATCGTTTTACCGTTAAGTTGTTGTGTGAGAGCCAGTATGTTAAAATGCTACGTAGATTTAATAATAAAGTTTAGATTCAGGGAGATTTATTTATGAAGTTGGATGAATTCACCGTCGGGCAGGTTTTTCAAACTAAATCTTTTGAATTAACAAAAGAGAATATAATGAATTTTGCAGAAGTGTATGACCCACAATACATGCATTTAAATGAAGAAAAAGCAAAAATGGGCAGGTTTAATGGAATTATTGCTTCTGGAATACAAACGTTATCTATTACTTTTAAGCTTTGGATTGAAGAAGGGTGTCATGAAGACGATATTATTGCTGGGACAGGAATGAATAATATAAAATTCCTAGCACCTGTTTACCCTAATGATAAACTGAACACTATTGTTAAGGTTATTGATAAAAAACCAAATAAAAGCCAGACGGGGATACTTACTGTATTGTTATCTACCTATAATCAGAAAGAGGAAAAAGTGTTTGAAGGTGAGTTATCAGTATTAATTAAACGCTAAATGACCTTTGCGGCATATCATCGTCACCTTTCAATTTTTATAGGTGTCTGGATGAAATAAGCAATCATCTAAATTAATTGAGTGGACTTTGAGTCTGCTCTTTTTTTATTTGTTCAACCTATGTCGAGAAACAAAGGACTCACAATAACGAAAAAATCATCTCGTAAATACGAATTTAAAAATTGCTGCCTTGAGGTTTTTTTGCATATTCCTCTGTATCATTGCGCCGGGTGAATAATTATAATGAGCGTTCTATCCTTCGATGTTATATTTCCTTTTTACTTTTTGGTTTTGTCAGTTCAAAGCTGTACTTTACCATGTCATGGATTTGATGCTCTGGGAGTCCCTCATCTAAGGTAAGAGTATTCCAATGCTCCTTGTTCATATGGTATCCGGGCTTGATTTCTTCAAAAAGACCACGTAAAAAATCAGCCCTTTCAGGTTCGCATTTAAGGTTGACACATAAGTGTTCGTCGCGAGTGAAGATAAGTGCAAATATTTTCTTATTCCCTTTGTGCCGAATTGCAGTCCAACCATCTCCAAAAGGATGGTCTTCATAAGAGTTTGGAAAGGTTAGGCAGTAATCTTTTATTTCACCATAATTCATTATCAATTCACTCCATACCTCATTATTTTTATATACAGAACATATTCGTTCAAACTAAGATTTGCGGTTTCTTTTATACCAATCCGAGATTTCCTCAAGTCTTTGTTTGAACTTAGCTTCTGAACCTTGAGTTGTTGGATAGTAATACTCACGTCCTATTAAAGAATCTGGCATCGTCTGCATTGTCGTTAATTTTTTATCATGAGCATATTTATATCCCTTACCGTAATCTAAATCTTTCATCAAAAGGAGTAGATTTTATGTCTGCTCTTTTTCATCAAAAAGCCATTTTTCTTATCCCCAGTCTGATAAAAGATTTTCTGTGAAATCATTTAAAAATTATTGGTCAATTTTTCTTTTTCAATAATATCCTTTACCACATCCTCAATTGTGATATGCCCAAGAGCTTTTTCCAAGGCAGATTGGGCGATTTCAAATATTGGACCAATTGTACTTTGAATGTTCCGGCCTACGGGACATTGAGGATTGGGATTTTCATGTATACTAAACAATTCTTTATCTTGAACAACATTAACTGCTCTATAAACATCAAGTAAGGTGATTTCAGTTAAATCCTTCGCTAATTCAGCTCCTGCAATACCTGGCCGAACATTTACTAAACCTGCTTTTTTCAGCATCCCCATAATTTTTCTTATTAAGGCGGGATTTGTATTTACACTTCCAGCTAAAAATTCAGAAGTGCTAATTCCGTCTTCATTTATTTCAATAAGAGCCAATATATGAATTCCTACAGCAAAACGGCTGCTAATAGACATGATTTCTTCACCACCCTCATTACTTTACACTCTTTATAGTACACTTGTAACTGAATGTATTACAAGTTCTTTTACTCTAATATGCTCAATTAACAAGATGATAAAAGTATTGACAAATAAATAAGGTGTAACTAAACTTATTACATGTAATCGATATGGTTACATTTAAAATTTTGAATGATTAGGAGGACTTTAAATTGAAAATTGGAATCATTGGTGCAACCGGAAAAGCTGGAAGTCTTATCTTGAAAGAAGCGGTAAGCAGGGGACATGAAGTAACTGCAATTGTAAGAGATGCTGCAAAACTTAAAGAGGAAAAGATTGCAATCATTGAAAAAAATATAATTGATCTTACATCGGATGATCTAAAAAAGTTAGATGTAGCAGTTAATGCCTTCGGTGCTCCATTAGGAGAAGAACAGGCACATGTAGATGCTGGCCGGGCATTAATTAGGGCATTAAAAGGAACGGGTACAAGAGCCGTAATTGTAGGTGGAGCAGGGAGTCTTTATGTAGACGAAAATAAAACTGTCAGTGTAATGGATACACCTGATTTCCCGGAGATTTTTATTCCGACAGCTAAAGGGCAAGGTCGTAACTTGCAAGAACTAAAGGAAACTTCTGATATTAACTGGACATTTATCAGTCCTTCAGCGGTATTTGACCCAGACGGGAAAAGAACTGGATTTTATCAGTCAGGAAAAGATCATCTTCTTGTGAATTCGAAAGGTGAAAGTTATATCAGCTATGCAGACTATGCAATTGCAGTATTGGATGAAATTGAAAATCCAAAACATATAAATGAACGCTTTACAGTTGTTGGAGAAGCTGAATAAGTTATTGAGTAGAACCAAAGGGTACCATTAGCGTCATCGCTAATGGTATCTTAGATTAAAGCGGGACGGAAAATAAAAAAGGGGAGATAATTAATGAAGATTAGCCGGACTTTGTTTGCAGTCATTTTATTGGGTAGCATAGCAGGAGTGGTTTTAACAAATGATGTCCCTGTTATCAAAGCTCCGTTTCAAGTTGCTGATGACAGAGTAGGTGCTTAGTGAGTTGGACCAAAAAAATATGTATAAAAAGCTCTGACTAGCAACTTTTTGGATTAGTTAGAGCTTTTTTATTTGACTGTGTTACCCAGTGTAATCCTCCGTATTGTTTAATACACTTTAGTTTGAAAATCCGGGAAACTCTTCTACAGTTCCTATTTCGTGTCCAAAGTGTGAATATTCCAGCGGGGAACTTTACTGAAATGAGGGGTATTTTCGAAAACACACCAGTATGCTTTATGACCTGCCGTCAATGACATTAAAGAAATGATTTGATGAAAAATAAAAAGGAGCGATATTCGTTAAAATTCAGGTAGTAGCCATGCATAGCATATAAAACACATGATTTAATTCTAAATTCTGTACTGATCGTTCTTAAATTTGATATACTTGAAATACGTCAGATCTAACTGTTTTGCTACTGAAATGAGAATGATCGTTCTTTAATTATTTAAGAATGGGGGAGGGATGAATGCATCAATGATTCTCAGGCCTTTCTCAGAATAAAGAGGTAATACATTCTAAGGGGGGATAACATGGCTAGAAATAAAGAATTTGATGAAAAAAAAGCATTAAGAAAAGCAATGGACCTTTTCTGGGAACAGGGGTATGAAAAAACATCCATGCAAGACTTGGTGGACCATATGGGCGTTCACCGCAGAAGTATCTATGATACATTTGGCGACAAACATACTTTATTTATGCGAGCCTTAAGTCACTATGTAGAAGTAATGGAAGTAAGAATGAAGAATGAAGTGAAAACAGAATTAACGGTTAAGCTGGCTATACGAAAATTATTTGAAATGGTTATTTACCCAAAAGAAGATCAGCCAAAAGGATGTTTAGCTGTTAATGCAGCTGTTGAATTATCCCTAATAGATGAAGAAGTAGCTAAGAAAATCACAGAGATTTTTATAAATGCGGAAGCATTATTATTTGATCTGCTAAAACATGGTCAAGAACAAGGAGAAATTTCTAAACACCATGACATTAAAGGGCTTTCTCAATTTATTCATAATTCACTCGTAGGGATACGAGTATTAGCAAAAACGACAAATGATAAGGAAAAATTAGAAAACATTATTGATTTGACTTTGTCGACACTAGACTGAATCTATTTTGTTATATGGATTAACTAATTAGAAAATTTGTTTTCGAGGAGAGAATAATATGAAGTACACAGTTATTACAGGAGCAAGCTCAGGTATAGGATATGAGACAGCATTGGAATTTGCTGCTCGCGGCAAAAACTTAATTATTGTAGCTAGAAGATTAGATAAATTAGAAGAGCTTAAATCAACCATTCAGAATATTAATCCTGATTTGGATGTTATTATTCGTACAAGTGACTTATCTGTCACAGCTCAGGCATACACACTGTATGACAATTTAAAGGAATATCAAATTGAGACTTGGATTAATAATGCCGGGCTTGGTGAATCTTCTTCTGTCACGGATCAGAATTTAGATAAAGTGGAAACCATGCTACGTGTAAACGTAGAATCCTTAACGATTCTTTCTACACTATTTGTACGTGATTATTCGGATGTAGAGGGAACTCAGTTAATTAACGTATCATCAGCACTCGGATATGCAATTGCTGTTGGCAGTATTACTTATTCTGCATCTAAATACTTTGTCAGTGCATTTACAGAAGGCCTTGCAAAAGAACTTGAACGCAAAGGTGCGAAAATGAAGGTGAAAGTTTTAGCGCCAGCAATCACGGAAACAGAATTCATGAAAACTGCATCTGATACGAAAGAATATGATTACAAAGCAAATATCCCGATGTACCACACAGTTGAGCAAGTGGCGAGTTTTATGATGGAGCTTTATGATAGTAATCAAGTAGTAGGAGTTGTAGACGGAAACTATGAATTTCAATTAAGAGATCAAATCTATCCGATTCTAGAGATGTAATATTTCAAGTTATTAAACCTATATAACGATGCTCTACATCAATAACACTAGGAAGATGAGAAACATTTATTCACAGTATCGGTCTATAAAATTTAATTATTTGAGAATGATCGTTCTAAAAATGACTGCTGTTTAGGTGGAGGGTTAATCATAAAATTGGAAGTCAGACTTCGCTAAAAGAAAGATTCCCCTCCACCTAAACGATTATATAAAAAGGTAAAAACCTAATAAACGTAATATGATAGAGGATGCTGATAAAAAAATGAAAACACTTATGAAAGCAGCTCAGATCACCAAGTATTCAAAAGATCTCTATGCCCAAATCAATGACATTCCAATTCCAGAAATCGATGACAATGAAGTCTTGGTAAAGGTCAAAGCTGCGGCAGTCAATCCACTCGAAATGTTAATTATTACAGGCAGCGTGAAACTGATTCAAGATTATGAATTCCCATTAACGCTTGGTAATGAATTGACAGGAGTTATCGAAAAAGTCGGAAAAAATGTGGCAGAATTTCACGTAGGAGATGCCATCTATACACGTCTCCCCCTCGAAAAAATTGGCGCTTTTGCGGAATATGCCGCAATTGATGCTGCCGCAATTGCACCCATGCCAAAAAATTTGTCTTACGTGGAAGCCGCTGCTGCACCACTGGCTGGACTCACAGCGTATCAAGGTCTGCATGAAGAACTTGAGGCACAGTCAGGTAAATCTGTCTTCATTCCAGGTGGATCAGGCAGCTTTGGTCAGATGGCTGTACCAATCGCAAAGGCAATGGGCCTAAATGTCATTGTTAGCGGCAGCTCAGAAGCGCGCGAACGCATTTTGGAAATGGGTGCAGATCAATATTTGGATTATTCAACAGAAAACTATGTTGACTTGTTGTCAAATGTGGATTATGTGATTGATACACTGGGACCTAAAGAATTTGACAGTGAATTGAGTATCATCAAACCGGGCGGAAGATTGCTCTCTCTCCGTACAGGACCAAATAAACGCTTCGGAAAAGACCGGAATTTTCCATTGTGGAAACAAATGCTATTTTCCCTTGTTGGCGCAAAGTATGATCGCAAAGCCAAGAAACAAAACGTGGAATACCATTTTATCTTCGTTCGTTCTGACGGCGCACAACTTAAAGAGATTACCAAAATCATTGAAGAAAACAACATTGCTCCAGCAATTCATCCAATACAATTTACCATAGACAACGTAAATGAAGCGCTAGAACTAGTCGCAAATGGACGGCCAAAAGGGAAAGTGATTATTCAATTTTAAGGGGAATACAAAGAAAACAGTCAAAAAGTTAAGATCGTTTATGCAAAGGATTTTGAAAGGCAATATTAAGGTGTTACAAACCGCGAGTTCTGCTGATTAAGAAATGGAAAGATAAAAAGCTAGAACAAATCATAGAAAAACTTCATCAAGCCAGAGTTCATTATAAAACATGGAGAACTAGCCATTTCAATTAGGCGGTTACTCTAATAGACATGTCACCAGTAACAAGACATTAACTGTCTTGAAATGAAAACCTACTCCATTTTTACTCCCAAATAAAAATAAATCGAAGTAAACATTCATAATCAAAATAAACAAATGCTGATATTATAGGCTTTTGTAATTCATAATAAAGAATCACTTTATTGAGGGCCCAGCGGGTGAATAACCCGTGGGTTCAAGTCCTCTCGGGCGCATCTCAATGATACCAAGGGTTTTGACACCTTTGGTATTTTTTTGTTGTAAGTGCATGTGGCATTAAAAAAGTGCTGACCTCTGCACAAAATCTTTGCGCGAGTCTGCACTTTTATTATGCAAGATACACTGCCCATTATCATTGATTATGGGCGTTTATTTAATCCGTTCTTAGCCGAGCTGATACCTGGCTTTTAGAAGTTTTTTTAAAGTGGGTAAAACCAACAAATTTTTTGCCTTCTTCATCCCATAGGCGGAACTTTAACGACTTAATACTTGTTGCCAGTGTGATGGTCGGAACGTTTTGCAATGGTTCAGTGTTGTTATGCACGATTTCAAGCTTATAGTTTGGGACTCTTGGGCTTAAATGATGAACATGATGGAAACCGATATTGCCTGTTAACCATTGCATGACTTTTGGAAGCTTATAAAAAGAGCTTCCTTCAACGGCTGCTTTTACATATTCCCAATGCTCATCTTCTTCGAAATATGAATCCTCAAACGTATGCTGAATATAAAACATCCAAATTCCGAGGGATCCCGATATCATAAAAATTGGTGTCTGGACCAGCAGAAAGTTTTGCCAGCCGATAGCCCAACATAAAAGTGCTGCCAAAGCGACGATCCCCAGGTTCGTTACATATGTATTCATCCGTTCTTTGCGTTTTGCCCCTTTACGATTAAAACGATTGGTAATCCCGAAGACGTAAATCGGTCCGATAATAAACATAACAAACGGATTTCTGTACAAACGGTACATTATTTTTGTCTTAGTTGAGGCTTCCTTATATTCCTCAACAGTCAGTACCCAAATATCGCCCGTACCGCGTTTGTCCAGGTTGCTGCTTGTCGCATGATGGACAGAATGATCGTGTGCCCAATGATCAAACGGATGCAGAGTCAGAATTCCAGTAATTGTTCCAAGGATTCGATTCGCCTTTCGGTTCTTAAAAAAGGAATAGTGGCAGCAATCATGAAAGATGATGAAGGTTCTTACTAAAAAACCTGCTGCAACGACAGAAATGGCTAATGTAAGGAAATAAGAAATGGACAAGCTCTTATATGCCAAATACCATAGCAGGAAAAATGGCACCAATGTGTTAATGATTTGACATATACTTTTTTGTAAATCGGACTTTTCATAGGGTGTAACCAGTTTTCTCAAAGTCCTTAGGTTTTGTTCATTCATTTTTTAAAGATTTCCCCTTCCCTGATGTTCTTCTAAGTATCGAAAACGTTTGTCTTTGAAGTCACAGCGTCATACACCATAGATGATAAGTATCTTTCCCATTCGTCTGTGAAATTATTGGAAATGAGATACTTGTTTCCATCTCGATTAAATCTTTATTAGCAATGGCCAGCCGGGATACAAAAAGCGTATGAAGATTATACCCGGCTCTTTATCGGGCCAAACTCTCTCCATGCTCCCCAATGTGAATCGGTTTATTTAGACCGTAAATTTTGATTGTTTGAGGAACAAACATGACAAGTTAATACCGTTAAAATAGGGGTATACCTGAGTGATCGTTTGGAAACATCTGCAGAAACAAAGCTGTACCAGTGAACAGCCAAGAATATCTTGTACTTGAACAAGAAACAGCTGAGCTTTTTAAAGAAATCTTTAACAATCAATATGAAGTACTGGGTTTGAAGGCACTCGTGATTCATTTTCACGGTGTTTTCAAACCATAGCTATTAATAGGCATCTTATTTTGCACTGGTATCGACAGGTTTAACAAATAAAACATGAATGAACACATTATTAATTTGCAGTTATTTCCGTTTCGTGATATGATAAAGGAGAATTATTTTTGTTCGTGTAAAGGATAGTATGAATATCGACTTTTCGTCTTGATGATACTTTGGGCAAGGATAGTAATACAATGTGTAACACACTAGGAGGCAACAAAAATGGAACAAGGTACAGTTAAATGGTTTAATGCAGAAAAAGGTTTTGGATTTATCGAACGTGAAAATGGAGACGATGTATTCGTACACTTTTCTGCAATCCAAAGTGACGGATTCAAATCTTTAGACGAAGGTCAAAAAGTAACGTTTGACGTTGAGCAAGGTGCTCGCGGAGCTCAAGCTGCTAACGTTCAAAAAACTGCTTAATCTTCAATCGTTTATACAAACAGGCTCTTTATATAGGGCCTGTTTTTTTATGTTCTCTGTATCATAGTGAATAAAAAAACCCTACTCAACGTTCGAGTAGGGACAGTTGCTACAAGGTAAGAAAAAGGTTTAAAACCTCAAAGGATTGTTTACAGTATAACATACCGGATTGACGATATGTGGAATATATATAAATGATTTGTTTTTATGTTCTCAAGATAACTGTATGTTATTCTTTGTTACAATTCGCATATCTCTTTTATGAAAAGAAGATAACCAACTGCTATTCACTGTGGAAGCAGATGTAAGAAATTTTAAAGATAAAGAGGGGAGTGGTTGTTTTTTCTTCTGGAAATAATCACTTAGACCTAAAACAATGAAAGCCCTGCCTCTCTTCCATCCTTACGGCTCCTTGTCCGTGCCAGTGTGAATCAGGATTACAAAAATCAAGTGACTATTTCATCGAGTTTTTTGATAAAACATCAAATGTTCGTTGAAGAAATTTTTAATAATAAAAACAGATTAGATTGTAGGAATAATAAAAGAGGTTAATGTTCTAAAAGTAAGTTGAAGAAGTTAAGCGTCTTTGAAATATTTTAATCGTAATATTCCGAAAACTCGCGGGTGCTTTTTGGAATGCAAAACATTATTTAAAATTAACCTTAGCAGAAACTTTTTATTTGTTTTTCAGTGATTCCTTTAATGACTTCCAGTTCACTAATCAAAAATTCATATGCATTATCCAACATTTTTTTTTCGCTTGAATTAAGTGCTTTTTCTTTCTTCATTCGCATTAAATCACGTACAACTTCAACGCCTTCTTGTATTTCACCCGTTTTTATTTTGTTCGTGTTTACTACATACCTTTGCTTCCACGGCAGTAACTTATCTGATTCTCCATGCTGAAAAATGTGTATAATGTGTTTTAATGCACGTATATCAGTAACTGGCCGTATATTTGAACTCAATATTTTACGCGTTGGAATCATAACTGTCATATTACTGATTGACATTCTTATGACATAATACTGTTGTTTTTCCTCTAAGAATTGTTTTTCTTCTATGGCTTCAATTGTACCTGCTCCGTGCATTGGATAAACAATGTTATCGCCAATTTGAAACATATAATCCACCTCCATATATGGGAACTTAACTTAAGGTTATCATATATGGAGTGAGATATCAAATTTTTAATGATAACATGGTCATTTATTGGTGTCAATAACTTTTTTTAAAAAACAACATCAAAACAAGAGGGAACCTGTGGGATTCCCAAAAAAGGAAAGATCAATTCAATTGGTCCGTGTATATCTTGGAATCTCGACTAATTAACAGAGATCAGTTTTTCGTTGAAAATGAGTTATTAAATCTCCTTTAGGAGTTCATGCCTTGACATCAATGACACTTTACTAATCTATATGGGCACAATTTAATCACCGATTTTTAACCATAATTCATGAAAACATATAGAAATGATGAAAGTGGAGGATAGAGAGTGTAATGAAAACAAGCTTTCATAACCTTAGTGTATCTGCCATTCTTCTGCGTGCGGCGGAATTAGATATGATAATTCGATTAATGAAATGATAAAATAGGAGAAGACAGCCAAAAAGAAATGAGAGCAGATTCAGATGAGAAACACAAGAATAACTCATCGTGATCGTATTCGTACACATTTTTACAGAGGAGGACAATTATGATTGGAATACTGGCTGGAATGGGGCCAAAATCTACTGGGCCATTTGTAGATAAGGTAGTAGACGAGTGCCAAAAAATATATGGAGCAATACATGACATGGATTTTCCTCATATGATGATTTATTCCTGTCCGACACCTTTCTACATGAATAAACCTCTCAATCATACGGACATGGAAAAGGCAATTATTGAGGGGGCTGTAAAGCTTGAAAAAACGGGTGTTGATTTTATTGCCATCCCATGTAATACCGCACATATCTATTTTAATCAAATAAAAAAATCGATTTCAGTCCCTTTACTAAACATGGTTGATGAAACCATAAAAAAATACCTAAAGGCTCAAAAAAAGCAGCTCTTTTAGCCACCGTTCCTACGGTTCAATCTGGAATATTTCAAGAAGCGTTAAACAGAGAAGGTTATGATTTTTTACATCAAGATAGTTGGCAAATCTATGTCGATCACATAATAGAAAAGATTAAACAAGGTCAAATCGATAAGGCTAGTACATTATATGATGAATTACACCGTGAATTAGCAGAAAAGGTTGATACGGTTATCATTGCATGTACGGATTTAAATACGGTCACGGATCAAAAAAGAAGCGGACTTACCTTTGTTGATTCATCAGCTTGTCTCGCTCAAGCCATTGTAAATAAGTATGTATTATTAACAAAATAAGCCGTCTGATTTATCAGCAAATTCAGGGCGCTTTTTTTCCGTTAAAGCGCCCGGATTCGGCAAATACATGATCCTCGATTACTTCTTTGAATGTAACTTCCCCCGCGTTATTGTTCTTTTAACATTGAATACTTTCGATACGCTTTATAGAAACTGCAGCCAAATAGAACAGCCATAAGGGCGGGAAGCGACCTCAAAAGGGCAAATGGAGTTTCAAATAAAAATGCTTTCCAAAACATTGCGCTTTCCATACTCCACAGACCTTCAGTTAAATACAAACCTGAATCCTTGTAAATCAAATAAGAATAAAACAAGCACAGTAACCCAAAACAAGATGAAAAACTCATTAGTCTTTTATAATAATTACTCTTTGATTGGCGATCCGAGAAGATTTCATTTTGATCATCATCTTCTTTTTGCCAATATCGAGTTCCGCTAAGCCATGGGCTGTTTATATAACTCCAGCCGAAGTCTTCATAGATCTCTTTGTAGTCTTTGAACTTTTTCTTTGATAAATAATCTTGATAATCCAGTCGCATTACATATTTTTTGTCGGTTTTTTCGAAAGTGTATATTCCTAATCCGCTGATATTTGTACAGTGATAGCCTTTTTGTAGGTGCTCGTTCAGCCATTGCTCCTCTTTTTCAATATCAAAAAACATCTTACATTTCTTCATTCGATTCACTTCCTTCGTGCAGGGATAAAATATGAAGTAATCTGTTTTGTTCCATTTTCAAAATGGCGCTTCCTTCCGCAGTTATCATATAAACTTTTCTCCGGCCCGATTCTCCAACAGGTTCAATCCAGCCATGCTTATTCAAGTTTTCAATCGCGCCGTATAATGTGCCGGCTGCTAAAATAACAGTTCCGTTACTCATCTTTTCGATCTTCTGCATGGCAGCATAGCCATGAAGCGGCTCCCGCAGAGCTAATAAAATATAATGCATGGTTTCAGACAGCGGTAATAATTTATGTTTCATATCCTCATCCTCTATTCAGTCTGACTATATAGTTAAACTTAATACAGTTCAACTGAATAGTCAATGGTCTTTTCAAAATTTGTCAAAGGAACTTGAAAATCAAATCTAAAAAGTCGCTTTTCTTACGTAATGGAAGCGACTTCTGAGTAGTCCTATTCAATTAAATGGCCCGATTGTTGGTTGTAATGCTTAACTTCAGTGTTTGAAATGCCGGGCGGTAATAAGATTTCACTTTATCGAATGCCCAGCGTATAAATACCCCGTGAAGGTCCAAACCCTCTCGGCCGCATTAATAATACCAAGGGTTTTGAGTCCCTTGGTATTTTTTGTTCATTGAATTATTATAAACTTCTAACTTAGTTAATGGCTGTCGTTCCAGTTTTTCTCTATAAATGTATTCACAGGCTGTAAGTTGGTTTTGTTCGCAATTTCAATGACAGCGGGAACCACGGAAGGGTCTGTTTTGGAGAAGTTAGGAATCCGCGGATCTAACCGGAAAAAGCGATCTCCCAGCAGATTCGCGCTGACCATGGATTCATAGTAGCCATTTCCGCCGGAGATCATCTGAAGAAATGGCAGTAAAGGTTCATTAGGCGACCTGTCCAAAAGGACTCCCCAATTTGGAGGAAGGTTCTTCAGGTTTTCGGGACGTATGTTATCCGCACTCACCATTCCCCATCCCCTCGTATCTCTTCTTAACCGAGTCGGGGCTTCACCTGTACCGATGGATAGCGCCGCAATTTGATCCAATGGCACGTTGGCTTTACCAACCGCAAACGCGATACTGGCCGTACTGGGGTTCGTTGCCACTACATATCCGTCCACGTAGTTTTGATAGGCGCGCTGCGTCGCGGGAGCACCGCTGCTCCGCAGTATGACATCACTCACTTTCTCATTTAAATAGGGAGAGCCGGGAAAGTTGTGAAATAATACGGGCGTCCAACGATCCAGTGCCGGGGAGTATAATTTGAATGAAGGGACAACAATTCGTTTTCTTAGATCTTTAAGGCGAAGGCCTGGCGGGAAAAAGTTTCGTACCGCTTTAATAAAACCGGAATATGGTAATTGTTGATTGAAAACAGGTCCGCCCGGCCGGGAAGTGCTGAATGCGGGCAGGATTTCATCCTCAAAATACTGAAGTGTTTCCCTCGGAGATCTTCCGCTTGCTAATGCAAGGGCAGTAAATGAACCGATTGAATTTCCCGCAAATACGTGGGTTCGACTTATTAATTCTGGATTTTCTTCAGCCAGTCTGTTCAATAGCTGTAAACTTAAAGCACCTAAGGTTCCGCCCCCGTCAAAGGTCATGATCCGATATTTTGCCAAAGCTGATTTCTCCTTTCTGATGAAAACTATCATTCAGTATATGTTCAGCCAGAGTCTATTGTATGGATGAATGAATATCTCTTTATCTTAAAATTGTTCGATTTATCAATCTAGCGAGTTGTTTCTCACCATTTTTAACACCGCGTCTGTCAATGATGTGGATGGGACTATTTATTTAGAGGCGAAAGGAATATATCTTTAATTTTTTGAGGCAGCTCATGAAGGTATTCCTGGAAAGAAGGAGAATAGGTTATAAAAATAAAAGGGGGAAAACACTTGAATACAATTGACCTTATTATTTTACATTTTGAAGAGGTAAGACGGCGAAGCATCAAGTTATGGGCAGCTATACCTGAGGAAAAAATGGACTGGCGCCCGGATTCCGAAGCCATGTCGTGTAAGGAAATGATAAGACATGTATTAGAAGCAGAATTTCTTTATCATCAAATTTTAATGAAAAATATGAGTGAGTTTTCAGAGGAAACTATTAATCCTTATGAATCAAAAATGTTTACCACTGTAAGCGAAGAATTAGAATTTGCAAAACCGTATCGGGCCGAGTTTTTGACATTCATCAAATCGTTAAACGAAACAGATTTAACAAATATAAAGATTGACAGGTCTGATGTTGGATATATTCGCGAACTAGGAGACATGTTATTAAGAATCGCTTACCATGAGTCCGTACATACCGGTCAGCTTTTAGACTATCTCAGAACTGCTGAAGTGGACAGGCCTTTAATTTGGGACTAGTTAAATGATAGAGTTTTACAAGGAAAGCGGAAAGAATGGAATATAAACCGATTAATTTTCAAGAGAAATTAGCTGCGTTCCAAGATCAATGGTCTCCAAAAGTAATCGCTGAAATGAATGACTATCAATTTAAACTTGTTAAGGTACAAGGGGATTTTGTTTGGCATAAGCATGACGAAACAGATGAAGTCTTCATTGTCATTGAGGGTAATTTAATCATTGAATTTCGTGATGGAGAAGTAACATTAAATGAAGGTGAAATGTTTGTCATTCCGAAAAATGTTGAACATAAACCTTATGCAGAATCAGAGTGTAACATTTTGCTTGTAGAACCTAAAGGTGTTGTGAATACCGGGCAGGAAATAACTGATCAAACAGCTGAAAATGATGTCTGGGTCTAGCCTGTAACAAAAAAATGATCAAAAATCCGAAAGATCGAAGACGATTAGAGAAAATGATCAGGAAAACCAATTAAGAATGATTTAAGGTAAATTATTGAAAAATTTTGTTAATATTATAATACATTGTTTTGAAATGTAATCATTTTATAAGGAGTTTTCTAATTGCGTTGGAGTAAATGGTTCAATATTTTTTGTATAGCAGCATTGGGGTCAATATATGGCTATAAATTGTTTACTAACCAAGAAGTCAGTACGACTCGTGTAATCATAGCTGCTGCAATTATCTTGTGGAACATTGTCGGACTTTTTAGCAAAGAACCAGTAAAACAAACACAGCAAGCAAACTAAAAGCCAAAAAACACTTTCCAATCGTTCAACAAAAAGTTGGTACAGAAGGATGCTGCAGCGCGCAGCATCCTTTTTATCATTTTCACAAAAAAACCAAGGGTTTAACCCTTGGTTTTTTCGTAGTCTCCCTTTTTACGCTGCTTATCATAAACATTTAAGTTTCATCAAGTATCCAGAATCTGTTGTATCGATAAATGAAAATTATCCTAAAATGTGCCGGTTCATCAAAATACCAGTCCAAGCTGCAGTTATTTCTTTACATAGTATGTAAAGATTAAAAGATGAGAGAAGGAGTGGCGTAATGTATTATAACGAAGGTGAAGATCAACAGTACGTTCAGAAGAAAAAGCCATACAACGAAGCCTGTGACCTTGGCCATGATTTTGATATGGCGGACGACGCAGCAAGAGCGGAAGCAGCAAGAGAAGCAGAAGCGAGAGCCAGAGCGGAAGAGGCAATAGCAAGAGCGGAAGAAGCAAGAGCCAGAGCAGCAGAAGCAGCAAAAGCAGCAGCAGAAGCAAAGGTAGAAGCGGCAAAATTAGCAGCCAAAGCGAAATGTAAAAAACGTCATAAGAAAGAGAAAAAACAGGATTGCAAACGTAAGCACAAGAAGAAAAAATAAGATCTTTTCATCATGTAAAAGATAAGATTCAATGTGTATTGATTTTAACCGTACAGGGGTGCAAAAACGATAAAGAATAAGATTCTTTGTCGGGGGATCAAGCAGAAAGATTGCTCAGCCGGTGTCTCAGCAGAACCACGCATGGCAGGGCAAACATAATTTTCTATGGACTTCCATAGTTTGGTCGGGATATCACGCCAATAAATGTAAGTGCCTATCATGATAAAAAAGGCAGGAGAGACAAGAGTTTCGGCAGCTTGCCGCTCTTGTCTTTTTTTTTGTTTTTATATCATCTTCGCGTATATGTATCTATTTTTAAGTTTGCAGAACATCTGTCTAAGAATTTGTCCAATTCCTACATATACTGGTATCGGAATCAAATGCTTATTGGGAGTGAAATAGATGGGATCAGCACAGTTAACAGGACGCGTCATCTTCAAAGGGGACCCCGGCTATACACAGGCGGTTAAGAATTGGAACCCTTATGTTGATGTCTGTCCGCTTGTCTTTGTTTTTGCACAAAATTCATACGATATAAGTAATGCTATTAAATGGGCTCGTGAGAAGAATGTGCCTATGCGTGTCAGAAGCGGCCGCCATGCTCTGGATAAAAATCTTTCCACGGTAAGTGATGGAATTGTTATTGATGTGAGTGACATGAATAAAGTTTTCTTAGATGAAAAAAACGCGGTAGCAACCGTTCAAACCGGCATTCACGTCGGCCCGCTTGTAAAAGGTTTAGCTCGGGAAGGTTTTATGGCCCCGTTCGGAGACAGTCCAACCGTCGGAATCGGAGGAATCACAATGGGAGGCGGATTTGGAGTGCTTTCCCGATCGATCGGCCTGATAAGCGATAACCTTCTCGCACTGAAAATGGTAGATGCCAAAGGCAGGATTATTCAAGCAAATCAATCCCGCAATGAAGATTTACTGTGGGCTTCCAGAGGCGGCGGGGGAGGCAATTTCGGATATAACACCCAATATACATTCAAAGTTCACCGTGCCCCTAAAACCGCAACCGTCTTTAATATCATTTGGCCGTGGGAACAGTTAGAAACGGTATTTAAAGCGTGGCAAAAATGGGCGCCGTTTACAGACGAACGATTAGGATGCTACCTTGAGATTTACAGCAAAGTAAATGGCTTGTGCCATGTGGAAGGATTGTTCCTCGGTTCAAAACCAGAGCTGGTTCAATTATTAAAACCTTTATTAAATGCCGGAACGCCGGCACAAACAGTAATCAAAACACTATACTACCCGGATTGTATAGATTTCTTAGATCCTGACGAACCGATTCCCGGCAGATCTGATCAGAGTGTTAAATTCTCCTCGGCGTGGGCGCTCAATCTTTGGCCGGAAGAACCTATTGCAGTAATGAGACAATTTTTAGAAAAAGCGACTGGGACAGAAACCAATTTCTTTTTTATCAATTGGGGCGGCGCGATAAGCAGAGTACCAAGCAGTGAAACAGCCTTCTATTGGCGCCGTCCGTTGTTTTATACGGAATGGACGGCCAGTTGGAAAAATAAATCACAAGAAGCTTCGAATCTTGCATCAGTTGAAAGAGTGCGTCAGCTGATGAAACCATATGTAACAGGTTCATATGTGAATGTTCCGGATCAAAATATCGAGAACTTCGGAAAAGCATATTATGGCTCAAACTTTGCAAGGCTTCAAAGAATAAAGGCGAAATACGATCCCGAAAATGTATTCCGTTTTCCGCAAAGCATCCCGCCATCGTATAAATAGTTTGATCGTTTTGGGAAACAAATAAAATGCTGCGTTTGCATTCTAAACATCATTATTGGAGCACACCAGAACATTTAGGTGTGTTTTTATTGATGTTTTCATTTCTGAAATGTGGTTATTCACTTATATCCCAGTGCGGATTCCAAACGATTTCCCATAAGTGTCCATCGGGGTCTTGGAAGTGACCGGAGTATCCGCCCCAAAAAGTATCATGAGCGGGATCAGTTATCGTTGCTCCTGCCTGTTTTGCCTGTTCCATGACTTTATCGGCTTCAGCTTTACTGCCAACATTATGTCCTCATGTAAATTCTGCAGGGCTTGGCGCAGTTAACGTAACGTTTGTTTCATGTGCGATGTCTTTGCGGTTCCAAATGGCAAGTTTCAGTCCTGTTTGTAAGTCAAAAAAGGCAACTGCGCCATGTTCAAATTCTGTACCGACTATTCCCTCTGTAGGCAGACCCAAGCCATCTCGATAGAAGTGAAGCGATTTTTCTAAATTGTCTGCGCCTAAAGTAATTACTGTAATCCGCGGCTTCATAGCAATCATTGATCAAGAGCAATATAAAGTATTGGACATTTTCATTGAAAAGATTTTGACATTTCAGTAAAGAACCTATATATTCATATATGAGCACATAATCATATGAGGTTATTTTTTTGTCCATGTTAGAATGCTTCATAACAGAAAAGAAATAATAAATGCAGTGTATGAGATAAGGAGGAGATTTTTATGGGTCACAATCACAATCACGCTGGCGGATCCAATAAGAAGGTTTTATTGATCTCTTTTATCATGATTACAGGTTATATGATAATAGAAGCGATAGGCGGATTTTTAACCAATAGTTTAGCGCTTTTGTCAGATGCAGGCCATATGCTGAGTGACTCGATCTCATTAATGGTTGCTCTGATTGCTTTTAAATTGGCCGAAAAAAAGGCAAGTCATCATAAGACATTCGGCTACAAACGATTTGAGATTCTCGCAGCTGTGATAAACGGTGTTGCATTAATATTGATTTCCCTTTATATCATTTATGAAGCAATCAAACGTTTCTCTCATCCGCCGGAGGTAGCAACAACCGGTATGCTGACGATTAGTATCATCGGGTTAGCTGTAAATATATTGGTCGCTTGGATTATGCTGAACGGCGGAGATACAAAGAATAACCTGAACATAAGAGGGGCTTACTTACATGTGATAAGTGACATGCTCGGATCTGTAGGTGCCATACTGGCTGCGATCCTTATCATCTTCTTCGGGTGGAGCTGGGCAGATCCAGTGGCCAGTGTCATTGTGGCTATTCTTGTTCTGAGAAGCGGTTACCATGTGACGAAAGACTCCATTCACGTATTAATGGAAGGAACTCCGGGAAATATCGATGTCACTGACATCATTCATACAATTGAAGAGACAGAAGGAATTCAAAGCATTCATGATTTGCACATATGGTCTATCACAAGCGGATTGAATGCTCTTTCCTGCCACGCAGTTGTTAACGATCAACTGACCATTTCTGAAAGTGAAAGTATTTTACGCAAAATTGAACATGAACTTGGAGATAAAGGCATTACACATGTAACCATTCAAATGGAAACAGCAGCGCATAATCACGACAATACGATTCTTTGTCAGGCCCAAACTGAGAATCCGCGTGACCATCATCATCATTAAAGAAGGAAATAGGGACTCACTTTGTCTGCTGACAATTAAGATAAAACCGGAGGGGGGGATTCATATGTACGACACGATAGTAATCGGAGCCGGTCAGGCAGGAATCTCAGTAGGATATTATCTAAAGAAGTCGAAACAAAAGTTTATCATTTTGGATAAAAGTCATGAAGTGGGAGAAAGCTGGAACAACCGGTATGACTCATTGGTTTTATTTACTTCTCGAATGTACAGCTCTTTGCCTGGAATGCAGCTTGAAGGAGACAAGCATGGACTCCCTTCAAAAAATGAAATTGCTGCTTATCTGAAAAAATATGTTGAAAGATTTGAAATCCCGATCCAATTACGGACAGAAGTAATAAGTGTCCAAAAATTAAAGAACTATTTCTTAATAAAAACAAACCGGGAAGAATATCAAACGAAGAATCTTGTGATGGCCGCAGGTCCTTTTCATACCCCTAATATTCCATCAATATCAAGGGATGTAGCCGATCATATTCATCAATTACATTCTTCACAATATAAACATTCAAAACAACTGGCGCCTGGGAATGTACTGGTAGTCGGCGGCGGGAATAGCGGGGCTCAGATAGCTGTTGAATTATCCAAAGAAAGAGTTACATATTTGGCTTGCAGTAATAAACCGGTTTATTTCCCTTTATGGATTGGAAAAAGAAGCATCTTTTGGTGGTTTGATAAATTAGGAGTTTTACATGCAAGTCATACATCAATATTAGGCAAGTTCATTCAGAAGAAAGGCGACCCCATATTTGGGTATGAATTAAAACATGCAATAAGACAGAAGAAGATCATCTTAAAACAAAGAGTCATAGCCGGAAAGCAAAATGAAATGATTTTTAAAGATTCATCTTCATTAGAAGTAAACAATATCATTTGGGCAACTGGTTTTAAGAATCCGCTTTGTTGGATGAAAATAGAAGGTGTTTTGGATAAGGAAGGCCGAATTATACATCACCGGGGTGTTTCAGCTGTGGAAGGATTGTATTTTATTGGTTTGCCTTGGCAGCATAGGCGAGGTTCAGCGCTGCTTCAAGGTGTAGGAAATGATGCTGAATACATTGTAAAACAAATGAACGGCGGATAGACAGAGGAGAGCAGTAACTTACGTGTTTACTGCTCTTTTTTTGTGTTGAATAAGTCCGGTTATGTGACTGTGTAAAGCCGAAAAAATCTTTTGGCTTAATTAATAAGAAGATCCCTGACTCATTGATTGTGCAACATTCTGACGTACTTCCCGAGCTAACTGCGCGGCACGTAAGGAAGCCTGCCAAATAGCCGGACTCACTGCAGATTGACTGATGGATAATGCCTGTTGTGTGGCTGGAACCATTGGTCTTAGGAGATTTTCCGCCTCGTCTACAGATGACGCGTATTGGTGACCGGCTGCTCTTCTCAGGTCTGCTATCGCTGCGGGGAAGTTTGACCATAGACGAAGTATTGAATTCATGCAGCCAACCATAAGAGGAAAATGAGGAGCCCGGCCTTGTCCGGCGGCGAGAAGCTCTGCTGCGCCTAAAGCGGAATAAACGTGATAGCTCAACGGAGTAAGATATTTCGCGTGTACAGTATGAAGTTCTCGTAATCCCCAAGTGTCTGGAAGAAATCTGAATTCTGAACTCATACCGCATCCCAGAGCGAGTGCTCTGCTGACAGCCTGCAAGTGTTTCACTACCGCAGCCATTGATTGTTGAAAGGAGGATGAGTGTATTGGAATTTGTTGAATCGCAGATAAATGGCTTCGCATTTTATGATTTGCCTGGCTTAAATCAGGCTGCTGTCTGTAATCATATACATAATACGGATAATAATAATAATACATATCTAAACTCCCTTTATGAATGACTTTTAGGAGCAGGATATGCACCCAGATTGTTTTTGATAAGGGCATGTGCCTAAATGAATCCATCAAATGTTGATGAGTCTGAATATTTTAGCCTTCCAAAACCAATTGGATAAAACAATTATGGCCGAAGCAATGAAGCAGGCTCTCTTTGCCTGCTTTTTTTGTGTGTCAGCCTTTACATCTGACATGTTGAGTTGTCTGAAACTGTACCTTTTTAAATGTCAGACAGTGTTATATGATACTCTGCAGATATTCAAGAATATGTACTTGGAGGACATTCTCATGCGAAATTTTAATGTTGCTATCCCTACGCCTTTTCATGAAGATGAAAGTTTATATGTAGAAGGATTTGATGCTATTGTCGAACATTTGAAAAACAGCGGTATCCATTCGTTACTCATATGCGGCACGACTGGTGAACAGCATTCACTCAGCATAGATGAGCGTCTTCAGATCATTGAGTATGTTAATCAGCGAAAATTTGAAGATGTTGAACTGATGTTCGGTGTTTCAGCCGTAAGAACCAGTGATGCCGTCAAACTGATGAAACACATCGAGAAAACCAATATTGATTCTGTACTGATTGGTTTTCCTCCTTATATAAGACCGACACAGCAGCAAGCCGTTTATTACGTTGACGAACTTCTCAGTCATACCTCTAAAGAGGCTGTGCTTTATAATAACCCCGGCCGGACCGGTTTTAATCTGAGTGAGAAAGCGCTTAAAGACTTAATAAGCCGGCATCCCGGGATAAGGGGGCTGAAAGAAGGAGGAGACGTTCTGCGTCATAAACAAACAGAGTTCCCTGATCACTTTATTTTGTTTGCGGCAGGGGACGTTGAATTTCCGAAGATGCTGAGTAACGGGTGTAACGGCCTGTCAAGCATGGCCGGAAATGTCTATCCTGAAGAAATCAGAGAAAGCTTCAGCAGCTTATCAGAAAATAAACCGATTAATCTGGATCGAATAAACGATCTGATTGCTGAAGTGACAAATCATCATACTGTCATGAATATAAAAAATCACTATAGGAAGATTGGGATTCAAGCAGGCAGCTGCCGGTCACCCATTATATAAGAAATGTTCCGTCGCGGATAAGTGAAAAATGTGATCAGCGCGCTTTCTGTACTTGGATTAGGCTTAATAAGCAAGTTATATAATACTGTCATTAGCGGGGGCGTAAGCATTTGTTTAGCTTTACATAAGGGAAACCTTATGATATGGTGATTATTGCTAATATTGACAAGAAAGAGGTGAAAGCGATGATAACGATTTATGGAATTTTGTATGGTAAAAATGCAAAAATTGGAAACATTTTGGCGGACAAAGGGAGCAGTCTGTCCTTTTTTAAGCCAAATCACCATACAAAAACAGTTATCGGTGCTTTTTCTCTATGTCAAATAAACGATAATCCAATGACATAATGTCCTTGTTTATTTGTGCATGATGTTATTTAAGCGTAACACCGATAATTGTGTCGGTGTTTTTTTGTGCCTGATTTTAAAAAAAGGTTAGATGATCACTCCCTTCTATTTACTCAAACAAACAAGAGTATTATGGAAGGATGAGAAAACATGCAACAAAAAAACAAGTATATAAGAATTCAAGAGTTCCTGAAGCAAAATAAATTTCCTGATTTTAGAATGAATCAAATCAAAAATGCTGTATTCCAAGGGAGAATAAATCATTTCAATGAAATAACGGTTCTTCCTAAATCCTTGAGAAAATTGTTAATAGAGGAGTTCGGAGAGTCAATTTTAAATATTGCTCCTTTAAAAGTGCAGCATTCTGAGCAAGTTACAAAAGTCTTATTTGAAATTTCAGGAGACGAAAAAATAGAAACGGTTAATATGAAATATAAAGCCGGTTGGGAGTCATTTTGTATATCCTCGCAGTGCGGCTGTCATTTTGGCTGTAAATTTTGTGCAACAGGAGATATTGGTTTAAAACGCAATTTAACGTCAGATGAAATGACTGACCAAATTTTGTACTTTCACTTAAAAGGACATTCAATTGACAGTATTTCTTTTATGGGAATGGGAGAAGCATTAGCGAATGTACAAGTTTTTGATGCTTTACATGTGCTTACAAATCCGAAGTTGTTTGCTTTAAGCCCTCGCAGGTTATCTATTTCGACCATAGGTATTATTCCGGGCATTAAAAAAATCACTCAGGATTATCCGCAGGTCAACCTGACGTTTTCATTACATTCTCCTTTTAATGAACAGCGAAGCAAGTTAATGCCGATTAATGAACGCTACCCGTTATTGGAGGTAATGGACACATTAGATGAGCATATACGTGTGACCTCAAGAAAAGTTTATATTGCTTATATTATGCTGCCGGGAGTTAATGATTCTATTGATCATGCGAATGAAGTAGTAAATCTTTTAAGAAGCAGATATAAGAGAGGGAACTTGTTCCATGTAAACATCATTAGATATAACCCGACTGTTAGTTCACCTATGAGATTTGAAGAAGTAAATGAGAAACAAGTTGTAAACTTCTATAAAAAATTAAAGTCAGCAGGAATTAACGTGACCGTCAGAAGTCAATTTGGCATTGATATAGATGCTGCTTGCGGACAATTATATGGAAATTATCAAAAAAATAAGAACCAATAAATCAGGTGCAGAACTCGGTTTGACTTCATATTATTTCATTTGATAACATAAAATGGTTATCTTGATTGAAAAAAAGATACCCGTTTTTATAAAAAAAGGAGTCATAACGTTGGGGACTGCCCCCCGTTTTTGAGACA
>NZ_ML064922.1:0-24287 GCF_003676355.1 Bacillus sp. L75
TGAATGAAGAGATACTCAATACAAGTGAAGCGCTTGAGATATTGGGGTTCACCCGTCAGTATCTGAACCAGTTAGTGAAGACCGGGGAACTGGAGCCGATGAAAGAAATGCCTCGGGACAGGCTTTTTCTCAAAGAGGATATTTTGGATTTTCAAAAACATAGAAAGAAATGATGGTTCAACAATCTTATTTTTTTTCGTCATCGTATTTATGGATAAAAACTACAGCAACTTAGACATTCTGGATCTCACTACAATGACTTTAGCAACAATATGGCTCGTAATGACCATCGTTAATATAATCATCAGATTTAGGAATATGCAGAATAACTAAGTTTCTTTATTTAAGTTAGAGGTTATAGCAGAGCTATAAATTGGACATTAAAAATAATGCAAGGGGGCTACCAATGAGAAGTCTAGATATTTCCCAACTTGATCCAGAACTAATACCCTCGGTTTATGAAACTCTTCCTCATATGAATAATAACATTGATGTGTTATTTCATTACACAAATATTCATGGATTAAAAGGCATAATAGAGAGTAATAAATTTTGGGTATCGCATGCTCACTTTTTAAACGACAAAACAGAAATTAATTATACATTAGAATTAAGCAATAAAGTTTTTAAGGAATTTTGCGAAAATCTTCCGGAAAAAATTGAGGTGATGTCGGGGGCATTAGTTTTATCAAAACAAGAAGCAATAAAAGACTTGACAAAATACTATGATGTAATTACAAACGCTGTATTTAACGATTCCAATTACTCTATCTACGCTTTATCTTTTTGTACTAATAGTGATTCCAATTTATTATGGTCAAATTACTCTAATAATGATGGATATTTGATAAAAATAAACTTTTTGAAATTTAGAGATTGTTTAAGGGAAAAGACCGAACATAAAGAGCACATTCATGCTGGTCTTGTAATTTATGACATAGAATTACAAAAAAAATTACTTACCAAATTATTTGAGTTTCTATTAAGAGTTATTAAAAATATATTGTATCAAAGTGTTACTCAAAGTGTTGATCAAAGTGTTGATCCCGCAGATGCTCTTACATATGTTCATTATACACTTACTCAATATTCAATCTTTTTTAAGGATCAATGTTTTTCCCAAGAAGAAGAGTTGAGAATTGCTATTACTTTATCTAGTAATTTTGATAATTATAAGTGTAGAGTTTCTAATGGGGCCTTTATTCCGTATATAGAAGTTGATTTTGAAAAGGATTGCGTAGAAGGTATAACGGTTGGACCTAAAAACAATATGGATATCACTATAAATGGTTTAAAACATTTCTTGATCTTGAATAAATATAATCACATCAAGGATGAAAGTATATTGAAATCACGTATTCCATATAGATATTAATGTTTGAGCACCCGACGAGATGTTTTTTGGTCTTACGGTTGCCACCTATTTATGAAGACACTTTCGTTCGACAAATTTCGCAAATGGTTCCATTGTCATGCTCTTTTTCCGATAATAAGAGGGGGAGGAGAATAATTCATCATGTTAAATGAGTTAGTAGATTTGACAGAATTAGAAAATCTGTTTTCAAGCAAGACAGTGAGAAGTTTTAGAAGTGACATGAAAAGAGAATACAAACTAGCTCTTTGTGGATTGTTTGGTGAGGTATTGAAGTTCGGACAATATAAACAAGGGCGTTTTTATCAGATTGTTATGAGTCTAGCCGCAAATCCGAAGTCATTCAGACAAATGTTAAAAAAGATAAGGGCAGAAGACACGTTATATGGTTTCTATATACGTACGGAACACTACTTCTATAATATTGAAGACCAGAAATATCTAGATTCTGTAATTAGCTTCTTTAGAGATTACATACTAAATTATAAAAGAAAAAATAAACGGTTATATTTGGTTTCTGATATCCAAAAAGTATACGACATTAAAAAGTTATACTCGACTCAAGGAATAAAATTGAAAGATCATCACTGGATGGATATTAATTTTTCTACTCCAGCTACATTAACTGTTCCTGAATTTTTTAACTATATAGACGTTATTAATGTTTGGAATGAATATATTAGCGTAGCAAATCAACTATTAAAAGAGAATGATCCAATAGAAGTAAGAAAGTTAAACTTCAGGTATTCAACTTGTTCTAGACAATTTGTTATTACCTCAATAACATTCTTCGAAGCCTATTTGTATTATTACTTTTACAATTTAAAATCTAAAAATGATCTAAGTGAGAACCATCCTGTAACGAAGGCACTTAATCAAGATGGATATATCCAAGACAAACAAATAGTTAGACAAGTCATTTTCAAACTACATCAACATATAAAAGAGGATAAAAAAATAAAACAACTCTTTAATAATATTAACGAGCATATAAAGATAAGAGATCGTTTTATACACAGTTCTGCTTTTATAGAGCAGAGTAATAATTTATCGCAGTTGCAACCCTTTATTGATCTCAATATGAATGATGTTATTGAAATCGCACAAGACTGTTTAGATTTTGTAGTTAGGGTTGATGAGCTACTACCGGAAGATGAAAAAATTCTATTTTGGTGGGAACGCTTTGAATCACCAAATTTTAAAAAGAAAGAATACATTAGTCCATTGAATAAACATAAAGAAAAAGTATAAATGCACCTGGTGTAAACAGGTGCTTTTTTATATTCTCTGTAAACTGCGGCCGGTAAATCTCAGGATAGACAATTGGCGGTTAACGGCTTGAGTGCGGGCGCAGTTTAGAAAGAATATGATTGGAGAGATTGGAATGAAGAAAGCTTTGAGGCCCTGCAATGAACCAGGCTGCCCCAATTTGTCGCGAGAGGGCTACTGCGTACAGCATAAGAGAACCAAGCCGGCCTATGATCAATACCGGGAGTCTGCTGCCAAAAGGGGGTATAACAGCAAGTGGAGGCAGGCGCGTGCTGGCTACCTGTCCAAATATCCGTTATGTGCCGCCTGTTTGATGCAGGGCAGAAGAACCCCGGCGACAGTTGTCGATCATATCGTTCCGCATAAAGGCGACATGAAACTACTCTGGGACTCGGGTAACTGGCAGCCTCTCTGCGGGGCGTGCCATAGCCGGAAGACGGCAAAGGAGGATGGAGGATTTGGAAACAGAACATCAAACATGCGTGTGTGATCAATGCATGACCAGACTTCTTATCAAAGGCTGTTCAAAGATAAGGAAGCACGACAATGGAATCAAGCAGCATTATATCAAGTGTCCACGCTGCAAGGCTGAGTATACATCCTTCTATACGAACGAGGACATCAGACGAATGCAGCACAGAATAAGAAAGATGTTTGCTTTGCGTCGTAATATGAAAAAGGAATCAGCTGTCGATCTATATTCAAAGAAAATAGAAGCAGCACAAACTGATATTCAAGCAGCCATGAACCAGCTGAAGAAGGAGATGGAGACCCCCCACCCTTAAATCCCTTGAGGACGTTTGCCGGAGACCGCGCTCCCCTCCCCATTTTGATAAATTCCCTAAATGAAAATTCGGAAGGAGGTGAGGGAATGGCTAGACCGCGGCAACCTGTTGACTTGCTACTGGTGAAAGGCAAGAAAAACTTGACAAAGCAAGAGATTGAGGAGCGTCGAGCACAGGAAGTAAAGGCACCAAACGACAAAGTAAAAGCTCCATCATATTTGCCAAAAGACTTAAAAAGAGAGTTTAAAAAGATAGCGGATGAGCTAAAAAACATCGGAATTATGACTAATTTAGATGTGGACGCGCTTGCCCGTTTTTTGTTTGCTCAAAAACAATACTTGGAAATGACCGAAGTCTTACTCGAAACGCCCATTACTGCATTAGTTGAGGATGATGACGGAAATAAATTTGAAGTAGCGAACAAGACATACAGTGATTTGCTTATCAATCAAGACAAGCTGTTCAAACAATGTCGGCAAGCTTCTAGTGATTTAGGGCTGACCATTTCCTCTCGCTGCAAACTTGTTATCCCGAAAAAAGATGATGGGAAACCGAAGTCAAAAGAGGAAGAACGGTTCGGGGGCCGCATGTAATGCAAGAGATTACAGCCGAAATTCTCATTGAGCGGGTTTGGTCATATGCTGAGAAAATTCGCTCCGGAGAAATTAAGGCAGGCAAAAAGCAAAAATGGGCTGTAGAGCGATTTTTTAAAGATGTTGACCGGCTCGCAGAAGATGACTGCCCTTATTACTTTGATGCTGAAGCTGTGGTGGATTTTTATGAATGGTCGCGGCAATTTAATCATGTCGAAGGTATACTTGCAGGGCAGCCGATTGAATTAACAGACTTTCAGCTTTTTATTGCGGCCAACATATACGGATTCTATAAAAAAGAAAATGGCGCCCGCCGGTTTCGGAAAGCTTATATCCAGCTGGCCCGTAAAAATGCGAAATCGCAATTTTTAGCTTTAATCGCGTCGTATGAGATTTTCCCGACACAAGAAAAACACCGGGTTTTTATCGCAGGCTGGTCCCGTGAACAATCAGATGAAGTATACCAGGCAATCCTTGAGCAACTGCATCACGCGCCGATACTCAAAGGGAAATATACCTCTGCCAACGGCCGCGTGAAAAAATATAAAACGAACTCCATTATCCAACCTCTTTCCCGTGAGGCTCGGAAGCTCGGGGATGGTAAAAACCCATCATTGGGAATTGTGGATGAATACCACGCACATGAAACAAGTGAGATTTACGACGTCCTGGACAGCGGGATGGTCGCCCGGCGCAGTCCGTTAATGGCCGTTATTACGACAGCGGGTTTCAACATGGAGCGGCCATGCTTTAAGGAATATCAATATACGAGTAAAATTCTTGATCCAGACATTGACACGGAGAATGATGATTATTTTGTTATGATCTGTGAACTGGACCCGGAAGATGACATAAAAGATGAATCAAATTGGATCAAGGCGAATCCGATTGTGGCAACGTACCCTGAGGGGATGGAGTCATTACGTTCTGCTTTAAAAGTGGCTCTTGAAGTGCCTGAAAAGATGCGCAGTTTCCTAACCAAAAATATGAACCGATGGGTTGACCAAAAGGACAATGGTTATATGAATATGACAAAATGGCGCAGTTGTAGTAGCGGGGAAATTCCTGATCTGCAAGGACTGCCCGTTTATCTGGGCCTTGATTTATCAATGACAACAGACTTAACCTCCGTAGGATATGTGGCCGTGCAAGATGGCTTTTTCTATGTCGGTCAACATTCCTTTATGCCTGAAGCCCGAGCCAAAGAAAAAATGGCGACCGATAAAGTGCCATATGAATTGTGGAGAGAGATGGGATTTATCACTTATACGTCTGGCGAAGCAGTTGACTATCAATTAGTCGAACAGTGGATCATTGAATTTATCCATAAAAACCGTTTTCGGCCACAAGAGACCGCGTATGACAAGTGGAATGCTCTTCACTTAGCTCAGCGGCTTGAATCAAAAGGACATACAATGGTTGAATTGCCGCAGAGAATCAATCATCTGTCATTACCTACAAAAAGCTTCCGAGAGAAGGTATATGAAGGGAAAGTTGTACATGGTAATGATCCGGTTTTATCATGGGCGGTTAATAACGCAATTATGAAAATGGACCCGCAAGAAAATATCATGCTGGATAAAGCAAAATCACCGCAGAGAATTGACCCTATTGCGGCTGTTATAAATGCTTATGCCAGAGCGATGTATCACGATACAAACCATAGAGTAGATTTAAATAATCACTTTGGTTCTGGAAATTTTAGTTTTTAGGATGTGAGAAAATGAAAAAAGTCAGGAAAAAGATCGAAGCTTTTTTTAAGTGGGATTTTCACCACAGGTATATGAAGGCCCTGCTTTCTTTTTTTAGCTTGATATTAAATGATCTGCTGTTTATGGCGGGAGCCGCCTTTATTCTGACAGCTGTCTATAGATGGAACACAAACATCGGTCTTATTCTGACGGGTGTCTTTTTAATGTTTTATGCATACCTCATATCAAAGAAAGCGAGGTGATATAAATGCTGCTTGAACGAATGTTTGAGAAACGTTCTGGCTCGACAGATCATGAAGATGGTTTAAACAACATTTTATTAAACATGTTCGGCGGCCGGAAAACAGCAAGCGGCGAAAGAGTGAGTGAAAGCAACTCACTTGTGCAGCCGGACATATTTGCATGTGTCAATGTATTGTCGGATGACATTGCGAAACTGCCGATTCACACATATAAAAGAACGGACGGCGGCATAGAGCGGAAACCCGAGCACATGTCCGCGCATGCTGTTTATGCTCGGCCGAATCCTTACATGACAGCTTTCACATGGAAAAAGCTCATGATGACTCATGTTCTGACTTGGGGGAATGCATATTCCTATATTCAATTCGGACCACATGGTTATCCGGAAGCGCTCTTTCCCTTGCGCCCTGATTACACGAATGCTTACGTTCATCCAACAACAGGCATGCTGTGGTATCAAACTGTGTTAAACGGGAAAGCCATTGAATTATATGACTACGAAGTGCTGCATTTTAAAGGGCTTTCGACTGACGGAATACATGGAAAATCACCTATTGGCGTTGTACGGGAGCATATCGGGGCGCAAGCGGCTGCCACAAAATATAATGCCAAACTGTACAAGAACGAGGCAACTCCTCGGGGGATATTGAAAGTCCCGGCGTTCCTGGATGAAAAACCAAAAGAGAACGTGCGCAAAGAGTGGAAACGGGTGAATCAAGGTGAAAATATCGCCATTATAGATAACGGACTGGAATATCAATCTATTTCCATGCCTCTGCAAGAAGCTCAATTCGTTGAGTCTATGAAGTTTAACAAAGCACAGATTTCCATGATTTATAAAGTACCGTTGCATAAGCTGAACGAATTGGATAAAGCAACATTTTCCAATATTGAGCATCAGTCCATTGAATATGTCAGAAACACGCTGCAGCCGTGGATTGTGAATTTTGAACAAGAACTAAACGTTAAATTGTTCTTAGATCACGATCAGAAAAGCGGCCATTATGTGAAATTCAATATAGACAGCGAGCTGCGCGGCGACAGTAAGACGCAGGCAGAGTATTTGAAAACACTTCATGAAACAGGAGTGCTGAATAAAGACGAAATCAGAGAATTACTTGAGCGCAACCCTATTGAAAACGGCGACAAATATATCTCCAGCTTAAACTATGTGTTCCTCGATTTTGTGGAAGAATATCAGCGGCTTAAAGCTGGTGGCGCCATGAAGGGGGGTGACAACAAGAATGAAGGATAAAGAGGTTCGGCATTTGACGACGCCGATTGAGCTGCGTTCCGAAGGTGAGGGGCAGAGTGAATATATCGAAGGGTACGCTCTCAAATTCGAAAAATGGTCAGAACGCTTGGGATGGTTTAAAGAGATAATCAGCAGAACAGCCCTTGACTCAGCTGACATGTCTAACGTCATCGCCCTTTTTAATCATAAGCAAGATTTTCCCTTAGCGAGAAATACCGTTTCCGAGGATACTGGCCGTCTTGAATTAGAAATAGACGGGATAGGCCTCAAATTCCGATTTAAGCCCTCAGACACGTCATATGCGCGTGATTTAATAAAGAATGTCCGGAGCGGTGTGATCAATCAATGCTCCTTTGCTTTTTCACTTGATTATGGGGATGCTGAGGCAGATGAATGGCGTATCAATGAAGATGAGGACATTTACGAACGACGAATCAATAAAATCAATCGTATTTTTGATATTTCACTCGTCACTACCCCTGCTTACAGCGATACTGAGGCGGTTGTAGGTGCCCGCAGTTTAGAAAAGGTAGAGCAGCTGAAAGAAAGACGTAATTCATCAAATGAAGCGTTGAAAATGGAATTGGAACTATTAGGCCTTGTACTCCCGGAGTAAGGTCTTTTTTAGTGCAGAAAACAAGGAGGAAATGATTTTATGCCAATGCAAATGAGCAAAAAAGAAATCTCATTAAGACAACAGTTTACTGAAAAGAAGCAGCAAGCAGACAAGGCGCTGCAGGAGGGCAATACCGATGAAGCGCGTGCATTGCTCGATGAAGTGAAACAGATAAAAAATCAAATTGACTTGATGGCCGAAGGACGTTCACTTGATGTGCCGGATTTACCGGGCGGTATGCACTTTGTGCCCGAGCAAGAGCGCAACCCAGAAGGCAGGGCCGGCGATACAGGGGCAAAAGAAGAACGACAAAAAATGTTCGCTCAAGCTTTCATGAAATCCCTCCGCGGCAAACGCTTAACGGAGGAAGAGCGCGATCTATTTGAAAGTGAAGAGTTTCGTGCGATGTCCGGTAAAAATGAAGAAGACGGCGGCATTCTAATTCCGGAAGATATTTCGAGAACGATCAAGGAATTGAAACGGGAACAGGAGCAACAGCTTGAACAATATGTAACGGTTGAGCCGGTTGCGACCCGTTCAGGTACACGTATGCTTGAGAAAAACAGTGACATGACGCCGTTTGCGGTCTTAGAAGAAATGGACGAAATTGCAGAGACAGATCAACCGAAGTTTACCAAGCTTTCTTACAACATTACTGATTATGCGGGCATCCTGCCTTTATCGAATACACTTTTGCAAGATACTGACCAGGCTATTATGTCTTATGTCGCAAGATGGTTTGTGAAGAAATCAATCACGACGCGGAATGCTTTAATTCTTTCAATCCTTGATTCTTTGAAAAAGGTTCAATTCAAAGGCCTGGATAACATTAAGAAGACACTTAACGTAACTCTTGATCCTGCTATCTCTGCCGGAGCTATTATCATGACGAACCAAGACGGATTTGATTACCTTGATCAACTGAAAGACGGAGATGGAAAGTATCTCTTGAAGGATATTCCAACTGAACCAACAAACAAAATGCTGTTCGGCCGCCGTGTCGTGGTTATTTCAAATAAAGTCCTCAAGACAGTCTCTGGAAAAGCACCAATGATTATTGGTGACTTGAAGGAGGCTATCGTTTTATTTGACCGTCAGCAACAGTCTATTGCTTCTACTGATGTCGGGGCTGGTGCATTTGAGACAAATACAACTAAAGTGCGCGCAATTGAGCGTGAAGACGTGAAGTTGTGGGATTCTGAGGCTGTAGTGTACGGTCAATTGACGTTGTCTGCTGAGTAATAAAGGAGGGTTATCATGCGAGTAACTAAAAACTACACCGCCGACGGGGGAAATCGTACCGTCATCGGCGGTGTTTTAGAAATTGCCGGGGGCAAGGTCATTAAAGATGGACAAGAGGTCAGTTTTGGCGGCAACCAATCTGAACCAGGATCCGGAAGCGTAACCCATGAAATGCTGGCGGATAAGTCGGTCCGCAGCAGGAATATCGGCACCGGCAGTGTAATGGAAGAACACTTAAATTCATCTGTTTTAGATCGTCTCAAGGCTATAGAAGATAAATTGAAAGAGCTTGCCGGTTCTCAGTCTGACGGAAAAACGGAATAAAAAATAAAAGGAAAAGGATGATTACAGATGGCTGAAGATTATTTATATGAAAGTAATGGAGTCAAAACTTCATCTGAAAAAGGAAAAGACGGCAAAGCGATAACGCCAGTCTATCTCAAAGAAAATAGCGAAGAAAATCCTCTTTTTGTAAAAGGGTTGCAGGGTGAAAAAGGTGAGCCGGGTCCCCAAGGTGAACCAGGCCCTCCAGGTGAACCAGGCCCTCCAGGTGAGCCGGGTCCTCAAGGTGAACCAGGTCAAAAGGGCGATCCTGCTGTTATTGAAGAGGGCAGCATTGTGCATGAAATGCTTGCAGAAAAATCCGTTCGGAGTAAAAACATTGGAACTGGCAGCGTGATGCCGGAGCATCTAAACAGCGAAATTACAAAAGTACTTGATGAATTGAAACAAAAAATGAATAACCTTGAAAGTGACCTGGCTGCTTTGAAAGGAACAGAAGAAGAACCGACAGAATAGGCGGTGTGTCCTGAATGGATTTAGAGGTTATTAAAAATTATTTAAAGGTCGAGCATGAAGAAGATGATCGCCAGCTCTTGATTCAAATGGCGGCGGCCAAAAGCTATATTATCAACGGGATAGGCAGGTATATTGAAGGGCACCCGCAATTTGAACTGGTGCTTCAAATGCTTGTCCAACATTGGTATGAAAACAAAGGGATATATGAGTCCGGGGGCACCGGCTTATCTATCCCTTTTACTGCTGAAAATATATTGACGCAGCTGCGTTATATATCTGTGGAGGAACAAGAAAATGAGAAAAAAGATCAGCCAACTCCGGCACCGTCTGACCTTTCAAAAGAAAATCGAGACACAGGATGAAGAAGGTAACTGGAATGCAACCTATGTGGACTTATTCACGGTCTGGGGAGCTGTGGAGGGGGCTGGCTCTCTTGGAAATAGCGAAACTATGATTGCCGGAGCATTGGGAGTCAAGACCCCTAAAAAAATCACGGTGCGTTACCGGAAGGATATAAAACCGAATATGCGGATTGTTAAGCGCGTTCCTAAAGAAAAGACGGAACGCGTTTTTGATATTTTGGACACTAACGATCCGGATGATCAAGGGGAAGAGCTTGAGATTCTTTGTCAGGAGGTGGGAATCAATGGCTGATATGAGCTTTGACGGCATAGATGATCTAACGCAGTATTTTGAAAAAATCGGCGGAGACGTCGAAAAGGTGGAACCCATAGCATTAAAGGCCGGCGGAGAACTTATTGCTGAACGGCAGCGCGCTCACGTTAACCGGAGTGATAAGAAACAGCCCCATATGCAGGACAATATCACAGTCTCCAATGTCAGAGAATCCAAGGACGGAGTGAAGTTTGTGGCTGTTGGTCCGAATAAAAAAGTGGCGTATCGCGGGAGGTTCTTGGAGTGGGGAACCTCAAAAATGCCGCCGCAACCGTTCATAGAAAAAGGCGGAAAAGAAGGGGAGGGGCCAGCTGTGGAATTAATGGAGCGAATACTTACAGCGCCGATCAAATGACCTACTCTCCTAAAATTGAATTGGTGAGTACACTTAATTCCAGTGCCTTATTAAAAAGCCTGGCGTCTGGCGGAATTCATAATCTCGTCGCAAATGATGTCAGTGCTTTTCCAAGAGTGGTATTTTCGGAGATTCAAGACGCCGATACGGATTTTGCAGACAACAAGGTCTATTCATTTGAGGTGTGTTATCAGATCAGCATATTCACTCAAGCGAGTACCCGCGGCAAAGAAACAGCGATTGCAGCCGAAATAGACAGGCTTATGCGGGAAATCGGATACAGCCGATATGATTCTCAAGATTTATACGAAACAGATACAAAGGTCTTTCATAAGGCCAGACGTTATAAAAAAACCTATTATCAGGAGGGAAAGTAGATGGGGAAAGTATTATCCGGCTTGGATATGTTTCATATCGCCGAAGTATTGAAAGACACGAAAGATGAATTGAAGTTCTCTGATCCGCAAGAATTACCGGGTGCCGTTAACTTGAAAATTGATCCTAAATCCGAACAAGAGGTTTTTTATGCTGACAACGTGGCATATGCCACTGTTAATAGCTTGGGTGATATTGATGGTGAAATGGAAGTTGCCGACCTCCCTCTTGACATGCAGTCAAGGATTTTCGGTAAGCAAGTGGAGAATGGCATTCATTTTTCTAGTGCTGATGATAAGACATTGGAGATTGCTCTTGGTTTCCGGGCCAAGCTCTCTACCGGCGGGTACAGATACTATTGGGTGCTTAAAGGAACCCCAGAATTAGTACCGGTTGAACACAAAACGGACGAAGGGAAAGCCACGCCCCAAACAGCGCAGGTCAAAATTAAATTCATGCCTCTTACTAATGTAAAAGAGGGTAAGCGCAGATGGGATGCAAAAGCAGAAGAAGATAAGGCCAATGGGATTAACGCTGAAACATGGTTCAAACAAGTTGTCTATAAGGACATCACGAAAGAGGAAACGCCTGTCGTTGATGTCGGTAAATAATTCATTGAGCGCCTAAGAGCGCTCTTTTTTATATGAAAAAGGAGGAACTTACATGGAAGCATTGTCTATTACACTTCGACTTGATGGGAAAGATAAAAAATTTGTTACACCTGACCACATTACAGGTTTATTGTTCCGGAAGGCTGCAAAGATTGCAGACGATTTTGAATCACAAGATTCAGAGCGTCTTTTTACTAATGAACAGGTTGAATTTGTCTGTAATACCTTTGGCCAGAAATTTACGCCTGATGAGTTTGAAAAAGGAATTGATGCCCGGCTGGTAGGAAGAACAATCTATGCTGCTGCACAGTATGTGTTGGGGAATATTGCCGAAGCAACGGCTCTTTTAAATAGCGAGGGGATTTCCAGCGGTGAAGAGCCGGGGGAGTAAGTCTGCCTGAGTCAGTCCTTGATATGTATAACGCCCTTGAGGAAATAGGATATACACAAAACCAAGTTGACGAAATGGACATTGTCTATCATCTGAAAAGACTGGCTCGGAGAAAATCACAAGAGAAGACACAAACGAAGGCAAAAAACAACGATGAACCTATGTATATTGATCAATTTCTTGGATAAGGAGGTGCCCGGTTGAGCAAAGACATAAAGGTCAAACTGTATTCGAATTCATCTGAGTTTAAACAAGAAATGCGCGCCTGTGCTGTTCAAATGAAAAATTTAAAATCGGAATTTGAAAAAAACCGTACGGCCGTGGGTGTGTGGGGAAACGCATTAAAAACTGCACAAGTAACCGAAAAATCTCTTACTCAGGAGCTTGAAAATCATAAACGCAAAGTAAAGGCTCTTGAGAGAGCATATGCAGATTCAGCGATTAAAAAAGGCAAAGATGCAAAGGAAACGCAAACCCTTGCCCGCCGTTTAAATAATGCTACTGCCGCAATGAATAAGACGCAAAATGCGCTAAATAGTACGACTCAGAGGATAAAAGCGTTAGAAGAGGCGGCGAAAAGAGCGTCCTCCCGCGTTCGGATCATGGGCGAACGAATGGATTCAATTGGCGGAAAAATGCGCTCTGTTGGTTCTTCAGTAGCTATGACATCGGGCATCGCCTTTGGTGCGCTCGTTCTGTCCCTTCGTGATGCTGTTCAGGTCGGTATTGACTTTGAAAAGCAAATGAGTAAGGTCCAGGCCATTTCCGGCGGATCGGCGGCAGAGATCGCAAAATTGAGAGAGCAAGCAAAAGAACTCGGTGCAACCACTGTCTTCACAGCAAGTCAGGCAGCGGATGCACAGGGTTTTTTAGCAATGGCCGGATTTAAGGTGAATGACATTTATGACGCAATGCCGGGAATGCTCAGTCTGGCGGCGGCCGGTCAACTGGAATTAGGAATGGCCGCGGATATTACATCAAATATCATGTCTGCCTTTGCTCTAAAAGCAAAAGAGTCAGGGCACGCCTCGGATGTCATTGCTTACGCCGCAGCCAACGCAAACACCAACGTTGAACAGATGGGCGAAGCCATGAAGTTTTTGGCACCGAACGCTAATTCTCTTGGTTGGGGAATGGAAGAATCAGCGGCCGCCATTATGGCTTTTGGTGACGCAGGTCTTCAAGGCTCAATTGCCGGGCAGGCTTTTGGTACATCCTTGATCCGTCTCGCTTCGCCAACGGGTAAGGCGTCGAAGCTTGTCAAAAAATTAGGTTTTGATTTCTTCGATGCAGCCGGAAACATGAAAAGCATGCCGGAAGTCGTTGAGGAAATGGAAAAAGGTCTGAAAGGCATGACCAAAGAGCAACAGGCGGCCGCATTAAAAACGATCGTGGGCGCTGAAGCATATAAACATTGGGCTGTCCTTCTTCAAAAAGGTTCAAAGGCTCTTGGGGATAATACTAAGGCGCTTGAAAAATCAGATGGAGCCGCTAAAAAGATGGCGGATACAATGCTGGATAATGCACACGGAAGCATAGTAGCTTTTCAGTCAGCACTTGAAGGGGCAAAAATCAAACTGACGGAAAGCCTTTTGCCTGCCCTGGGCGATTTAGCAAACAAGGGCAGCGACTTGATTATGATGTTTAATAATCTGGATTCCGGCACCGTGCAAACCATAGCGAAAACAGCCGTTCTGGCGACAGGTGTATTAGGGGTTACGACAGCCGTCGCCACGCTTACAGCTGGAATAGGGGCGCTTTTAGCGTTTACCGGTCCTGTTGGCCTTGCAATTGTAGGAGGCACAGCGCTGCTTGGCGGTATTTCGGTTGCTACTTACGCTTACACTGAGCAATTGAAGAACCAAAAAAAGCAGCAAGAAGAGGCGCGAGAATCCGCTTTGCTTTACGGGGAGGGCGTTTCTAAGGCAACACAAAAATCTGCTTCCGCCTATGTGGATTTAAGGGAAAAGGCAGAACTGCAGCTGTTTGAATTGACGCGGGTATCTGGTTCAGAAGCTCAAAAGATGTCAGCTAAATTAGTTGAAACATATGCCAGCATGCGCGACCAGTTGATACAAGAACTTGAAGGACTTAAAAAGGATGCTCTGGTTGTCTTGAAAGGGCTATATGCGGACACCGATGAGAAAACAAAAAAAGCCGGCGAAAAGATGACTGACAAGATGGTCGGCGCAATTGATAAAGATATGCAAGAGGCTAGAAATAAACTGAAACAGTTAAATGCTCTGCAAAAAGAGACAGGCCTTGTCTCCTCTAATATGAATGCCTCACAAAAGAAGCAGTTCAATGACATTGTTTCTTATTTTGAGTTGTCTACAAGTAAATTTGCGGCCAATCAAAAAGAAGCCTTAGCAATGCAAAAAGTAGTAACGGATCAGCAAGGGCAGCTTTCATTTAAACAAGCTCAGAAGTACAACAACGATATTAAAAAAGTCTATGACGATGGTAAACAAGCCGCCAAGAAAGACATGGAATACAGAAATGATGTTATTGAGAAGTTGTTTGCGCAGGGATATATAGAAGCTGAACAAAGAAGATCATTGCTGAGCAAAAGTACAGCTGACTATAATACCGCATTAGCAAAAAACACGGATGCCTATGAAAAAAATTCAAGCGCCTTATTTTCTAAAATGTCACGAGACGGCAAGCTGCTTGATTTAGAGACCGGAAAGGCATTGGATAGACAAGATGAATTTATATCTAATTCAATGGGGATTATGGTCAAAACTGAAGAGTCAGAAGCTCAATATCAAGAGCGATGGGCAGCCCGGCAAATAGATTTTCTTCAAAAATTAGGACAATCCAAAGAAGAAGCAATTGAGACTACCCAACAGGCTTTAGAAGAGTTTTACCAAGGCATGGGGATGACCCAAGAACAAGCCCGTGAAGAAGCAAGTCAAATGGTTGCCAATGTTGAAGGGGAATTAGATAAGCCGACAAGCGCCGAGCAATCAGGGAAGAAGGTTGCTGAGGACTTTTCCGCTGGCTTGAAGCAGTCCACACCAGCAGTTATTGGCGGGGGAACGGTCTTACAGCAGGCTCTTAACAATTCGCTTTCCGCAGATAACACCACGCCCGCACAGGCCGGACAAAATAAAGGAAATGCCTTTCGTACCGGTATCAATTCTACAAGGCCCGGTAATGCACAAGCAGGATCATCTATACTTCAATCTGCTTTAAATGAGATGAGGAAAGGCGGGGGGCAAGCAAATGCAGCAGGACAAAACAAAGGAAATAAGCATAAAGCTGGTTTAACGTCTACCAAAGGCGCCAATACATCTGCGGCCGGCTCTCTTAGCTCATCGGTAACGAGCAGTTTAGCCAAAACCTCAGACGGCGGAGGCGGTAAAAAGGCCGGAACTGAATTAGCCAGTGGCGTTCTCAGTAAAAAAGGCACAGCAAACAGCGCCGGAAAAAGTGTTGCAAACAGTGCAAAAACAGGGCTGAAAAGCGTTAAGACACAAAGTGTCGGTTCTGACTTTGTAACCGGCTTTATAAATGGAATGGGATCGCAAAACGGCTCTCTCTTCAGCGCGGCATGGAACTTGGGGAAATCCGCCTTGCGGACTTTAAAGAAGTCAATTGACTCTCATTCTCCCTCCAAACTAACAAAAGCGGAAGGAAACAACTTTTCTGATGGGTTTGCGTTAGGGATAGAGGACAAAGCCAAAAACGTAAAACAAAGCGCTGCTTTTATGGCGCAGAACGCGATGGCCTCGTTTAAGCAGGAATTAAATCAGATGGCTTTCAACATAAAGGGGGCTGCTGATCAGCTCATTTCAATGAAGTCGGAGCTTACCATTCGGAATGAAGTTGACACGCCTGCCTTAAATCAAAAGCTCGATGCTCTAATCACACTCCTGTCTCAGCAACAATCTGGCGGGGCAGGCCAGGCCGCATTACCTCAGCATCCTATTATCATCCATCCGGCTGCGGTGCATATGGACGGCCAACAAATTGCGACGATCGCTTTTGAAAAAGGAGATGGCAGGATACTTGATCAGAAAGCTGCAGACCGATACAACCAGAATGCCTATAAAGGCGGTGTCAGATCATAATGCTAGATTTATATATTGATTTTAATAACGGTATGGGGGAACAAAGTTTAACAGGCATTCTCCCCCGTTTTAAGGTGCGCAGCTTCACGCCTGACTCACCGAATATTGAACGAGAAACAACGACCCTCCCAAGGATAAACGGTTTAGTGCTGCCGCAGCACCCCCGGGACGTTGTCTACAAAGAGAGAGACATCAAGGTTGATTTTTTATTAGATTCCATCATTCCCGAAACCTTTTATCAGAACAGGCATGAACTTTATTCATTGTTAGTGCAGCCGTTTCCTTATTATATTTCGACGGACCTTCTGCCTAACCGTCGGTTCCTTGTTACGTGTGACGGGAATTTTACTATCACTAAGGACAAACAGAAAAATCATGCCACATTTACAGTGGGGTTCACGGACATTCTGGGGCTTGCCGAGTCGAAATATACCTCTTCTACCATCCAGAATTTCAATGGAGAGCACTGGAGTCCCGGCATGGGAATCCTTCGGAGGGATGACCTTGAATATCATTTCAAGAACAAAAAACGATTCAGCGTATACAACCCAGGCGGCGCCGCGGTCAACACTCTGCAGCATGATTATAACGTCTTTCTGTGGGCCAAAGGGACAAACGTAACCATTGCGAACCGAACGAACGGGGAAAAATTGAAAATTGAGCAGGAGCTAAAACGCTCGCAAAAAGTCACATTCATCAGGCAGTACACTGTAATTGGGGATAAGCGTCTGAAAACATCCGGCCGTCTGCCGACACTGGATGTAGGATGGAACGATTTTGAAATTATAAACTCAAATGACTTTGAAATTTTATTTGATACTCGTTTTTATTATAAGTAAGGAGGGATGACATGGCTACGGCTGACTTTATTAAAAGCCTGGTACCCGGGGCGCAAAAGGTACGGATAAAATATAATGTCCTTGCCAGCCTTGTCATTGCTCAAGGCTGTCTGGAAAGTGGATTCGGCACGAGTGGCCTTTCCAAACAAGCTTACAATTTGTTTGGGATAAAGGGAACCTATAACGGAAAATACGTTTTGATGTGGACCAGCGAGCAGGACAAATACGGAAATGTTGAGAGGGTACAAGCTAAATTCAGAAAGTACCCTTCATACGCTGAGAGTTTGGCCGATCTGGGAAGCTTATATAATCGTCTTGATCGGTATAAAGCAGTGGTAGGGGAAACGGATTATAAAAAAGCATGCCGGGCCGTTCAAAAAGCTGGCTACGCAACAGACATCAACTATGCTAATAAATTAATTATCATGATCGAACAGTATAAGTTGATGCAATATGACGATACGTCAGAATTGCCGAACGAGCCTGATGATCCAGAATCCCCGGAGACCCCAGAAGAGGAACCGAGCTTTCCGAGTAAAGAATACGCGGGTAACGACATCCCTCTTAATAAAAAACTGCCGTCAGATGTGGACTTTCCTCAGCTGCATGTTTCCACGAAAGACGGAAATGACGTTGTGGAAGTAACAGGCGTGATCGTTGATCTTACAGACGATACTACCGGGAAAAAGAGCTTTACCTTTACAATTACCAAAACAGAAAGCAACGCGACTGAATTCGATTTACTGGTCAATGACAATATTCTTTACATTGACGAAAGAAGATTCAAACAACAAAAATACTATATTACAGATGTAGACTTGAAGCAGGCTAAAAACGTCCTGACAAAAACAATCACGGCCAACCACATTTTTACCGTTCTGCTTGCTGAGAATCGAGTGGATGATACAGTAACGAAGAAACTGACCGTAAAAGAGGCCTTTGACATTGCGTTAAAAGGTACTGATTTTTCATATGTGCTGGAAGAGCCTGAAAGCAAATTCGCCACCGCCGAAGAAGAGAATTTCGGTGATAAAAACTCCACCGAATTAATAGATCAGCTCATAAATGATTATGAGTTAGAGCTTGACGTGGATAATTATAAAATTCATGTCTATAAGAAAATGGGGAAAGAGATTCCTTTCACATTCGACTCTCGTTACAATATGCCGGGCATCAGTATCAAAACCAACTCGCAAAACTGCTCTACGCGGGCATGGGGATATGGCGCGATGTCTAAAGACAGTAAGAGCACAGATAAAAAGCCGAAATACGTATTTGAGCCGATCTTGTACATCCATCCAGAGGAAAAGAAATTTCTGCGGGAAGGTAAGCCGAAGTGGGCCGACCCGATCAGAGACGAAACTATAAAAAAGTCGGGCAGCATGGTTTCTGCGCTGAAAAAACATGTGAATCCATATCCGGAAACAGTCGTCAGTGTAGATTATCAATATGTATACGAACCGAAATTGCTCAAAATTGAAAAGCCGTTCTGGAAAGGCGATACAGTCCACATTTTAGCCGACACAGCAGACGGAACGACTTATGAGGATGATGTGCGGCTCTTAACGATTCAATACAATCCGTTGAATCCATACAGCAGCCCGAAGCTGACTTTTGCCAATTTCAGAAAAGACATACAAGATATTGCGGTGAATCAGGCCAAGAAGCTGAGAGAACAAAAACGATATATTGATCAAATACTCACAGCGCTTTGATAGGCGTTTTTTATTTTGTCGAAAAGGAGAGTGAATACAGTGTTGAGGTTGAAAAAAAATTACGATACCACTAGAAACTCTCGTTATGAGGATGAGCTATCTGGTGATATGGAAGCGATCGAGAGTAGCATAAACGGACTTGAAAGTGAAATTACCCGTCATAAGAAAGCTGCTACAGCACATACTTCTGAGCAAATTGATCACGGGGGTTTTTCTTTACGAACCTATATTGACAGCCTCTATAATCGGGTGCGCAATCTCATTCTTAATGCCGACGGGACAAATGTAAAAGAAGTAGTGGACGCCCGTGTTAATGCTGATGGGGAAATTGCCCCACTGCTGAAAGAGCGTCTCGACAAGGAATATAACAAACTTCTACGTAAGATCACCAGAAACGTTAACGTAGACGACTACGGGGCCGACCCTACCGGGGAGACAGACAGCACAGAAGCATTCAAAAGAGCGATCGGAAACGGAAAGGTGCGGCTCAATCTATCAGCCGGAGAATACGTGATAAGGGGCGTCAAGCTGCCGTCATGGACGTATTTGATCGGCCAGGGCATGGGCGTCACCACGCTAAAACTGCACGAGGACACGCCGGCCAGTGAGTGGGTTGTCACAAATGCTGATCATGCGAAAGGCAACCGGAATATCGTTGTGGAAGGTATGTCGCTTGACTGGAATCCTGATCGTCAGGGCGGCGTAGGCGCAACCGGAGGTGTACATTCAAGCTGTCTGCTTTTCGCGCAAGTAAAGTTTGGTATTGCGCGCGGCGTTGAAGGTATTAATCCCGGCTTACATTGTTTTGATGTATCAGCGCCTTCTTATGACATTACAGCAAAAGATTACACGGCAACGGGGAGCAAATATATCTGGATTGATCAATGTGTCGGCTCGGGGTATGGTGACGACGGCATTACGACCCATTACAGCGAGTATATTTTCATCACAAACAATGTGATGACGAACCCGCGCGGAACTGCACACCGTAAAGGCGGAGCCAATTCAAACGGAATTGAAGTGGACGACGGCTCCAAGCATGTCTGGGTTATAGATAATTATACGGAGGGGAATGTACGGGGCGTAGAGGTAAAAGCTCATAAGGAATGGCCGGCACCGAGTGACGTTCACATTCGCGGTCATGAATCATTTCGTGACGTTCGCTCATTTGATTTACGGCATATTGATCACCATCTTGTAAAAGACCCTTGGAGCGAGACGGCTCGTGATGTGACATTAGTAGACTGCACATCCCGTGAACCCGTCTATAATTCGCTTTATGAAGGATTAGCTCCGAAAGCCCTTGTCGTTTCGGCGTACCAGCGTGTTCAGATAATCGGTTTTAAAGCGATTGGCGATCCGACATATGACTACAAAGACAGCTCGATCATTGCCTTCCAGTATAAGAGCAGGAAGATAACAGTAAACAACTTGCACATTACCGGATTTAAAAAGGCTGATTGTGACATTTATATTACCGGCGGCGATCAGATGACCGACGATGTATTTATTTCTGATTTTGTTATCCATGATTCCGCAAGAACCGGCATTGCGATAGGGGGCGGTGTATATAATGTCAACTTGTTAAATGGGCTTATGCATGTGGCAAGCGGAACGGCCGGCATTACATCCCCGAACACCCAGACCAATATTTTTCTTGTCAGAGCTTACGGTTATAAAGATGCGGCTGTCCTTGCCGGAGAAAAGCATTCAGTCGTTCCGAATAACGTCAAGGGAGGCTTTCGAGCAGCTTCCAGCTCCGGCCATGCACTGACAAAATACAGTGCAATCATTGCATGTACAGGACCAACGTATGCGAAGGGTGAGCGCAACCTGCTTGCAGGGAACGCTGGGGGCTCTTCCTCAGAAGGATCACGCAACGGTGTCATGTTTTCATACGATTCTCATACAACAGGAGACGGGCCGTCCTCGGGTGTCATGTTCTCGAAGGCCACAAAGAATAGTAAATCTTACACAGTGGTTTTAGGCCATGGAAACGGCAAAGCATCGGAAGCCAACAAAAAAATTGAATTAAACGCAAAGGGCGGAACAGTGCGGTCCACCGGTGCGATAGAAAGTGTATCGAATTTAAAAGACTTGGCGGAGTATTTTGAATCAGCTGACGGAGAAAAGATAGAGGCGTCTTATCTTGTAGCGTTAGAGGGCGACAAAATCCGAAAAGCTCAAGAAGGCGACAAGATACTCGGGGTCGTTTCCAAGACTGCCGGCGTTGTGCTTGGCGGAGCTGCCTTCTATTGGAATGATCGTTTTCTTCGTGATGAATTTGGCGGCATTATCTACCGAGAAGTATTTGACGGTGACGACATCATTACGATTCCAGCTGAGAACCCGAACTATGACCCCGAAGCCGAGTATAAGCCTCGAGAGGAAAGAGATGAATGGCATGTTATTGGTTTGATTGGCCAAGTCTTCGTGCGGGTGGATGATACCGTTAACATCGGTGATAGTGTTTCAGCAGTTGACGGCATCGCAACAAAGGCGGAAAGCGGCGGCTACGGAACCGTGATGAGATTAGAATCCCCGTATGATATGGAAAAGGGATACGGCGTGGCTCAAATGATGGTTACGCCGCAGCACTAAGGAGGGATAAGCGACGATGTATAAAACGGGCAGCGTGCCGATCAACATTAATACAAATCCAATCAATGGCCGGAGTACAAATATACAATTTATGACGCAGGACACTGGCAGCGCAAAGCTGTTTTTTTCTTTTGCAAAGGATGGTGTACCGTTGCCTCTGTCAGCCGTAGACGCAAAAATTGTCCTCCTGTATGATGATGGATCGTTTTATAAAAAGAGCCTTACCATCACTGACAAGGTAAATGGAACAGCGGAATATGTGTTGTCGAATGCAGAACTCAAGCATTACGGAACGGTTAAGGCTGAAATCAAACTATATTACACAAACGGGCAAGCGCTGGCGACATCATTTTTTACTTTCTCTATCGCCAAAACGTTAGAAGATCAGAACATCATTCCGACAGCTGACTACTACATTGACGACTTTGAAACGCTGAGAGACGGGGTAAACCGCATTGTGGAAGAAATCAGCCAGACTGTCGAGGAATTACAAAAGAAATTTGCCGATCTGGAAGCTATTGAAACGAAAGAAGGCGCGCAGCAGAAGGCGGATGATGCAGAGGAAAAGGCCAGAGCTTATACGGATGAACATGCGAATGACGAAGAAAAGCACATTACAGCTGCCGAAAGAAAGGCGTGGAATGCCAAGGAAACTCCCTCCGGCGCGCAAAAGAAAGTAGACGCCCATGCGAACGATCAAGAAAAGCATGTTTCTGCAGCAGATCGGAAGGCTTGGGACAGTAAAGAAACAGAAAGCGGGGCGCAAGAGAAGGTAAACACTCACGCCAATAATACGGACATTCATGTTACCAAACCTTTTAAAGATGCATTGGGAGAATTATCAAAGCTGTTCACAGCAGATTTTAAAGATAAACTGGATGAATTATTACGTCAGTTCACAGCCCACAATTACAATCAAGAACGGCATATCTCGGCAACTGAGCGGAAGACATGGAACGGAGCCGTCACATATGCAAATATCATGCTGAAAAACGGTGCTACCACAGGGACGCGAACACCTATTTACGCAAAATGGGGACCCCTTCTCTTTTTAAGGGGGCATGTTAGAACTGAACCAGAAATTGTGTTTGGATCAATTCCGGCAGCATACGTTCCATCTGGCGGGGGTGTTTATACAGTTCCGTTGAGTGGGACAGGCGGGACAGCCAATTTGATCATTTATGATAATGGGGATTTAAAAATAAAATATCCAGACCCGGCGGACTCAAATAAGATGGGCGGAGGCTATTATCTGGATGTACTCGCGGGCTTTCAGGAAGGAGGGATAACATGATTCAGGTTTATGAGTACGATGAAAATTTCATTTTGACCAAACCTGTTCCGATTGAGCCTGACGAAGAAGGTAACTATACAATCCCTGAGAATTGTACAACCGTCCAGCCTCCGTCTTTTATAAAGGCGATGTATCATCCAGGTGAGAAGACATGGATGGAGGCGGCCACCCATGAAGAGAAAAAAGCCCTGGAAAAGCAAATTGAAAGCGGGCGGGTGCCTTCTCCCGTTGATGAATTGAAAGCTCAGAACGCGGCCATCACAGAACAACTTGCGGAAGCGCAGAGCCTGGCCGAGTCACAAGCGCAAATGATTGCAAATCTTTATCTAATGCTGGCGGAGGGAGGGAAAGGGGTATGATGGATTGGTTTACAAGCGTTAAAACCATCTACGGATGGGGGCCGCAGTATTACAATAATGCAGACGTGGCCCGTTTTGTTGAATGGGGAAGAATTACAGAAGATCAATATAAACAAATAACTGGCTTAACCTATCCGATGACAAAACAGCCTGTCAGTGTGGATTTAGGCGGCGCCGCAAACTGATCAACACCCCAGAGGTGTTTTTATTTTGCCTCGAAGGAGGTGATTAACAATGGAGGGAATACAAGTGATGTTGAATTTTGAAAGCTTACAGATCGCAAGAACATATCTTTTCGGGGAGGTGAAATACCTTGACTTGCTTTTGATCCTCAGCATCTTGGATGTCATCACAGGCATTATTAAAGCGTGGAAAATGAAGAAGCTCCGGAGCCGAAGCGCGTGGTTTGGATATGTCCGGAAGATGCTCAGTTTTATGGTGGTCATTGTTGCCAACATTATTGATACGATAACAAATCTGAACGGTGTTCTGACCTTTGGAACCGTTCTTTTTTATATCGCAAATGAGGGCCTGTCCATCACGGAAAACTTGGCACAGATCGGCGTTAAAATTCCTGCCGTCATCACGGAGCGCCTGCACGTAATCGAAAGCGACAATGATCAAAAAACAGAAAAAGACGATCAGGCAGCTGGTTAATACGGCTGCTTTTTTGAATCCAAAACAGAATAGGAGAGATTTTTTCATGACAATTGCAGTCAAAAAAAGATTAGTTCCAAGTGAAAAATACGCCCTGAAATGCCCGAACCCAATGACGCCAGAGTATATTACCATTCATAACACAGCAAACGACGCATCAGCCGCCAATGAAATCAGTTATATGACCGGCAACAGCGAATCCACAAGCTATCATTTTGCCGTCGATGATAAAGAAGTAATTCAGGGGATTCCGCTTGACCGGAATGCTTGGCATTCTGGCGACGGCACAAACGGAACCGGTAACCGTAAGTCTATCGCAGTAGAAATCTGCTACAGTAAGTCAGGTGGCGCGCGGTACCGGGCAGCAGAGGCGCTGGCTATCAAGTTTGTGGCGCAACTTCTTAAAGAGCGCGGATGGGGCGTTGACAAAATCAGAAAGCATCAGGACTGGAAC
>NZ_ML064923.1:0-23544 GCF_003676355.1 Bacillus sp. L75
AAATGTCTCATGTCCTTATCATTGCAGATACTTTATCCGAAAAACTTTCTTTTATTATACATAAATTTTCCGAAAAAGAAAGTTTTTTTAAGAAAAACCAGAACGAAAAAAATTGGCGTACACAGCTGTCCTGTTTTCTCATCTTCCGTTCGGTAAAGTTTTTAATCCATTCAGCAGTTCTTCAAACGCCGATGTCAAAAATAAATCACTCCGGTAGATAAATGATATATTCATATCCCGAAACTGTTCAGGGAGCTCATGAAGAAAAAGATTTTTCCTGTTTTGAAAATAACGGACGGCTGATGCAGGCAGAAAGGAAACCCCCATCCCCGCCTGCACCGCCCCAATAATGGCTTCCAACGTACCGAATTCAATGATTTTATGTGCGGGCACTGCTTCTTCTTTCAGTATGTTTTTTATTTTGCGGCGGTGCGAACAGCCCGCGGCAAAATACAGAATCGGATCTCGCAACAAGTCTTGCAAACTGCCTTCCCGCTTATTTGAAACCAAGACCAATTCTTCTTGAATTACAGCGACTTGCTCAAGATCTTCGTATTCGACCGGACCATAAACAAAAGCGCCGTCCAGCTCATAGTGTAAGACGTGCTGCACTAAGGTATGTGTATCACCGGTTGACAGAGACAGCTGTACTTTCGGGCAGCGGCTGCAATACTCTGTGAAAAATTGAGGGAGATGGACGGCTGCCGCCGTTTCAAGAGAACCGATTCGAAGCGGGCCGTTCGGATCGCCTGCCTCTTGCGCCGTTTTTTGCGCCTCATGCAACAATTGAAGGATTCTGTCTGCGTCTTTCAATAAGTTTTCACCTGCGGGCGTCAGCGTCATCCCCCGATTTGTGCTGTAAAAAAGCTGTGTTTGCAATTGCCGTTCCAGCTGCTGAATCCGGTTTGTCACATTTGATTGAACATAATGCAGGCTTTCTGCCGCCTTTGAAATACTTCCTTTGCGGGCGACAGCCTGAAAAATCTTTAAGTCTCCGCTTTCCATGTAAGGGCACCTTCTTGCTATGATTTTTATTGATAGCCGGCTATCAATTTTCATTTATTTACTGCAGCTGATACAGCCTGTAAAATCTTTCTCATCAATCATAAAGGAGAGAAGAATGATGAATGCCCTTATCATACACGAAAATGGCTTTGATTTCAGGCAGGCACCTGACAAAAGGCCGGGAAACGGCGAAGTAAAAATAAAGCTGAAAACAGCCGGATTAAACCATCGTGATTTGTTTTTAATGAAAAACCACGAAACCGGAAACCATGAATTTACTCTCGGTTCAGACGGCGCGGGAATCGTAACCGAAATAGGACACGGCGTCCGGTCTCATTTACTGCATGCAGAAGTCATCATCAACCCGGTGCTGAATTGGAAGACCGTTGAGGACGTACCGGCCGTACCTGATATTTTAGGCGGTCCGAGCGACGGAACCTTTTCACCTTATGTCATCGTTCCTGCGGAAAATGCCGTTTTAAAACCCGAACACCTGACATGGGAGGAAGCGGGCGTGCTGCCGTTATCAGCATTAACCGCTTATCGCGCCTTATTTACAAAAGGACAATTAAAAAAAGGCGAACACCTTATCCTTCCGGGCATCGGAAGCGGCGTGGCAACATACGCCTTATTAATGGCAAAAGCTATCGGAGCGACAGTCAGCGTCACCTCCCGCAGTGAAAACAAAAAACAAACCGCACTGTCATACGGTGCAGACCGGGCGATTGACAGCTACGGTGACTGGAATGAGGCGCTGTATGGCGAAAAAGCAGATATCATACTTGACGGTGTAGGCCCCGCCTTGTTTCAACACTATCTTGACATTATGAAACCGAATGGCCGGATCGTAACATTCGGCGCCAGTTCAGGCGATCAGCTCGGATTCCCTATTCGCTCGCTGTTTTTTCCGCAGATTCATATTCTCGGTACATCAATGGGAAGCAATGAGGAATTTGCGGATATGATGGAATTGGTAAACCGCTGCGGCATCCGTCCCATTATCGACCGCATGTACCCTCTCAGTGAAGCAGCTGCCGCTTTTAACAGAATGCGGGAAGGACGGCAGTTCGGCAATATCGGCTTTCGTTTGGATGTCTAAAAAAGAGGAGCGGACGCGTCCGTTCCTTATTTGTTTATAAGCGTTTCCGCTTGAAATTCAATATGTTTTTCTTCATCAATTAAAATCTGCCCGCAAATCGACTGCAGACACACAGAGCCCGTCAGCAGCACCGTGATCGACTGCTCAAGGCTTGCAAATCGTCTCAGTCTGCGGAAGAAAACAATCTCTCCACTCTGTAAAACAAAATTCCATATGTTATCTTCCACGTTACCCTTATATGACCAATAAAGGAAGAAGGAGGTTTCATTTCAATACGAAAAACCGGCTGATCCCAGCCGGTTTTATAAATAAACCCCTTTATTTACGGTAAAACAGTGCTCCCCATTAAATAACTATCGACTTCGCGCGCTGCTTCCCGGCCTTCATTAATCGCCCATACAATCAGGCTTTGGCCCCTTCTCGCATCCCCTGCGGCGAAAACACCGTCAACATTCGTTTTATAATCCCCATATGCCGCCTGAATTTTATGATTTGCCGAATCGACACCGAACTGTTTCAATAATGGCTGTTCTGTCCCTTCAAAACCGATGGCGATGAACACCAGCTGAGCAGGCCAGACTTTTTCTGTTCCGGGCAGTTCATGAAATTCATACTTTCCGAATTCGTTTCTGACTTTTTCCATTTGAATGGTGTGAATCTCTTGTAAGCGGCCCTGCTTATCGGCCACCATTTTTGTCGTCTGAATTGAATATTCTCTCGGGTCTTTGCCGAACTTTGCCTGCGCTTCTTCATAGGCGTATTCAAGGGTAAAGACGTGAGGCTGTTCAGGCCACATATTGTCGTTCGTGCGCGTTTGAGGAAGTTTAGGATGTTTCCCGAACTGGTGCACGCTGCGCGCTTTTTGGCGCAGCGCGGTTGCCACGCAGTCAGCTCCTGTGTCTCCTCCGCCGATTACGATGACGTCTTTCCCTTTAGCGTCTATATATTGTTTGTCTTTGAAGTTGGAATCTAAATAGCTTTTCGTCGCCAGTGTTAAATAGTCCATCGCATAATGGACGCCTTTTGCTTCCCGGCCTTCAATCAGCAGATTGCGCTGCTTTTGGGCGCCTGTGCACAAAATGACGGCATCAAATTGATCTTTCAGCTCATCTGCCGTTATGTCAACGCCGATTTCGGTATTTGTTACAAAATCTATACCTTCCTGCGTCAAAAGTTTAATACGGCGTTCGACGACATTTTTCTCAAGCTTCATGCTCGGAATGCCGTACATCAGCAGACCGCCGGCTCTGTCAGCACGCTCATAGACCGTTACGGAATGACCGGCTTGGTTCAGCTGATCAGCGCTTGCCAGACCTGCCGGGCCTGAACCGACGACAGCGACTTTTTTACCTGTGCGTTTCGCTGGAATTCTCGGCTGAATCCATCCATTTTCAAAACCTTTGTCAATGATCGTCCGCTCGATGTTTTTAATTGAAACAGCCGGATCTGAAATAGCCAGCGTACAAGATCCTTCACAAGGAGCGGGACAGACCCGCCCTGTGAATTCAGGAAAGTTATTCGTTTTCAGAAGGCGCTCCAAGGCTTCTTTCCAGCGCCCCCGATAGACGAGGTCATTCCACTCCGGTATCAGATTATAAATCGGGCATCCGGAGGTAAAACCGTTGATATCAGCGCCGATTTGGCAAAACGGTGTGCCGCAATCCATACACCGCGCCCCCTGCCGCTTTGACGCTTCATCTGAAAACGGAGCCGAATACTCTTTCCAATCCTTTAAGCGAGTGAGAGGGTCCCGCTCAGCCGGTTTTTCTCGTTTTTCTTCCATGAATCCAGTTGGTTTCCCCATGTTCCTCTCCCCTTTCTTACTGTACTACCGCTTGTTTTTGATCTTTGGCAGGCGTTTGGAGGACCTTTGTATTGGCTTCAAAAGCATACATAATTGCGTCTTCTTCTGATAAACCCGCCGCTTTTTGTTCTTCGATGCTGAGGAGCATTTGTTTATAGTTTTTCGGAATGACTTTGATAAAGGTTTCTGCGGCTTTTTCCCAATTGTCCAGGAGATCTGCGGCTTTTTTGCTGTTTGTCAGCACCGCATGCCGTTTGACCATTTCTTGCACTTCTTTGATCTCCGCCTCATCCGTCAGCTTTTCAAATGAAATCATTTCCATGTTGCATTTGCGTTTAAATGCTTTGGCATCATCACTGAGGACGTATGCGATACCGCCTGACATTCCCGCCCCGAAGTTTTTGCCGACTTCGCCGAGGACGACAACCCGGCCGCCTGTCATGTATTCACAGCCGTGGTCTCCGATACCTTCTACAACGACATTGACTCCGCTGTTACGGACTGCAAAACGTTCACCGGCGCGCCCGTTAATGTACGCTTCCCCGCTTGTTGCTCCGTAAAATGCGACGTTCCCGATAATAACGTTATCGTGCGTTTCACAATTGAAGGCATCAGGCGCTTTCACGATGATTTTTCCGCCTGAAAGCCCTTTGCCTACGTAGTCATTTGAATCCCCGTTCAAATGAAGCGTCATCCCTTTAGGGACAAATGCTCCGAAACTCTGTCCGGCTGATCCGGTAAAATGAAGTCTGATCGTATCATCCGGCAGGCCTTCCGCTCCGTAGCGTTTAGAAATTTCACTTCCCGTCACGGTTCCGGCTACGCGATTTGTATTATTGATCTTGATTTCAGCTTCCGCTTCCTGTCCGGCTTCAATTGCAGCCTGCACCGCCGGAAGAATAACCGTCATATCAAGCGACTGGTCGATTTTATGATTTTGCGCCGTACGGAAAGTGCGGACGCCTTCAGGCTGGTACAGCAGTGTGGATAAATCAAGCTGGCCCGCTTTCCAATGCGCTTTTGCACGTTCACTGACATGAAGAACGTCTGTCCGTCCGATCATTTCATCAAGCGTCTTAAAGCCTAACTGCGCCATATATTCACGCACTTCTTCTGCGACAAACAGCATGTAATTTACGATATGGTCAGGATCGCCCATGAATTTTTTGCGAAGCTCCGGGTTTTGCGTCGCGACACCTACAGGACATGTATCTAAATGGCAGGCGCGCATCATGACGCAGCCGAGAACGACAAGCGGCGCTGTAGCAAAGCCGAATTCCTCCGCACCGAGCAAGGCGGCCATTACGACATCCCGGCCTGTCATCAGCTTACCGTCCGTTTCCAATACCACGCGATCCCGTAAACCGTTCAGCATCAGCGTTTGGTGAGCTTCTGCAAGACCAAGCTCCCACGGAAGACCCGTATGTTTAATACTTGTTTTCGGCGACGCGCCCGTTCCGCCATCGTAGCCGCTGATGACGATGACATCCGCAGTGCCTTTTGCCACACCGGCCGCAATCGTGCCGACACCGGCTTTTGACACGAGCTTGACACTGATACGCGCGCTTCGATTCGCATTTTTCAAATCATGAATCAGCTGCGCCAAATCTTCAATTGAATAAATATCATGGTGAGGAGGCGGTGAGATCAGCCCTACACCTGGTGTAGACCCGCGGACATCCGCGACCCAAGGATATACTTTGTTGCCCGGAAGCTGACCGCCTTCTCCCGGCTTCGCCCCTTGCGCCATTTTGATCTGCAATTCATCCGCATTGACGAGATAATGGCTCTTTACGCCGAAACGGCCGGAAGCAATCTGTTTAATCGCACTTCTTCTGTCGTCGCCATTTTCATCCGGAACGAAACGTTTCGGGTCCTCGCCGCCTTCTCCGCTGTTGCTTTTTCCGCCAAGCCTGTTCATCGCTATCGCTAAAGCCTCATGGGCTTCCTTGCTTAATGAACCGAATGACATCGCTCCTGTTTTAAAACGTTTCACGATGGACGCAGCTGATTCAACTTCCTCTAATTTTAAAGGCTTGCGGTCTTCTTTGAAGGCGAACAGATTGCGTAAAAATCCGATTCGTTCTTCATCCGCTGCATGAGAATACTGCTTAAACAGGCTGTAATCATTTTTGCGGCAGGCCCATTGCAGCGTATGGATGGTTTTCGGGTTGAAAGCGTGGTGCTCTCCCCCGTTCCGCCATTGGAATTCACTTCCCGGATCAAGAGTTTGGCTGTAATCATCCTTGTACGCCGCTTGATGGCGCTGTTTCGCTTCTTGCGCAATCGTTTCGATATCGATTCCGCCAAGCTGAGATGCAGTACCGGTAAAGTATTTGGCAATAACGTCTTCACCGATGCCGACCGCTTCAAAAATTTGGGCGCCCCTGTAACTTTGCACAGTTGAAATCCCCATTTTTGACATCACTTTCACGACGCCTTCTGTTACGCTCTTTCCGTATTTGCTGACAGCTTCTTCATACGGAATATCAAGCCGGCCTTCATCGATTTCCTGCTTATACGTAGCGTAAGTCAAATACGGATTGACAGCATCGGCACCATACCCGATGAGAGCCGCAAAGTGATGAACTTCACGCGCTTCCCCGGATTCAACGATAATGCTTGCTTTTGTTCGCAGTCCTTGGCGGATCAAATGCTGATGCAGCGCACTGACGGCCAAAAGCGGCGGAATCGGCGTCAACTCTTTACTCATTGCCCTGTCAGATAAAATTAACAGAGATACGCCTTCCTTGATCGCTTTTTCCGCCTGCTGAAACAAATCCTTCAGGCCTTTTTCTAGGTCATCGGAAAACAGCGTACGGATGTTCTGGCTCTTAATGTCAGGATGCACAAGTGTTTTCAGCGCATAAAACTGTTCGTTTGATAATACAGGAGTATACAATTTTATGCGGCGTGCATTTCTTTCACTCGGATGCAGCAGATCACCTTCAGCTCCGAGCCAGGTCACCGTAGAAGTTACCAGCTGCTCGCGGATCGCGTCAATCGGCGGGTTTGTGACTTGCGCAAACAGCTGTTTAAAGTAATGAAACAGTGATTGGGCGCGGTCGGATAAAACGGCGAGCGGCGAATCATTTCCCATAGAGCCGAGCGGGTCCTTGCCTTCTTTAATAACAGGGATTAAATATTTCTGAATATCTTCATACGTATAGCCAAACGCTTTTTGACGGACGAGAAGATCATCGAATTGTTCCTCTTCCCGGATTTCCGGGTCAGGATTCACTTGAACCAATTCTTCTTCAAGCCATTTTTGATAAGGGAATTCATTTGCAATTTCTGTTTTCACTTCTTCATCTGAAATAATCCGGCCTTCTTCTAAGTCAATGAGCAGCATTTTTCCGGGCTCCAGACGTTTTTTATGAAGAATGTTCTCCTGCTCTACTTCAATAACGCCGACCTCAGATGAGAAAATAATATGGTCATCTTTTGTCACATAGTAACGTGCCGGACGCAGGCCGTTACGGTCAAGGATGGCGCCGATCTGTTTTCCGTCCGTAAACGAAATGGCGGTCGGCCCGTCCCACGGCTCCATTAAAGAGCTGTGATATTCATAAAAAGCCCGTTTCGCTTTAGACATGTGAGTGTTTTCCGTCCATGGTTCCGGAATCAGCATCATTGCCGTATGTGCCGGTTTCCGCCCTGCCATCACGAAAAATTCAAACGCATTATCAAGAATGGATGAGTCACTGCCCTCAGCATTTAAAATCGGCAGCACTTTGTGAAGATCGTCTCCGAAGCTTTCTGAAACGAACTGCTGCTCCCTCGCTCTCATCCAATTGATGTTGCCCCGGAGCGTATTGATTTCTCCGTTATGAATCAGATAGCGGTTCGGATGAGCACGTTCCCAGGTTGGAAAGGTATTTGTGCTGAACCTTGAATGCACAAGTGAGAATGCAGATACGAAGGTTTCATCCTGCAAATCCAAATAAAATGCGTCAACCTGCTCAGGCGTTAACAAACCTTTATAAACAATAGTCTGGCTTGACAGGCTTGCGAAGTAAAAATCAAGCTGTTCTTGAACGCCCCAATTTTCCGCCTGCTTCCGGATGACATACAGTTTGCGTTCAAAAGCAAGGCTGTCTTTCAAATCGTTTGCGGCGCCGATGAATACTTGACGCACATACGGGCAAGTGCTTTGTGCCACTGTTCCGATTTTTCCGACATTTACAGGGACGGTTCTCCAGCCGAGAACGATCTGTCCTTCCTGCTCAATGAATGCATTCACCTGTTTTTCGATCTTTTTTCTTTCCTCTTCATTTTGCGAGAAAAAGACCATTCCTACCCCGTAACGGCCTTTTTCCGGCAGTCTCATCTCTCCGCACTCTTTCTTAAAAAAAGCATCAGGGATCTGAACCATCAGGCCGGCGCCGTCACCCGTATTCGGATCACTGCCCTGTCCTCCTCTGTGATCCAGCTGGCAAAGCATCTTCAGTCCTTTTTTGACAATGTCATGTGAAGGTTTCCCTTTTAAATGGGCATACAAGCCGATTCCGCATGCATCGTGCTCAAATTCCGGACGGTAGAGACCTTGTGCTTTCGGCATTTGATTGTAAGTCATAATTCCTCTCCCCCGATCAGTTTCCGTTAATTATCGGTCATAAAATCTGACAACTTTAAATTAATTGTAAGTTTTCAAAACAATATAAACAATATATAATTTAGATCAAATACATCTCAAAATGAGATAGATAGGTGTGAACGCAATGGAATTACGCCAGCTTCGGTATTTTATGGAGGTAGCAGAACGGGAACATGTGTCAGAAGCGGCTGATCATCTGCATGTCGCACAATCCGCCATCAGCAGGCAGATTGCAAATCTTGAAGAAGAGCTGCAAGTCACTTTATTTGAACGGGAAGGCAGAAATATTAAATTAACGCCGATCGGCAAACAATTTTTAGAACATATTAAAACGGCGATGAAAGCAATTGATTACGCGAAAGAACAAATTGATGAATATCTTGATCCGAATCGCGGAACCGTCAAAATAGGATTTCCGACGAGCCTTGCAAGCCAGCTTTTGCCGACGGTGATTTCGGCGTTTAAAGAGGAATACCCGAACGTTGAGTTTTTGCTCCGCCAGGGGTCATATAAGTTTTTAATTGAAGCCGTAAGAAACAGGGATATAGATGCTGCGCTGCTCGGCCCCGTTCCGACGGAATTCCCCGACATAACAGGCAATATCTTATTCACGGAAAAGATTTACGCGCTTGTTCCGCTGCACCATCCGCTTGCCAAACAGAAAAATATTCATTTAATTGATCTGCGCGGCGACCAATTTGTTTTATTTCCTGAAGGGTTTATTCTCCGTAACATGGCGATTGACGCTTGCAGACAGGCCGGCTTTGCGCCGCTTGTATCGACGGAAGGCGAGGATTTAGATGCCATTAAAGGATTAGTCTCCGCGGGGATGGGAGTTACTTTATTACCTGAAAGCACCTTTGGAGAAACCACCCCTCGGTTCACGGTCAAAATTCCGATTGAATTTCCTCAAGTGAAGCGCACCGTAGGCATTATTAAACCAAAAGGAAGGGAACTGGCTCCGTCTGCAAATGATTTCTATCATTTTGTCATTCAATTTTTCTCCAAACTTGAACAATATCAATAAAAAACAAACCCGAGCTTCAAAACGAAGCCTCGGGCTTTTTCATATTTTTTTAGATCTTTCTCAGCCGATCGGAATGGATAGTTCAACGTGGCAGACAAACGCTTCCGGATCAATGACTGATTGATCGGTCTGTTTGGGCGGCGTTTCTTTAAATGTCTTCAGCTGGGCTGAGGAATAGTTGACGATGCCGAGTCCGAGCTCTTCTCCCTGCTGATCAAGCAGCCTGACAACCGCTCCGCTGCTGAATCTGCCCTTAATCTGCTCGATGTCCTGCGGTGACAGCTCCATATTTCCGTTCGCGACATCGCGGCTGCTTTCTTTTTCCATCACAATTTCGCCTTCGGGGCCGGAATTAAATGCAAGCCATTGTTCTTTGTGGTTTAACGGCAGGGTTCCTTCCGCTTCAAAATAAGTTCCTTCAGCCGCCTCATCTACCGCTTGAAGCAGAATGTCCGGAATGTTAGCCTGCCCGAGAAAGCCTTTAATACCGGAGGCCATCACAATTTTAAAAGCATCCAGTTTCGAACGCATTCCGCCGGTTCCCATTTCACTCCCGGCATCTCCCGCGCTTGCTTCTATTTCCGGAGTGATGTCACTAACATGACTGATTCTTTTCGCTTTCGGGTTGCTGCGCGGATTATCATCATATAAACCGTCAATGTCTGATAAAATCACAAGCATGTCGGCATCAATTAAACCTGCCACCTTCGCTGCGAGTGTATCGTTATCTCCGAATTTCAGCCGGTTGACTGTGACCGTGTCATTTTCATTAATAATCGGAATAATGCCCCGTTCCAAAAGGACGTTCATCGTATTGCGCACATTATGGTAGCGGCATTCATCGGAAAAGTCGCTTCTTGTAATTAAAATTTGTGATGCGACATAACCGTGCGCTAAAAACAGCTTTGAATAAGCCTCCATTAATAATCCCTGCCCGATGGAAGCAGAAGCCTGTTTTTCAGGGAGGCTTTCCGGTTTCTGAATAAATCCGAGCTTCCGATAACCTGCCGCCACTGCGCCGGAAGATACTAAAATCACTTCATAGCCGCTGTCTTTCAGCTGTGCGATTTGATCCACCAATGCTTCCAGCTTTCTTCTGCTGATTTCCCCGTGCAGGCTCGTCAGTGAGCTGCTGCCGATTTTCACCGCGACTCTTTTGATCTTCGTCCGAGACGTCACTGTATCACTCCTGTTTTTTAACGATTATAGTGCTGCCGTTTTTTCAATTGTTTTGCTGATCTCAATAGAACGTTCGGTCGCGTGTTTGATGGCTTTGGCAATGGCTTCTCCGCCGCCTTCTGACCTGAGCGCATCGAGGCCGGCTTCCGTCGTGCCGTTTGGAGAGGTGATGTTTTCCCGAAGCACATCCGGTTTTTCACCCGTTTCCATCAGCATTTTAGCGGCGCCCAATAACGTTTGCGCGCCGATTTTGCGGGACAGCCGTTTGTCTAAGCCGGCTTCTTCACCTGCTTTTTCAATAAACTCCATTAAATAATAAAAGTACGCCGGTCCGCTGCCTGCGATGCCGGTGAAAATGTCCATCTGATCTTCCTTGATCACGTACACTTCCCCGAGGCATTCCAAAAGGGATACCGCGGTTTTTGCTGAACCGTAAGAGACATGGTCTCCGAAAGCCGCAGCTGTTGCCGATTCGCCGATCATGCTGGATGTGTTCGGCATCACTCTTACAACCGGCTGATTATCATGTAATGACTGTTGTATAAATGAGGTTGTTATGCCTGCCAGAACAGACAGGATGATTTGATGAGGTTGAATACGCCGTTTCAGCGCAGCCAGAGCGATTTCAGCATCCTTCGGCTTCATGGCTAAAATAAAGACATCAATATCTTCGGTTTTCATGCTGTCAAAAGCAATGCCCTGAATACCGTATTGATGTTCCAATTCAGCGAGTCGCTCTGTATTGCGGCGGTTTGTCACGCAGATGTTTTGGTTGGGAATTTTTTTTGCGCGGACCATGCCTGATATCATTCCTTCAGCCATTGATCCTGCTCCGATAAAAGCAACTTTCTTTTGATCTAAGATCGGTAACATCTCCCTTGTTCGTATTTTGTTCGTATTTTTCACACGTTTTTTATGTTACCACTTCAGGAGTTGATGTCAAGTTTGAAGGTATTATTGATATGTATTGTTCCGAGCCTGCTATTATGTATAATGAATCACAGAACAAACCTTTTGAGCCCGGGAGGCCGGGGGCGTTCCGGCCGGATTTAAAAATTATCTGAAATGGCTTTTTCTATCAGCTTTTTGCAGCGGTCAAGCTCTGTCTTCAGCTGTTTTTTGTAAAGCTTCGCAGCTTCATAGTCTTTAAATTGATAGAGAACGACTTCCTGGAGTTTGGCTCCCTCTTTTTTCACTTTTACTTGCTTTAAAATCCCGTCATCCAATAGTTCGTGAAGTGAACGGTACACCTCGGTATGATTCGGCTTAAAACCGATGGGTTTAAATTCCGAACGCAGCACCTCGAGAAGCTTCAGTCCGTAAAGCCGTTCCTGCTCTGTCATTGTAATCATGTAAAGCTTTAAAAAAGCTCTTTGTTTCACTAAAAAACCGGTTGAACTTCTTTTTTCTTCTTTCAATATGTGCACACCCTTCCTTCTAACAAATTATTCCATGTACTAAATATTCTCTTTATATCCCGTTTTCCCTTTTATTGTTCGGACAGTTTGGTTTGTATTGATTTGTTTTTTGGAGGCGAGGAAAAATAATTTTAGTGAACATTTGGTACATAGTTTATTTAGTTTAATTATAGCTGATATCGGTTTCTTTTTCACTCTTTTTTCTGCAAAAACGGATCTTTATGCCCATTTATTCGGGTTGCGGAAACAAAAAAAGACCCGTCACGAAGACAGGTCCCCTTTTGTTTAAGGATTAGTTGACCACAAACCGGCAGTTTTGATGAAAATGCGCGGATGTAATTTCAATTGAGCAACCATATATTCTGCAAGATCCTCAGGCTGCATGACTTTTTCCGGATTGCCGTCTGTCAGATTTAATTCAATAGACATGTCGCTGGCAACCGTGCTCGGAGTCATTGCGCTGACACGGATATTGTGTTTTCTGACTTCCTGCATGAGAGATTCAGTCAGACCGAGAACGGCAAATTTAGAAGCGCTGTACGCACTTGTCGCCGCGGCGCCTCTTTGGCCCGCCGTAGAAGAAATATTAATGATATCTCCTGATTTTCTCTCAATCATTTCAGGTAGAACGGCGCGTGTCACGTGGTATACACCCATTACATTCACTTGAATGATGTCTTCCCACTCTTCAGGCGTAAGATCCAAAAATCCGCCGAATTTGCTGATTCCAGCATTGTTAATCAAGATGTCAATCTCACCGAGTTCTTCTTTAATAGAGGAGACGGCTTGCTCTACCTCTTTTTGGTTTTTTACATCGGCAGCAGCGAATGATGCCTTTACACCAAGGGCTTTCACTTCTTCCGCAACCTTTTCGACATTTGCTTCTGTGCGGCCGATTAAACCGATATTGACTCCTTCTTTGGCTAAAGCGATAGCGGCGGCGCGGCCGATTCCTCTGCCCGCACCCGTGATAAGAGCCGTTTTGTTTTGTAAACTTTCCACGTCTTTCACCCTTTCTGAATGTCCTTATGTACGATTTCACATTATAAGCAGAAAAAAAACAATTAGCAAATAAAATGATTCAACACGATCCGTAAAGGGTATCAACTGAAAAAAAGGAGTGAAAAGCAGATGATCATCATTTTGTATATCAGTGCTGCCGTTGCGGCTGCCGCATTAATTTATGCAGCCGTATCCGCCGTCCATTTTAAAAGAAACACAGCGCCTGATATAAAGAAGATTAACGCCGTGACAGCGTCCATGCAGACGTCCGTTGATGAAATCAAAACAGAAACCCGTTTGTTATCACAAAAGCAGAAAGAACTGCAGGAAGACTTTCTTACTAAAAAAACAGCCGTGCAAACGACGGCAGCCGAAGTTAAAGGAACGCCTCACGTGCTGAAAATGCTCTGGAACGCCGGTAAAAGCGGTTTATGAGCCTGCATGTCATCCGACGTTTTTGATGACACTAAGAGAAACTGGCGCGGATCCAAGGAGGCATAACATGATTTGCGATCGTGAGCGGCTTGCGCATTTTTTACAGCAGCTTAAAGCACTATCTTCTTCGGGAGGGTTTACAAAATCGGATTTGCTGACTCCGGCTTTCCATTTAGCTAAGGACGGAGATCTGGATTTGTATTATTCGCCTCATAATGAATATATTAACCCTTATGCAGTCGTTGCCATTTCCGGAATCACACCCGGTTTTTTTCAAATGCAGCTGGCTTACAAAAAAGCGGCACAGCTTTTAAAAGATGGCGAAACTTTTGAAACGATAGCCTATGAAACAAAAAAAGCGGCCGGACTTTCCGGTTCAATGAGGCAGAACATCATCGAAATGCTTAATGAATGCGGTCTGCCGGCCGCGCTTCACGTTGAGGATTCATCCCGGTTATTTGATTCAAAACGGGAGCTGCTTCATACAACGTCCGTTATCAAACACCCTGTTTTTTATAAACAGAAAAACTATACGGGACATCGGCCGGCAATCAGCAGGTCAGCTCTTCTCAGCCGTTACGCGCTGACATGTTTTCCGGATGAAATAGAAATGATGAAAAAGGACATTCTGCTTATCCCTCTCGGCAAAGCAGCAGAATCAGCCTGCCGCATGCTGAAGAAGAACGGCAGAATGGGTCATGCGGTCATTCTGGAAGGCTTCCCGCATCCGTCCGGAGCAAACGGACATCGTTTCAAACAATTTCACGAAAACAAACAATCGTTACGTGAACAAATTCAGCGCTTTGCCGGGTTTCTTCAGCAGCTGTAAAAAAACGCCCCGAATTTTCGGGGCGCTGCTGTTAAGAAGCGTATTCAGGCAATGCTTTATTGTGTTTTGCCGTTTTCTCTTCAGGTATTTTGATTTGATTTGTCAAGATTGCACTTACGAAATAGAGCGCTGCGAAAATCCATACAACGCCTTGTGCGCCGACAAGTCCGATGAACGCCCAGGCAAGCGCGGGGCCGACAAATGCCGACAGGCCCGCAGCCAGATTTAACACAGACATGGCAGCACCTTTATCGCTGCCGGCCGCCGTCGGCACGATAGCCCCGATCGGAACGAACCCGGCGAGGAGCCCTCCCCATATAAAACCGACAATGCTGACGAAAAGCAAGTTCCCATGTGATACAACAGGAGCATAATATAATAAAAGAGTAAAAATGCCGCAGCCCACTCCCCCGAACCACATGACAGTCTTTTTCCAGCCGAAGGCATCGCCGACTGCGCCGAAGATCAAGTTAAAGACGATATTTCCGAGAAAGATCGTTCCCCAAATTTGAAGCCATACATTTGTAGAAATGCCGTGCTGCGCCATATGCATCGGAAGAAATACCGGAAATCCGTATGTACCGATGCTGTTAATGATCCGAATGATCCCCCCAGAGAGCACGCGCGGATTTTCAGCAAGGATGGTGATTCCCTTCATTAATTCCTGCGCCTTTTCCCGCTTATCTGCCTTTTTCTTTTCAAAGCGGTCCCTATTTAAAATCAAAGCAAAAAACGCGCCGAGGCAGACCCAGAAAATTGAACTCCACAGTGTATTCAAATAGCCGAAGGATTTGATGGCCCAGCTTGAATACCAAGCACCGAATACAAACATCCCGCAGCAATATGCAATCCAGAACCAGCCGACCGCCGTACTGAGCCTGTTTTTCGGCGACCGGTAAATCACCCATGTCAAAAAAGAATAGGCAAACAGCGGATAACCCAGCCCTTTAATAAAATACGTGACATACATCACCGGCAAATTAAGATTTTCAAATCCGTATGCGATAAATGCGGCTGTTCCGATAACGTAAAACAACAGCCCCATAAACATCGTCCGCTTTGCGCCGAAGGCTTCGAGGCAGACCCCTGAAAACCAAGACGCCACAGCGAGAGAAATACCGTAAACTGTAAACAGGGATGCTGATTGCTGTACCGTCAAGCCGTTTTCAACTAAAAACGGGCTGAGCCAGCCTTGTTCAAGGCCGTCCCCCATCATAAACAGCACGACTCCCAAAAATCCCCATGCGAGCTGTTTTGGAATTCCTATTTTATTAAGCATTTTTGTTCCTCCTCAGCAATCTTTCATGTTGTCATCTCATCCCCAAGTCAGGCTTTCACCGCCGGCTGAAAATGAGTAAATAATTTTTGCGTATGTTTCCATTCTTCATATAGGAAGAGATCCGTCTGATCCGCTTCCGGCTCAATTACCTTTGTGCGGCTCGAAAGCTCTGCTTTCACACCGAGAGCTTCGTTGCAAATCATCGCCGCTCCCATTGCGGATGCCTGGCTGAACCCCTCTCTCTTATAGATTTTCTTTTGGAGAAGGTTAGCAAGAAACTGCGTCAAAGCATCACTTTGGAAACCGCCGCCGCACACCTTCACATCATCTTGTGAAAAGGAAGCCACCTCTATTAACGCCTCATAGTTCCATTTGATTGAAAAAGCGATTTCCAGCAGTGCGGCTTTGACAAAATGGGCTCTGCTTAAGTTTTGGGACAGCGGAGCGTCAAAAATAAATCCGCCTTTTGCCAGTGCGTTTTTCTCAGGCGATAAATAGGAGCCTAACGCAGAAATACAAGCATGATCATGTTTCGGCAGACTTGCGATTTCCCGTTCCATAACGCCGTAGGATTCATTCGGATAAAAAATGGATTTTAATTTTTGATAATTGAGTCCTGTTACACCCGGATTCGTTTCAAGAAGCCATTGACCTTCTTCTGTATGGCAATTCAGCCATGCATTCGTTAAACTTTCGGTTCCGGTCTCCGCTGTTATCTTTGTAATCGGCGTCGTCGTGCCGGATACGATGACGATATCTCCCGGCTTTGCATCTGCACTTTTGATGGCAAGCTGTGTGTCTCCCCCGCCTGCAATCACAGGCACTCTTTCAGATAGACCGAGAACCGCCGCTTTCTTAAACGTTAACATTCCGACAACCGTCCCAGATCGGACGAGTGAAGGAAGAATGGCAGAAGGCACACCGAAGATGTTGCATAATTTCTCTGACCATGCCTTTTTCCTTACGTCAAACAGCAGTGTTTCAGCAGCCTGTGACGGTTCATAGCTTAAAATACCGCTCAGCTCAAATGTCACCCAGTCACTGATGCTTGTGATGTACTTCACTTCTTTCCATAAAGACGGCTGTCTAGCTTTTAATCCGACAAGTTTCATGGCGGAAAATAAAGCGCTCGGAAGACGTCCGGTTTGCTGATGCACTTCTTCTTTTGTCTCAATCCCGTCTTCCCATTCACGGCCTCTGTTATCAATGTTGGGCAGACCGAGAAATGCCTTTTTACCTTTATTGATCAGAACAATTCCCTGCCTCTGGCTTGTGGAGGTGATTCCGATTAATGTAATATGTGGGCTTTTGGCAATAACCTTCCTTGCCATAGCGCTGATTTGCGTCCATAATCTTTCCGGTGAGAAATATCGTCCGTCCGGATAAAGCGGATCCGTCACATATTCAATGTCTTCCCTTTCAAGCGCGGTCACTTCGCCGCCGGCAGTCACGACCGCGACTCGCGCATTCCCCGTCCCGATGTCAAATACAAGGTAGCCTTTTTGTTCAGCCATTACAGCCTCCTCCTTCCGTTTCAAGTTCTCTTTTGTTATAAAGTTCACGTATTGAGCAGGTTTGATCTTGTTTCCATTTGAAAAGCGCTTCATTTAAAATCTTCACATGATGATCTTCCACTTCAAATGTTGCGCCCGCTAAATGGGGAGTCGCTAATACATTAGGCAAAGAGATCAATTCATAATCAGAAGATTCTGGCGGTTCGTGATAAAACACGTCAAGGATCGCTCCCTTAATCCGCCGTTCTTTCAGCACCCGCAGCAGCTCTTCCCTGTCTGTAACCGCCGCTCTTGACGTATTGACAAAAACAGCTTCCTGTTTCATCAATTGAAAGTGCCGGGCGCCGATAAGGCCGATGGTTTCTTCTGTGCGCGGCAAGTGAACGGAAACAATATCACTTTCAGAAAATACCCGTTCAATCGTCGTTTTTTCATACTCCCGGTTTTCATGACGGACAAATGGGTCATAGTAAAGCACCTTGCAGTCAAAAGCGGCCAATAACCGGGCGATTCTCTGTCCGACAGCTCCGAAACCGATAAGGCCGACTGTTTTCCCCGTCAGCTCATTTCCTCTGAATTTGACATAAGCCTGCAAATAATCACCATTCCACTTCCCGTCCTTCAGCCACTGATGGGAAGAATACGTATGACGCAAAAATGAAATCACATTTCCGATAAACATTTCAGCAACGGCCTGGGCATTGCGGGCCGGTGTAAAGAAAACGGGGATTTTTCTTTTAGTCGCCGCCGCAATATTCACGTTAGACGGCATTCCTCTGCAGACACCGATAAAAGCGGAATCAGGCAATATGTCAATAACACGCTCAGACACCTCATCAAGTTCAGTGATAAGCCCCGACGCGTTTGTCTCTTGAATCATTCGGATCAATTCATCTTCCCGATAGGCCCGGCCGTGCTTCTTCCACGGCCGGTGCACAGTCCGGCCGAACAGCTCAGTCAGCTCCTTCAGCCCCTCGTCGTGATATGGTGCGGTAATTAAAACCGTCATGGTGCAAAACATCCTTTTCACATAAATTTTGTCATAAAAAAATCTCTTTCCCCAAAGAAGGAAAGAGATTCATATACCGTCTTTATGCGCTTGAAGCGCACAAATATGTATAGATCATTCTTTCCTATCTTTCAAGCATACGCTTGCTGGAATTGGCACAATAAATGTTGCCGAGGTTTCGTAGGGCCAGTCCCTCCACCTCTCTGGATAGAAAATAAAATGATGAAATTGTCAGGCTGTTTAAAAGAATAAACTCATCATAGAAAAGTCTTTCCGTGATGTCAACACTTTTTTTCTGAATTGACGTTCGATTTTGAAATGTTATAATGCTTACAATATAAACAAAGAGGAGAAATGGGCTATGAATTCTGCTGCAACACAGCCGAACGGGGTCTTTAAGTCGGTATGCTCACTAGACTGTCCCGATCAATGCGGCTTGCTTGTGACAAAAAAAGACGGAAAAATCGTTAACATTCAGGGAGACCCCGATCACCCGGTCACATCAGGGAATATTTGCAACAAAGTCAGACACATGGCTGAGCGCATTTATGATGAAAAGCGCGTAACCGTTCCGTTAAAACGGATCGGTAAAAAAGGTGAAGCCGCGTTTGCGCCTATTTCCTGGGAGGAAGCGATCAATACGATCAGTGCGCGCTGGAAAGAGCTTATTGCCGAAGAAGGAGCGGAAAGCATTCTTCCGTACAGCTTTTACGGCAATATGGGAAAACTGGCGGCAGAGGGAATGGACCGCCGTTTTTTCCATCGTCTCGGAGCGAGTCATCTCGAACGGACGATCTGCAGCAAAGCCGGTTCTGAAGGCTATAACTATACAATGGGAGAAGGAGCGGGTACTGATCCGGAGGAGACCATACATGCAAAGCTCTTTATTTTTTGGGGGATCAATGCCGTCAGCACGAATATGCACCAAGTCATGATTGCTCAAAAAGCCCGGAAAAAAGGGGCTAAAATTGTCGTTATCGATGTACATAAGAACCAAACCGGCCGGCTTGCCGATTGGTTTATTCCCATTCGCCCCGGCACAGATGCCGCACTCGCCCTCGGTATCATGCATGTCTTATTCGACGAAAACCTTCACGATGAAGCATTTCTCACAGAATACACCGAAGGCAGTGACGAATTAAAAGCGCATGTTAAACACTATGATCCGGAAACGGTTTCTGCTATTACAGGCGTTAAAGCCGACGATATCAGACGCCTTGCGAGAATGTACGGGGAAACCTCCCCTTCCCTTATCAGGATCGGAAACGGCATTCAGCACCATGACAATGGCGGAATGATCGTCCGCACCGTTGCCTGCCTTCCGGCTGTTACAGGACAGTGGCTCAACACCGGAGGAGGCGCAATCAAGCACAACAGCGCGGTATTAAACTATAACAGACAAGCGCTCCAGCGGCCTGATCTGCTTTACGGCAGGAAGCCACGATCATTTAATATGAACAGGCTCGGAAGCGTTCTTTTAGAAACAAAACCGCCCGTGCGCTCCCTGTTTATTTACGGTACGAATCCCGCAGTGGTTGCGCCGGAAGCGAATAAAGTCAGAAAAGGCCTGCTGCGGGAGGATTTATTTACAGTCGTTCACGATCTGTTTTTAACGGAAACCGCCAAATACGCGGATATCGTGCTCCCTGCTGCATCCGCTTTGGAAAACACGGATTTTTACACGTCTTACTGGCATCATTTTATTCAGCTGCAAAAACCGGTGATCGAACCCTGCGGGGACAGCAAATCGAATACGGAAGTGTTCCGTTTGCTTGCCGGAGCAATGGGATTTACCGAGCAGGAGCTTCAGGATACCGATGAAGAATTGATCAGACAGGCGCTGGACTTTCCCGACAATCCGTATATCGAGGATATTGATTACGAAGCGCTCTCACGCCATTCCTTCATGAAAGCCAAACGGAAAAAACCGCTTTTTCCGGGACAGCTCAAGACACCGAGCGGAAAAATTGAATTATATTCGGAAAAGATGAAACAAGACGGTTATCCCGCGCTGCCGACACATATCCCTCTTGAGAGCGATGGTGATTTTCCGCTTTTATTTGTCCCGGGACCGAATCATAATTTTTTAAATTCAACATTTTCGAATAATGAAAAACACGTAAAATTAGAAAAAGCGCCAAAGCTTTTTATTCATACAGAGGATGCTGTACGCCGGAACATAGAAGACGGGGAAACCGTTAGAGTTTGGAATCACCGCGGCGAGTGTGAATTAACAGCTTCGGTCGGCGAACAGGTGCTTCCCGGCGTTGCAGTCAGCCAAGGTCTTTGGGCCGATATGGATGATAAAAAACAGCTCGTCAATTCGCTCACGCCCGATCGGCTGGCGGATATGGGAGGAGGCGCTGTTTTCTTCTCCGGAAAGGTGCAGGTGGAAAAGCTCAGCAATTAAAACCGTCCGCAATAAACGCCGAGCGGTTTTGATGAAGGCTGAATCCTTTCGGCCGGCTTCACCGTATAAAAAGTGATAACGTTTATTGGAGGTTTGCTGTATGGATATCATTACCGGCATCGGAATCGCTTTAGCCGGATATTTCATCGGAGACGGATTGAAAAATTTTAAATCACCTGATCCTCATGAACACACTGACCACATTCTCATTAAAGAAAAAGATCTGCACTTCTATATCGGTTATTATTTAGGAGTTACCAAGGAAGAAGCGAAACAAATCGTGCCCGACACCTCTGACATTCCGCATATCACGAGAAACGGAAAGCGGTATGTACAGAAAACTGCATTAAGAGAATGGCTGACTTCCATGCTGGAAAAAGAATAACAGCTGCCATGAAAAGCGGGAAGAGTTTGTCTCTTCCCGTTTATTAAGATTCGCCGCCCTGCCTCTCTTCAACCCCAAACATACGACAGATATCATTCTTACGTAACGAAACATCCCCTTCTTTAGATTTCAAATAAAACCCTTTCTTATATAACCGTATGACTTCCTCATATGTAAGCTCATGACGAAGGAGCGCCATTAAACGCCCGTCTTTTTCATCTTGTTTATTGAACCATTCATACTGTTCTGACCAGTTCACTTTCTGCATGTCAAACACCTTCTCACTTTGTATTAATGCCTTTTCGCATTCTTTTACTTATTACCCCTTCTGTAAACACTCCGACTGCCTGTGACATTTTTGAAAACAGCCGTAACCCCTCCAATTAGTCACCATGTTGACTTGTTCCCCATTTCGTTGTATATTATAATTGTCAACATGGTGACAATTAAGATAGGAGATACCTTATGGATATTAATTTATTAATGAAGGAACTGCATGTTATGCAACAAAGTTACGCATCATTATTTTCGGTTGTCAATAAAGTGCAGGCTCGGGGGGACGAATACTTAGAAATGTTGACTTCCCGACAGCACATGACTCTTATTGCTATTGCCCATTTACCGACGGAAGATACCACACTTATGAATATCGCTAAAAAGCTGGGCACAACAAAACAAACCGCTAACAAATTAATTTCAAGCCTCGCGAAAAAAGGATATGTTCACACTGTGCCAAGCAAACTGGATAAACGTGCAATCAATATTGAGATTACCGCTGAAGGAAAAAAAGCGTTAATTTCCTGTTCAGAAAAATCCACCTATTTTTTAGCGGATATGTTTCATGACTTCACTACTGATGAAATTGAAACATTCTGGAGGCTATTGCAAAAACTTTATCGTTTTGATGGTGAAGAACAGGATGGTTTTGAAGAAAAAGCACATTTGAAAGTTGAAGATCAGGCACAATTCATCTCAGATGACTATGAAGAAAAAATCATGGCTGAATTTTCAAAACGGCGATATGGGAGTGCAGACGATGAATAATATGCTTTATCGAAAAGTAAAAGAAACAGAGGATAAGATGAAGGAAAAATGCTATGAGCTGAAAGATAAAATTGATCAATTTATTTCTCATGCCAAATATAAAATTCATTGCAAACATAAACTGGACCGAGCCGGCAATTATATATCAATTGCCATTGGACTCTTTATCCTAACTGCCTCATGGCTGACCGCAACACAATGGCTGCTTTGGATAGGCGCGGCGAGTATTTTGAGTAATGCCTGTTTGCTCATTATAAAGCCTGTTAAAAATTGAAAATCTGAAAAAGGCTCTCTAATAGAGAGCTTTCTTTTATTAATCGTCCCAGTCTTCATCTTCTTCCCAGTTTTCTTTTTTTTCAAGCAACCTTCTGTAGAAAAATTCAATAAAGCTGTCGGCTAGCTTGTCTTGGTATCCAAGTACTCTATCCCAAATAAAAACAGGGCATTCATTATTACTGTTCATTTTATTAGTATCTAAGGCATAAGCAAAAAAATCAATATCTTCTAATATCACAAGTCCATCAGATAAATGATAATAATTACGATATTCCTCTGTGGTTTCAACTACCGAAGCCCCGCCAAAGTCATACCCTAAAATATCAATTCCATATAAGCCGCCAGAGCCAAAGTTTCTCAGAAACCATTTATAACTATCAGGAAGTTGTAGTTGGAGCTCCTTCTCTATATTAATAATCTCTTTTTCACTTATTCCTCTAGTAAAATAACTGTCTGCTTTATTTTCAGTTATAAACTCTATAGTTTTTTCATATAAGTCCATTGATATCTCTCATTCCTTTTTTATTTTTCATATTGTTTTGCTCTCCATTTCCAATACCTGTCTCGGAAATTATCATACTGGGCTTTTAAAACCGGATCGTTTCTAAAGCTTTCACCATCAGATTTAAGCCTATGGATAATGCCGCTATATTTAGTATGTAAGCTATTTGGAATTTCAAGCATTGGACCAGGTTCCTCTTGAATTAAATGGTGTAGATTTATTTGTGTCCCATCTTTCGCAAAAGGTGCATTTCCACTTTTCATTAATTGAAGATTCGTAAGGCCTTTACGATTTTTTTGGTTCATATCAATATCTTTCATAGTATACACTCTGCGGCTTATGTCTTTAACTTTTCCCTTTGCTTTTACCTTGCCCTTAACCTCAAAGGCACCATACTTTTCTTTATTTAACCAAGGAAGGTTTATTTCTTGACCAGTAAACGGCTTTCTCGTTCCATCCGGGATTTTCTTTGCATTGGTCAAAAGTTCATTTTTAAGGTTTTGGCTGTCAACCACATTGTATGGTACGTCACCCGACAGAGCAAGATCATATTTAGAGTTATAAGGAAGCAGTTCTGGAAGTTTAACGTCTTTAATTTTCTTCCCTGCCTGTCCTGCCCTGTTTATGACTTTCCCCGCCGCATCAGCTTTGTTAACGGCTCCTGCGCCTTTCGTTCCGACGACAGCCACAGCTGCTGAACCAATTGCATATGTCACCCATCTTGATCTGG
>NZ_ML064924.1:0-22674 GCF_003676355.1 Bacillus sp. L75
TGGCAGAAGGCGACGAAAAACGGATTCGAAAAAACCTGATGCCTGAAACACCGGAACCGTCCAATCGCATTCATGTGTCAAGGAAGACGCCCGTCCATATACCGAATAAAGTACAAGCGGAACTCAAACATATGATATCAGGCATTCTGAAGGTGAAAGAAGACGAGATAGATGCTGAATCAGAGATGAGAGATTATGGCTTTGATTCGGTTTCATTCACGCAGTTTGCAAATGAACTAAATAAAACGTATGGGCTTGAACTGACACCGGCCGTATTTTTTGAATACCCGACAGTCTTTCGTTTTGCCCAATACTTGCTGACGGAACATCCGGATACATTCGGCTCACAGGAAGAAACAGAAACGGAGAAACCGGTTGTGCGTAAAAAAATGAAGACGGAGCCATTCTTGATTCCGTCCCGTCTTCCTAAAACAAAAACCGCAGCTGCACCTGAGCCCGTGGCGATAATCGGAATCAGCTGTGCATTTCCAATGGCTGAAAATCCGGAAATGTTTTGGGAGAATTTAGCCGGAGAAAAGGACTGCATTTCTGAAATACCGCCGGAGCGCTGGGACTGGAGACAGTATTACGGAGATCCGCAGAAAGATAAAAATGCGAGCAATGTAAAGTGGGGCGGCTTCATTGATGAAACCGCTCAATTTGACCCTTTATTTTTCGGTATTTCTCCGCATGAAGCCGAAATGATGGATCCTCAGCAAAGACTTTTAATGATGCATGTATGGAAAGCGATTGAAGATGCAGGCTGCTCTGCCAAAAGCCTGTCAGGTACAAATACAGGCATTTTTGCAGGCACGACAAACAGCGGTTACGCTCAGGAAGCTTCAAAGTTCCATATAGAGATTGAGGGTTCTTCCGCCGCCGGTACGGTTCCGTCAATCGGTCCGAACCGTATGAGCTATTTTCTGAATATACATGGGCCGAGCGAACCGATTGAAACCGCCTGTTCAAGCTCATTGGTCGCTGTTCACCGTGCGGTCAGGGCAATTCAGGCCGGAGACTGCGGCATCGCGATTGCAGGAGGCGTCAATGCTATTGTATCGCCGGATATGCATATCAGCTTTAATAAAGCGGGAATGCTCAGTGAAGACGGGCGATGCAAAACATTTTCCGATCAAGCGGACGGGTATGTCAGAGCTGAAGGTGCGGGCATGATTGTTTTGAAAACATTATCCGATGCGGAACGTGACGGCGACCGTATTTATGCCGTTATTCGCGGAACGGCGGAAAATCATGGCGGACGGGCGGCTTCCCTTACATCGCCGAATCCGAAAGCACAGACAGAAGTCATGATAAAAGCTTATCAGCAAGCGAACATCGACCCCCGTACAGTGAGTTATATTGAAGCCCACGGCACGGGAACGGCGCTCGGAGATCCGATAGAAATCAACGGACTCAAAGCGGCTTTTGCAGCGCTTTATCAGAAAGCCGGAGTAACGGCGCCCGATCAGCCTCATTGCGCCATCGGTTCCGTCAAAACGAATATCGGCCACACAGAGCTTGCCGCCGGCATGGCCGGGCTTTTAAAAATTATTTTGCAGATGCAGCACAAAACGCTCGTTAAAAGTCTGCATTGTGAAACCGTTAATCCGTATATCAGCCTCGACGGCAGCCCGTTTTATTTCGTCCGCCACACTCAGCCGTGGAAAGCTGCGACTGATGATAGCGGAAATGAACTGCCGCGGAGAGCGGGTGTCAGCTCGTTCGGATTTGGCGGTGTCAATGCTCATGTCGTGCTCGAAGAATATGTTTCTCCTGTTGAAGAGAAGCAATGGACGGCCGGTGAACTTCAGCCGTCCTTATTCATTCTCTCGGCAAAGACGGCGGAACAGCTGAAGGAACGTGCGGAACAGCTGTGCAGATATTTGGAAAAGACACATTCAGCTGACGGAGCTCTTGCGGGTATCGCTTATACGCTTCAGCTTGGCCGGGATGAAATGGAAGAGCGTCTTGCCGTCATTGCTGAAACAAAAGAAGAGCTTACGAACGCGCTGAATGATTTCCTCAGCGGCAAGGAGACGGGGCAGAATTTCTTTACAGGCCGGAACAAAGCGATGAAACAGCTGTTTACAGAGATGACGGACAACGCAGAAATGAGCGGGACCGTAGATCAATGGATTGAAGCAGGAAAGTATACAATGCTTGCAAAATTATGGGTGCAAGGTTTACATGTCGACTGGAATAAATTATATCCGGACGAAAGGCCAAAAAAAGTCAGCCTGCCCGTCTATCCTTTTGCGAAAACACATTGCTGGATACCGCACAGTGCGCAGCATATAAGGCACCGGGAGACTTATGAGACTGATACGTCCCCGCTTGAGACTTATGAGCGCCTGCTTGATGATTTGGAGAAAAACGAAATAAGCATAGAAACCGCTGTAAAAAGAACGATCGGTTTTTACAGGGATTAGCGTAATGGAGGAAACCATATGAAAGAGTTTCTGCACCGGGTTTTTTCTGACGTCAAAAATAAAAAAATGACAAAACAGGATGCGATCGGCATTTTGCGCGATTATGATATGCGGATGGGACTTCGCCAAGCGGCTTCCCTTCATCCGCTTGCTCAGCAGCATATTTCCGATGAAACGGGACAGGGATTCTCGGCAGCTTTCAGCGGCCGGGAATTTTTTCTCGCTGATGTTTCTTTACAGCGTAAAAAGCTTATGCCCGGAGAACTTCTTTTGGAAATGGCGAGAGCTGCGGCTGTTTTGACAGTAAAGGAGACTGAGGCTGTCCGGCTGACGCATATCGTGTGGTCAAAGCCCATTCTGACTGAGGCTGAGCCGTTCCATATCGAAATCAGGCTGATACCCGCAGAGGGTGAAGCCAAAAGGTTTGAGATTTATAATCCATTTTCTGCCGATTTCAGTCATCATGATGTGTACAGCCAAGGGACGATTCAGCCAGTTGATGCTGCGCCTGGCATGCTGGATATCAGCCGCTTGAAGGAAAACAGCGGTTCCCTGATGGATCAGCAGCAAATTGAAGCCATCACTCAGAACGATACCGTTCAATACAGTGAGCACATGAAAGGAATAGAGCGTATTTACGCCTCAGCAGGACGGATGCTGGCAGACATATCAATTCCATTGACAGACCAAAAAGAATCCGCACGATTCGGCCTCCCTCCCTGTGTGATGCAAAGTGTGACAGAGGCATGCGCGCTGCTTGGCGGCAAAGAATATAAAACGCTCGCCCCGGTTTCATTGGACGAGCTTTTGTTTTATGAACCTTGTCCTGACAAGGGATGGGCCGAGATACAAGAGAAGGCGGGGAGCTTTTATATTGATTTATGTGACGAAGAAGGAAAAATATGGGCTTCCCTATCAGGGTTGAAGCTGCAGCCTGTCATCAAGACGGGCGCTCCCGGAAAAACCAATGCCGAACACCGCAGTGAACGTTTGTATGAACAAACGCTTCTTCAGCTCAAAACGCTGTTTGCCCTGACTACAAAAATTGCTGTTTCCAACATAGACACTGAAGAGCCGCTGGAAACCTACGGAATCGACTCAGTTACTGTGACGAAATTGAACCGCGAATTGTCTCTGCTTTTCGGTGACCTTTCCAAAACGGTTTTTTACGAATATAAGACACTGGGCTCCCTGGCAGCTCACTTTGTCACGGATTATCCAAAAGAATGCCGAAAATGGACAAATGATGATGACCACCGTTCAGGCATATCAGAACAGGTTTTGGCAAATGAAGATTTTCCGGTGCTTCCGTCGTTTATCAAGCGAAAGAAACGGCCTTCTTTTTCCAATGAGAACCAGACAAAAGAAGGGATTGCGATTATCGGAGTCAGCGGACGTTATCCGCAAGCTGAAACACTTGAAGAGTACTGGAATAACTTAGCGGCCGGAAAAGACTGTGTGACGGAAATTCCCGAAGAGCGCTGGGCAAAGGACAAGTACTACAACCCTGATCCTGAAGCGGCCGTGAAAGAAGGGAAAAGTTACAGTAAGCGGGGCGGAATTCTGAAAGATGCCGCTTTCTTTGATCCGCTGTTTTTTCAAATTTCACCCCGTGATGCTTTGAATATGGACCCGCAGGAGCGTCTCTTTATTGAAATGTGCTGGCAGGTGCTGGAGGATGCCGGTTATACGAAGGAACAGCTTGAGAATCTGTATAACGGCCGGGTCGGCGTTTTTGCGGGCATTACGAAAAACGGGTACGGAATGTACTGGAAAAACGGCGGCGCCCTGCAGCCGAAAACGTCGTTCAGTTCAGCGGCCAACAGAGTTTCCTATTTTCTTAATCTGAAAGGGCCGAGCATGCCGGTCGACACGATGTGCTCATCTTCGCTGACTGCAATTCACGAAGCGTGTGAAAACATCCTTCGCGGCGAATGCGACATGGCGATTGCCGGCGGTGTGAATGTGTATACGCATCCTTCGGCTTATGCGGAGCTCAGCGCCTATCGAATGCTTTCAAAAGACGGAACGTGCAAAAGTTTCGGTGAAGGCGGGGACGGATTTGTTCCCGGTGAAGGTGTCGGGGCCGTGCTGTTAAAGCCGCTGTCAAAAGCGATGGCTGATAAGGACCATATTTACGGGGTGATTCGCGGCACTCATATCAATCACGGCGGCAGAACAAACGGATATACAGTGCCGAGTCCGAGCGCCCAGGCTGACGTGATTTCCGGCGCGCTTGAAAAATCAGGAATACATCCGCGGATGATCAGCTGTATCGAAGCACACGGCACGGGTACTGAACTCGGAGATCCGATCGAGATTGACGGTTTGACCCGCGCATTTCAAACGAAAACGTCAGATAAAGGTTTTTGCGCCATCAGCTCAGTTAAATCCAATATCGGGCATTTGGAAGCCGCGGCAGGCATTGCCGGTGTAACGAAACTGCTGCTCCAGCTTCAAAAACGAAAGCTGGCTCCCTCATTACATTGCAGAAAATTGAATCCGAATATTGCATTCGACCGGACGCCGTTTGTGGTGCAGCGTGAATTGGCAGACTGGAAACGGCCGGTCATTGAGGAAAACGGAGCGCAAAAAGAGATTCCGAGAATCGCGGGAATCTCTTCTTTTGGCGCGGGCGGGGCAAATGCCCACATATTGATAGAAGAATATATTGAACCTGATAGGGAGATTTATGAGCCATTCACAGATGAAGATCCCGCAGTCATTTTATTATCCGCCAAACAGGAGGCCAGCCTGAAGCAGCGGGCGCAGCAGCTTTTTCAAGCGATCAGAAAAAATGACGTCACAGACCGCAGCCTCCGGGATGCGGCTTACACCCTTCAAACCGGAAGAGAAGCGATGGAAGAACGTGCGGCGTTTATCGTGACGTCGACAGAGCAGTTAGCGGAAAAACTGCAGCGTTTTATTGACGGCGGGACAGACGGCTGCTTCAGGGGAAAAAGCAAACAGTATAAAGACATTCTAGCCGTTTTTAAGGATGAAGATATGCAGGAAGCCGTTCGTAAATGGATGAAAAGAAAAAAATTCGCGAAGCTTCTGGAACTTTGGGTAAAAGGGCTGAAGATTGAATGGTCAGAGCTTTATAACGGCAGCCTGCCGCATCGCATCAGCCTTCCCGGTTATCCATTTATAAAGGATCGGTATTGGCCGGACGATGCAGCGCCGGACAATGTTCGTGATGCTGAAACACATTCTGAAACATTTCGTGAAATCCGCTTTTTACAGAAAAGCTGGGCAGAAAGCAGCCGTGTTCCGGCTAAGGAAGTGCGGGGCGTCATCGGAATAGCTGCTGATCACCAGACAGGAAATTTAGCCGTTGAGCTGTCCCGTTATTTCCCCGAGTCTGAAATCATTGACGCTGCATCACCGGAAATATCCGGGGACGCGGCCCGATTTGGCGGTCTGATTGATGTGACCGGATGCGGGACGGAAATCAATCATGATGACGGCTGGATTCATCGTCTGCAGTCTCTCATTGACAACAGAAACCGCGGCCGAAAGCTTCAGCTGCTTTGTGTGACAAAGGGGCTTGAACCCTTTGCAAATGAAACGATAAATCTCTCAGGTGCAAAAAAGGCCGGATTGTACCGGATGCTCCAAAGTGAGTATAAGGATATCCGCTCGCGGCATATGGATGCAGAACGGACTGCCGAAGATCCTGAGCTGGCAAACCAGATCGCAGAGGAGTTTTTTCGCGATTCTGAAGACATCGAAGTGTGTTACCGAAACGGTGTGCGCTATCACGCGCGGTTAAAGGAAACAAACAGCTTAGCTGAAAAAGAATTTTCATTTCCGAAAGACCATGTGCTCTGGATCACCGGAGGGACCCGGGGGCTCGGATATTTATTCGCCTGGCATTTTGCCGAACGATACGGAGTCACGAAACTCGTGCTTACCGGAAAAGAAACAATGCCGCCGAAAGCGGAGTGGGATGATCATATCAAACGGAATTCCCCGTTTTCCGAAAAAGTGAGAAGAATCAGAGAGCTCGAACAAAAAGGTGTCCGAACGGAAGTGCTGTCTGTATCTTCCGGCCCTGAATATGAGCAGGCTGTCAGCCGGGTGAAAGAGAAGATGGGCCCGATTGGAGGCGTGATACACGCAGCGGGAGCCGTAGATCTCGATCATCCGGCCTTTATCCGCAAAACGAGAGAACAGATGATGACCGTGCTTGAACCTAAAACAGACGGACTGGACCTTTTGTATCAAGCGCTGCACAAGGAGCCTCTCCGGTTTTTTGCGCTGTTTTCTTCAGTGTCCGGCGTGATGCCGGAATTAGGAGCGGGACAAAGCGATTATGCCATGGCTAACGCCTATATGGATTATTTTGCGGCCGCAAAAGGTTTTCCGGTGCTGAGCATCCAGTGGCCGAGCTGGAAAGAAACGGGTATGGGCGAATCAAAAAGCCGGGCCTATCTGAAAAGCGGTTTAAAGAGCATCACTGACAGAGAAGGGTTGAGCCTGTTTGATGCCATCATGGCAGGCGATTGCGGATCTGTTATTATGCCGGCCGTCATTCACCCGGAAAAATGGGAGCCTGACCGTCTGCTGCTTTCATCCGGCCTTACTGAAACAAAGCAGCAGGAACAGGCCGATACAGAAAGCGTTAAGGAGTGGCTGACGGGCATTTGCTGCCGGGAATTAAGACTGGAGCCGTCAAGATTTGAATCTGATACACCGTTTCAAGATTACGGAGCCGATTCCATTATGCTTGCCCAAGTGTCCAGAGCGATCGGAAAGAGGATCAAAGCTGACCTTGACCCGGCGGTGCTGTATGAATACCCTACGGTTGCTGCGCTGGCGGGATGGCTTGAAACAGCATATCCCGAAATCAAAGCTGCCGTTTCAAAACCGGTTCAGCCTGTAATCCCGGACGTTCCCAAACAAACTGCAGCCGCTGTTATTCAGCCTTCTGGTGCTAGAGCGGCGCAGGACATTGCTGTTGTCGGAATGTCCTGCCGTTTTCCGGGAGCTGAATCAATCGAAGCTTATTGGAAGCTGCTGTCTGAAGCAACGTCAGCCATTCAAAGAGTTCCGAAAGAGCGCTGGAAAACGGAGAAGGCGGATTATGCGGGCCTTTTACAAAATGTAACGCATTTTGACCCGGAGTTTTTCCTTATTCCCGAAGAAGACATCAAGGCAATGGATATCCAGTCCTTTCTTATATTAGAAGAGGCGCTTCATCTGTTCAGAGACAGCGGTTACTCGTTACAAGAAATGAAAGGCAGGTCAGCCGGTGTCTATTTAGGAGGACGCGGCGGCAGTATGCCTGATGAAAACCGTCTGAAGCATGCAAAAAATCCGATAGTCGCAGCCGGTCCGAATTACTTAGCGGCCAATCTTTCTCAGTTTTTTGATTTGAAGGGGCCGAGTCTCGTTTTGGATACGGCCTGTTCTTCAGCGCTTGTCGGGATGAATATGGCGATACAGGCGCTCTCTTGCGGTGAAATCGACTCAGCGGTGGTCGGGGGAGTCAGTCTGCTGGAATCCGGTCAAACCCACCGGATGTTCGAACTTCGCAATCTGTTAAGCGAAGAGCCTGCGTTTCATATTTTTGACCGCCGCACCGGCGGCATCGTATTGGGAGAAGGCGTCGGAATGGTGTATTTAAAAACAGCGGCCCAGGCTGTAAAAGACGGTGACCGGATTCATGCGGTCATTAAAGGCATTTCCGTAAACAATGACGGCAGAACCGCGGGGCCTGCCACACCGAATATACAGGCGCAGAAAGAAGTGATGGCCAAGGCGCTTGCCAAAAGCGGCAGAAAAGCGGAGGATATCAGCTACATTGAAGCAAACGGTTCAGGCTCTGAAGTAACCGACCTTTTGGAACTGAGGGCGATTGAAGCGGTCTACCGTATGCAAAACAGCGCGCCTTGTGAATTGGGATCGATGAAGCCGAATATCGGACACCCGTTATGCGCTGAAGGGATTGCCGGATTCATTAAAACAGTGCTTATGCTCTCGCGCCGAATGCGTGTGCCTTTCCTTTCGGGCAAAGAGCCGATGACGCATTACGATCTGTCCGCCTCGCCGTTTTATTTTTCGCACGCTCTGCGTGAATGGACGGATTCACCGCGGATTGCCGCCGTCAGCAGTTTCGCTGACGGAGGGACAAATGCCCATGTCATAGTGGAAGCATGGGAGCAAGAGGCGTATACCCCGGTTAGAAAGCCTTTGCCGAGACAGGGATTAAAACGCCGGCCTATTCGTCCGGACAAAGCCGAAAGCCTGCATGGAAACGCACATAAGTCCCGTCCGAATACGTTTTGGAAACAAATGAAGACTTACTGATTGCGCTGAAAATTGAACGTCGATATGGAGGAAGTTCATATGCAAGAGCAGCTTCTTATTAACAATCAGCATCCCGTTCTGAAACATCATAAAGCCTATGGAAAGGAACTGCTGCCGGGTCTGGCTTATATTGACCTGATCTATCAGACTTTCAGAGAAAACGGTTTTTTTCATGCCGGCCTTGAACTCAGGCACTTATCGATTTTTCACCCTTTAGCTCCTGAACAGGGAGAAACAATCCTGCTTTCCGTTGACTGTACAGAGAACGGCGAAGGGCAGTGGAAGGTGGAGGTGAAAGGGCAAAAACAAGGTGACGAAGCAGCAGAGACAAAGGTATATGCCGCGGCGCAAATGCATTCCGTCAAGCCCGCCGGCTTCCAAGAGAGCGTCCGGATGGATGCCGTAAAACAAACGGCGGCAGAAATACCGCTTGAGGACATTTACGCGGAATGCAGGGATCAAGAACTGGTTCACTCAGGAATGATGAAAGGCTGCGGAAGCGTCTACCAAACTGAAAAAGAGATTTATATTGATCTGTCGGTGCAAAAGGATCAGCTGGAACATGCAGAAGAGGCGATGTTTCATCCCGCATTGATAGATGCGAGCAGCATCGGCTCCAATGTATATCTCGCTCCTTTGACGAGGGAGGAGGGGCAATTATTTCTGCCGCTGTTTTATGAATCGTTTTATTGCACCGAATTGCTGCAGACAACATGTATCACCAAGATAAAAAAAGAATCCGTCACCCGTAAGAAAGATCTCGTTTACGTGACAATGGAGTTTTTCAATGAGGAAGGCAGAAAAGTCGGCGAACTGAAAAACTTCGCCAATAAACTGGTGAGGGACCCGGAACTGATCAATCAGAAACGGCAAAAGAAAGAACCTGACGGGCGGAATGCCGTCCCGGCTCCGCAAGCGGAACCGGCGCCTTCTGAGCCCCGCCGTGCGGAGGCTTCCGCCGGCCTTACTGAACAGTGCATCCTTTATTTAAAAGAATTGCTTGCCGCCCGATTGAACAAACCTGTGAAAGAGATTGACCCGGATATCGGCTACTATGAAATGGGGCTGGATTCTCCGGGGCTGTTGGACATGGTAAAGGAAATTGAACGAAAAATCGGAACGCAGCTTCTGCCGACACTGTTATTTGAATACACGACAATCGCGGAATTGGCGGGATATTTGTGCGAACATTACGGAGCCGGTTTCGGCCATGCTCAAAGCGGGCATTCAAGTGCTGAGCCTTTGCCCCGGGAAAAAAAGAGGACGACCCAAATCCGCGTGAAAAAATCGGCGTCAGCCGGAACGCAGAATGGAGATATTGCGATCGTCGGGATGGCGGGACGGTACCCCGGCGCCAAAAATCTTCGTGAATTTTGGGCAAATTTAAAAAATGGAGAAAACAGCGTAACGGAAGTGCCTCGTTCCCGCTGGGATACGAGGACATATGAGCATTTGCGATCGCCGTCCGGCAAGCCGATTTCCAAATGGGGCGGTTTTATAGACGATCCGGATTGTTTTGATGCGAAATTTTTTCGGATTTCTCCGCGGGAGGCAGAAGCTAAAGATCCGCAAGAACGATTGTTTTTAGAAACATGCTGGGAAACGATTGAGGATGCAGGCTACACCCCGGAAACAATCGTTCAGCCGAAAGGGCCGAATAAGAGAATGAACGTCGGTGTGTTTGCCGGGGTGATGCATATGGATTATTCTCTCGCCGGCGCTGAAGCTGCGGCCAAAGGGCTGGTCTTTCCTTATCCCTTGAACTATGCGCCGATCGCAAACCGGGTTTCATATTTTTGCAATTTTCACGGGCCGAGCATGGCGGTTGACACGGTGTGTTCGTCATCTTTGACGGCCGTCCATATGGCGGCGGAAAGTCTGAGACGCGGTGAATGTGAAGCAGCTCTTGCCGGAGGCGTCAATTTATCATTGCACCCGACAAAATATATCACATACGGCTTGATGGATATGCATTCGAGTGACGGGCTGTGCCGCACGTTCGGCGAAGGAGGCACAGGCTATGTCTCAGCTGACGGCATCGGAGCCGTGCTGCTGAAGCCGCTCCACAAAGCCGAAGAAGATAAGGATCATATTTATGCGGTGATAAAAGGCAGCGCCGTCAATCACGTGGGGACCGTCAGCGGGATTACCGTGCCGAGCCCCGTGGCGCAGGGGGATATGATAGCTGAATGTCTTGAAAAGACGGGGATCGATCCCCGGACGATTTCTTATGTGGAAGCGCACGGAACCGGAACTTCTTTAGGAGATCCGATTGAAATACAAGGTCTTGTTAAAGCTTACCGCACGTTTACGGAGGATCGGCAATTTTGTGCGATCGGTTCCGTTAAATCGAATATCGGACATGCGGAATCAGCCGCCGGGATCAGCGGGCTTCATAAAACGGTTTTGCAGCTGTTTCACAAAACGCTTGTCCCTTCTTTGCACTCAGAGACGATTAATCCGTATCTCCGTTTAGAGGACTCGCCATTTTACGTGCAGCAAAAAACCGAGTCATGGAAAAGGCCGGCGTATACAGAGAACGGCCGTGAACATGCCTGCCCGAGACGCGCAGGCATCAGTTCATTCGGGGCGACGGGTTCAAACGTTCATCTCATTTTAGAAGAGTACAGGCCTAAAAACCCCGGTATTACGGAGGATCAAGAGAGACCGTATATCGTGCCTCTATCAGCGAAAAATCCGGAGCGGCTGAAGGAATACGCTGCCCGCCTGCTGATGTTTCTCAAAGATAAAGCGCTTGAAGGAAGCGGTCCGCTTCATGACAAAAGAGATACAATGCAAAATCAGCTGGAAAATGCGTTGCGAGGTGTTCTGGCCGAAGTTCTGCATGTTGCGGCCGGCTCGGTAGATGATGAACAGGATTGGAAGGAATTCGGCTTGGATGTCATGCAGCTGACACATTTTTCTGAGCTGATGACGGATCAATACGGGCTGGCAATAGACATGACTGATCTCATACAGCATACTTCCGTCCGGACTTTAGCAGAATGTCTTACAAACGATGAGAAACATAAGAATATTCTTTCCGGTCTTTTCGGCCAGTCGGGCTTAGATAAGCAGCCTGATGAATCTTTTTCCTTGCGGTCACTGGCGTATACGCTGCAAACGGGACGGCTGGCAATGGAAGAACGGCTTGTTTTTTTAGTGAACGATCAAGCAGACCTGATCAGGAAATTAACTGAATTTACAGAACGAAAACAGCAGATTGACGGCTGCTTTCAAGGGCGGTCTGATAGCGGAACGGAAATCAGGGGTTTCCTGAATGATGATCAGGATACGGAGGAGCTGATCCGAAAATGGATGGACAGCGGCACTTACAAAAAACTTGCGGAGCTGTGGTCAAAAGGATTTGAGATAGACTGGACGCGGCTGTATCGGGAGGAGAAACCGCGCAGGATGAGTCTGCCGACGTACCCTTTTGCAAAGGAACGATATTGGATACCGGAGCCCGATCATCCCGTCACTTCCGTAAATACAGAAAGCAGGCTTCACCCGCTGCTTCACCGCAATACATCAGATTTGCTAGAACAAAAATTCAGTACGATACTGAACGGAGATGAATTCTTCTTAGCCGATCATATCGTCCGAAACAAGCGTGTTCTCCCCGGGGCGGCTTATCTTGAAATGGCGAGAGCCGCAGCTGAACTGGCTGCCGCGCCGTTAGCCGCTGGATACACGGCTAAAACCGGCATTTCGCTGCGGTATATCAGCTGGATACGCCAGGCCGTTCATAAAAAAGAGCCGCTGCGTATGACGACAGGGCTTTCTTTGGAGGATAACGGCAATGTTTCATTTCAAGTGTACAGCAATGAAAATGATTCAGACATTTATTGTGAAGGAAGCGCTGTGATTGAGCCGCTGTCTGAGGCGCCGGTTTTGCATATTGAACAGCTGAAAGCGCGATGCCGCAAAAAAGTGCTGTCAAAAGAAGACTGTTATGCGGCGTTTGCAAAGGCGGAAATTGTATACGGACCTTCACATCAAGGAATTGATCACATTTATTGCGGGGAAAAAGAAGCCTTGGCTAAATTGGTGCTTCCTGCTTCCGTTTCTGATGAAGCCGAACAGTTTGTGCTCCATCCGAGCCTGATTGATTCCGCTTTTCAGGCGGCCATCGGCGTTATGAATGAAAATCAAGCGGGTTATCCGGAGCAGCCGTTAATGCCTTTTGAATTGCATGAACTGACCGTTTTTCATCCGTGCAGGCCAAACATGTGGGCGGCCGTATTTGTGACGCATGAAACACCGGCCGTGCGAAGAATGGACATTGATATATGTGATGAACGCGGCAATGTGTGTGTAAGGATAAAAGGATTTTCTGCCCGGATGGCCGAAAGTGCGCCGGCCGTAACCGATAATAAGCAATACGATCTGCCGGGTAACCTTACCGGAGCCGTCAAACTGATGCAGGTATGGGACGCGGAACCGATAGACAACCAAACCGGCTTCCCCATTTCTGAAGCAAAAGCTGTCATCATAGGCGGTACTGACGGGCAGGCGGACGCGGTTTTACGATTGTTTCCTAAAGCTGTGCGATTTGATAGCAGCCAAAGTGCTTCCGTTGAAGTGATATCTGATCGGCTCCGCCGTCTCGGTAAGATTCAGCATATGATCTGGTTTGCCCCTCAGCCGGATGATTCTGACAGCTATGATCAAAAAAGCGGGGCGCTGCAAATTTTCAGAGCGGCCAAAGCTCTTATCGGTCTCGGGTATGGAAAGGAGCAGCTAGAGATGACGGTGATTACGCACCAAGCACAGCCTATTACCCAATATGATGAGGTGCGTCCCGCTCATTCCAGTGTTCACGGTTTTGTCGGGTCTCTCGCTAAAGAACATCCGAGCTGGCACATCCGTCTCGCCGATCTTGAAGACGGGGGGGATTTCCCCGCAGAAGACATATTCAGCCTGCCCCGCGACCGTACGGGTAAAGCATGGGTGCGCAGACATCAGGAATGGTACCGGCCTCAATTGCTTCCGGTCCAAAGCGGGCCGTCTGAAAGTGTTCCTTACCGCTATGGAGGCGTGTATGTCATCATCGGCGGTGCGGGAGGCATCGGCGAGGTTTGGACAGATTATATAGTGACGACGTATAAAGCCCGAGTCGTCTGGATCGGGAGGCGGCCGCTGGACAGCCGGATACGCCAAAAAATAGACCGGTACCGGCCATCAGGCCCGGCTCCCGAATATATAGCCGCAGATGCTTCTGATCTTCCATCGCTTCAGCGCGCCTATGAACAGATTAAAAACACATACGGCACCATCAGCGGCGTCGTTCATTCAGCGATGGTATTTGCGAATGAAAGCGTAAAAGATATGGAAGAATCACAGTTTCACGCCGGCCTTGCGGCGAAAGTGGATATTTCCGTCAACATTGCCGAAGTATTTGCGAAAGAGTCTTTGGACTTTATTCTCTTTTTCTCTTCGGTTATTTCATATATTAAGAATCCGAATCAAAGTCATTATGCGGCGGGGTGCGCATTTAAAGACGCATTTGCCCATGAGCTTTCCGGACGGCTGTCATGCCGGGTCAAAGTGATGAACTGGGGTTATTGGGAGCGGGCTGACAATCACATTTCTGAAGAGTTTGACAGACTGAGTGCAATCGGTCTCGGGCTGATCAGCCGGGCGGAAGGGATGCAGGCGCTGGAAACTCTGCTGACGCAGCCGATCTCCCGCATGGGGCTGATGAAGCTGACCAAGCCGATTCCGATCGAGGGAATGAACCCTCATGAATTTGTGACTATCTGATTGCCTGTCAAAATGACGGAGCAAATTTAATTTTCTTAGGAGGATAAGGTTTTGGGTAAGGGAGACAAACAAAAAGACCGTACACAGTTATCCTTAAGAACAGAAATAAGCAATCAAATGAAAGAATTGAATCGGCTTTTGCTGCAAGTGCTGCGGATGACGCTGCGTTCAATGGGTCTGACCGGCGAAGCGCCGGCGGCTTCCTGTCTGCCTTTATATGAGCGCTGGCTGGAAGAAAGCATCCGTCTTTTAGACAGCGATTTTAAAAGCGGTAAAACGGCCGCGGTTTGGGAAGAGTGGCATAAGAAGAAAAACGAATGGCTGAAAGATCCGGATATGAAAGCGCAGGCTCTGCTGGCGGATACCATCATTCAAGCTTTGCCTGACATTTTAACAGGCAAAATAAAAGCCACTGACGTGATGTTTCCCGATTCTTCAATGGAGCTTGTTGAAGGAATCTATAAGCATAATATTCTCGCTGATTATTACAACGATGTGCTGGCAAATGAAGCGTGTATGTATGTGGAAAATGTAATGAAAAACAATCCTGAGGCAAACATCCGCCTGCTGGAGATCGGAGCGGGCACCGGCGGAACGAGCAGTACACTGTTTAAAAAGCTCCGCCCCTATCAAAACCATATTCAGGAATACTGTTATACCGACTTGTCAAAAGCTTTTTTAATGCATGCCGAAAAGGAATACGGCGCGGACAATCCGTATTTGACGTATCAGCTGTTTAATGTGGAGCAGCCTGCGGCGGGCCAGGGATTACATCTGAGAACCTACGATATCGCTATTGCTGCAAACGTACTGCATGCCACCAAAAATATCCGGAAAACCTTACGGACGGCAAAAGCCGTATTGAAAAAGGACGGTTTGCTGCTCGTTAATGAACTGGGCGGGCATACGCCGTTTACACATGTTACATTCGGCTTATTAGAGGGCTGGTGGCTGTACGAAGACGAGGCGCTGCGGATTCCGGGGTGCCCCGGTCTTTATCCGGAAACATGGAAATCCGTTTTAATGGCTGAAGGTTTTCATTCCATTCAATTTCCGGCTGAAAACGAACGTCTGCACACCCAGCAGATTATCACGGCGAAAAGCAACGGAGTCATCAGGCAGAGCAGGGAAGCTTACACCGCGCAAAAGCGCCAATCAAACGTACCGCAAACATCCTCTGATCGTCAGCTCCCCATCAAACAAGCGGGAGAGGGGCTTTCGGAAAAGACAGCGGCTTTTCTGATAAGGGCTGTGGCAAAAGTATTAAAAATGCCGGCAGAAGAGATAAATCCGCTGGCTCCTCTGGATGAATACGGCATTGACTCTATTCTGATCGTTCAGCTGACGAATGAGCTGCGGGATCTCGTCCCTGATATCAGCAGCACGCTGTTTTTTGAATACCGGACGATAGGAGAGCTTGCCGCATTCTTGGCTGAAACGAAGGAGCGCGAACTGCATGCGCAATTTTCTGAAGAAGTCCCTCATACTGAAGCGGCATCATCCGGCTCTTTGCTTGAAAAAAGCACAGAGTACCTGAAACAGATCGTCAGCGCCATCTTAAAGATGCCGATTGAGGACGTTCAAGCCCATACGCCCCTTGAAGAATACGGAATCGATTCCATCTTAATCGTACAGCTGACCAACCGCGTGCGGGAAGACATACCTGATATCAGCAGCACATTGTTCTTCGAGTATCCGACAATCGGCGGATTAGCGGAATATCTCGTCAGCTCAAGACAGGAAGATATGGCTGGGATTTTCAAGACAAATAAAGAAGCCGAAAAGGCGCCGCACATTCTACAGAAAAAGCAAAGCCGCAAAAAAAGCGCCGGATTGACGAAGCGCCAAGCGGCATCTTTTTCTGAAAAAGCGCCCCCCGCTTCCGAACCGCCGTCAAAACACCTTGAAGTGGCAATTGTCGGTCTTGCCGGGAGGTATCCCGGAGCTGAAAATGTTAATGAGTTCTGGGAACGGTTAAAGACCGGTGAACACGGAATCACCGAAATTCCGAAAGACCGCTGGGATTGGCGGGACTACTATGATGAGACAAAAGGTAAGGAAGGCCGGATGTATACAAAGTGGGGCGGATTTTTAACAAATATTGATAAATTTGATCCGCTGTTTTTTAAAATCTCCCCGAAAGAAGCGGAGCGCATGGACCCGCAGGAGAGACTGTTTCTGGAAACCGCTTATGCGGCCCTGGAGGATGCCGGATATACCCCTGATTCACTATGCGCCGGTAAAAAGGTTGGTGTCTTTGCGGGTGTCATGAACGGCAACTATCCGACAGGGGCCCACTATCACTTTATCCCGAACCGCGTATCCTATGTGTTTGATTTTCACGGTCCGAGCATCGCGGTCGATACTGCATGCTCCTCATCCTTAACCGCCATTCATCTCGCCGCAGAAAGCATCAGAACAGGTGCATCTGAATGCGCGATTGCCGGCGGCGTAAACCTGATTACAGATCCGGTTCATTATATCGGACTTTCTTCTATGAGAATGCTGTCACCGTCAAACGCGTGCAAAGCGTTCGGTGATAAGGCTGACGGGTTTGTTGACGGAGAGGGCGTCGGCTGTATCGTGTTAAAGCCGTTGAAAAAGGCTGTTGAAGATCATGATCATATATACGGTGTCATTAAAGGAAGCGCTCTGAACGCCGGCGGCAAAACGAACGGGTTCACCGTTCCGAACCCGAATGCACAAGGAGAAGTGATCGCAGACGCGATGGAGCGGGCAGGGATTGACCCGAGAGCAATCAGCTATCTGGAAGCCCACGGCACCGGCACTTCCTTGGGAGATCCGATTGAAATCGCAGGGTTAACCAAGGCTTTCCGCCGCTATACGGATGCAAACCAATTTTGTTCCATCGGTTCTGTTAAATCCAATATCGGACACCTGGAAAGTGCGGCGGGCATTGCTGCGGTCACCAAAATTCTTCTTCAGATGAAACACGGATATCTGGTGCCGTCGCTGCATTCAAAGCAGCTGAACCCGGAAATTGATTTTGAAACTTCTCCTTTTATCGTGCAGCAGGAAACAGCGGAATGGAGACGGCCGGTCATAGAATCTGAAGGAGTAACACGAGAATATCCGAGAATCGCGGGTACATCTTCTTTCGGAGCGGGCGGAGCAAATGCCCACCTGCTGATAGAAGAGTATGAACCGGCTGAAATGACTTCGGCAGACACCGGCCGTCCGGCGCTTTTTGTTTTATCGGCAAAAGATAAAGACCGCTTGCGCGAGCGGGCTCTGTTGCTGTCGGATGCCGCCGGAAACGGAACAATTACAGATGCGAACCTGCTTGACGCGGCATTTACCCTTCAAGTCGGCAGGGTCCCGATGGAAGAACGGCTGGCGATGACAGCGGACTCTGTTTCTGAATTGGAACAGAAGCTGATTGCTTTTCTGAATAATGCTGGTTCCGTAAGCGGGGTGTTTGCGGGCCGGAGTGATAGTGCTGTCACGGAGACGGAAGGCACTATCAGTGATTGGATGGAAAAACGTCAATTTGACAGTCTTTTGAATGCCTGGGTTCACGGGACGCCCGTCGATTGGGCATCTTTATATAAAGGCGCGCTGCCGCATCGTATCAGTCTGCCGTCTTATCCATTTGCAAAAGAAAGCTACTGGATGAAGCGGGAAGAACCAAAAACAGGAACAACTGAATATGTGCATCCTTTCCTGCATGAAAATACGTCAACCTTGGCGGAGCAAAGCTATCATACATCTTTTACAGGCCGGGAACACGTTTTCCAGGATGTGAGCGGGGAGCGGGTTCTGTCGGCAGCCGTTTATTTAGAAATGGCGCTTGCGGCTTTTCATCATGCGGCAGACAGCTCTGAAGAAAAAGAGATATGGATCCGAACAGCGGCATGGACTGACCCGATTACCGGCGGACTTCACGGTGCGGGCGTCAATCTCTCCCTTCTGTCTGAAGACGAGGAAGGCATCCATTATGAAATATACAGTGACGAAGAGAAGCTGCATCATTATGGAATCATCGGACAAGGGAACATACAGCCATCCCGCGTGCTTGATATTGCCTCCTTACAAAAAGACTGCCGCTCGCTGTCATTCGATTATGAAACACCAGGCACATCAGGTGTAACGATCAGTAAGGAGTTCCGCACCGTTGAAAAGCTTTATGCGGGAGAAAGTGCGGTTTGGGCGAAGCTTGCTCTCACAGATGAAAGCGGCCGTAATCCGGGATATCATCTGCCGCCGGAATTTCTGGACGCAGCTTTTCATGTCCTGGCAAAAACGGAGCCGTCAGTCCATATCGTGCCTGAAGCGGTTGAAGAACTGCGCGTCATGCGTCCGTGCTCATCCGGCATGTGGATGTATATTAATAAAAAGAATCAAACCGGCTGTGACATTCAATTTTGTGACGAAACCGGCATTGTCTGCGCAGAAATCAAAGGGGTGAGAATGAGACAGCCGTCTCAGCAGGATCACGGGCAAGAGGAACAATCCGAGATGATGATATTTGAAGAAATGTGGACGCAGCAGCCTCTGAAGAAATCCATTCATGAAGAGCTGAAAACGGTCATCTGTTTTCTTACGGGAGAAGCTGCCAGAAAGCATGCTTATCAGTCTTTACAATCCCTTTATCCGGGAGCCGGCGTGTTTTTTATTTCACAGGGTGAGGAAACTCAAAAGCTTTCAAACACGCATTATCAAATTAAAATCACTGACGGACAAGCATATCAAGAAACGTTTCGGCATATTGAAACGGCTGCAGGCAAAGCGGATGCCGTTTTATATGGATGGCCGCTTGAAGATGAAAAGGCCGTGAAAGACTATTCCATTCTGTATCATGTGATCCGCGCAGCTGCTTCTTTGCGTTCTAAACCGAGGCGGATCCTTCTTTCCGCTCAGTGCGGGACCGATACCGATATCAGTTACGCTGAGTCATGGATCGCGCTGGAACGGTCGCTGAAACTGATCTTGCCGGAGACGGATACGGCCGCGGTTTATTTTGAACAAAAAGGACCGTTAGAAAAACTGATCCATAACGTATGTGAAGAACTTCACAGCGAGTCGTTCCGCAGTGTCATGTACAGTGGGGAAATCCGCCACGTCATGGAAATGAAGCAGACGGATATTGCCCCTGTTGAGAAGCGTGTGATAAAGAGCGGAAAAACGTACTTGATTACCGGCGGATGCGGGGGTTTAGGCTTGTTATTTGCCGGATATTTCGCTGAAAAAGGACCGGTTACGCTCATTTTGACGGGGAGATCAGCGGCAGCCGGCCCGGTGCTGAACAAGATAAAGAGATTGGAAGAATCAGGCGCCAAGGTGTTTTACGTGCAGGCGGATGCCGCAGATCAGGCTCAGATGGAGAAAGGTTTGCAAGAAGTGAAAGAGAAAGGATGCGGGCCGATTCACGGTGTCATTCACGCTGCAGGTCTTCAAGGCACTGAAAGCATTCTGGAGAAAGATCTGCAAACCTTTCAGCAAGTCTTATCGCCAAAAGCGGACGGCACCGCGGTGTTAGATCAGGTTCTGTCACGGGAGCCGCTTGACTTCTTCTGTTGTTTCTCTTCTTCTTCAGCGATTTTAGGAGACTTCGGTTCTTGTGACTACGCGATGGGGAACCGCTTCCAAATGGCTTTTGTCCGTCATCGGGATAAACTTGTGAGCCTCGGGCTCAGAAGCGGCAAGTCACTTGCAATCAATTGGCCGCTTTGGAAAGAAGGGGGGATGCATGTAGGCACGGCGGAAAGCACCGATATGTATTTAAAATCAAGCGGACAGCGTTATTTATACACTGAGGAAGGACTCGAAGCTTTTGAAACATTGTTAGTCCAGCCGTCCAGCCAGTATCTCGTCCTGGCCGGTTTTCCGTCGAGGGCCAAACGCTTCCTGCAGATAGATCAAGGCGAACGGCCGATTTCGGGTTCTGTAAACAGGAACGTCCCGTTTTCAGGAAGGCGGAGTGAAATGAAAGGCTTTACACTGGAAGAATGCGTAAGCTGGGATGTGAAAGAACTGGCGGCGGGGCTTTTGAAAATAGACAAGAACAGACTGACGGACGCTGACAATCTGGCTGATTTCGGCTTTGATTCTATCAGTTTGGCGGAATTCGCCTCTTCTTTGTCCGCTCATTACGGAATTGAAGTGACACCGGCCCTGTTTTTCGGACATTCCACACTGGAGAAGGTCGTCCGCTATTTTCTGACGGAACACCAGTCCGTCATGGAGCATGTCTATGAAGAAAAGAAACCTGAATCCGCAGATCAATCTGTCTTTGAAAAGGCAGGAACGGAAAAGCGAAAGAAGCAGAGGGGAAGAAATAAGCTGAACGCCGGAACCGAGGGCAGTCAGGCAGCTGATTCCATTGCCATTATCGGCATGAGCGGCCGATTTCCTCAGGCGCGCACGGCGGACGAGCTGTGGGACATTCTGTTTCAGGAAAAGGACGTTGTCGCACCGGTCGCAAAAAAAGGCTTCACAAGTTCAAAATGGAAACTCGGCGCTGTACCGGGGGCGGACGAATTCGACCCTTTATTTTTTGAAATATCGCCGAGGGAAGCTGAAACGATGGATCCGAAACAGCGGCTGCTTCTTCAGGAAGCGTGGAGGGCCCTTGAGGACGCCGGCTACGGCGCCAGTCACATCAAGCAGCAGACGATCGGTATGTTTGTGGGGGCGGAAGAAGGAGATTATCACCTTTTAACACGGGACAAAGGCAATGTCACGTCTCATCATAACGGTATTTTGGCGGCGCGGCTGGCTTATCACTTGAATTTATCAGGTCCTGTGATGGCGATAAATACAGCATGTTCTTCGGGGCTCGTTTCTGTCCATCAGGCGGTATTAAGCCTGCAGAATAAAGAGTGCACAACAGCTGTTGCGGCCGGGGTGAATATCATGAATACCCCGGACTTTTTTGAAACGATAGATAAAGCCGGAATGCTGTCGGAAAACGGAAAATGCTTCGCGTTTGATAAAAGGGCTGACGGCATGGTTCCGGGGGAAGCAGCCGCGGCGGTTGTTCTGAAGCCGCTGAGAGAGGCGGAAAAAGATGGTGATCCGATTTACGGGGTGATTCGAGCGAGCGGCATCAATTATGATGGGAAAACAAACGGAATTACCGCTCCGAGCGGCGTAGCCCAGACCCGGCTGCTTACTTCTGTTTATGACCGGGGCCGTATCAACCCTGAAGATATCGAATATATCGTCACACACGGCACAGGTACAAAACTCGGTGATCCGGTGGAAATTAACGCGCTTTATGACGCATTTTCTGCCTATACAAACGAAGAAGCTTTTTGCGCACTCACATCAATTAAAACCAATATCGGCCACACGTTTGCCGCATCAGGCATTGTCAGTTTGATCAGTCTTTTACAGGCGTTCTCCCGTGAAATGATTCCCGCCAGTCTGCATTGCAGCGGGGAAAACCGCTATATCAACTGGGAGAAGAGTCCTTTTTATGTGAATAAAAGGGGTAAACCGTGGCCTTCTCTGCCGGGTAAAAACCGAATGGGGGCAGTCAGCGCATTCGGGATGAGCGGAACAAACGCCCATGTCGTTATGGAAAGCTATAAGCGCAGCGCTTCACCTCATCGTGATGCCCCTGCATATTTACTTACTTTGTCTGCAAAAACAGAGGAGGCCCTTCAGGAAAAAATCGAAGAGATGATCACTTGGGCGGAAAATGGCGGACTGAAAGAAAATGATCTGGCCCAGCTCAGCTATACGTTGTTAAAAGGACGGCATCACTTTAACCATCGCGCCGCCATAGTAGTGCAAGATGCTGATGACGCAGTGTATGTATGGAAGCAGGCAAAGCTTAATGAACATCATCCTTATGTGTTTTCGGGAAAAGTACCGCAGCACTTTGCAGGGCGTCAGCATATTCAGGAGCACATAATAGAAGTGCTCGGCAAGTGCAGCGCCTCATATTCTGACCATAGAAAATATCAGGAGCTGTTATGCGTGCTGGCAGATTTTTATTGTCAAGGTTATGAAATCGAAGGGGACTTGCTTTATGGCGGACCTTTGCCGCGAATCGGCAATCTGCCGGGCTACCCGTTTGCCAGGCAGACGTATTGGGCGTCCGATCGTCTTCAGGGAGAGCTTGAAAGCCGGAATTCAGACGAATGTGAAAAGCTTCACCCGCTGCTCCATGCGAATACATCGACCTTTACCGCCC
>NZ_ML064925.1:0-16971 GCF_003676355.1 Bacillus sp. L75
GCGCAAAATTTTTTTGCGTTTCCCGTTCGATTTATTTTAAAATAATGAATGTTAAGACGATTGGGAGGGGGAATTGACCTGCACACAACCAGCGAATTTTACACACTCGTGTTACAAAGCATTCTGGAAGAGATTGATGTCGGGCTGCATGTGGTGGACGAAAAGGGCAGCACCGTCATTTACAATAAGAAAATGATGCAGATTGAAGATATGGATGAACGGGACGTCCTGCATAAAAACCTGACTGATGTATTTATGTTTTCCAATCAGCAGGACAGCACGCTCGTTCAGGCCCTTCAAGAAGGCAAAACGATTAAAAACGTAAAGCAAAGCTATTTCAATAACAAAGGCCAGGAAATCACGACGATCAACCACACTTTCCCGATTGTGCAAAACGGCGAGATCAAGGGAGCCGTGGAAATCGCCAAGGACGTCACCAAGCTCGAACGGCTGATCAGGGAGAACATGCACAGGAAAGAACAGAACAGCTACACGTTTGACAGTATTCTCGGCAACAGCCCGGTCATTCGGGAAGTCATCGAAAACGCGAAACGGGCAACCCGCACATCATCATCGGTGCTTTTGGCCGGCGAGACGGGAACGGGCAAGGAACTGTTCGCCCAAAGCATTCACAACGGCAGCCAGCGCTCAGGCGCCCCGTTCATCTCACAAAACTGCGCCGCCCTGCCGGATAGCCTGGTCGAAAGTATTTTATTCGGCACGAAAAAAGGCGCCTTTACCGGAGCCATCGACCAGCCCGGCTTATTTGAGCAGGCGCAGGGAGGCACCCTGCTCCTTGATGAGATCAACTCGCTCAATCTCAGCCTGCAGGCAAAACTGCTCCGCGCCCTTCAGGAAAAGAAAATCAGGCGCATCGGATCAGCGCAGGACAAACCGATTGACGTCCGTATCATCGCCACGATGAATGAAGACCCGATCACCGCCATTTCGGAAGAGCGGCTGCGCAAAGATTTATACTACCGCTTAAGCGTTGTCACACTGATCATTCCCCCGCTCCGGGAGCGCAAGGAGGACATTCTGCCTCTGGCCGAAGTCTTTATCCAGAAAAACAATCACCTGTTCCAAATGCATGTCGATTCGATCAGTGACGATGTGCAGCGATTCTTCCTGGAATATGACTGGCCGGGCAACATCCGCGAGCTTGAACATATGATTGAAGGCGCCATGAACTTTATGACGGATGAAACGACGATTACGGCGGCCCACCTGCCTTACCAATACCGGATGAAAATCAAACCGGCTGACACGGAAACCAAAGCCGCCGCAAGCACCCAGCCCGGCACCGATTTAAAAGACAAAATGGAAAACTTCGAAAAATACATGATCGAAAAGATCCTGAGAAAACACGGCAATAACATATCCAAAACGGCAAACGAGCTCGGAATCAGCAGACAGAGCCTGCAATACCGCCTGAAAAAATTCGGTCTGGACCGGATGAAATGAATCCATACAAAAAAAGGCTGAGATGCTCCTCAGCCTTTCGTCAGGTTATATCTGATTGGCAAGCCGCTCTCCGGTAAACCAAAAGTTCTCACTCACTGCCAATGTATGTTCCGTATTCTCGACTTGATGCCACCAACGGCGCGGCGCGTAAATGATTTCTCCCGCCTTTTGTCTGAAGCGGAGCGGAGACGCCTTTTGCACCAGCGGTTTTTGCTCAATGTCTTTTTCATCAAAGACATTGATATTTCCTTCGTACAAATACGGAGAGTCGTCCGGATGATAGAAGATCCATTCCTTCTCCCCGAAAATGACGCCGTTCCACGCGTGCGTGTTGTTAAAATCCTGATGCAGCGGCGTGCCTGTCTGCTTAGAACCGAGAAAGAACCATTTCCAGTCCCGTCCCGTTTCTTCATCCGCTCTCAATGTGTCTTTTGTAAAATACTCGGGTGCGGAATAGACAAGGTCTAAGTCATTTTGGTTCAGCTGCGTAAAGTTCCAGTCACAGTACCATTTGTCATCATTCTGATCAATGTACTCGATATAGTTGGAAAGCTTTACTTGTTTAAACGTTTTGACCCCTTCGATATCTGATTTCCGGATGGTGACCATTCTGTCCCCATAGTGTTCGTCAATGTATTCAAGCGTCCACGGTCTGCATTCCCAGTGATCCATTGCCCCCGTCAAAATAAAAGGTTTCTTATCAGCATACTCGCTTACAAAAAGATCGTACGATAACTCATTGATTGTCAGTCTGTCAATGGTCATATCCATTCCCCTTTTATTCGGCAATCTGCCGTTTTTTTTGTTTGGCGTAACTGTATGGACCTGAAAAGATGGTGACGTTTTGATTCTCAAGCCAGAAAATCTTGTTGAACTTCTCCAGCAGGTTTCTGTCGTGAGAAACGCAGATGATGGTGCCTTGAAACTGCATCAGGCTGTTTTCGAGAATTTCCTGAGATTCAATATCCAAGTGGTTGGTCGGCTCATCCAGGATCAGGACATTCAGCTTTTTTTCCATTAAGATGGACAGCTTCAGCCTGATTCTCTCACCGCCCGACAGGACGGAAAGTTTTTTAAAGACCGACGACCCGTAAAATCCGTACTTGGCCAGCATATTCCGGGCCATGCCCTCTTCAGTCAGCAGATTTTCTTTAAAAAATTGCAGAATCGTCTGACTCGAATCTCCGACGTGGCTCTTTTGATCAATGTAGCCTATCTTAAGATTTTCTCCCACTTTAATGGTGCCGTCCGACAGTTCTTTTTCCCCGATGATGCAGCGGATCAGCGTTGTTTTGCCGACGCCGTTTCTGCCGACGATGCCGATTCTGTCTTTATGCTTTATGCGCAGATTCACATTTTGATATAAAAGGGAAGATCCGTTGGTCACCTTTCCGTTTTCAATGAACACAATATCTTTTGAACCGGCGCCCGCTTCCTGAAATGCGTTTTTTAATTTTTGCTCCGTCCGGACCGGCTTATTGATCAGCTCGATCCTTTTCAGTGCCTTTTCCATATTATTCGCGCGTCTGTGCAGGCCGACAGACGGCGGATTTGAGCGGTTGGCCCAATCTCTCAGCTGGGCGATGGATTCCTTCATCTTCTGTATTTTTCTCTGCTGTTCTTCATATTTCTCAAACTGGGCGATGATGAATTCTTCCCGCTTTTTCAAGTATTCGCTGAATCCGTAAGGCCAAATCTTCACCTCGGTATCGTCAATCTCGAGCACCTTCATCGCCGTTTGGTCGGCAAACGTTTTATCGTGGGTCGTAAACAGAATGGTTTTGTTCGATTTTTTAATAAACCCTTCAAGCCACTCAATCGCATGGACATCCAAATGGTTGGTCGGCTCGTCCAGCAGTATAACGTCGTCTTTGCGGATTAAAATTTCGGCAAGGCCGGCTTTTGTTTTTTCGCCGCCGCTCAGCTTTGAAAACGGCTGATCCTTTAATTCGCTGAGGCTGAGCCCGTTGCATACCTCGTCAATCATCGCATGCATCTGGTAGCCGTTGTTCCGCTCAAATGTTTCCGTGTATTGACTGTATTTTTCCAATAAAGCAGTCAGCTCGTCATCACTCATCGGTTCCGAAAGCTTCAGCTCAATGGCCTTCATTTCATTCTGGATCGCCGCGAGAGCTTCAAATGATTTTTCCAGATATTGATACAACGTCAGATCTTCATGGGGATCAGCGATCTGCTTCAGCAAACCGACCTTCGCCCCTTTGTTGATCGCAATCGTTCCTTCATCTGCCTCAAGCTCCCCGGAAAGCACCCTGAACAGCGTGCTTTTGCCGGAACCGTTCGGCCCGGCCACAAGTACTTTTTCGCCTTCATTGATGAAAAAAGAAACTTGTTTGAAAATGGTATCTCCCGCTAAATTTACCGTAAGATTATGAATATTCAGCAACTCACATCATCCCTTTGTCATTCTGGTTCAAAGCTCGACTTTATTCTGGATGGCGACGCTCGCTTTCAGTTTGTAAAAGCTGAGCATCATAAACAGCGACAATAAGATGGATAATACCCCGATTGCGGTCAGCAGCAAAGCTGAATCAAAATAGTCCGTTAAGAATCCGATAAACGGAAAGGCAATGAACATGAAGAGCGAGGTCATCAAACTGATAATGGACAGCAGCGTGGCTCTCGTTCTGGACGGAATCTCATTATTCACCACCTGACTGGATACGGGTTCTATCACATCATAGAGCGCGTTAATGACGACAAAAGCTGCAATCGTCACGTACAGACTGCCCGAAGGTATAAACAGGTAGGCCGCCCCGATGATACAGAATGTCAGCAGAAGCACGCGCCTCGGCGTGAATTTTTCCGCCGGCTTGGAAGAAAAGATGGAGCACAGCGCCTGCAAGATGGACAGTCCCGCAAAAATAATGGATATATTGCGCACGGACAGCCCTTCCTGACTTAACAGATCTTGTCCGTACATATAAAAAACCGATGTAATCGCAAAGAAAACGGAGAGTGACAGCACCAGATATTTAAAGGCTTTGTTCAGCCTGAAGAAATCTTTGACTTCTTTTAAGATGTCACCGACCGTCTGCGTTTCGTGTTCACTGTTTTCAAATTTAATTTCCGTCAGCTGTGTAATGACCGCCATTGCAATCAGCTGAGTGACAATCCCGGCGATAAACACATACGACCATGATATTTCCTGCAAGTAGCCGCCGATGCCCATGGCGATCGCAAGACCGAGTATGACAAGTCCGTTATAGTTTCCGATGGATTTGCCGTACCATTTTTCTTTCCCTTGTTCTTTCAGTGAATCAAACAAAAAGGCGTGATCCGTTCCTGATATAAACGTCAGCCCGATACCGTATATAATATGGGCGATGAAGAGGGCGATGAAGTTATGAAAGCTCAGGAACATCACCAAATAGACAATGACCATAAAATGGCCGAGCAAGAGCGATTTTTTTCTCCCGATTCTGTCCGAGATGACGCCGCTCGGCACTTCCGCCAGAAACATCGCCAAATTCAGGACCGATTGCAGGATGCCCACTAGAAACAATGAATAATTCATGCTTGTTAAATATAAAATCCAAATTCCCCGTTCGAAAAAGAAGTTTCCGAAAAAACCGGAGAAGTAAAGCAAATTTCGATTCCGCAAATGAATACCCCTTTCCAGCTATCTGCATTTAACATCATGAACAGAAAGGAGCCCGTCAGTCTTTACACTAAAACCCTCTATACATGGATCTTGCAGATACAGACTTTTCCCAAAACAAATTGGGCAATAATGAGTTGTATTCTCGAATAACCCAAAAAGTTCCTTCTTTTTTTCAGATCCTACGGCATCAATGATCGTTTTTTTCTTCCCTGGATCGCTGATGTCGCGGATGAAATATTTGATATAGCTCAGCTCATGCATGTAAGCCGGCAGGAACAAATGGAGCTCAATATCAAACCGGCTTTTATCCATATGGTAATAATCATTGAAATGACTGACGCGGGAGACGGACACGTCCGCTCCGGCCCGTCGAAACAAATCAGCCAGCCTTTCAATGATCTCTCCGTTGGGATAATAATCGGCATAAACGATTCGGATCGGTTCTTCTCTTGTCAAAAGGGGCGGATCTTTCTGCGGTGTCCTCCCGCTTTCCCATATACCGATCAGTGAATCAGTCGGTGTGATGATATGCCCCAAATCCCCGGCCAGCTTTTGTTTATCAAAATAATGCTGAATGAAAGTTCTCAGCATGTCGTCCTTTACCTTGAAGGTAAATAACATCGGCAAATGATTTTCTTTAAAATCAGCATACTGCCGATACCTCATGTTTGAATGATGAAACTGGGTGTGGCAGGTCACGTCCGTTTGATTCGCTTCGTACAGCCCGATGCTCTTTTCCAGATCATCATTCAAAATAAATTGGATGGTCTGAACCGTGCGGTGATCCGCGGGCGTCATTTTATATTGCGGATTCCGCTCAAATTCCAGCCCCTTCTCAAACGTGCGCTTGAATCGGTACGGGCCGTTTTCCGGCACATCGCCCCCGGCGGTCCCAGGAATCAGAAAGCTGCTCTGCAAAACGGCTTCTATTTCATCAGACGGCTCGTCCAAGGTGACTTCAAAGCGTTTTTCGCCCGTTACGTTCACCCCGAGCTGATCGGAAGAGACGAGGCCTTTTACATACGGAACGGCCTGTTTTATGTTCAGGAAACTGCCGAGATGGGGGCTTTGATTTTCTTTCGTCAGATGATAGATGATCGTTTGAATCACACCCTCGGCGTCACCTAAATAGTCCGGGTGAATGTCCACCTGACAGGTGCGGGGATCTTTGCGGATGATCCGGCAGTTATAGCCGTCCTGCAGGCTTTCATACATAATGCTGCAAATCATCTTGCTTGTGTAATCCTGCGTATCTAATGGGTTCAAGCGTATCGGGCTTGTGTCAATTTCTATTTTCAGAGGGTCGCCCGGTTTTCTCGCCGTACGATGCATCGTCTTCATAAAGCGCTTTCCTTTTGAGAAAGCTTCGTTTCTGTAATATGAAGGCCGTCAAAGTCCAGGCCGATGCGGGTATTCAGGGATTTCGGGCTTCCGCCTGCAAGGTATGTGATAATGTCATGAGACATAAACGAGGATATAATACCGTTTGTCGCTCCTAAGGAACCTTTGATCGGTTCATCGGGGTAACAGTTCAGAAGTCCGGCCGACATGTTTTTTTCATAGGTGACGCCGGATTGATAGGATTCAGGCGTGAGCAGAGGCCCCCATTGGCCGCTGAAGCTGCCGACACCCCCGGTCATAAATGCAATATTCCGCTCCTTACAATACCGGTAAACCCATTCAGAAATGTTATGGGGTTTGTCAGCGGCATTTATGACGATATCAATTTCGTACGGATCTAACACACGCAGGTCCTGCGGCTGTGTAATTTCCTTATGGTAAAGTGCTGCGTCCGCATGGGGATTGATACCCGCAATATAATCTCTGCATTCTGAGATCTTTAATTTGCCTACAGAAGATTTATTATAGACGAATTGTCTGTTCAGGTTATGTACTGATACGGCATCGAAATCAATGAGAATAAAATGCTGCATGCCCGCCGCCAAAAGGTTTTGAAGAATGATCGTTCCGACGCCCCCCAGACCCACGATCGCTGCCCTGCTGCCGTCTAATCTGTTTTGGATCAGATTGGGGTTTTGGTTGTATTTCTCAAAATGGTACAGCTGCTTTTCAGTGATGCGGCCTTCACGGCCGTTTTGCCATGGCTCTATTAAAGCATCCAATTTCATTAACGCATCGAAAAACTGGTTTCCCGCTTCCTCTCCCAGAAGATCAGAAAGCTCTTGTTTTTCACAGCCGATGATCAGCCGTTCAACCGCCTCTTTGATCTCACTCGTATGCGCAAGCTTAATCGCCTTTCGATATTGAATGATAATATGCGCCGTGTAGGTCAGCACCTGCACGCTGTCTTTAAACTTCCAGCGCTTACAGTACGTTGACATCATGACATACCCCCTGAAAGATAATAACTCCCCAATGAGGGGAGTCACGGCTTTACTAGCAACGATGCACCAAGCTTGCTGTTTCTGTATCAAGATCAAGTTCTTCAATCTTCATCAGTACACACCCCCTTTACCAATAACTAGATATTATCACCAATATTGGAAAAGGACAAGTTATTTTTTGAAAATTTAGAATTTATATATAAATTGTGATTTTTCTTCCTTCTGCCCGGTTTATCCCGGCAGCCGAATGATGAACACGGAGCCTTTTCCCTGCTCACTTTTCACTTCAATTGTTCCGTTATGGCTGTCGATAATGGTTTTTGTAATGGCAAGACCCAGCCCCGCGCCGCCGGATTGACGGGATCGGGAGGTTTCCGCCCTGTAAAACCCGTCAAACAAATGAGGCACATGCTCCGGAGCGATTCCCGTTCCGTTATCTGCAATCATAAGCATGATTCCTCCGTCTTTCTGCAGGGAGACGGTGATGACACCCGTATCTTCATCCGTATGCTGCACCGCATTGTAAAAGAGATTGAGAATGACCTGCTTCATTTTGTCTTTGTCAAAAACGGCTTCTATCTTTTGATCGACAAAGAACTCGAGCTTCCGGTTTCTCGCGAGCAGCTTCAGCTGAGCCTCCATTTCCAAAATGACGTCTCCCAATGCGCCTTTTTTCATTTCAAAGCTCGGCACCCGGTCAATCTGCGCGAGAAACAGAAGATCCTCTATCAGCTTATTCGCCCTGGCGGATTCCGCGTACATGCTTTGAAGCGCTTTTTCTTTCTGCTCCGGCTTCTCCGCCGCTCCGCGCATTAAAATTTCGATACAGCCGTGAATGGAGGTAAGCGGCGTTCTCAGCTCATGTGATGCGTCTGATACAAACTGCCGGATGCGCTCCTTCGCTTCTTTTTCCGCCTGAAAAGAGGTTTCAATCCGTTCCAGCATCTGATTGATGGAGATGCCCAGCGACTCAATTTCGGCCTGCTTCCTATCGATCGGCAGCCGTTTATCGAGACTGCCGGCAGAAATGTCACCCATCATACGCACAATGCGGGACAGCGGCTTGAGTGTGAGCCGGATCACCGGCAAGAAAACAAACAGTCCGATGACCAAAGCCGCAAAGGAAAGCACCGCGAAAATGCTGATCTGGCGGAAAAGCGAATCATTCAAAGGCTGTGTCAGCGTGCTCATCTGCACAACTCCCGCCTGCCTTCCGTCAACGGAAATCGCCTGAAACACGACGATGATTTCCTCACCCGCCTCATTGTGAGCCACCTGATAGTGAAGCGCCATGGTGTCTGTCAGCGCATCCCGGTACACTTTTTTCGGGAAAGAAGGAGCGGCCCCCGCGTGCGGGTCTTCTGATAAAACAGACATCTTGTATGATTGATTGATAAAAGCAACCGTCACCCCGGGGTAAATCAAATTCGGATGAGCCGGTGTTTCGGAACGGGCAAGGGTTTTGATTGACCTCCATACGCTTTGATCCATTGAATTGATATCACTCTGAATGCTGATCGCCTGATTTTCATACATCGTCCGTGTCATAAACATGTACTGAGTGCCGCCGATGAAACATAACAGCAAAGCCAAAATCGCCAGTGACCTGAACAGGAGCTGGAACCGCAGGGTTCTGTACAGCCGTTTCATGCCAGATCCACCCTGTACCCGGCGCCCCGAACCGTGCGAATCACCTTGTGCTCTTTGTCCTTCAGCTTTTCGCGCAGAGAACGGATGTACACCTCGACGATATTGTCTTCCCTAAGGACCGTTCCGTAATGAAGCCCCATCGTTAAAGAATCAATGAGTGCAGACTCGCCGTCTGCACTCAGCTTGATGCCTTTCAACTTTTCCATGATGCAGTCTCTCCTTAGATGTATCAGCCTGTGTTTATTTTTTTCGCTTCCCCTTCTATTATTCGCTTTTATCTGAAACAAAACGGAATCTAAGCTGAATTGGTGAAAGTAAACGCTGAAAACGGAGCCATCTGCAAATAAAAATCATTATCTGCCGCTTCAATTCAGCAGCACCAGTCTGTTTCAATCACAAAGTTCTAAGTTCATGTCTACCTTTTTTTCAAATATATCCATTTTTAACTGAACGTGTTGTGACCCGCGTTCAGTTCTTTTTTATGGCTTCTGAAAAAAGGCATAAAAAAAGCGCCCTGAAAAAGGACGTTTAATATGACATGTTTCATTTTCTTAAATTCTGCATTCTAAAATAATTCTTCCTTCACATTCACCCTCGATTTCATTCAATACGATGATCACATCAGCCGTTTTCATGTGTGTCACCTCCCGTTTTCATAATAGTATAATATTAACAAATAAATCAATAAAAAACAGCCCGGATGTCCGGGCTGTTTTTTATTTCTGTAATCGATCCGCTTCTGTCAGTTTGACTTCCGCCGTTTTTTTCTTTCCCGAACGGTAGAACGTGATGTTCACACGGTCGCCGATCTTTTTGCGATACAGGCGCTCACGGAGATCAACAACGTCATTGACCTTATGTCCGTCGAACCCGGTAATCACGTCGAGCTTTTTCAAACCCGCTTTTCCGGCCGGTGAAAACGCGTCGACACCCATAATGACCGCCCCGGTTTTAACGCCTTTCGGAAGTTTCAGCGTCTGGCTCCAATGGTAGCTCGCAATATCCGTTAAGGATTTCATCTCAATACCGAGGAAAGGCCGTCTGACTTCTCCGTATTTTTCTAAATCCTGAATAACGGGAATGACAAGCTTTGACGGGATGGACAGGCCGATGCCTTCAACGGCGGATTCAGCGATCTTCATTGAGTTGATGCCGACCACCTTGCCCGATATATCCATCAAAGCGCCGCCGCTGTTGCCGGGGTTAATCGCGGCATCGGTCTGCAGCACTTCCGCATTCCAATCCGGCTGTCCGTCGCCGTTTGAGTCAACAGGCACCGCCCTTTCCGTGCCTGAAATGATCCCCTGTGTCACTGATCCCGCAAATTCAAGCCCGAGCGGATTTCCGATCGCAATGACCGGTTCTCCGACTTTGACCTGATCAGAATTGCCGAACTGGGCGGCCGATTTGATTTTATCAGACTTCACCTTCAGCACGGCGAGATCCATCAAACGGTCGCTCCCGATTAGTTCAGCAGGCACGCGTGAGCCATCCTTCAGGCTGATCTCAATCTCAGTCGCACCTTCAATGACATGGTGATTGGTTACGATATAAGAAGTGTTTCCGTTCTTTTTGTAAATGACGCCCGACCCGCTTCCCGCTTCGCCGCCCTCTCCCCAAATATCGGTCTTTTGGATATTGAGAACACCGACTACCGAATCTGATACACGGCTGACCATATTCGTGACAGCGTCATTGACATTTACGTTGACTGTTTTCACCTGTTCGCTGCCGAGACGCTGGCTGGTGCTTTTGCTGCTTTCTCCATGGTCTCCGCCTGTCCAGTACGGCAGCAGGAAAGCCATGAGCGCGGCCCCGACGATGACGCCGATCAGACTTGATAGAAAGTACCCTCTCTTGCTGCGGCGGGGCTGTTCGGAGGCGTACTGTTCATCATCGCGATTATAATCCACCCTATCTCAAATCCTTTCAAGAGTACTCGATTTGCTTATAGTGTGGGTCAGATCGCGGATTAATAATCATGATTCATTTGGAAAAATTACACGGCGCACAGCGGCGTCGGGATTTTCGGATCGGTATCACATAACTGAAACGTTTCCCCGGCGACAAATCCTTTCGCAGCCAATGTCTGCTGCACGGACATTCTCGCCAGTTCCTTCATATTGTTGTCTTGGCTCAGATGCGCCAAATAGATGCGCGATGTGCCGTCGCCGATGACATCAGTCATGGCGAGCGCCGCATCTTCATTGGAGACGTGGCCGACATCGCTTAAAATCCGCCGCTTAATGCTCCATGGGTATCTGCCCATTTGCAGCATGCCGACATCATGGTTGCTTTCAAACACAAACACATTGGCCGAACGGATAATGCCTTTCATTCTGTCGCTCACATACCCTGTGTCCGTCATCAGTGCGAGCTTTCTGCCTTGGTAGTGGAAAACATAAAACATCGGCTCGGCCGCGTCATGAGAGACGCCGAATGACTCAACATCAAGCCCGCCGAAGGATTTTACGCTTTCCATCGGGAACAGAAACTTTTGTCCGGTATCCAGCTTGCCGATCTGATTCTCCATCGCTTTCCACGTCTTTTCATTGGCGTAGACGGGAAGACCGTACTTTCTCGCAATGACGCCGAGCCCTTTAATATGGTCGCTGTGCTCGTGAGTGACAAAGATGCCGTCCACGTCGTCTATCTTGCGGCCGATTTTCTCCATCAGCCCGTCCATCGCTTTACCGCTCAGGCCGGCATCCACCAGAAAAGAGTGCTCCTCTGTCTCCAGATAAAACGCGTTTCCGGTACTCCCGCTCGCAAGCACGCTAAATTGCAAGCCCATTGTGTCTCACTCCATTATTTATTTTGATTGTTATCAATGACTGTGCTTTCCAATGCATTCACAGTGTACGTTTGCTGTGTCTTTTTCTTCGTCCCTTTTGACTTATCTTCAATTGTAATTCTCCATACCGGCGCCAGCACCTGCGTACTTGTCAGCGGATATTGGGCAATATAGCCGAACTTAACGCTTTTAACGGCGCAATTCGCTTTTAAGTAATTTTGAGAATACAATAATTCGACCGCATCAAGCTCAGGAATCAGGCTCTCCGTCTGGATTCGCTTGAATGACTCCAGCATGGTCTGCTCGTAAGATACGACCTCGTTTTTATCGTTCAGATGCAGAATCACCTGTCCGATCGCATCCGTGGACGAGTCAAAATCCTGATAAATAAACTGTCCGTCATACGTCTGGTAAAAAATGATCTGTTTTTGATCCTTGTCGACTTTCCACAGTTTATATTTTTCACCGCCGGTTACTTTAGAGCTGACGAGCGATTCCGCATCCTCCTGCGGTTTTTGCTTTGATAAACCGACCGGATCGGTAAATTTCATTTTCAGCGTTGTGACCTTGTGATCATCCGCCGGCATCTCCATTAACGGCTTTTGATCCTTCAAAGCATCAATATCTTCAGCGGTAAATACCTTTTGGCCCGCCGTCAGCCGGTAGCCCGTCGCGGAATCAGAAGACAGGTTTCCGAATGTGATGTGATCCATCTCCATGTCTTTTTCCACATTTGAATTTTTAATCACTTCGTATTCACTGCTCGAGCGTTTTTCAAAAAACTGATAGCCGAGAAAAATATCGAGGATGAGGAAGGCAATGATGAAGATCGTTTTTGTCTTATTCCACTCCATTATCGTCCTCCTCCTTCCCCAGCAGATCTTTCGTAATCGGGACGATCTTCCCGTTGATTTTCATACTCCAGACGGGTTCCAGTTCAACAAGATCATTCGTTGACGAAGATACCATTTGATAGGACAGGAAGATCTGGTCGATTTTATTCACGTCGTATTTAACCTGCTGCTCCAGCAAAGACACAACCTCATTGCCGCTCATCATTTTCACGTCTTTTGTTTTAATCGGATTCGGTCCGAGAACATAGTTCGGCCGCTTGTAGCTGAGAACCTCGTCATTGGCCCATTGCAGGGTCAAAACAGGTCCGGATCCGAAAGGCTTAGACGTGCTGTTGATCACAGGCATTTGGTCTTTAAACATGTAGAAACTCAGCTGCTGGTTATCACTCACATTGAAAAATTGATAATGATCCGTCCAGCTTCCCGTATCCTCTAAATATTTATAGCTTTTCTTAATCAGCTCACCCGTTTGGTAAGAAGCGCTTTGTGCCAGGTTCCGATGCTGGAATTGAATCTGCCGCTGTGTCGAATTGATTTCCAGACGGCTGATTCCGTCAGTCAGCACATTCCGATTGTAATTCGGGTCTTCTCTGACCGTGCTCGGATCATTAAAAAGCGTCTGCTTAAACAGGTTCGTCTTAATGGTTTCAGTGATAAATTCTTTTTCCTTCATATTAAACCGCGCATTCGGCATGAGAAATTCTTTGCTTTTTCCGACCGAATAGAGGTGGTATAACGGCATACTCGACTTTTTGCTGTACAGCTCATTCATCAGATTGCGGTAATTCGCCGATTCCACAGTCACTTCCAAAATCAGCTGCTTACTGTACGAGACCATGTAAATCTTCTTATTCGTCTTATTCTCATTAAACGGAATGACAATATGGTCAAATGAGCTGTATTCCATTGACGGATTCGACCATTTAAACATCGTTTGGAAGAAATCAATCGGAATGGTGTCATTGAATTGCAGATCGAGCTTTGCCGAATTGCCGTTTCTGCCGTAAAGCCAATTTTTAAAACCGAGCTTGTCGTATTGATCGGAAATATCCTTCATCCCTTTTACTTCCCATTGCGGCAAATCCGCCCACAGGTCATTAAAGAGCGTCTCATCATCCACTTTGTAATGAGAGCCGTTTGTATGAATAAACATATCCCGGGGTTTTACCGTTTGCGACACTTTTTGGCTCGTTTTATCAATTTTATGCTTTTCCCGGACAGTCGATTTGGTTGAGGCCGTGCCTTCTGAAAAATTGGGCTGGAATGTCCAAATTCCCCATGTTAAAACAAGACTAATGACGACCAGCACTGACAGTATGACTGTTTTTATATTTTCACGCCTCATCCCAATCATCCTCTTGCTCTTCTTTATATGGAAGAGTAAATGTAATCTTCGTTCCTTTGCCTTCTACACTGTCGGCCCAAATGTCTCCGCCGTGCGCCTGAACCATCTCTTTTGCAATCGCAAGGCCGAGTCCGGTGCCGCCGAGTTTTCTCGTGCGCGCTTTATCCACTCTGTAGAAACGGTCAAAGACTTTTTCCACATCTTTTTTCGGAATGCCGATACCTTCATCTTTTACGCTGATATAAAGCAGCTCTTCTTTCTCATTCACATCGACTGAGAAAGTGACATGTCCGCCTTCCGGTGAGTATTTCAGTGCGTTAGAAATGATATTATCGAGAACCTGCGTCACTTTATCCTGATCAATCTCCACGTACAGATTTCTGTCCGGCAGCTCGCGGATAAATTCGACATGCTGTTCTTTTGTCATTTCAAAACGATCGATAATCAGTGACATAAAGCGGATCATATGAATCCACTCTCGATTAAACTGATAATCTTTGCTGTCGAATTTAGAAAGCTGAAGCAGGTCGTTCACCAATCTGATCATGCGCTCAGTCTCATTTTGGGTCACCATTAGGAAACGCGGAGCGATATCTTTATTTTCCCACGCGCCTTCTGCAAGCGCCTCTAAATAGCTTCGCATGGTCGTCAGCGGTGTCCGCAGCTCATGAGACACGTTGGCAACGAACTCTCTGCGTTCCCGATCGAGTTTTTCCTGTTCGGTGACATCATAAAGAACCGCGATTAAACCGTCGATTTTTCCGTGCTCTCTCTGAATAACGGAAAAATTCACCCGCAGTACAGTCGTTTCATCGTCACGTTCGATCTCCAGCAGCATTGAATCCTGCTGTTCTACTAAATCCTCAAATGTAAAGTTCTCTTTTATGCCCAATAAAGACGTAATCGGCATCTCTAAAGCCGTTTCACGTGAAACATTCAGCAGCTCAAGCGCAGGGCTGTTTAAAAGAATAATAGCTCCATTGCGATTCGTTGCGATGACACCGTCCGTCATATACGCGATAACGGAAGAAAGCTTTCTTCTCTCCCCTTCCGTCATGGCTTGGGCATCTTCAAGCTCTCTCGTCAGATGGTTGAACGTCGTTGCGAGCTGACCGATTTCATCATGCCCGTATTTCCGCACCTTTCTGGAGAAATTCCCTTTTGCCAGTTCCATCGCCTGCTTACGCATATCCGACAGCGGATGGGTAATGGTGCGGGCGAGAAATATACCGAGAAGAGCCGTCAGAACAAGGGCTAAGCCTGTTCCTGAAGCAAGAATCGAGTTGACGGTTTTCATCTGGTTAAAGGTATCTTCCATACTGGCCACGACATATATCGCGCCGACAACTTCCTGATTCTCTGTGACGACAGGTTTTGCTGAAATCAGCACTCTGTTTTTGCTTTTAGGATCATAATATTTTTTTGAATAGGCCTGTTTTGTTGAGAAAATCCGTTTAAAAATCGGGTCAGTCGTCTGTTTCCCCGCTATTTCCTCGCCATAAGGCCTCGAGGAACCGACGACCTCATAGCTTTTATCAACAAATGTAATCTCCCGTATTTCATTATTCTTCGTAAAATCATTCAAAATCCGTTTGACGTCATCTTTAATGACGGTGCTGTCATTATCTCCTTTATATTCCTGCTCAATATAATAGGAAAGATTGTCAATCCGCTGATTTAACGATAATTCATAGGACTTGAGAAGAGAATTCTCCACCTGTTTCACAAAGTACACGCCGATAATCTGCATGGCGATGATAATGAGAAGCACATAGATCAGCGTGATCTTAAACTGAATCGACCGAAAAAAACCAACCTTATTCATCGCCGGTTAGTCCTGTTCAGGGTTTCTCAAGTAATAACCGACACCCCGTCTTGTGACGATCCAGTTCGGATGGCTCGGATTATCCTCGATTTTCTCACGGAGACGGCGCACTGTTACATCCACCGTTCTCACATCACCGAAATAGTCATAGCCCCACACAGTCTGCAGCAGATGCTCACGCGTCATAACCTGTCCGATATGTTTGGCTAAGTAATGAAGCAATTCAAACTCACGATGAGTCAGCTCGATCGTTTCTTCTCTTTTTGATACGACATAAGCGTCAGGGAAGATGACGAGAGAACCGATATGAATGTCATTAGAAGCTGATTCTTCCTCAGCCGGCGCAACCGTAAGCTGGCGGCGCAGGTTCGCTTTGACGCGGGCCAGAAGCTCACGCGTGCTGAAAGGCTTCGTGACATAGTCATCCGCTCCGATTTCAAGCCCGATGACCTTGTCAATCTCCGAGTCTTTTGCCGTCAGCATAATAATCGGCATATCATATTTTTTCCGGACTTCCCGGCACACTTCAACTCCGTCTTTATTCGGAAGCATAATATCTAAAAGAATTAAATCAGGCTGAAGCTCCTCCACCATTTCCACGGCTTCGTTTCCGTCGTACGCACAATGCACGTCATAGCCTTCTTTTCTTAAATTAAACTCTAATATATCTGCAATCGGTTTTTCATCATCGACTACAAGGATTTTCTTATCCATCATCTTGATTTTCCTCCTGCCAGAATGACTTCATTTCATCTATTGATGTTTCATGATGATCACAATTCGGATCGTGAAAAACGTTCCCCGTCTATTATAACGGTTTCAGGTCAAAAGATAAAAAAATTAAAGAGAACAGCGCAAAAACGTATTGAACTGCCATCCTTTTGTCATGTTTTTTATTTTCTTTTAAATAATATTTTTTTGAAACCTCACGAAAAAAAACGCCGTCTAGTGTTTGACGTCTTCTTCTGGGCCGGCTGAAAAGCCGGCTCTCCCTTTTTTTATAACAAAAGAAAAAACGCACCTACTATTGCAGATGCGTTTGGGTAAGTGGCTCGGGACGGAATCGAACCGC
>NZ_ML064926.1:0-16610 GCF_003676355.1 Bacillus sp. L75
TTGTTTAGTTTTCAAAGAACTTTGTCCATCGCTCTTGAAGCGACTTAATTATTGTAACATATCAGTGTCGATGTCGTCAATAACTTTTTATAATTTCTTTTTTAAGAATTCGTTTCGTCATCAGCGACGTATATTAGAATACCACCCTTGATCCAACATGTCAACAATAATCAATAAATTAAATGATGAAGCGTTTAATGACTATCAAAGCTGCGATGCCGGGAATCCCCAGAATCCCGCTGATGCCCGTTGTAATCAGGTTAACAGGGATATGAATACCGAGACTGCCTCCGAACAAGTTCACACCCACCAGCAGAATCGCACCGGCAATAAACTTAATCGCAGTCACACCAATCCATCTTAGCGGTTTTGAAGATACTCCCCATAAAAAAAGCAAAGCAACCAGACCAACAATCAAACCGATAATGAAAAAAGGCTCCATGAATCTTCCCCCTCGCTTGTTTAGTACAAGCTTATGAGAAGATCCCGGAGAATAGACCTCTTACTTCCATCTGCTCATTTTCAAATTCCGCTGCTTCGCTTCTTTCAAATAAAAAAAGTACTTAGATTCAGCGACTTTCAGCTCAAACAATACCTCAGCGGAGGGCTCGAGACTTTTCTCGACCAGACTCTTCTGTCTGTTCCATTCTTCTTTTTGTTTAAAGAGCTGTTCTATCAGCTTCTCATCAAACTCTTTTCTTAATGTATTTCTGCGAAGAAAACCCATGCCTTGCCTTTTCCTCCCTTACAATTCACGTCTTCCTTCAAGAGCTTTTGAAAGAGTGACCTCATCAGCATATTCCAAATCACCGCCGACGGGCAGACCGTGGGCAATACGGGAGAGCTTGATGCCTGAGGGCTTTAACAGCCTTGATATATACATCGCTGTTGCTTCCCCTTCAATATTAGGGTTGGTTGCGAGAATAACTTCTGTCACTTGATCATCCTGAAGACGTTTCAGCAGCTCCGGAATCTTAATATCCTCCGGGCCGATGCCATCCATTGGTGAAATCGCGCCGTGAAGAACATGATACTGGCCGTTATATTCCTTCATTTTCTCCATTGCGATCACATCCTTAGGGTCCTGCACGACACAAATAACAGACTTATCCCTTCTTGTGTCCTCACATATATAACAAGGGTCCTGATCTGTTATATGTCCGCAAATCGAGCAATATGTCAGATTCCGCTTCGCATTGACAAGCGCCTTAGCAAAATCCAATACTGTGTCTTCTTTCATACCTAGAACAAAAAAAGCCAGACGAACCGCTGTTTTCGGTCCGATCCCTGGCAATTTCATAAAGCTGTCAATCAGCTTTGATATTGGTTCAGGATACTGCATGTTTATTTATCCCCCTAGAACAAACCCGGTATGTTCATTCCTTTTGTAAATTGTCCCATTGTTTCATTCGTCATGTCATCCACTTTTTTGAGGGCGTCGTTTGTCGCAGCAAGAACCAGGTCCTGAAGCATTTCGATATCTTCCGGATCAACGACTTCTTCTTTAATGGCAATGTCTACAACTTCTTTTTGGCCGTTGACTTTTACAGTCACCATACCGCCGCCCGCTGTGCCTTCAAGCACTTTTTCAGCAAGCTCCTCCTGAGCCTTCGCCATATCCTTTTGCATTTTTTGCATTTGTTTCATCATTTTTTGCATGTTTCCCATTCCGCCACGCATATTCAATCACTCTCTTTCATCTTATTAGTCTTTTATTTCGATTAAATCCGCTCCGACAAGTTTTTTCGCCTCTGCAATCAGCGGATCTTCTTCAGCCGGTTCGTTTGATCCTTCACTTTCCTGCTGGTGATCATTTAAAAATTCTTCTCTTATTTTACCCCATTGTGCTTCCGGAACGCCAATCAAATCCATTCTTTTCCCGAGCATTGATTCGAGAATCTGTTCAAGATTCGTACGGACTCCGTTATTGTCTTCTGCAACCATTTTACAATGGATTTCGTATTTAAATTTAAGTACAAATGCCTTTTGAGCAGCAGCCACCGGTTCACTGTCATTCAACAGAGCCGCATGAGACACCTTATTCTGCTGTTTCAGGTGTGCCAGCAGCTTGCCCCAGCTGCTTTTAAGCTGTTCAAGTTCAGGTCTTGTGGCTTCCTTCAATATCTCATGAATTCTTCCGACCGGAGCTTTGTAATGGCTTTTTCCGCCTTTTTGAGGACGCGGAGCTTCTTTCGGAGCGCTTTCCATCTGAACCTTCACACCGGAGGTTTTCAGCCTTTCTACTTCCTGCTCAAGCTGCTGAATCTTATTCATCAGCATGCCGACCTCAGGGGTGTCTCCGGCGGATTGCTGTGCCGTCTGGCATATTTTCACGACAGCCACTTCAAAAAAGATTCTTGGGTGGTTCGTCCACTTCATTTCCTGATGGCTTTTATTCAGGATATCAATCATCTCATATAAAGCGGGGGCCGGTATGTCACCGCTCAGATTCCGAAACGTTTCATCGACCTTCACCTTCTCCAGGACTCCTTCTAAACCGGGAGCGGCCTGGTACAAGAGCATATCCCTAAAATAGAAAATCATATCTTCAATCAGTTTGGCCGCATCTTTCCCTTGCTGGAGCAATTCATTCAGTGTTTCCAATGCCTCGGAAACCTGTTTGCGGTGAAGAGCAGATGCCAGTTTTCCAATATAGTGCTGAGAAACGGCTCCGGTAATGAGCAATGCATCATCCACCGACAGCTCCTCGCCGCTGAATGATACGGCTTGATCGAGCAGGCTCAGCGCGTCCCTCATTCCTCCGTCCGCAGCACTCGCTATGATATCAAGGGCTCCTTCTTCCACCTTCAGCTGCTCTGCATCGACGATTGTCTTCATTCGTCCGACAATTGCTTTGGATGTAATCCTTTTGAAGTCAAAACGCTGACATCTGGAGATAATGGTTAAAGGAATCTTATGAGGCTCAGTCGTAGCTAATATGAAAATGCAATGTGCCGGCGGTTCTTCCAGCGTTTTCAGAAGCGCATTGAATGCGCCGATAGAGAGCATATGCACCTCATCTATAATATATACTTTGTAGGTGACGGCCGACGGGGCGAATTTTACTTTGTCACGGATGTCGCGGATTTCGTCTACGCCGTTATTCGACGCCGCATCTATTTCAATCACATCTGATATAGAGCCGTTTGTGATCCCCTTGCACGCCGCACATTCATTGCACGGTTCTTCTACGGGGGCGTGCTCACAGTTGACTGCTTTCGCAAATATTTTAGCTGCACTGGTTTTTCCCGTTCCCCGCGGTCCAGAAAACAGATATGCATGAGAAAATTTCTTTTGCAAAAGGGCATTTTGCAGCGTTTTCGTAATGTGTTCCTGTCCGACCACATCTTCAAACTGCTGAGGCCTAAATACTCGATATAAAGCTTGGTAACCCACAGGATGCGCCCTCCTCTGTTATTCATCATGTTTATTATACATGAACGTGCTTTTAACGCCAAAACCCGTTTTTCATATACGAAAAAACTCACCTGCCATAAACAGGTGAGTCTGAAATTTGATGATTGATTTACCGTGCACCTTCTGTCGATTCGCTACCCTAAGCGTTACTTAAGCAGTTAGCTCAGCCCAGGCAACCCTGCGGCACATGAGAGGTTTCACTTAATGCTGCTTCCTTCCGGACCTGACATGGTTCATGAATTCCCATTGCGCAGGACCCAGACGTCAACGCCACTTACTTAAGGCAGACCTTACAGTAAACGAACCTCGAGAAGGGATTCGGCCCCGCTAGAGCGGATTGCGGGTACAGGGCACCGCTACCTCCCCGCTTAGCACGGCAAAATAAATATCAAATTTTTATATGCGCACCATTCATGATGCACACATAAGTATATCTGCTTCAGGCAGAAAATGCAACCGTACTACTCAGACAACTTTTTCCTCATGTCTTTCTTTTGCCGGCGCAGCTTTCTGAAAAAAGCGCTGAGCATTTCTCCGCACTCTTCTCCGAGCACGCCGCTCACCACTTCCGCTTGGTGGTTGAACCGCTCTTCCTGCAAGAGGTTCATCAGCGTTCCTGCACAGCCCCCCTTGGGATCAAATGCGCCGAATACGACCTTATCGACTCTCGAAAGCACGACGGCTCCCGCGCACATCGGACACGGCTCCAAAGTGACATAAAGAACGGCATCCTCAAGTCTCCATGTCCCCAGCCTACGGCACGCTTCGTCTATCGCCAGCATTTCGGCGTGGGCAAGCGACCTCTGTTCAGTCTCCCGCAGATTATGCGCCCGCGCCACGATCTCATCGTGCAGAACAAGAACTGCTCCGATCGGCACTTCACCTTTCGCTTCGGCTTTCTTCGCTTCTTTTATGGCTTCTCTCATATAATATTCATCATTCATAGGTTCGAGCTCTCTTCTTAAGTTTTTTCATGTCTCATAAAGGTTAAAATAGGAATACCCCAGCAGAAAGGAGTTGCCGGTATTGTCTGAACCTAACAACACAGCCCTTCTGATTGTCGATATGATCAACAATTTTCAATTTGATATGGGCGAACGTCTTGCTGAAAAAACCAAACAAATTGTCCCCCGTATTTTATCATTAAAGAAGCATGCAAAACAAAGCAACTGGCCGATTATTTATATTAATGATCATTACGGGCTCTGGAAGGCTGATATTGATGCCATCAGGGAGGAATGCAGCAACGACAGAAGCGCCCCCATTATAAAAGAAATTTCGCCTCAGCCGGATGATTATTTTCTCATTAAACCGAAGCATTCCGCTTTTTACGAAACAGCGCTTCACACCCTTCTGACCGAATTACAAGTGAACCGATTAGTCATCACGGGGATTGCCGGGAACATTTGTGTGCTGTTCACGGCCAACGACGCCTATATGAGAGAATACAGCATTGCCATTCCGAAAGACTGCACCGCTTCCAATAACGACGAAGACAATGATTTCGCTTTGACCATGATGGAGAATGTTCTCTTCGCAGAAATAACCACGGAAAAACAAATTACCGCCGAAAAATAAACATGATCAGCCTCCTTTTTTCATATATTTGATAGCGGATATGAAAGGAGGCGTTTTTCATTCAGATCTATATAGTGAAACGGGGCGACACGCTTTCCGCTATTGCGGCGCGCTACCGGACTGCCGCAAATGTCATTGCGGAAGCAAATAAACTGCCTAATCCAAATACATTGGTTGTCGGACAAACCCTTGTCATCCCGATTGAGGGTCAATATTACGAAGTGAAACAAGGTGATACTCTCGCGGCAATCGCCGGCCGTTTTCATATATCGGCCGCGGAGCTTGCGAGGGTTAACGGAATTCAGCCCGGCACCACATTGAGAGTCGGAACCAGCCTTTACATTCCGCAGCAGGCGAATAAGCCCGATATCGAATCAAACGCATATATAGAACCGCGGGGAACGAGCGTAAGCGCTAATCTGCAGCAGGCGGCAAGGGAGGCCTCTCCTTATTTAACATACCTTGGCGCATTCAGTTTTCAAGTGCAGCGGAACGGGACTTTAAAGGAACCGCCTCTGACCAATTTAAAAAGTATCAGTGACAGGCACAACACCACACTGATGATGATCATCACCAACCTTGAAAATGACGCATTCAGCGATGAACTCGGGCGGCTCATCTTGAATGACAATACAGTGAAAACAAAACTCTTTCAGGAAATCGTCTCCACGGCTAAAAAGTACGGCTTTCGCGATATTCACTTTGATTTCGAATATTTACGTCCACAGGACAGAGAAGCCTACAATCGTTTTTTACGTGAAGCGAGGACGATTTTTCATCGGGAAGGCTGGAAGATTTCAACGGCGCTTGCTCCGAAAACGAGCGCGACTCAGGCCGGCAAATGGTACGAAGCACATGACTATAGGGCACATGGAGAAATCGTCGATTTTGTCGTAATCATGACATATGAGTGGGGGTACAGCGGAGGCCCGGCTCAGGCCGTATCACCTATCGGCCCTGTAAGAAATGTCATTGAGTACGCGCTGACGGAAATGCCTTCTTCAAAAATCGTTATGGGCCAGAACATGTACGGCTACGATTGGACACTGCCTTTTAAACAGGGAACGACAGCCAAAGCCGTCAGTCCTCAGCAGGCAATCGCTCTGGCAGCACGCCATAAAGTCGACATTCAATATGACGAAACCGCCCAGGCTCCATTCTTCCGATACACGGATGAAAATCAGAGACGGCATGAAGTATGGTTTGAAGACGCACGATCCATTCAAGCGAAATTCAATTTAATTAAAGAACTTCATTTAAGAGGAATCAGCTATTGGAAACTCGGCCTTTCTTTCCCGCAAAACTGGCTTTTGCTCAACGATCAATTTCATATTGTAAAAGAGACGTTTCGTTAATTGGAAGCGTCTTTTTTCATGGGCTTTTCTGAGAGTGTGATACAATATAAAGGCCGGCAGCTGACGGATGTTTGCAGAATTAAGGAGGATTTTCAATGAACAGAGCCCCTTTTATCGCGGTAGAAGGTCCTATCGGGGCAGGAAAAACGACACTCGCTACGATGCTTTCTGAAGAGCTCGGTTTTCCTATGATTAATGAGATTGTGGAAGACAACCCTTATCTCGATAAGTTTTATGACAATATCGAGGAGTGGAGTTTCCAGCTTGAAATGTTTTTTCTATGTCACAGGTATAAACAGCTTGAAGACACCGATCGAGATTATTTAAAACAAGGACAGCCCGTTTTGTCCGATTATCATATTTATAAAAATGTTATTTTCGCAGAGCGTACATTGCACGGCCAAAAGCTTGAGAAGTATAAGCAGATTTATCATCTGCTCACTCACGACCTGCCGAAACCGAATGTTATTGTATACATAAAGGCAAGCCTGCCGACATTGCTTCAACGCATTGAAAAACGCGGACGCCCGTTTGAGAAAAATATCGAACATCAATATCTGGAACGTCTCATTACAGATTACGACACAGCCATCAGACAGCTTCAGGAAGAAGACCCGGATATATCTGTACTGACCATTGACGGTGATACTGAAGACTTTGTTTTGAATAAGACAGACTATGAAAGAATTGCCCGTCAGGTAAAGGAGCTTATTAAATGAAAGACATTCATATTCCAAACAACGCCATTATCACAGTAGCGGGAACGGTAGGAGTCGGAAAATCGACTTTGACCAAAGCTTTAGCAAAACGGCTCGGGTTTCATACCTCACTCGAGGAAGTGGATGAAAACCCTTATTTAGAGAAGTTTTATCACGATTTTGAACGTTGGAGCTTCCATTTACAAATTTATTTTCTGGCTGAGCGGTTCAAAGAGCAGAAAAACATGTTTGAATCAGGCGGCGGATTCGTGCAGGACCGTTCGATTTATGAAGATACAGGCATATTCGCAAAAATGCATGCCGATAAAGGAACCATGTCGCTGACAGATTACACAACATACACTAGCCTATTTGAGGCGATGGTCATGACGCCGTACTTCCCGCATCCTGATGTTTTGATCTATTTAGAAGGCGACCTTGAAAACATTATAAACCGGATTGAAAAGCGGGGCCGCGAGATGGAGCTGCAGACAAACCGCTCTTATTGGGAAGAGATGTATACACGGTACGAAGACTGGATCAGCGGTTTTAACGCCTGCCCTGTGCTGAAAGTACGCATTGAAGATTATGACCTTGAAGCTGATGAACAGTCACTGGAACCTTTGATCGAAAAAATCAGTCACGTGATCAACGAAAACAGAAATAAATAAAAATAGCAAAGCGATTTTCCCCGAACAGAGAAAATCGCTTTTTTTGCATATAAAAAATCCGCTGCATCACATGCAGCGGACAAAACAATCTCCAATATATGCTCGAGTTTCATTAGGTTTAAAATCAATATGGCGGAGGAAGAGGGATTCGAACCCCCGCGGGCTTTGACACCCCTGTCNCGACATTTAATAATATACCACATGACCTAAATTTCAGTCAAGCGCTTTTTCATATTTTTTATTTCATTTCTTAAACGGCTTGTCCGTCAGCTTTACTATCATACAAAAGTCTTGCGTCCAATTCAACCTCAGTATGCCATACGGGCAGGAAAACACAGTAAAAATCAAGAATAGATTCAAACAGATACCTGCTCATAAAGGTGGAGAACATAATGAAAATCATCATTGCACCGGATTCTTTCAAAGAAAGCATGACATCAAAAGAAGCCGCTGACAGCATAGAAAAAGGATTCAAAGCGGTCTTCCCTGACGCGGAATATTTCAAGATACCTGCGGCCGACGGCGGAGAAGGAACCGTTCAGGCTTTGACGGATGCCACTGGCGGAAGCATCATCAAAAAAACTGTGACCGGTCCGCTGGGAACGCCGGTAAACGCCGCATATGGACTTCTGGGAGACGGACGCACAGCAGTCATTGAAATGGCGGAAGCATCGGGACTTCATCTCGTTCCCCGCCATCTCAGAGATCCGTTGAACACAACGACAAGAGGAACGGGTGAACTGATAGCAGATGCAGCTTCCCGCGGGGCGGGTGAGATCATCATCGGGCTTGGCGGGAGCGCAACCAATGACGGCGGAACAGGAATGGCGAGCGCGCTCGGTGTGCGTTTCTTAAATGAGGAAGGTCAGGAGATACCTGACGGCGGAGGCGCTCTGCACACCCTGGCTTCTATTGATATAAGCGGTCTCTCTCCTGATCTGAAACATATCCGTATCCGTGCCGCATGTGATGTCGAAAATCCTCTGACCGGTAAAAACGGCGCGTCATATGTCTTCGGCCCGCAAAAAGGGGCATCCGAGAAGACTAAAGTTGTATTGGATCGCAACTTACGCCATTTCGCTGACGTATTGAGACGTCAGCACAATATCGAAGCGGATACCGTAAAAGGCGCGGGCGCCGCAGGGGGACTCGGCGCCGGACTGATCGCTTTCTTACAGGCAGAACTTCAAAGCGGGATTGACGTTGTATTAGATACACTGTCCTTCTCAGATCAGATAAGAGGCGCTGACCTTGTCATTACCGGAGAGGGGCAGATAGACGGACAAACGCTATTCGGCAAAACCCCCGCCGGGATCGCCGCACGCGCATCTGCTCAAGAAATTCCCGTTATCGCATTGGCGGGCTCCTTAGGCAAAAATTTCGAGCATGTTTACAGCGCAGGAATAACGGCTGTGTTTTCTATCGTGCCCGGCGCTGTAAGTCTTGAAGACGCCTTAGCATCCGGCCGTTTTAACCTTGAAAGCACTGCCCGGAATGCCGCCGCTCTATACCGGGCAGCAAAAAAGGCGCGCCTCTAGGGCGCACCTTTTACGGTTTGATGACTTCTTTATTTCCCATATAAGGACGAAGCACTTTCGGAATGATGACACTTCCGTCTTCCTGCTGATAGTTTTCTAAGATGGCAGCTACTGTTCTGCCGACTGCAAGACCTGAACCGTTTAATGTATGCACATGCTCCGGCTTGCCTTTCGCTTCGCGTCTGAATCGAATGTTTGCGCGTCTCGCCTGGAAGGCCTCAAAGTTACTGCAAGAAGAAATTTCACGGTATGTGTCTTGGCTTGGAATCCATACCTCAATATCGTACTTTTTCGCGGCTGTAAAGCCGAGATCACCGGTACACATGCTCATGACACGATACGGCAGTTCGAGCAGCTGAAGCACCCGCTCAGCTTGATTCGTCAGTTTTTCAAGCTCCTCATAAGAATCTTCCGGCTTCACGAATTTCACAAGCTCAACCTTGTTGAACTGATGCTGGCGGATCAAACCGCGTGTATCACGGCCGGCAGATCCCGCTTCTGAACGGAAGCAAGCGCTGAATGCGGCATAATTGATCGGCAGGTTCTCACCGGATAAGATTTCATCGCGGTGCATATTTGTAATCGGCACTTCCGCCGTCGGAATTAAGAAATAATCTTCTTCTCTGATTTTAAAAGCATCCTCTTCAAATTTAGGAAGCTGTCCCGTACCTGTCATGCTCGTACGGTTTACCATATAAGGAGGAATGACTTCCGTGTAATCATATTCATCAACGTGAAGATCCAGCATAAAGTTGTAGAGCGCGCGTTCGAGGCGGGCGCCTAATCCTTTATAAAACACAAACCGGCTGCCTGTTACTTTTGAAGCGCGTTCGAAATCAAGAATGTTTAAATGGTCTGCGATATCCCAATGCGGTTTCGGCTCATATGAAAATGCCGGCGCCTCTCCCCACTTGCGAATTTCAATGTTATCATCTTCCGTTTCCCCGACGGGCACTGAGTCGTGCGGGATGTTCGGAATAGACAGAAGGATGGTTTCGAGCGTCGTTTCGACAGTACGAAGCTCTTCATCAAGCTTCTTAATTTCTTCGCCCACTTCGCGCATCTCTTTAATAATATGATCAGCGTCTTTTTTCTCCCGTTTCAAAACGGCGACCTGCTGAGATACTTCATTGCGTTTTCCCTTCAGTTCTTCTACTTTACCGATAAGCTCTCTTCTCTTTTCGTCCAGCTCTTCAAACTTGTCAAAGTCAGATAAGTCTTCGCCTTTTGGAATGAGCTTCGCTTTTACCTCTTGAAAATTGGCTCTCAGCACCTTCGTATCAATCATGCCTAACAACTCCTATCTGTTTTTATCGAAAATAAAAAAGAGCCCTCATCCCCTAAAAGGGACGAGAGCTCTCGCGTTGCCACCCTGATTGAAAACAAGCTCACACTTGCTTCCCGCTTTAACACATAACGGTTTTCCCGTAAATGCCTACTAGTTTTCAGCATTTCGCTCAAGGACGGATTCGGACAGCATCTTTCACCGATTCGCACCACCCATCGGCTCTCTTTGAAAGAGAGGCTCCCTACTGCTTCCTGTCAACGCTTTTCGATCTTTATTTGTGTTTATAATGTACTATAAGTATCAGCGGTTTTCAACTGTTTTATACAGCTGTTTCCTGCTTATGCTTTTCCGCCATCTTCACAAACAGCTCTGTCACCCGGTGATCATCCGTCAGTTCAGGATGGAACGAGCAGCCGAGGAAATTCCCCTGCTTTGCAGCCACGATGCGTCCGTTATGCTCACAAAGCACTTCAACATCTTCTCCGGCTTCTAAAATATGCGGTGCGCGAATAAATACACCCGTAAACGGCTCATCAAGGCCTTTAATCGTCAGATCAGCTTCAAAGCTGTCAACCTGACGGCCAAAGGAATTACGCTCGACGACAACGTTCAACAGCCCTAGATGAGCGTTATCCGTTCCCGCTATCTCTTTGGCTAAAATAATCAGACCGGCGCATGTGCCGAACATCGGCTTGCCTTGGGCGGCAAACTCGCGAAGCGGCTCCATAAAATGATATGTATCCATTAAACGCCGCATCGTCGTGCTTTCCCCGCCCGGCAGGATTAAACCGTCGATGTCATTCAGCTGTTCAGGACGCTTAATGACGACACCTTTTGAACCACATGCTTCAATTGAACGAATATGTTCTCTTACTGCTCCTTGAAGTCCAAGTACACCAATTGTTAACATGCTTCCAGCTCTCCTATGGTTTTACCAGCCGCGTTCTTGCATACGCTGTTCCGGCAATAGATTTGAGATTTCGATGCCTTTCATTGCTGTGCCTAATTCTTTAGAAAGCTCAGCGATCAGTTTGTAGTCTGTGTAATGAGTCGTTGCTTCAACAATTGCTTTGGCGAATTTAGCAGGGTTGTCTGATTTGAAAATACCTGAACCGACAAATACGCCGTCAGCGCCAAGCTGCATCATCAATGCCGCGTCAGCAGGCGTCGCTACTCCGCCGGCAGCAAAGTTCACTACAGGCAGTTTGCCGTCACGTTTGATTTGAAGAAGCAGTTCATAAGGAGCGCCGAGGTTTTTAGCTTCAGTCATCAGCTCGTCATCGCTCATCGCAACAACTTTGCGCACTTGCGCGTTTACTTTTCTCATATGGCGGACAGCTTCCACAATGTTTCCTGTTCCCGGTTCGCCTTTTGTACGAAGCATGGAAGCTCCTTCGGCGATACGGCGCGTTGCTTCGCCGAGATCACGGCAGCCGCATACGAACGGGACTGTATATTCGTTTTTATTTAAATGAAATTCTTCGTCAGCCGGAGTCAGAACTTCACTTTCATCGATGTAATCTACTCCCATTGCTTCAAGGACACGCGCTTCAACGATATGTCCGATACGCGCTTTTGCCATTACGGGAATGGATACAGCATTCATTACTTCTTCAACGATTGTCGGATCAGCCATGCGGGCAACACCGCCGGCAGCGCGAATATCAGCCGGAACGCGTTCTAACGCCATTACGGCAACAGCTCCCGCCTCTTCCGCAATCTTCGCTTGTTCAGCATTTACAACGTCCATGATGACGCCGCCTTTTTGCATTTCCGCCATGCCGCGTTTTACACGATCAGTACCTGTTTGAGCCATTATTTGGTCCCCCTAGTCAATGTATAGTTAGATAATTTCTATCTCTTATTGTATCCCAGAAATACAATATTTCATATGGGTATTCTTATTTTATAGCGAGATGAATAAGATAGATATCATTTTTTTACTAATAATTTGGTTTTTTCAGTATATTAAGCAAAAGAGCCCTAACTTTCATCAGAGCTCTTTCTTATTTCTAAAACCAGCCTGTTACCGTGTCAACGGCGCTGTTCCAGATACCGGAGAAGAATCCGCCGATGCCGCGCATCATCTGAACAAACCAGTTTGCTTTATCTACATCATTTTTCGTAACAAGATTCACGCTGAACTCTTTGGTTTTGAGGAAGCCATAGTCTTTGTCACTGCCTTTGTATGTAACTGTCAGCGTTCCGACTTTCGTTCCCTTTTTCACAGGAGCCGTGATTTCTTTTTTATCTAAAGTCACTTCGGCTTTATAGTTCTTTTCATCCCCGCTTTTCACAGGAATAGAAAGCGCCTTGTCAGTAACAATATCGACTTGCTTGTCTTTCCCTTTTTCAACGTCAATCGTTTTGTGCCCTTTTACTTGAGAGCCTTCAGGGTAAAGATCTTTCATTGAGAAATTGCTGTTAAATGCGTAATCGAGCATTTTTTTCGTTTCATCAAAACGTCCGGTATGCAGGTTGCCTTTTGCGTCTAATACAACGGTGATGACCCGCATTCCGTTCCGCTGTGCTGTGCTTGTAAAACAAGATCCCGCAGAATCAGTAGAACCCGTTTTTAAGCCGTCAACGCCAGGGTATTCAGAAACAAGACCTTTTAACATGAAGTTCCAGTTCGGCATGTCCATTTCATCATCAGTGCCGGCTCTGAATTTCGTCTTAGCGATGCTTGTTGTTTTGAGAACTTCCGGATAATCAGTGATCAGGCGGTCTGCAAGAAGCGCCATGTCTTTAGCAGAAACTTCACTTTCTTCTTTAACGCCTTCTCCTTGCGGCTGCTTGCCGTGAAGGTCTTCATTCACAAGCCCTGTGGCATTTTTAAAGTCATAGTTTGTCATGCCTAATTCTTTGGCTTTCGCATTCATTTCAGCGACAAATTTCGTTTCAGTTCCGGCAAGAATTTCGGCAACTGCAATCGCGGCTCCGTTAGCAGAGTAAATCGCCATAGCCTGATACAGTTCTTTAACCGTGTATTTGCCGTCTTTTCGAAGGGGGACGTTTGATAAACTGTTGTCTTGAGAAATTTCATAGACATAATCATCAGGAGTATACGTTTGATCCCATTTCACTTTTCCTTCTTTAATGGCTTCCAGAAGCAGATATTCAGTCATCATTTTTGTCATGCTGGCAATCGGCAGTCTTTTGTCTGCATTTTTACTGTATAAAATTTTTCCCGATGAAGCCTCAATCATTATCGCAGCTGATGCGTTGACATCAATCGGGTCATTGCCGGCTGCCTCCGCTTTAGACATCGGAACAAAGCAAGTTGCGGCCAGTGCCAGTACCACTAATGACACCAACAGCTGTTTCCATTTCGTGATGTTCAATCTTACGACCTCCGTCATTCATTTTAAATCTATAATTAAGCCGTTAAGGACATATTCAAATTCAAAACACAACAGTATAAATTTTATCACACTCGATATAAAAAAAATAGACAGAGTCAGCGACCCTGTCAAATGTTTTTTATTTGTAACAATTATGAGATTGTATAGTTTGGTGATTCTTTCGTAATTTGGACATCATGCGGATGACTTTCGCGAAGTCCGGCACCTGTCATACGGATGAATTGAGCCTCTTCTCTTAAAGCGCGCAAGTCTTTTGAACCGCAATATCCCATACCTGAACGAAGACCGCCGACAAGCTGATACACTGTTTCTTCTACAGGACCTTTGTACGGAGTCCGTCCTTCGATACCTTCAGGGACGAATTTCTTATTTTCTTCTTGGAAATATCGGTCTTTACTGCCTTTTTCCATGGCAGCGACAGAACCCATACCGCGATACACTTTAAATCTTCTGCCTTGATAGATTTCAGTCTCTCCCGGGCTTTCTGAAGTACCGGCAAGCAGGCTTCCGAGCATTACGGCATGTCCGCCTGAAGCCAACGCTTTTGTAATATCTCCGGAGAATTTAATACCGCCGTCTGCGATAATTGTCGCGCCGTGTTTTCTCGCTTCAGTGGCACAATCATAAATGGCAGTGATCTGCGGTACGCCTACACCTGCAACGACGCGTGTCGTACAGATAGAACCAGGTCCGATTCCCACTTTGACAATATTTGCTCCGGCTTCAATCAGAGCTTTTGTCGCTTCAGCCGTTGCAACATTTCCTGCGATAATGTTCAGTTCAGGATATGTTTCACGGATTTTCGCGACTGTGTTCAGTACGCCTCTGGAATGTCCGTGAGCCGTATCAACCACGATAACGTCGACATTCGCTTCAACAAGCTTGCTGACGCGTGTCATTGTATCGCCTGTCACGCCTACCGCAGCGCCGACAATAAGGCGTCCGTGTTCATCTTTAGATGAATTCGGGAATTCGATAACCTTTTCAATATCTTTGATCGTAATAAGACCCTTTAATTTGTTTTGGTCATCCACTAACGGGAGTTTTTCAATTTTATGTTTCTGTAAGATTTTTTCTGCTTCGTCTAATGTGGTTCCCACAGAAGCCGTAACCAGCTCTTCTTTTGTCATGACATCACTGATTTTCATTGAATAATCAGAGATAAAGCGAAGATCACGGTTTGTAATGATACCGACAAGCTTTTGATCGTCTTTATTATCTACGATCGGAACACCGGAAATTCTGTATTTCCCCATCAAATGCTCCGCATCGAATACTTGATGATCAGGTGTTAAAAAGAAGGGATTTGTAATAACGCCCCGTTCAGAACGTTTGACTTTGTCAACATGTTCAGCCTGCTGTTCGATGGACATGTTTTTATGGATAATGCCCAAGCCGCCCTGTCTGGCCATCGCAATCGCCATAGCTGATTCTGTTACTGTATCCATTCCCGCACTGATGACAGGAATATTAAGCTTTAACGTCTTTGTCAGTTCAACAGATAAATCCACATCACGCGGAAGTACGTCTGATTGAGCCGGTACGAGCAGTACATCATCGAACGTTAAGCCTTCTTTTGAAAATTTACTTTCCCACATTAGTAAATCCCCCTCTTTTCGGCAAAATATTATATGTAGATTATCAACTAGAAAACAGCATGTCAAGGAAGCGAAAAAGAGTTGAAATATTTAGATAAAGGAAAGGGTTTAAAAATACATATGAGAGATCATGAGTGGAAAGAGTTATCATTATTTTATTCTGTAGAATCTTCCCAGAAATTTCTAAATAAAGTCTATACAGAAAGCAGCATGGAAGAACCAAAACGATATGCGTTTAAGAACAGTGAGCGCTTCATATTCTTTATCAAACACGCCGAGTCCTTCTATAAGCAGGCATCTCTTTCCCCTTTAGAAATTAAGCCTATTCTGTTGTTTTACGGGATGTCACAATTGCTGAAAGCCTGTCTTCTGACCACAGATCCAAGCTATCCAAGCCACGCCTCAGTACTCGCGCATGGCGTGACTGCCCGGAAACGCAAAAAGCAAAATTACTCCTTTAGGGATGATGAAGTGAAGGTGCAGCGCAATGGTTTATGTATTCATGTAATGAAGCACTTATTCGGGATAGCTGGTCTTGAGGAAGAACGGTACACAATGAAGAAATTGCTGACAGCCATACCTGAATTGCATACTGTCTTTTACTTCCAAGAGAAAAAGAATTGGCTGACCCGTGTAGAGCTGAAAGATGACCTTATTTCAGTGCCTGAGCATGCGGTGATTCATTACAATATGTCTGATTCCCGCTTTGCTGAATATATCAGCCATCATTTGAAGTGGTCTTTTCTGAGGAAAGACCATAACCACTTGGTTTTTGAGGCTGACCCGATAGACAGAGAACCTTGGTCTTCGCCAAATTTATTGTTTCACTTGGAGAAAAATCAATATTACATTCCCTCTCAGCGTGATCACTTCCTGCATCTTCCGGAAATGATTATTCATTATTTGGTCCTCTACAATATCGGGATGATTGCGAGATATGAAACGGAGTGGTGGTATGAACTGCTGACACAGCATGTCAGTGATGATTATGTGATGATCCGCCGGTTCTTAGAGGTCACGGAACGCAAATTTCCGTATTACGTTTCTAATTTCCTGAAGCAGTACTTATAAACAAAAAAGGCAGCTCATGATGAGCTGCCTT
>NZ_ML064927.1:0-13679 GCF_003676355.1 Bacillus sp. L75
AGCGTCGGAGCCGGCGGTTCAACCGCTTCTGTACGGTTAAACGAAGATAACACCCGTTTCTTTTCTTTTTCATCCGCCATATCAATATGCCGAATCAGCCGGTCTGGATTTCTAACGGCATTTTCAACGATCGTCAGCAAATGAGTTTGAATGCGTTTAATTGATGTTTCAGTAAATAAAGCGGATTGGTAATCAAAATTCAGCTCAATCAATCCCGTATCTGTCCGCTCCTTAATTAAAATGGAGAGCTCGTTTGCGGTATGTCCGCTGAAAAACATGGCCGTTTCATAATCGAAACCGTCTGCCTTACGCCACTCAAGCGGCTGATACTGCATCGAAATACCGATGATATTTTGCAGGTCATGATGAGTCTGCCTTAATTCATTCACAAAAAGATTGTAAGGATATTTCTGGTGCCGCATAACAGACAGCTGCTCTTTTCCTACGCTGCGGACAAAGGACAGGAACTCTGCATCAGGATCTGCCGTCATTCTGATCGGCAGTGTGCTGACGAACATGCCGAGCATATCCTTTTCGAGCCTGGAGCCCCGGTTTCCGTAATAAGTGCCGATGGCAATATCCTTTTTAGCCGTCAGACGGCTGATGCATATGTATAACGAAGCCATAAACAGAGAGATGATGCTGATATTATTTTCTTTGCAAAAACGCCGGATAGATTGTTCTAAGGAGTGAGAAAGAGTGATTGTATCTCTGGAAGCCGCAGTGCTTTGTCTAAGATGAGAGGTTCGTTCCGCCAGTGAAAGGTGTTCCGGAACGGTTCGGTATGTTTCAGTCCAAAATGAACGGTCTTTTTGAAAACGGGAAGACTGTAAGTATTGCTGTTCTTTTTCCATGTAGCTGAGATAGGAAGGCTTGTGATGTTCAGCTAAATCCTCGCTCCGCATGATCTTTTGGTAGATATCAATGAGCTGGTTGCCGAGCAGGTTGAGCGAGATGCCGTCCATGATAATATGGTGAAATTTTGAATAAAGCCAAACTTCTTCGTCTGACATGACAAGCAGAGTAAATTGATACAGAGGTGAATGAAACAGCTTGAACGGAACACGGGTCTGCGTGTCAATCCATGCGTCCCGCTCTGCCTGATCAGTATGAGTAAAATCAACAGTCTCTAGAGAAATCGGCCGATGCCCCGCCAGATACAGCTGGGGTTCTGATCCGTCCCCTTCTGTCAGTTGAAACCTGAGCGAATCATTTTGCGAGATAGAAAAATCTAAAGCATGGCGCAGTACGTCAAAATCGATGTCCCCCCTGAATTTGACGCATGCCGCGAGATTGCAGATACTTGTGCCCGGTTCGAGCAGCTCCGTAAACCACACTCTTCTTTGTGCGTGAGTTAAAGAATAAACAGTGTTCTCCAATGGAATCCCTCCGCTTCAATTTAAGAGGATAAGAAAGTGAAATAATTACAATTAAATTTCGACAGCATATGACTTAATCATCCATATAAGCATTATTTTAAAACATATTTTAGAAATCACAATAAAAAATTAAATTTTCTCTAACATTTTTTAGAATATAGTATATATTCCTCACTTCACTTCTTCATTTCTATAATCTTTATACCATGTAAAACGGTATGTATGCATACTGTAAACTGGTTCTTAAACACTATAATAAGGAATAAAATGTATAATTAATTGCGCTTTTAAAAAGGTTTTCCTCCCGAAAAGAAGTTTTATGTTAAAAAATGAATAATCGGTGAACATGTAAGAAAGCGGTATGTAAAAAAAAGGAAGGATATTGCCGATATTACTTTTTGAAAAGATTGATTCATAATCGCAATATAATGTTTTACAGACATCAAAAAAAGCCGAATCCTCTAAGGATTCGGCCCTTCTTATTGATTTGCCAGCACGACTGCGATTTTGTCTTCAATGTCTTTTCCGTCATCTTCGTCAAGCAGCCCGTTTTGAAGCACGGAAAAAATAAGCGTATCTCCTGTTTTTGTGTCTGCATAGCCGGCAATCGAACTGACTGATGTTAGTGACCCGGTTTTCGCTTTAATTTTGCCCTCTGCCGGAGTATTCTTCAGCCGGTTCCGAAGAGTGCCTCCCGTCATTCTGTCGCTTGCACCGGCGACAGGGAGCGAACGAAGGAAAGCCGGGTACCACTTTTCTTTCTGAACCGCATACAAAAGCTCTCCGATTTGACCGGCGGATACGCCGTTAATATGAGAAACGCCGGATCCGTCTCTTGCAATCAATTTATCCGGATTGAGCCCGAACGATTTGAGCTCCGATTTCATCACGTCCAAGCCCTTTTCCCAGCTGCCCTCCCCTTTTTTCACTTTTCCCATTTCCTTGATCAGAATTTCGGCGTGCCCGTTGTTGCTCAGTTTCATAAACGGGATCAATAATTCTGAAAGAGGCATGGATGTCCGTGATGTGACGAGCTGGGTGCGGTGCGGCATTCGCCCTGTTCTGATTTTCCCTTTTACAGTTATACCCTGTTTAGTAAGCGCTTGTTTCCATAAATCTAAAGCATAGGACGACGGATCCCACACTGCCGCCCATTCTCTTGCCTTTGCCGAGCCGGCAGGTATGGTTCCCTTTATCGTAATCACATTGCCGCCGTGCTCCCGTTCAACCGTCAATTCTTTCGCTTCATCAGAAGCGACGGTTTTCACTTCATTTTTCACACGAACGACGTCCGTATGGGGGGAAATCGAAATGCGCGGCTTTTTACCGGGCTGTTTTGCCGGGCTGATTTCCGCAATCACCGTTCCGGTATCATAATCCTCATTTGGGGAAGCGGTAAGAGCTGATACTTGCGCGCCATAATATTGGCCTTCATCACTCCACGGAAGATCAACTGAATACCTGGTATCGTCATACCACGAATCATCCCCGATCAGATCTCCTTTAATGACATGGATGCCTCTGGCTTTGACCTGTTTAGCCATCTTCTCAAAATCAGAAGCCAATAGGGTCGGATCGCCTTTTCCCCTGAGATAAAGGTTTCCGCGCAGCTGTTTTCCTTTCACGGCGCCGTCTGCCCGTACTTCTGTCTTAAAGGTGTAATCTTCTCCGAGAACGGAAAGCGCCGCAGATGCCGTCAGCAGCTTCATCAGTGATGCAGGCCTCAGCCGCATATCTTCCCGGCTGCCGAACAGCACCTCCCCTGTTTTTGCTGACCGGACACTGACGCCCGCTGAAACTCCCTTTAAAGCAGGTTCTTCATCCAGAATGTGTTCCAGCTCTTTTTGCAAAGTATTTTTTTGTTCAGCCGCCTTAGCCGCCTCATCAATATAAGGAACTGCGGCAATGACCAAAAGCAGAATCACCGCGCACAAGCGTTTCACATATGTTTTCAATGTTATCCCGCCTCTTTCCTATTCTTCGTCATGCAAAATGGTGATCCTGGATGACGCAGCCGCTTCTTCGCCCGGTTTCAGAATCTGAAGCCCTGTCAGTGATGCAGGCTGATTCAGATTAAATGCATCTGTAACGGAAGTATAAGGCTCAAGACTGACAAACCCCTGCTTTCCGTCACCGTTATATACCACCCAATGCTTGAAAGACGTGTCTGCTTGATACAAAACGGATAATTGCTCATCCGGATGATAAATAACAGCTTCATTATTGCCGCCATTCCGTCCGGAAGATAGAAAAACATCGTCAAACTGTTTATTTTTCAAAGACATCCCATGACGGAACGCTTCTTTATCAGGAACATCCAATAAACGGCCCGTCGGCACGAAACGTTCATTTAATTCCCACATGCGGTCAGCCGTCAAAAATAGACGGGATCGCTCTTCATTGAAAACAAAAGTTGAATGATAGCCGAGCCCCCAAGGAAAAGCCTCCGTTCCCTTATTCATAATCAGCGCCCGCTGCGTAAACACATTGTCTTTTAATGTATAGGTCATCCGGACAATGACATCGTGCGGAAATTGTTTATGAACACGGGGAATCTTTGAAAGATCAATTTCTGTTTCGACTTTCATTCCATCCCCCTCTTCTTTCGCTGCCGTCGCTTTCCAATGCTGATTGTGAAGAAAGCCGTGAATATGATTATGTTTATCCTCTTCGTTTATCTCAAATTGATACGCGCGGCCGTCAAAACGAAACGTCCCATCCGTAATCCGGTTCGGCGGGAATAAAACGGGAATGCCGTACAGCATCGGTTTTTTGCGGAATTGCTCCGCAGTTTCCGGTTCTCTCAGAAGCCGCATACCGGTTCTTTTATCCCGAAGCGATATGACATTTGATCCCCACTCCGGCACAATGATGCATTCAGCCTGATCAGTCTCCGCTTTTATGGCTGAAGCCCCTAAATAAGTCGTATGTTCAATCGTCATAAGCACCTGCCCTTTCCTTGTTTTCTAGCATGTATAGGAATTCCATTTTCTAAACTCATTTTCCTTCTCTAAAAAAAACATCGCCCGTATGAACTGAGCGATGTGCGGTAAAACCTTATTGAATCAGCCGGGTAATCTGTTTTTTCTTCCATACAAACCGGTAATATCCGTATTGCAGCAGCAGGCTGACGACAAAAGCCGCCGGATAACCGACCCAAATGCCGAGAATGCCGAGATTCGTATAATGAGAAAGAATAAAGGCCACAGGCACTTCAATTCCCCAAATCGCAAAAATACTGATAATCGTCGGCCATAACACCGTACCGCTCGCCCGCATTGTCGCTGAAACGATCTGAGCGTGACCGAAAATCAAATAGCTCCAAAGGGTAATCATAATCAGATTGCGGGCAATGTGGAGTGTATCCTGATCTGTTAAAAACAAAGCAAGTATCTGCCGGGAGAAGGTGTAAATCAGCACAATCAAAACCCCGCCGATCAAATAATTCAGGCCGATGCCGACTTTGATGACCTGTTTCAGCCGGCCGAATTGATTGGCGCCAATGGATTGGGCGGCAAAAATGGAAACGGCGATACCGAGGCTTACCGCCGGCATCTGCACATAACTCGCCACTTGGTTGACGACCCCGTAAGCAGCCGTCGCGTTTGATCCGTAATGATTGACAAATGAAATGACCGCAATTTCAGAAAGTGACACGAGAATCATATTGATGCTCGACGGAATACCGAGACGGAGTAAAAGCGCGAGCAGCTTTTTGTCCATTTTAAGAGAACGGAGCGCAGTCCGGTCAAATGCCAATGGATGTTTCCTTTTCCGCAAATAAACCATGAGTACGATAAATGTCACGATGTTTGAAATCACGGTTGCATACGCCGAACCGTAAATGCCGAACTTCGGAAGTCCGAAAAGCCCGAGAATCAATAAGGGCAAGAGCCCGATGTTTATGACTGTACTGACGATTAACGTATAAAACGGAGTCTTTGAATCTCCCGTTCCGCGTAAAAATGTCGTATACGCAAAATATAAAAACATCAGCGGCATTGCGCAAAACAAAATGCGCGCATATCGGACACTGACATCTATTACGTTTTCCGGCGTTCCCATCAGCCGCAGAATATCAAGCGTAAACACACTGCCGACAACTGCCAGGACAACACCGAGCATAAAGGTAAAAGTCAGTGTAGTGCCGACAATCGCCTTCATCCTCTCTTCGTTTTTCGCGCCGTAAGCCTGCCCGATCAGAATGGAACTTCCCGAACCGATTCCGATCGTAAAGGAGATCAGCAGAAAAAACAGCGGAAAAAAAGACGATACAGCGGCAAGCGCATCGACTCCGAGCCACCTTCCGACAAATACCATTCCGACCAATTGGCCGACAGATTGCAATACATTGCTTAAAAGCAGCGGCACTAAAAACAGTGACATCGATCGCCAGACTGACTGGCCGCGGCCTTCCGCTGTTTCTAAATGATCTTGTACTTCCATATGTAGGACTCCTTTTTTGATTTTCTTCCATTTTATTATTCAGCAGACAGCTTGTAAAAACCTTTTGTTCAATGAAACTCTTTATCTTTTTCTCACGTCTTACATGAAAATAAACCATAAAAATAAAAAGTCCGGAAAATATTTCTGAAAAGGTATTGTAATCTTACCGTAATTATTGTAACATTTGTAACATAAGAGAAAGAGATTGATTGAAGGAGAGATTATATCATGAAAAAATGGCTATTATTCCTCACTACTATTACATTGATTCTATCATTGGGCACTGCTGCGACCGCAAAAAATGCACCTAATGACCTTACACAAAAACAAGCACTTCAGCTGGCCCTGTCAGCGAGAGAACATTTCTGGAATACAATGAGCGGCGGTGCGCTTAAATCAAACGCAAATTGCACATCTGAACCGTTTGAATATCAAAATCTGCAATATGTATTTATGTGCAAAGACCTCGGAACAAAAGCGAAAGCCGTAAAATATCTGACACCCGCTTTTACAAAGCAAGCGATTGACAAAGGGCTCAAAGATTACCACTTCACTGTAAAAGACGGCAAATTGGCTGTTCCGGTCGGCGACGGAGATAACCTCCTGAATTGGAAAAAAGCAAAAATGACCCTTCTTTCTAAAAAAAGAAGCATCCAAACATACCGCTTCACTGTACCGACTCTTGACGGTTCTCCGTCAGCAAAACGCGATGTAACATTCGTAAAAGAAAACAACGTTTGGAAAGTCAATCAATTTGATGCTGTCATATAAGAAAAAGCCCGCTTGCTTACAGCGGGCTTTTTTCACATCATTTCCACCAGGTTCTCACAAAATATTCAACTCAAAACCCCCTTGTATAACAAGGGGGTTTTTGTTTTACCGACATTATTAAGCTGCGCCTATCTCATACAAAAAACGCTCTAGGAGAGATTCGAACTCCCGACCTGCAGTTTAGGAAACTGCTGCACTATCCGCTGTGCTACTAGAGCCTGCTTCTATTATAGTAACGCTGGCGGCCGTTTTTTTCAAGCCTACAGTCCTCCGAACACTTTATAGGCGGCTCTCGTCGTATCTTCATCTATTCCGATATAACGCATTGTAATAGACGGAGAAGAATGATTCAAAATCCTCTGCAGTTCAGCAATGTCTTTTGTCCTCTGATAAAAATGATACCCGAACGTCTTTCTAAGCGTGTGCGTTCCGATTTCCTCCAACCCGCAAGCGGCAGCCGCTTCCTTTAATATTCTGTATGCCTGAATCCGGGATATGGGCTTATTCGTCCGTTTCGATTTAAACAAATAGTCATCTTCTTTCATGTCTTTTGTATAAGCGTATATGTCGGCCTTTAAAGACTCCAGTATCAGAATTTTTCTTTTCTTTCTCGTTTTGCTTTCGGTTGCCCACACGTGGTCTTTGTTCCTTACATCCCTCACGCGAAGCGGCAGAACATCAGAAATCCGCAGTGCGCTGTTCATGCCGAAAATAAATAAAAAATAATCACGATCACTTTTCTTCATTAAATACTGTTTGACTTCCTGGATCTTCTCCAAACTTCGGATCGGCTGTACGATATGCATCAAAAAACCCCTTATAATAGTAAAGTAACATATTGAGCATTATGTTACTATTATAGCCGAAACCCGTTGAATGATAAAGGATAAAGGGTCTTATGTAACATAATATACATAGTGTTACATAAGGGGAATCAGATACGCAGTTTCAACAAATTCCTCAAAAACATCATTTTCAGCCCGGTGACAAGCTTTTAAACAAATAGAGGCCCAAGGCATTAAAAAATGAAAACAACGTCCTTAAAAAGAAATCTGAGCATCCGTTTTTTTGTGAGCAACCGAAAAAAATGCAAAAAAAAGACACAATATGAAATTGTGTCCTAGTCTTCATCTTTTACATCAATGTCTTCAGGAAGCGGCTCATTTAAAAACTCTTGAATCATTTCCTTGTATTTTTCCAACTGCTCGAGATGGGTTTGAAATTGTTCCTTGTTGATTAAATATTGCTGTCCGTCATGGACGGCCCTTATTTTATTCGTCAAAACAAGATTGTGCACATATTCTTCAGGAAGACTGGTAAACTCCGCTGTCTCTTTGATCGTTAAATACATGGCTCACGTTCCTTTCATATGTCATGTGAGTGAATTCTGTTTTGTTCATTGTAGCTTATTTTTTGTCTTTATGCTTGTTTCACAGCTTTTTCAGTCCGGTTTCCCATTTAGCCTATTTGCGACTGATTACATTCACACAGAAACTCCGGCTTTTTGCGCACCGGACTATTCCGTTTGTCACTTGTGAAAACAGCACATTTTACTTACTCTATAATTGTAAGCGGAAAACAAAGGAGGCAGACTATGAAAAAGAAAAAGTTTATGAATCTCTGTTTTATCGTTCTGCTCAGTACGTTGCTCGCGGCCGGAAGCATCCCTTATCACGCTCAGGCTAAGAAACACCCGTTTTCCTATGACGACTACAAACAGGTAGATGTCGGCAAAGACGGCATGGTTGCCACCGCCCACCCTCTCGCTTCACAAATCGGTGCCGACGTGCTGAAAAAAGGCGGCAATGCAATTGACGCCGCGGTTGCCATTCAATTCGCATTAAACGTAACTGAACCTATGATGTCAGGAATCGGCGGCGGCGGATTTATGATGGTTTATGATGCGAAGACGAAAGACACCACCATTATCGACAGCCGAGAACGCGCACCGGCAGGCGCAACACCGGATATGTTCCTTGACGAAAACGGCAAAGCCATCCCTTTCTCCGAACGCGTTACGAAAGGGACTGCAGTCGGTGTTCCGGGAACATTAAAAGGACTTGAAAAAGCGCTCGACAAATGGGGCACACGCTCCATGAAACAACTCATCACCCCTTCCATTAAACTTGCCTCAAAAGGCTTTCCGATCGATTCGGTTTTAGCTGATGCCATCTCAGATTATAAAGACAAATTATCACACACTGCTGCAAAAGACGTGTTTCTTCCGGACGGAGAACCTCTGAAAGAAGGAGACACACTCATCCAAAAAGACTTAGCCAAAACATTTACAGCTATTAAGTACAAAGGCACAAAAGCATTCTATGACGGAGCATTCTCCAAAAAGCTTGCGGAAACAGTGCAGGAATTCGGCGGCTCAATGACAGAAAAAGATATTAAAAACTTCAATGTGACGATTGACGAACCGATCTGGGGAGATTACCAGGGCTATCATATCGCAACTGCTCCTCCTCCAAGCTCGGGCGGTGTTTTCCTGTTGCAAATGCTGAACCTTCTGGATGATTTTAAGCTTTCTCAATATGATATCCGTTCTTGGCAAAAATATCAGCTTCTCGCAGAAACGATGCATTTGGCTTACGCTGACCGCGCCGCATTTGCCGGGGATCCAGAATTCGTCAACGTCCCTCTCAAAGGCCTCTTGAATCCAGATTATATCAATGCCCGCAGACAGCTGATAGATATTGATAAAGTCAATAAAAAACCGAAAGCCGGCGACCCTTGGGCCTATCAGGAAGGTTCTGCAAACTATAAACAAGTGGAGCAGCCGACTGACAAACAAGAAGGCCAAACGACTCACTTCACGGTAACTGATCGCTTCGGCAATGTCGTATCTTATACGACAACGATTGAACAGCTGTTCGGTTCCGGCATTATGGTTCCCGGATACGGCGTTGTGTTGAATAATGAGTTAACAGACTTTGATGCGGTGCCTGGCGGTGCAAATGAAGTGCAGCCGAATAAACGTCCGCTCAGCAGCATGACTCCGACTATTTTATTCAAAAATAACGAACCTGTCCTGACTGTCGGCTCCCCCGGCGGAGCAACGATTATTTCTTCCGTCCTGCAAACGATCCTGAACAAAGTTGAGTACGGCATGGATCTGAAAGCGGCGGTCGAAGAGCCGAGAATTTACACAAACAGCATGACATCCTATCGATATGAAAAAGGAGTGCCGGAAGAAGCCCGCACAAAACTGAACGAAATGGGGCATAAATTCGGCAGCAGCCCGGTTGATATCGGGAATGTGCAAAGCATCCTGATCGACCGTGAAAACGGCACCTTCACCGGAGTTGCCGACTCAAGCCGAAACGGAGCCGCAATCGGCGTAAACTTGAAAAAATGTGAAAAATGACAAGACAAAAAGCCTCGTTTCTCAAGCTGAGAAATGAGGCTTTTGTTTATTCTGCACTGTATTCAGATGAGGTTTTTTCAGACGTTAATGACGCAAGCGAAAGCACGCCGCACATCGCGATGACAACACCCGCTGATCCGATCCATGTCACTGACGCAAGAGACAGATGGGTGACAACAATGCCCCCGATGCCCGCTCCGGCTGCCATAGCCAGCTGCATGACAGACTGGTTGAGGCCAAGTAATACACCCGATGATTCAGGCTCCATCGTTGCCAAATGATACTGCTGAGCAGGCCCAGATGACCAGGCGGCGAAGGACCAAAAAATAAGCACTGCCGCCGCTCCGAAAGCAGAATGTGTGACAAACGGCAATAACATGAGCATGATAGCATGAAGCGCCATTCCGCCGGTTAATGTCATACGCGCCCCCCATTTGTCTGCGCTGAAACCGCCTGCTTTAGAACCGGCAAGACTTGCAACACCGAAAATAAGCAGCAATGTACTCAGTATTCCGCTTCCGATATGAGTAACGTTCAGTAAATACGGAGAAAGGTACGTATACGCAACCGAATAGCCTCCGAGCCAAAAAAACGTAATGGCCAGCCCGACAGCCACCTTTCGTTTCTTCAAAAGAGAAAATTGCTGAATGAGCGGCACCGGTTTATCTCCTTTTATCTCAGGCAACGCGAAACGTATAATAAGCATGGCAATGATTCCGATTGCCGCAATTCCGGCAAAAACCACCTTCCAGCCAAAAGCTTCAGACACGGTTCTTCCGATCGGAACACCGATAATGAGCGCCGCCGTAAACCCCATAATGACGGTTGCGAGAGAACTTGCCTGTTTTCCCGGGGGAGCGATTTTTGCTGCGATCGTAAGCGCGGTGACCACCACAGTTCCTGCTCCAAGCGCCATGATCACCCGCGCTCCCGCAAATAAGCCGAATCCCTGCACAAGGAAAGAAATGATATTCCCGATAACAAACAGCCCCAGAGCATAGATCATGAGCTTCCTTCTGTCCAGTTTTGCTGTAAGGGCCATCATGACAGGCGTTCCGATTGCATAAACAAGTGAAAAAATCGTAATCAGCTGCCCTGCCGCTGCCACAGTAACTCCCAAGGAACCTGCAATTTTATCAAGCATCCCTGATATCACATATTCAGACGTCCCCACTAAAAAACTGATAATTGCCAAAATGTAAATCTTCCAGGTATTTTGCACCTGACACACTCCTTCATTGATGATTTATATAAAGATATATTGTGATATATCGATATAAAGAGTTGAAAAACAGAAACAAATCGCAATATGTCGATGTGTAGTTGGAAAAAGAAACTGAATCCCTCTTCTAAAGGATTCAGCCCTACATTTCGCGCTGAAAATAATCGGCCATCGCCTTTATCGCTTCTTCATCTCTTTTATAATAGGTGTATTTGCCAATCCGTTTTGTTTGGATAAGGCCCGCCCGCTGAAGGATGGAAAGATATTGAGACGCCGTTGACTGTGTCATCTGAAGCTTATCGGTGATCTGGCTGACACATACTCCGATCTCATTCATATCAATGCCATCATGCGGGGCGAAGTGACGGTCCGGCTCTTTCAGCCATTGTAAAATCTCAAGCCGTGACTCATTAGACAACGCTTTAAAAACATCAATAGGTTTCATACGCTTTATTATATCGTGATTTTACGATATGTCAATGTTGTTTTTGTTAAATCTCTATTTTTTGTTTTGCCTCTCTTATGATCCGGGAAATAAAATCACTCACATTCTCTTCAAATGTGTCTTCCCGCCCGTATTGCCTTACATGTACAGATTGATGGCGGCACTCTCGATCTCCCACAACAGCAATATACGGGATTTTTTTCATTTGTGCTTCTCTGATTTTATAGCCGAGTTTTTCATCGCGCTGATCAAGCTCAGCCCGGATACCCGCTTTCTTCATTTGCCAATGCACCTGTTCTGCGCAGTCCCGGTGTGCGGTGTTTGATACTGGGATGATTTTTGCCTGTACCGGTGCAAGCCATAAAGGGAACGCTCCCCCGAAATGTTCTGTAATGATTCCGAGAAATCTGTCGAGAGATCCGAATACCGCCCGGTGAATGACAACAGGACGGACTTTTTGGTTTTTTTCATCAATATATGTTAAATCAAATTTCTCCGGCATTTGAAAATCCAGTTGGACAGTGGCGCATTGATGGCTCCGGTTCAGCGCATCTTTTATATGAATATCAATTTTCGGTCCGTAAAATGCACCATCTCCCCGATTAAACCGAAAACGATATCCCTGTTCTTTTAATACTTTTTCTAATGCGCTCTCAGCCCTGTCCCACAAGTGTTCGCTTCCCATGTAATCTTCCGGTCTTGTTGACAGCTCAATATCATAGGAAAAACCAAATGCGGTGTACACCTCGTGAATAAGCTGCAGCGCCGAAGCGATTTCACTCTCGATTTGATCCTGCGTTACAAAAATGTGTGCGTCATCCTGGCAAAAAGATCTGACGCGGAGCAGGCCATTAAGCGCCCCGCTGAATTCGTGACGGTGCACCTGACCGAACTCAGCCATCCGAATCGGAAGATCACGATAAGAACGAAGCTTTTCTTTAAATAAGAGCATGTGGCCGGGGCAGTTCATCGGCTTTAACGCGAAGCGCTGATGATCGGCTTCCGAGAAATACATATTCTCTTTATAATGTTCCCAGTGACCGGATTGCTCCCAAAGACGCTGGTTCATCATCATAGGGGTGCGCACTTCCTGATAATGATAGGCATCCTGCTTCGAACGCAGAAATGATTCAAGCGTGTTTCGGATAAACTGACCGTTCGGCAGATAAAAAGGCATACCCGGCGCTTCTTCCGAAAACATAAAAAGTTGTAACTCCGCTCCCAATTTCCGATGATTTCTCATCTCCGCCTCTTTCAACAGCTGAAAATGTCTGTTCAGCTCCTTTTCTGAGGAAAATGCTTTTCCATAGATGCGCTGGAGCATTTTTTGGTTGCTGTCGCCGCGCCAATAAGCCCCTGATACATGAGTGAGCGAAAAAGCTTTTATCTGTCCGGCAGACGCCAAGTGCGGACCCCGGCATAAATCAATGAATTCGCTCTGGCGGTATATACTGATTGTATCAGTCTGCGGAATACCCGCTAAGAGCTCAAGCTTCAGCGGTTCATGAGCAAACAGCTGCTCTGCCTCTTCTCTGGAGATTTCTTCTCTGATAAATTCCGGATTTTCCGAAATGATTCGGTTCATCTCTTTTTCAATGACGGCCAGGTCTTTTTCAGTAATCGTTTCATCCATATCAAAATCATAATAAAAGCCATTTTCAATAACGGGTCCGATCCCTAAACAAACCTTCGGATACAGACGTTTTACCGCTTGCGCCAATACGTGTGCTGCTGTGTGTCTCATCACTTCCAGTCCCGCTTCAGACTGAAAACTGCACAGTTCAATCGCCGCGTCAATCTGAATGCTTCTTCTAAGATCATATAACGATCCGTTTATCTTTCCGGCGGCAGATGCCTTTTTCAGACTCGGACTGATTGATTGTGCGATCTCTTCTAACGTAACGCCTTTCCGGTATTTTTTTTGTTTCCCATCAGGAAAAGTAATCACAATGTGTGGCTCCTTCACGGTCTGATCTCTCCTTTATTTTTAATAAAATAAAAAACACACTCATCCCAAAGCTAGGGACGAGTGTGTGTCAGACCCGC
>NZ_ML064928.1:0-12922 GCF_003676355.1 Bacillus sp. L75
AAAAAAAACAGCCGACCTTCTGTCAGAGCATCAGCTCACTGATTCCCCCGTATTGATCTTTCATGTGAAAGGCGAGGGACAAATTGATATCGGAACAGACAGCTTTCCGCTGCAGAAGGAAACGCTCTACATCTGTCCTTGTGATGAGACATTCAATATTGCCCCTATACCGTCAGGCGGCATCCATTTGTATATCGTCAGACTCCGTGTTTTCTCCTATTCATCAGATGATGAAGCGATGCTTCCGGATAACGGGGAAGACATCTTCCACGGACTTCAGCAAATGAATTTACAAACGGTTGATCATTTGACAAGCCGGCTTCAGTCACTTTCTGAAAACGTGCGATCGGCGGATGCATTGCAGAAAATGAAATATACAGCCGACTTTCAGCAGCTGATGTATGACCTTTATGCCGCAAAAGTATGCCATCAAAATAATACGAAAGCGGCGATCGAACAGACAAAACAATTCATACATGCTCAGTCCGACACAAAAATCACGCTCACCCAGCTCGCTCATATGGCGGGAATCAGTCCCAAGCATTACAGTGAAACCTTTAAAAAACTATACGGGCAGAGCGTAACTGAATATATCACAGACATCCGCATAACCAATGCGAAAAAACTGATGGCCAAAGCAAACTGCAAACTGCGGGAAATCGCTCATCAAATCGGCTACCAAGACGAATTTTATTTCAGCCGCATCTTTAAAAAACATACCGGCAGCTCACCTACAAGCTATATGAAAAAAAGGCGCACAAAAATGGCCGCGTACGGAAAAGAAACGATGGGGCATCTGATTCCTCTGCATCACGTGCCTTATGCTGCGGCGCTGCACCCGAAATGGACGGCCTATTATTACAAACAATTCTCTTCCGATATTCCGGTTCACCTGAGTGCTTACCGCTATAATGCAAATTGGGAAGAGAACCTGCACACGCTTTCCCAAGCTGCCCCGGACATCATTTTCAGTCTTGATTCTGTCAGTGAAGAAGAAAAACAGCGCCTGAATGACATCACTGACGTTTTTTACCTTCCGGCTCAAGAGAATTGGAGAGACCAGTTTCTTCGCACAGCCGCATATTTGAATGAAGAGCAGGAAGCGCGGCACTGGCTTAAAGCTTATCAAAGTCTCGCCCATTCAGCGAAAGATGCTCTGAAACACGTGCGGCATCAGCGGTTCTTATTTGTCCGTGTATATAAAGAAAATATGTACATCGCCCATAACAACAGTATTGAGGATGTCTTCTTCGGTGATTTAGGCTTTGCCTCCGCAAAACCGGAATCTTTTGCTCCTGACGAAAAGATTTCCTTGGACATGCTGGCGGATTGCCAGGCTGACTGCATCATGCTTTTCACTTGTAAAGAACCGGAAACGCTTCGTTATTTTCAGCGGATTCAGCAGACCGGGATATGGCAGAACCTTAGAGCCGTCAGCAATAAACGCGTGTTTCCCATATCATCTGACCCGTGGATTGAATATTCTCCAAGCGGACATCAGCGGATGATCGAGCAAAGCATTTCCATTTTATCCGAAGATCGTCCATGGTAATGCCGGAAATTATCCATGGTCTTATCCCTGTTCATTCTCTATAATTCCAATTGATAATAGTTATCAATTGAACAGGAGGAACAATAGATGAAGAAATTGGCATTCGCTTTCATGATTTTGCTTTTGGCTTTCACGGCCGCGGCTTGCGGAAGCTCAGAAACATCTGATACAGCAAGTAAAGGAAAGGACGCTTCTTCAGATAAAAAGAAAATCGAATATCTCGGAAAAACATATGAAGTCAAAGCGCCGACTGACAAAATCGCCATTACAGGCAGCGTAGAATCAATGGAAGACGCCAAATTGCTTGACGTTCATCCGGCAGGGGCAATTTCTTTCTCCGGCAAATTCCCGGAACTGTTTAAAGATATTACAGATAAATCCGTATCTACGGGAGAAAAAATGCAGCCGAATATGGAAAAAATTCTTGAGCTGCAGCCGGACGTCATTCTGGCATCAACCAAATTCCCGGAAAAAACGTTGAAAAAATTGAGCGGCACCGCTGAAACGATCCCTGTCTCTCATATCTCATCAAACTGGAAAGAAAACATGATGCTGCTCGCCCAGCTTACAGATAAAGAGAAAAAAGCGAAAAAAATCATCGCAGATTACGAACAGGACCTGAAAAAGACAAAAACAAAGATCAACAGCAAAGCGAAACAGTCAAACGCGCTGGTCATCAGAATCAGACAAGGCAATATTTATATTTATCCTGAACAAGTATATTTCAACTCCACGCTTTACGGTGATTTAGGCCTGAAGGCGCCGGACGAAGTCAAAGCGGCGAAAGCGCAGGAACTGATTTCTCTTGAAAAATTAAGCGAAATGAACCCTGACCATATCTTCGTACAATTCTCTGATGACGAAAACGCAGATAAGCCGGACGCTTTGAAAGACTTAGAGAAAAATCCGATCTGGAAGAGCCTGAAGGCAGTCAAAAAAGACCATGTATACGTCAATACGATTGATCCATTAGCCCAAGGCGGAACCGCGTGGAGTAAAATCAGCTTCTTACAGGTTGCGGCTGACAAATTGACTCAAGACTAATAAAGAGTAGGTTTTTCACATGTATGCAAAACGGCGGACACACATGATTATCATTGCTTCACCGATTGCCATTGTTCTGTCACTGCTGCTTTCCGTTTTATACGGCGCAAAGCAGCTTGACATCCATACCGTGTTCTCCGCATTGCTGCACTTTAATCCGGAGAATACCGACCATCAGATCATATGGCATTCAAGAATCCCGAGGGCTGCCGGCGCTATGTTTATCGGCGCAGCCCTTGCTGTTTCCGGAGCGCTCATGCAGGGAATCACACGGAACTATCTGGCCTCGCCTTCGATCATGGGTGTGTCGGACGGCTCCGCTTTTATCATCACCCTTTGCATGGTATTGCTCCCTCAATCGACATCCATTGAAATGATCATATACTCGTTTATCGGTTCCGCATTCGGCGCCGCTCTTGTTTTCGGGCTGGCCTCCATTCTTCCCGGCGGTTTTACCCCGGTGCAGCTTGCCATCATCGGAACGGTGACAAGTATGCTTCTCAGCAGTCTGTCGGCTGCGCTTTCGATTTATTTTCAAATTTCGCAGGATCTCAGTTTTTGGTACAGTGCGAGACTGCATCAAATGAACCCTGATTTTTTGAAACTGGCCGTCCCGTTTTTTGCGATCGGAATCATCACGGCCATGATTCTCAGCAAAAAGGTCACTGCCGTATCATTAGGAGACGACATTTCAAAAAGTCTGGGACAGCAGAAAAGAACCATCAAACTCATGGCGATGGCGGCCGTTGTTATATTGACCGGAAGCTCGGTGGCACTCGCCGGAAAAATTGCCTTTGTCGGTTTGGTCGTTCCGCACATCACACGTTTTCTCGTCGGATCGGACTACAGCAGGCTGATCCCATGCGCGTGCATCATCGGCGGCGTCTTCCTGACTCTTTGCGACCTTGCCAGCCGATTCATCAATTATCCCTTTGAGACGCCTATTGAAGTTGTCACTTCTATCATCGGTGTTCCTTTCTTTCTTTATTTGATTAAAAGAAAAGGAGGGGATCAGCGTGGTGCGTAAAATGGCCGGAATTTATATCATTCTGATTGCTCTCATATTGCTCGTAAGCTATTTCAGCATGACAAGCGGTTCTTTTTCCGCAAAGCCGGGTGAACTGCTCAGTACGCTTTTCCGCATCCATCCGAATCCGCAATATGACATTTTGCTGTTTCAGCTGAGGCTGCCGCGCATTGTCATGGCTGCTGCCATCGGGCTCGGATTGGGGATAGCCGGAGCCGTTATTCAGGCCATTACCAAAAACGGTCTTGCCGATCCCGGTATTTTGGGCATTAATGCAGGAGCCGGAGCCGGAATCGTCACGTTTATGCTTCTGTTTCAGGGACAATCTGAAGCGACGGCACTTGCCTCTGCGATGGGTATGCCTGTCTTCGGCCTCATCGGAGGATTGATGGCGGCCGTGCTGATCTATATTTTCGCCTGGCACCGGGGGCATCTGGAATCGGGCAGAATTATTCTCGTCGGGATCGCCATGAATTCCGGATTCAGCGCGCTGTCTTTATTTCTTTCATTAAAAATGGACCCGCAGGATTATGAGATGGCGATGGTTTGGAAAAACGGCAGTATCTGGTCGGCAAACTGGATGACCATTACGGCGATCCTTCCGTGGCTGATCGTGTTCATTCCTCTGCTTATGGCGAAAACGTCATTGCTGGATACCATTCGTTTCGATGAGGACACGGTGAAAAGCCTCGGTGTTTCAACCAATAAAGAAAAAACGATTTTACTCATTGCCTGCATCGCTTTGATCAGCGCATGTGTAACCGCAGCGGGCAGCATGGCATTTGTCGGACTGATCGCGCCCCATATTTCCCGCAGGCTCGCCGGGATTGAGCACAGATACTCATTACCGGTCAGCGGATTGGTCGGTATGCTCCTCGTCATATCCGCCGACTTTGCGGGCAAATTGTTCTTTCAGCCTTCAGAAGTGCCGGCGGGAATTATTCTTGCGATTCTCGGCGTTCCTTATTTCTTTTTTCTTCTGTTTAAGCAAAAGAAGGGGCTGGATGCATGAGAGGCACCCTTACAGAACACCGGATAAACGGAAAGGAATGCACTGTGTATCTTCCTCCCTCCTATTCGGTTCAAACAGGGGCTTTACCCTGTGTGTACGTACTGGACGGGGGTTCTTTGTTTTTAGAACAGATGGATAAACTTGAATCCCAATTTGCGAACGGTACACTTCCCGAATTGATTTTCATCGGCATCAAACCGGCTGACAGGCTCGATGAGTACACGCCGTGGCCCGCGCCTTCCCTGAGCCCTGCGTTTCATGATTTCGGCGGCAAAGGGAGGCTCTTTCTCGAGGAGCTGACAAATGTCATCATTCCAACTGTAGAAGATATGCATCACATTTCTGCACATCCGGAAACAAGAGGCCTGATCGGCGCGTCATTAGGCGGACTGTTTTCGATATACGCGATGCTGCAAAAGCCTGAAATATTCGGCAGAATCGGTTGTATTTCCGGTTCCTTCTGGTATGAAAAATCAGCAGATTATGTCCGCTCCGCATCTTTGCGTCCGGCACGGGGGCGTATCTATATGTCTGTCGGCAGCCGCGAAGCTGAGCATAAAAACAACATCCAAAACAACATGATCCGACAAAATAAAGACGTGCATGAAAGCCTGAGGCAAAAAGGCTTTTCTCAATCTCAGCTCTCTTTCACTGTTGAAGAAGGCGCCGTGCACCATCAAGAAGCATTCAAACGACAATTCAATGCAGCACTAAGCTGGCTGTACGGAAAAAACCGCTCACGTAGCTGAGCGGTTTTTTTCATACTTCATCACGACCGGCTTAAGTTCAAAGCGTCTCAGCAAATAGCCGAACAAAGCGGCAAGGATTTGCTGAAAAAGCATCCCGATGACGACCGGAACCGCCACTTGAGACGGAAAAAAAGAAACGGCGAGAACGGCTCCGGCGCTGATATTGCGCATGCCCCCCGTATAAATCAGAGACACAATTTCATCCTGGCTCCGCTTCATCAGCCTTCCGATCAGCCAAGCCACGGCATAACCCGTCATGGCAATAAAAAATACCATGCCTGCGATGCCCGCAAATTTGATATCCACGTGCGTGACATACGGCGCGATTTCCGAACTGTTAATGGCAATGACAATCATCAGACAGATTTTTGAAAAAGGAGACAGCGACCGGCTTATTGCCTGAGTCCTTACCGGCGGGGAAAACTGGTTGACTATCATCCCTGCGATGGATGGAATCACCACCATCTCCGCCAGCCCTTTCATCATTCCCCACACATCCATCTGAACATTCGCCCCGGCCAGGACAGACAGGCTTAACGGTACGATAAAAGGAGAAAGCACGGTATCAACCAGGATAATAGACAGCGTCAATCCGACATTCCCCTTATACATCGCAGCCCAAATCAAACTCGTAATTCCGGTCGGAATCACCACACCCATAATCAGCCCCGTCACAGTTAAAGGGTCACCGCTGAAAATCAGATGGCCGCTTCCCCATGCAAAAACAGGCATGAAAATATGCAGAACAAACAATGCCATGATCATCGGTAGCGGCTTCTCGATACTGCGCTTCAGCGAATGAAAATTGGCACTCAGACTGCCCGTAAATGTAATAAATGCAAATATCCACGGCACAGCGCCGGCCATCCAGCTGATATGCTGAGATAACAGCACACCCGCCGCCACACTTGACGGAGTCAAAAGCGGCATGATTCTCCCCAACACTTGGTTCAACTTCTGAAGCCACATCATATGCAAGTCTCCTATATACGGTTTTCAAGTCTCATTCATTATAACAATGCACCCCGGCAAATTTAACCGAAAAAAAGCCCGGATATATTCATCCGGACTTCACAAATTCTATGCCATTTGTTTCATTAAATCTCGGCTTTTCTGATTTAATCCCTTTAATTCAGCCTCAATTCCGTATTCTTTACATTTGGCGACAATTTTCTCAAGAGCCGCCGCTCCCGAATCATCCCACACGTGGGCGTCGGTCAAATCAATGACAATCCGTTTCACGTCTTCATCATAAACGATGGCATTCATGAGCTCAGACACGGAAGCAAAAAAGATCTGTCCCGTTACCTTATAAGTTCTGACATCTTTCTGTTCGGAATGTGACACAATCTTCAGCTTAGAAATTTTCGCCGTAAAAAAGATCGCGCTTAGCAGCACACCCGCGAAGACACCCTTTGATAAATCATTTGTCAGGACGACCGTCATGACGGTAATAACCATAACGATCGAATCAGTAAGGGGCGCTTTCCGCAAACCTTTAATCGATGACCAGTCGAACGTGCCGATGGACACCATAACCATCACGGCCACCAGCGCAGCCATCGGAATTTTCACGACGATACCGCTTAATACGGCAATTAAAAACATTAAAAACGCGCCGGCGGTAAAAGCCGATAATCGGCCGCGTCCGCCGGCTTTCGTATTAATGACAGACTGGCCGATCATGGCGCACCCGGCCATGCCTCCGAAAAATCCGTTCACAATATTGGCGATGCCTTGTCCGCGGCTTTCTTTGTTCTTATCACTATCCGTATCCGTCATTTCATCAATGATCTGGGCTGTCAGCAATGACTCGAGCAATCCGACGAAAGCAAGCGCCAGAGAATACGGGAAAATAATCCGCAATGTCTCAAACGTCCACGGAACATCCGGTATCAAGAAATGCGGAAGTGAACTTGTAATCCCGCCCATATCACCGACCGTGCGGACATCCGCATGGAAGACCACCGCAATGATCGTCATGACAATAATCGCCACCAGCGGAGACGGCACAGCCGTCGTAACCTTCGGCAATAGATATATGATAGCCAGTGATCCGGCAAGCATGGCGTACATGACCCATGAGGCTCCTTTGAACTGGGGCAGCTGCGCAGAAAAAATCAAGATCGCCAAAGCATTCACAAATCCGATCATGACCGAACGCGGAATAAATTTCATCAATTTCGCTATCTTACTGACACCAAGAATAAATTGAATAATACCTGTCAAAATGGTTGCCGCAAACAAATACTGCAGCCCGTAATCAGCCACCAATGTCACCATGACAACCGCCATTGAACCCGTAGCGGCTGAAATCATTCCCGGTCTGCCGCCGAAGATAGAAATAATAATCGCGATACAAAATGATGCATAAAGGCCGACCATCGGATCGACACCTGCAATAATTGAAAATCCGATCGCCTCGGGGATCAGAGCGAGGGCAACCAGAATACCGGCCAGAATGTCTTTACGGACATTCCCGAACCATTGCTGCTGTAACGTATAATCTTTCAAATGATAACGACTCCTTTTCACTATAAAAATCCGCACCCTATCAGTTGGAAACATTGATTTTCATCTGGGGAATATGAGGCAAGCTTACGGGGAAAAAGAGGACACGCTCAGAGTATAATGTCGTTGAGGAAAGGAATTGTGAACAAAGAGTATCATATTAAACTTTAAAGAAATGTGCAAGACCCTATAAATAAGAAAAGAAAACGACTCTCACTGGAGCCGTTTCCGCTTTTATAAAAGTTCCGGATCAGACACAAGAATCGTTTTTATTGCGCTGATATCCTTTCTTTCTTTTGTCACCGGGTCGATGCCCATGAGATGATCAATGGCTTCTTCATAATTCTTCAGTTCCGTCTTTTCCGTAATAAGATCATAGAGCTGCGGAAGGTCGGACGCGCATGCTAACGCGGCTTCCATGATCTGGCGGGCTTCACCTGTGCCTACAATCGTCACGCCGTTTGACAGCAGCTGGTACGGCCTGACCGTCATCTCATACGTATCATCAAAGCCCATCGGCACGATTCTGCCTCCCTTTTCAATAAAAGGATAAGCCCAATCAAGCTGATTGCCGATTGCGTCAAAAATCACATCAAATTTTCTTCCTTGATTAATCCGTTTCACTTCATCCACGGTTAATGCTTCAGGGTGGTAGACATAATCCGATATCCGGCTCGCCGCCTCGCTTCGGAAACTGCCTATTTCAGTCGCAACCGTCAATCGCGCCAGTTTTTTCACCATCATTTGCACAAGCAGTCCGATCGGTCCCGACCCCAAAACCAAGACCGAGTCCTCCGGCTGAATCGAAGCCTTGTCCACAACATTCAGCACACAGGAGAGAGGCTCAACCAATGTGGCCCGCTCCCATTCCATTGAATCCGGAATTCTGTACATGAACCTGTCTTCCCCCACGTAATATTCCGCAAACGTTCCGTGCGCCCCGATTCCGAGCTGCCAATCCTCGAAGGTTTCGCAATAACACGTCAGCCCTCTCCGGCAATAATGACATTTCCCGCAAAACTGCGTAGGATCTATCACGACGCGGTCTCCGACTTTTACATTTGTCACGTCCGGTCCGATTTCCACGACCGCTCCCACCGATTCATGCCCCATAATCATATGATGGGTTGCATTCATTTTTCCTTTCAGCACATTTAAGTCCGTTCCGCAGATACCGGTGCCGAAAATTTTCACTTTCACATCATTGGATTTCCGAATTTGAGGCTCGTCCACCTCTTGATATTCAAGCTTATCATTAGGAGTCCAGACCAACGCCTTCATATTTCTCTTCCTTTCTGCCCCAGCGGATTTGGTCTAACAATGTTTGATGAAGCTCCTTCGTTGATGCCGCAATACATGATTGCTGATTCTGATAACTTAAATCTGTCAGAAGCGTTTCGTCCAAAGACCGGCCGTACGCATCCGTAATGACCACTCCCGCCTTCTTCGCCAAAAAGACGCTTGCGGCAATATCATAAGGAAACAAATGCAGCACCTCTCCGTTCCCGACCTGCTGAAAATCTGAAAGCAGCTTCGGATCATCTTTCAGCAGACGATTGCCGATATCCACATAAGCATCCATCTGCCCCGTGATAATTCGTGAAATCGAATAAGAAGCGCTGTTGAAAACAAAAACCCCGCCATTATTGGCCGACTGGTCAATCAGATGGCCGTATGCGTCCGTCATCAGCTGCGCCGGATGCCCGTTAAATTCAAGGCTCCAAAACATATTTTTAATATCCCGCACTCCGCTCAAATTCGGCAATTCTCCATGATACCCTTCAAAATGAATGGCATCGCTGTATATATCACCGTACATATAAGCGCCTGATTTCAATTCAAGTAAAAAAGCAAACTCGATATCCTTAATCTTTGCGTTTGGCTTATACGAAGCAAGCGCAATCGAAATACACGACATTTCAAGTCCTGCGGCGGCCGGGCGCGTTCCGTCTATCGGATCTACAATTAAAATATATTGCGGATCTTCTCCAATCAGCTTCAGGCCGCCATCCTCCGTGTAAAAAGCAACCGGATGGCCCTTTTCTTGAATATAATCCAGCACCGCCTCCTCAGCAGCGGCGTCTATGTTAAATTGGGCGTCGCCTCCCGGAGAATAGCCATTTACGAGCCGGTTTTTCAGCGTGCCTTTTTGATTTTTCACCTTTTGATAAACAAATTGTCCAAGCTCAATGATATAGTCTCTCACTTGATTTCCTCCAATAGCTTGCGAAGTCTGTAGCAGAGCACTTCGGCTTCACTAAGTGTTATGGTTAAAGGCGGACGGATTTTAAAGACATTTCCGAATCCGTAACGGGATGTCCGGAGAATCAGCCCGTAATCCATTGCCCGTTTTGCAATATAATTGGTCAGCTCCACATCCGGTTCATTGTTCTCTTTAACAATCTCCACACCGATCATAAGACCGACGCCTCTTACCTCAGAAATAAAAGCGAAATCCTCTTTCATCGTTTCTAAGCGATCCATAATATAATGACCGACCGTCGTTACATTTTCCAAAAATCCCGGTCGCTGCATGATATCTATGGTTTTACAAGCGGCAGCGGCGGCCATCACATTTGAGCCGTATGTGAAGGAGTGCGTATACCCCGGAAGCCCGGTATACTTGTCCTCCGTCAGAGTGGCGGCGACTTGGAAACCTGTGCCCCCGAGCCCCTTTGCTACCGTCATCATATTAGGTTTCACATCGAAGTGGTCCGCGGCAAACATTTTACCCGTCCGTCCGAACCCGGTCTGAATTTCATCAAAAATCAGAGCGATATCATGTTCATCACAAAGCTGTCTCAGCTGTTTAAAATACTCTTTAGGCGGAACGACGTTTCCACCGTTTCCGGATATCGGTTCAATAATCATGGCGGCAATTTTTCCATTGCTCGCATACTCAATAAAATCATTAATTCTTTCTACGCACAGCATACCGCATGAATCAGGTTTCTGATTATAAAAACAGCGGCTGCAATAGGGATCGGGGACTTGCAGGCCAAAAGAAATTTGCGGCGGGAAAGGTTCTTTTCTGAATGAGTTGCCGGACAAAGCGGAAGTCATATACGTTTGTCCGAGGTGGCTTCGAAATAAGGAGATGACATCGGTTTTTCCGGAGTAATACTGAGCCATTTTAATAGCTCCTTCATTTGCACCGGAACCGCTGCTGACTTTAGGGTGTACTTTTGTGAGATTATCGGGGGCGATTTCTACTAGTTTTTCTGCCAGTTTATTTACGGCGTCTGTTTGAAAAGATGATGTTACATGGATGAGCTTATCGGCTTGTTCTTTAACCGTATCAATGACCTCTTTGTTACCGTATCCTAAATTCAAGTTAAACGTGGCAGAGGCGCAATCAATGTACTCATTTCCCTCTTGATCGTACAGGTAAATCCCTTCTCCGCGCTCCATTACTACATCGTCAACACTGTAATACAAGCTGTCTGGATTCGTGATTTCCTTCGTTCCCACAAATACCACCCCTATGAAATTATTAGAATTTCGCTTTTTATCGTATAAATTATTGAAAATAATGTCAACGATCTTTCTTGTAAAAAATGTTAACAATTTGTTAACGTTACCATAATGGATGTACGAGAAAAAGTTATGTGATATAGTAACAATACTTGGATTTTTTGTAAAAACATCATGTCATACGAGTAGAGAGAAATATGATTTTACCAATAAGGAGATAAAATGATGAAAACTCGTCTGCTGTGGATAAGCTGTTTTTCTTATGGATCGATTGCTTTTACACTTGTTATTCTGGGAGCCGTACTGCCTGAGTTACTCACACATTATTCACAAAGCTACAGTAATGGCGGAGTATTGGTATTCTCTCAGTTCATGGGCTTTCTCATCGGTGTCATCGGAATGCCATACATGGTGAAAAAGCTTGGGCGCAAAAACGTCGTTATCTTTGGCCTGGCACTCATCAGCTGTGAAATGTTCATCACCTTCCTGCCGCCCTGGCCGCTGCTCTTTCTTCTCGTCAGCATCGCAGGGCTTGGCGCCGGATTGGTGGAATCCTGTGTAGGCACGATCATCCTCACCGCTATTAAAGAAAGACAGGCTGTGGCCATGAGCAAGATGGAAGTGGCCTACGGATTAGGTGCGCTGTTCATGCCTCTGCTCTCAGGCTTTCTTATCAACAACCACATGTGGACAATTGCTTTTTTAGTATTAGGGTTATCCAGTTTTGCACTCTTAATCGCATGGAAGCAGATGAGTTTCGGCAGTATTGATCAGCTTCTCATCCGCAAAGAGGTCTCTTCCGATGACACTAAAAAACAAAGCACCGGTTATCGGTCACACGGATTGCTGTTTATTGCCTTGGCGGGTGCTTACTTCTTCTTTTACGGCGGCAGTGAAGTTTCCATTGTACATTTTATCCCCTCCATCTTCGCTGAGAAATGGGATATCCCCAACTCTTTGGCAACGATAACAGTTACTGTGTATTGGACGGGGATGATCATAGGAAGATTATTAACAGGCCCGGTATCAGAAAAGCTGACATATCACCGTTATCTCCGTCTCATAAGCATTGGCGGTCTGGCTGCACTTACTGTATTAGCATTAAGCAAAAACGTATGGTTCGGTTTTGCCCTTTGCTTCTTTTTAGGGCTGTTCATGGCAGGCATGTTTGCAATAGCCCTAATCATCACGAATCATTTTTATCCCGGAAAGACAGAAACGACTACCAGTATTCTGCTCGCTTCAAACGGATTAGGAGGTTCACTCCTTCCGATCGCCGTCGGCTGGAGCTTAGATGAATATCCCGTACAAACTGCGTTCTGGCTGTTTACTGCACTGATGCTCCTTATGCTGCTGATTGTGTTCAGTTTAAGAATGCTCGAGACAATAAAATCAAACAATCTTCAACATCACAACAGCAAAGCAAAATCAATGTAAACAAAAAAGCTAATGCCTTTCAAAGGCATTAGCTTTATATATCTATGTGATCTTTCATATAAAAAACCAAGTTCATCATGAACTTGGTTAAGATAGCTTGGCGGCGTCCTACTCTC
>NZ_ML064929.1:0-12836 GCF_003676355.1 Bacillus sp. L75
TTCTCGGCATGTTCGTCAACACGCTGGCCATCAGAACGGAGCCGAAAGGAGACAAACGGTTTACCGATTACTTGGCGGAAGTCCGCCAGGCGGCGCTTGAGGCGTATGAGCATCAGGACTATCCGTTTGAAGAGCTGGTGGAACGGCTCGGGGTGCAGCGGGACATGAGCCGCAATCCGCTGTTTGATGCGATGTTTATTCTTCAGAATATGGAGCGAGAAGAGATAAATCTGGCCGGTCTGAAGGTGTCACGATCAGAACATACCGAACATGATGTATCAAGTTTTGACCTGACCTTATCAGCGGCTGAATCCGATGGAAACATCCGCTTTGAAATGGAATTCAGCACCGAGCTTTTTATGAAAGAAACGATTGAACGCTGGATGGGCCACTTACTGAATCTCTTGCGCCATGTTGCCGCCGAACCGGAAGTCACACTATCGAAAGCTGACATTTTGGATGAAGAAGAAAAACAAAAGTTACTGATTGAGTTTAATAACACACAAACCGAATTCATGGAAAAACACAAACTGTTTCACCAGTTGTTTGAAGAGAAAGCAGAAGAAACGCCTCATCAGACCGCTGTTATTGAAGGAACACAACAGATCAGCTATTCGCAGCTTAATGAGCGGGCAAATCGGCTTGCGCGAACATTACACAAATATGGATTCGGTCCGGGAAAAAGAGCAGCTATATTGGCAAACCGTTCGATTGAAGCGATCGTCAGTGTTCTTGCCGTCATGAAATCGGGAGGGGCGTATATACCAGTTGACTCCCATTATCCTGAGGAACGGATTCGCTATTTATTAAAAGACAGCGCGGCATCCGTCTTGATGGTGCAGTCAGAATACAAAGAACTTGCTTCACAGCTGACGGATCACAATTTATTTCTCATTCAGCTTGATCATGAAGATCAATACGATATTTGTGCAAAGAATATTCAGCCGGCAGCGTCACCGGATGATACTGCATATATCATATATACTTCGGGAACAACGGGAACGCCGAAGGGAGTCGAAGTCAGAAATCGCAGCTTTACGCATGCAGCACTTGCATGGCGCAGGATTTATGAGCTTGATCTTATACCGGTCAGAGTGCTGCAGATGGCGAGTTTCTCATTTGATGTATTTTCAGGAGATCTTGCACGCGCCCTGCTAAACGGGGGAACGCTTGTCATTTGTCCGGATGACGTCCGGCTTGAGCCGCAACAGCTTTATCGGCTCATTGATCAGTACCGTATCACGTTTATGGAGTCGACACCCGCGCTGATTGTTCCGTTTATGGAATATATATATCGCCGGAAGCTCGCGCTGCAAAGTGTAAAAATACTGGTACTGGGTTCAGATATGATCAAGTCGCAGGATTTTTATACGCTTCATGAACGCTTCGGAAAAGAAATGCGGATCATTAACAGCTACGGTGTAACAGAAGCGACAATTGATTCTTCGTATTATGAAGCCGAAATGAGCGAAAAGCCGCAGGAAGATGATGTGCCGATCGGTGTTCCGCTTCCGAATGTACAAATGTACGTCTTAAACAAAGACAAACAGGTCCAGCCGATCGGCGTTTTCGGAGAGCTGTATATCGGAGGGGCCGGCGTCGCCAAAGGATATTGGGGACAGCCTGAGCTGACAGAGGGCGCATTCAGTGACCCGTTACAAACGGGAGAAACGCTTTACAGAACCGGAGATCAGGCTTGCTGGCTGCCGGATGGTACTCTTCGTTTTCAAGGGCGGATTGATAAGCAGGTAAAAATCAGAGGCTACAGAATTGAGACGGGAGAAATAGAAAGTGTGCTTTTGAAACACGATCAAGTCAAAGAAGCGGCTGTTACCGTGATGAAAGATGCCGAAGGACAAGCCCGATTAGCGGCATACATCGTTCCTAAAGAGGCCGATATCTCATCACTTCGCCAGTCTCTAATGCAGGAGCTCCCGGCTTATATGATGCCGTCCCATATTATCGGTTTAGACAGCATGCCCCTGACACTGAACGGCAAACTTGATAAATCGGCATTGCCGGCAGAAGAGATACATTCATCCCAGGCATTTGTCGCGCCCGGCGATGAAAAACAGGCGATGTTATGCCGGATTTGGGAAGATGTGCTTCATATTCAGAAAGCGGGAATCCATCACTCTTTCTTTGAGCTTGGGGGAGATTCCATTAAGGCGCTTCAAGTGTCAGCCCGACTCGCCGGAGAAGGCTGGAACATGTCGATCCGCGATTTGTTTCAATTCCCGACGATTGCAGAACTCGCGAAGCACCTCACGCCGGCTGTTGCAACTGCTGATCAGGGGCCGATAGAAGGAAGCGCTCCGCTGACACCGATCCAGCAGAGATTTTTTGAGGAGCCGGGTGCGTTTGAGCTTCATTATAACCAAGCGGTCATGCTGTGCAGTGAAGACAGCCTCGAAATAGATGCGCTGTATCAGGCGGTTTGCGCGCTGACCGAACATCATGATGCGCTGCGAATGACTTTCACTGAAAATGAGCATGGGGAAACGGTTCAATATAATCGCGGAATCACAAAGCAGTATGAAGAAATATTTACGCTTAACGTCATAGATATTTCAGAAGAAACGCAGCCCGAAAAACGGATAGCCGCTGAGGAAAAAGAAATACAGCAGGCTATGCGTCTTGATCAGGGGCCTCTGCTTCATCTCGGAGTGTTCCGTCAGAAGGAAGCCGACCATCTTCTTATAACGATTCATCATCTTATCACGGACGGCGTGTCATGGAGGATATTGCTTGAAGATCTGCAGACAGCTTATCAGCAGGCATTGGACGGCAAACAAATCGAACTGCCGCCGAAAAGCGATTCTTATATAAAGTATGCCGAAGAACTTTTTGACATTTCCAAAAGCAAAGCATTGCTGGAGGAAGCCGCATACTGGGACAGCGTGATGTCTAGTGAAACAGCGCCGCTGCCGAAAATAACTGATGAAAACGCCGGACGATTGCAGGAAAACGCGCGCACTGCATCGTGGATATTAAGCAGCGAAGTCACGAAACAGCTGCTGTTGGAAACACAGCAGGCATACGGAACGGATGTTCATGAATTGCTTTTAACGGCGCTTGGAATGGCGCTTCATGAGTGGACGGGTTCTGAACAGATCCTTATCAGCACTGAGGGGCACGGGCGCCAGGGGCATATGCCTGACATTGATATGTCAAGAACGGCAGGATGGTTTACATCTGTTTACCCGGTGCTTTTGGATATGAGAGTGTCGGGAGGCTCAGGCGAAAAAACCGCTCACCGCATAAAGACGGTAAAAGACATGATGAGACGGGTTCCTCATCACGGAACCGGCTACGGGCTGCTGAGATATTCGCGAAACATTCTTTATAAAGACCCAGAAATAAGCTTTAACTATCTCGGTGCGTTTGACGGTCTTGAAGGGACACTGAAGATGTCACCGTTCAAGCCGCAGCATGATATAGCGGCCGGGCGCATCCGCGAATTTGATCTGGATATTAACGCGATGGTGGCGGCCGGGCAACTGGAGGTAAAAGCCGTTTATACCGATGTATTTGCACCGGGGGCAATCGAGTTCTTCATGAATCGTTTCCATACTCACCTCGAGGACATCATCGCCCATTGTTCCGGCAAGAAAGAGCGGGAAAAAACATTAACGGATTACAGCCATACAGAATTGACCGCTCAAGCACTATCAAGCATTGAAGATCTCGTAAAAGGACTTTAATTTCATAAAAAGGTGTGTGGCATTCGTGACACAAGCGACAGAAATTCAAGATATTTACCCTTTATCATATATGCAGGAAGGCATGCTGTTTCATTCGCTTCTGGATTCCGGATCAAACGCATATGTCGAGCAGATTTCGTTTACGGTCAGCGGGGATTTATGCATTGATACATTCCAAAAAAGTCTGGATATGCTTGTCAGCCGTTATGATATTTTCAGAACGATTTTCATAAAAGAAGTGCCTGACCTTGAAGGACCGCAGCAGGTTGTCCTTTCACGCCGTGACACAGCCGTACAGACTGAGAACATTTCAGACTATTCGGAAGAACGGCAGCAAAGCATCATTGACAAATTCAAGGAAACCGACCGGCATAAGGGGTTTGATCTGCAAAAAGGCCCCTTAATGCGCCTGACTCTTTTTCAAACGGGAGAAAACCGTCATACATGCGTTTGGACTCATCATCACATTATGATGGACGGCTGGAGCTTGGGAATTGTACTGAAAGATTTCTTCAGCATGTATTATGCGATCCGAAACGGGCGGCCTGTAAACCTCGGCAGTCCGGCTCCTTACAGCACTTATATCAAATGGCTCCGAAGCCGGAATAAAGAAGAAACGTCAGCGTTCTGGTCGCGCTGCTTGGAAGATTACGGAGAAATCGTTTCCGTTCCGCAAACGAAGAATAAGCCGGCGCAGAACGGTTATGCATCTGAGCATTTTCAATTTTCCCTTGAGTCTGAAACCGTGCAAAAACTGACAGACATTGCCCGAAGCACAGGGGTCACGCTGAATACTATATTTACGGGCATTTGGGGCCTGCTTCTCCATCGTTACAACGGGACTGAAGATGCGGTCTTCGGTTCGGTTGTTTCCGGCAGGCCGTCAGCTATCGCCGGCATTGAATCCATGGCCGGACTGTTTATCAATACCGTGCCGGTAAGGGTGCGCGCGGCTGGTGATATGACTTTTTCTTCTCTTCTCAAAAAGGTGCAAAAAGAGTCACTCGCTGCGGAAGAGCACAGCTATTATCCGCTTTATGACATCCAAAACGAGAGCGGCCTGCAAAAAGATCTCTTGAACCACATCCTGGTTTTTGAGAATTATCCGGTTCAGATGCAGACTGCGGTAAACGGCTGGCAGCAAACGGAAAGCAATGCGCTCTCCCTTGAAAACTTTTCGATGGCGGAAGAAACCAATTACGATCTTAACGTCGTCATCGTTCCGGGAGAAGAGTTTTATGTGAAATTCAGCTACAATGCGGGCACCTACGATCGGGAAGACATGAAACGGATCAAAGGGCATATTCTGGAGGTCATCTCCTGTGTAACGGAAGATCCGGACAGGCTTTTATCAAGCATCAGTCTCGTACCTCCGGAGGAAGAAGCCCTGATTCATTCGTTTAACGAAACGAACCGTCCGTACCCTGAGACAACCGTTCATGGGCTGTTTGAAGAACAGGCGGCAAAAACGCCTGACCAAGAGGCGTTGAGATATAACGGGGTAAGCTGGAGCTACAAAAAATTAAATCAGCGGGCGAATCAGATTGCCCATGCGTTAAGGGAAAAAGGCGCCCGTTCCGATCAGATCACCGCTGTTATGCTGCGCCGATCAATGAGTACGGTTGCCGCTCTGCTCGGAATTTGGAAGTCGGGCAGCGCCTATATGCCGATTGATGCGGAATTTCCGCCTGAACGGATTTCATTTTTACTGAGAGACAGTGAAGCCTCACTGCTCGTGACTGAAAAAGACCTGCTCCCCCTCATTCCGCCGCATTTCAAGGGCAGCGTCGTCATCTTGGAGGAAACGGTTTCCCAGCAGACCGCACCGCTTCCGCCGGTATCTGACAGCGGAAATTGGGCGTATGTCATTTACACCTCCGGAACGACAGGCCGGCCGAAAGGGGTGCTTGTACAACACAAAGCGATCAGCAATACATTGCAATGGCGGCGTGAAGAATACGGGATGACAGAAGGGGACATAGCGCTTCATCTTTTTTCATACGTATTTGACGGGTCATTAACGAGTCTTTTCACTCCGCTTCTGTCGGGCGCCTGTGTATTGTTAACTGATGAAGATGATGCGAAAGACGTCCTTTCAATAAAACAGAAAATCACCCGACACGGAGTGAGCCATCTTCTGATCGTTCCGTCTCTGTATCGCGTTCTGCTTGATTCGCTGACGAAAAAGGATGCGCAGACACTTCGGGCGGTGACATTTGCCGGGGAAGCGGCCACTCCTGATATCGTGGAAGCGAGCCGCGGCATATGCCCGAATGCCGAGCTGCTGAATGAATACGGCCCGACGGAAAACAGTGTGGCCACGACGATTCTGCGCAACCTGCAAAAAAGCAGCCGGATTACGATCGGGCGCCCGATTGCCAACACTTCTGTCTATATGATGCACGGAGATCGGCTGCAGCCGGTCGGAGCCGTCGGTGAACTGTGTATTTCCGGAAAAGGTCTGGCGGACGGATATTTCCAGCAAAAAGAGCTGACGGACAAAGTCTTTACCCCTCATCCGTTTCGTGAAGGTGAACGGCTGTACAGAACGGGAGATGCAGCCCGATTTTTACCGGATGGAACGATTGAATATATGGGACGCTTTGACGATCAGGTGAAGGTAAGAGGTTACAGAATTGAATTAGGAGAAATCGAAACGGCACTCAGAAGTCTGTCCGGGGTAAAAGAGGCGGCAGTCACCGTGCGCAAAATGGCGGACGGGGAACAGGAGCTTGCAGCTTATGTCGTACTGGAAAATGCGGGTGTGACATTTAAACCGCACGCTGAATTGGCCGGGAGATTACCTGCTTATATGATACCGGGAAGCTTTACCAAATTAACGGAAATGCCGCTGTCTGTGAGCGGAAAACTTGATCGGGCCGCACTTCCTGAGCCGAAAGAAACCGAGAGAACCGGTGATTATCAAGCTCCGCGCACAATGCTTGAGACTGAGCTGCTGTCTATTTGGCAAGAAGTGCTGAAACGGGAACACATCAGTATGAGAGATGATTTCTTCCAAATCGGCGGACAGTCGCTGAAAGCCGCGTCGCTTGTTTCAAACATACATAAACGGCTGCAAATTGAACTTGCCGTCCGCCATGTTTTTGAACATCCGACCATCGAGAGCATGGCCCGCTTCCTTGAACAGAGGAAAAGAGGAGAATATGCAGAAATCACGCCTGCTGTGGCAAAGGACTTGTACCCGCTATCTTTTGCGCAAAAAAGGCTCTATGCCCTTCATCAGCTTGCAGCGGACAGTACGGGCTATCATATGCCCGCTTGTCTGGAACTGAGCGGCAGACTCAACCGGGATCGTCTGCACGAAGCCTTTTCAGCGCTGTTACAAAGGCATGAAGCGTTACGCACTTCATTTGTTTTACGAAACGGGGAGCCGATGCAGCACATACATGCACATGTCGATCTTGACCTCACAGAGATTCACATGCCATCCGGGAACCTTCTTCAAGAGGTGATGGAAACTTTCGTCAAACCGTTTGACGTGGAAAAAGCGCCGCTTTTGAGAGTGACTTTAGCCAAAGTTACTGAAGAACGTCATTTTCTGCTGCTTGATATGCATCATCTTATCGCAGACGGTGTGTCAATGAGCGTTCTGATTCAAGAATTGACGGATTTGTACAGAGGAAAAGAGTTGCGGCCGTTAAAACTCCAGTACAAAGATTTTTCCGTCTGGCAGCATGAGCGGTTTGCCGCTGAAGAATTCAAAAGACATGAGCGTTATTGGCTGGATGCGATCGGGGAAAACATTCCCGTTCTTGATCTGCCGCTCGATAAAAAGCGCCCTCAGCTTCCTGATTTCAGCGGGTCCGTTGTTCGAACGCGCCTTCAAAAGGAAACGGCGGAGAACTTGCGCCGGCTCATGGATGAGACGGGTTCGACACTGTATATGATTCTTTTGGCAAGCTACTCCTTGTTCCTTTCTAAATTGGGCGGGCAGGAAGACATTGTCGTCGGTTCACCTGCGGCCGGCAGAAGCCGCGCTGAGCTTGACGGGGTCATCGGCATGTTTGTAAATACCGTGGCAATGAGAAGCAGGCCGAAAGGGGATAAGACATTCCGCGCTTATTTAGAAGAGGTGAAAATGCTCGCCCTCGGCGCGGCCGAACATCAGGACTTCCCGTTTGAAGAACTTGCCCAAAAGCTTGATACACACCGGGAAGTCAATCGCAATCCGCTGTTTGATGCCATGCTCGTTTTGCAAAACAGTGATAATTTCGAAGTGAACCTTCCGGGCTTATCCGTTTCTTCACATGCAGTGAAGCATGACATTTCAAAATTCGACTTGACGCTTCATGCCGAGGAACGGCCGGATGGCTCACTGGATTTTCATTTTGAATACAGTACCGCGTTGTTTGAAAAAGATACGATCGAACGGTGGGCCGGTCATTTTAAAGAGCTTTTAGGACAAATCGCAGCGGATTACGAACGGAAGCTGTCTGACATTCATTTGCTGGGCATAAACGAGCGGCAGATGCTTCTTCAAGCGGAAAATCAAACGGCGGAGTATCCGAGGCATGAAACGATTGTCAGTTTATTCGAAGCACAGGCGGAAAAAATGCCGGATCAAATTGCAGCCGTCATGTCTCATGAGCGTCTCACCTACCGCGAGCTCAATGAAAAGGCGGATCGAATCGCCGATATGCTGTCGGAAAACGGCATCCGCTCCGGACAGATTGTCGGATTTATGACCGAACGATCTCCGGATATGCTGATTGGGATTCTCGGTATTTTAAAAGCGGGAGGAGCTTATCTGCCGATTGATCCTGACTATCCGGACGAGCGGATTTCATTTATGCTGACTGACAGCGGCGCGCGTGTTCTGTTGACGCAATCGGGTCTTGGGATATCCGGAATGGACGGGCTGCCGGTTTTATACATCGATAAGCCTGAATCCGTTTCAGCAGACAGAACGAAAGAAATAATAACGCCTGAACAGCCGGCTTACGTGATTTACACATCGGGCACAACAGGAAAACCGAAAGGCGTTATGACGGAACACCGCAATGTCATCAGCCTTATCACACATAAAGGACTGCCGTTTGATTTCGGCTCTGAAGACGTCTGGACGCTGTTCCATTCCTATTGCTTTGATTTTTCTGTCTGGGAAATATTCGGCGCGCTCTTATACGGCGGAAAGGTAGTTATCGTGCCGAAAGACACAGCCCGTGATCCGCATTTGTACCGGCAGCTGCTGCAAAGTGAAGGCGTAACGGTGCTGAACCAAACGCCGACGGCTTTTTCCGGACTCATTCATGAAGAGGCCGGGCATACGGACAAGCTGAAGCTTCGATATGTCATTTTCGGCGGAGAAGCGCTTCAGCCCGGCATGCTGAAAAGCTGGAAAGAGAAGTACCCGGAGACGGAGCTTGTTAATATGTACGGTATTACGGAAACCACGGTTCACGTCACATGCAAAAAACTGAATATGGATGATATTGAGAGAAACAAAAGCAATATCGGCAGACCGCTGGAAACCCTTCATGCTTTTGTTATGGACGCCTATATGAATCCGCAGCCGATCGGAATTCCCGGTGAGCTTTATATCGGCGGGGAAGGCGTCGCGAGGGGATATGTAAACAGGGATGATTTAACCGCCTCCCGTTTCATCACGAATCCGCACGTTTCCGGCATGCGGCTCTACCGGACGGGTGATATCGCCAAAAGGCTCTCAAATGGCGAGCTGGAATATGTCGGGCGGAAAGATGCGCAAGTAAAAGTCAGAGGCCACAGAATTGAGCTGGGAGAAATTAAATCAGCGCTGCAAGAGCTTTCCTCCGTGAAAGAGGCCGCCGTGATCACACGTGCTGATCAGCACGGTCAGCACTCCATTTACGCATACGCGGTCTTACACGGGAACGAAAAGATAAAAGAAGCAGAGATTCAGGCCTCTCTCAGAGCTTTTCTGCCGGAATATATGATTCCCGCCCGCTTGATAGCGCTTGATGAACTGCCTTTGACGGCGAATGGGAAGCTGGACGAGAAGGCGCTCCCGCAGCCTGAATTAAATGATAGCCTTGGAAATGATATCAGCCTGAGAAATGAAACTGAAGAAATGATGGCTGACATTTGGGAAGAACTCTTAGGTGTTGAAGGCCTCGGTCCCAATGCTCATTTCTTCCATCTCGGCGGGGATTCGATTAAAGCGCTGCAAGTATGTGCGAGGCTGAAACAGCAGGGCTATGAAACGACCGTCCGCGAGCTGTTCGAGCATCAGACACTGGGAGAAGTATCGATGCGGCTCCGGAAAGTCCGCCGCGTGATTGATCAGGCTCCCGTCACGGGAGACGTTCCGCTGACGCCGATCCAGCACTGGTTCTTGTCGCAATCATTGCCGCATGATCATTTTAATCAGTCGGTTATGCTCCGCAGTGCGGACAGAATCAATGAATCTGCTATGAGAAAAGCGTTGGCACAGCTTGCGGTTCATCATGACGCATTACGGATGGTATGCGGCACGCAAAACGGATCGGTGATTCAATATAACAGAGCGGAAAAGCTTTCTGAAGAAGAACTCTTTACGTTTGAAACGCTTGACGTGAGAGGGAAAGGGTCATTACAAGAGGAGCACGCCGCAATTGAACAGGCGGCCGCCTGTATTCAAACTTCCATTCGGCTGGAGACGGGTCCGCTCGTAGCTGTCGGATTATTTCACGCTAATGATGGCGATCATCTGCTGCTTTCCATTCATCACCTTGTCATTGACGGGGTGTCATGGCGGATTTTATTTGAAGATCTCACCGCATGCTACAGGCAGGTGCTCGAAGGAAAAGAAACCGCGCTTCCGGCAAAAACCGATTCCTATCAGACTTACGCGAAGCAAATCTCTGATTATGCTAAAAGCCGCCGGCTGTTACAGGAAGCAGACTACTGGTCCGAAAGAGAAAGAGCGGCGGTCGAACCGCTTCCGAAAGATGCCCGCATCTCTTCCAATCTTCTGAAAGATACAGATGTGATGACCGTTACATTGACGAAACAGGAGACTGAGCAGCTGTTAACGGAAGCGAACAGAGCATACACAACAGAGACGGGTGAATTATTGCTTGCCGCGTTAAGCCTTGCGCTGAACAGATGGACCGGAAACGAGACATTCAAAATCAGCATGGAAGGCCACGGAAGGGAAGAGCACTTGGAGCATCTTGATATCAGCAGAACAATCGGTTGGTTTACGTCAATTTATCCGGTATTGGTTGATGCAAGTTTTCAAGATCAGGCTGATGACGGCGAGCGGCTCGGCTATCACATTAAGCGGACAAAAGACATGATGCGCCGCATTCCGCATAAAGGAGCGGGATACGGGGTGCTGAAGTATATAAGCAAACTCTGGGAAGAGACTGAATCCGATTCTCCTGAAATCAGTTTTAACTATCTAGGGCAGTTTGACAGGGAGATCCGTTCCAGCGGCTTTGGTGTTTCTCCCGTAAAAGCGGGAAATGAAGTCAGCCCAGACTGGGAACGTCCGTACACACTTGATATCAGCGGCTCCGTATCGTCGGAATGTCTCAGCATGCATGTCGTGTACAACCGTTTTCAGTATCAAAAAGAAACGATTGAAGTTTTGACGGGATATTTTCATGCCTTTCTCAAGCAGATCATCTCGCATTGCACAGGCAAAGAGGAGCGTGAATGGAGCGCCGCTGATTTCAGTGACGAGGAGTTAACGCTGGAAGATCTGAGTGACATTATGGGAGCCGTCAACAAACTATAGAAAAGGAGTGGCGCAATGGGGCAGCAACCGGAAATACAAGATATATATCCTTTATCTTTTATGCAGGAGGGCATGCTTTTTCATTCTCTGTTGGATCATGACTCAAGAGCCTACTTCGAACAAGCGGTGTTTACGATCAACGGACAGCTTGACCGGGAACGATTCCAAAAAAGTATAGATGCTGTTTTTGAACGATTCGATATTTTCCGTACGACATTTATTCATAAGAATGTGGCGAAGCCCCGCCAAGTCGTGTTGAAAAACAGGCCGAGCCGCGTTCAGTTTCATGATATTTCTCATTTGGACGAGAAGGCACAAGACAAATATACCGACCGGTTCAGAAAAGAAGATAAAGATAAAGGCTTTGATTTGCAATCAGACCCTCTCATGAGAGTCTCCATTTTGAAAAAAGCGCCTGAACGCTATGTTTGTATCTGGAGCCATCATCATATCGTCATGGACGGCTGGTGCTTCGGGATTGTCATGAAGGAATTTCTGATGATCTATCAATCTCTGGGAGACGGGCGGCTCCCGTCTCTCGAGCCTGTTCAGCCATATGGTAAGTATATTAAATGGCTCATGAAGCAGGATCGTAAAGAAGCCGAGATTTTTTGGAAAACGAGACTTGCCGATCTTGAGCAATCGGCGTCTCTTCCGAAAAAATCCGCGGAACCAAATGGCGAACTTGAGCAGGCGGTTTTCACCATTTCTGAAGAGCAGACAAATGAGCTGAAGAACATTGCGGCAAGGGCGGGAGCAACGCTGAATACAGTGTTCCAGGCACTGTGGGGCATGTTGCTGCAGCGTGTCAGCCGCTGTGATGACGCCGTTTTCGGTTCTGTCGTTTCCGGCCGGCCGTCGGATCTCGCAGGCGTGGAAAAAATGGTGGGACTGTTTATTAATACGATTCCCGTGCGGGTGAAAAGCGGTTCATTTTCTTTTCTGGAGCTCGTCAGGCATTTGCAGCAGGAGACGCTGCAAGCAGAAGCGTACAGCTATTATCCGCTGTATGACATTCAAGCGCAAAGCCCTTTGAAGCAAGCGCTGTTTGACCACATTATCGTGTTTGAAAATGTGCCGGCCCAGCGTGAAATTGAAAATGTGAGTCAGTCCGGTTCATTTGATTTTGCGGTAGAAGATTTCACGATGGAGGAAGTCACAAACTACGGATGCAGCATAAAGGTGATTCCGGGAAATTCTCTTTATATCCGCTTAAACTTTGATACCGGTATCTACGACAGCGTTTTTATGAAGAATATCGAAACATTTTTACGGCATATGATGAATTCAGTCATCTCCGATCCTGAAATTTGCGCCTCCGAGATCGCATTGCTTGATGCGCGTGAAGCCAGAAGTATGCTGGATGCGTTTAACCGTACAGAAACGGTTGAACCGCCGGCTCCGACGCT
>NZ_ML064930.1:0-9079 GCF_003676355.1 Bacillus sp. L75
CTGTCCCCGCGATGTACAGCTCTCCGATACAGCCCGGCGGCAGAAGCTGTTTCTTTTGATTTAAAATATAAAGCCGCATGTTATGCCCGGAAATGCCGATCGGAACATTGTGAAATTCTTTTCCTTGCGGCAAATCAAAGTACGCCGCTTCTACTGTCGCTTCCGTCGGACCGTAGGAATTTGTCAATTCCGTTCCCGGCAGAAGGTCATAAAAACGGGAAACCAGGTGCGGGCCCAGTTGTTCGCCGCCGGCAAAAACCCTTTTTAAGCAGGTTTTTTTGATCGGCTGTTTTCTGGAATTTATATATTCCAAGAAAGCATGAAGCATGGATGGCACAAAATGAGCCGCCGTTATGCGGTTATTCTCCAATGCGTTCAGTATCATTTCAGGGTCTTTCTCGCCGCCTTGCGGAAGGAGGAAAACAGAAGCTCCCGCGATCGGCCACCAAAACAGCTCCCAAATCGAAGCGTCGAAAGAGTATGATGTTTTATGCAAAATGATGTCAGAATCACTTAATCCATAACGTGTTTGCAGTGAGTATAAAAAGTTTACGGCTGACCGATGTTCAACCTGCACGCCTTTTGGGCGTCCCGTAGAACCGGATGTATAGATGATATAAGCCAATGAATCAGGGTTTACCGGAACGTTAGGGTTGGCCGCAGCTTCAGGGTTCCCTGTTTGTCCGCTTTTCAGAGAGATCGTTTCTCCCTCAAAAAGATCTGGTGCGAAAAGTTCTGGTTCTGCCAGTAAGAATTTCACGCCGCTGTCTTTCAGTAAAAAGCGAATCCGCTCTTCCGGGTAATCCGGATCAATTGGCAGATATGCACCGCCTGCTTTTAAGACAGCGTAAATGCCGATCATCATGTCAGGAGAACGCCGGCCCATAATGGCAGTTTTATCCTCCAGCCTTATCCCGCGCTTGATCAGCTGGTGCGCAAGCTCGTTTGCCCTTTCGTTCAGTTCCTGATACGTAATCGAAATGTCATCAGTTAAAATTGCCGGACGGTCCGGCGTTTTTTCCGCTTGCTGTTCCAGCAGATCATGAAGAGACTGATGAATCGGAAACGCTGTTTTCTGCAAGGGGCTGAAATCTTGAAGCAGAGACGCTTCTTCTTTTTCTGTCAAAACAGAAATATCGTCTAATTCCAAGCCCGGATCAGCCGCGGCGTTTTCGGCAAGTGTCGTAAAAAATCCCGCCCATTTTTGAATCGTTTTTCTCTTAAACAAATCGGTGCTGTATTCAAACTGGCAGTATAATTCACCGGCGTTTTCAGAGATGTACAGCGATAAGTCAAATTTAGAAATCGGCAGGCTGACGTCTGCCGGCTGCAGTTCAAGTCCGGCTGCCCTAAGCTTCTGCTGTTCCATATTTTGCAGCGCAAATGTTGTGTCAAACAGCGGATTTCGGGACATGTCCCGCGGCACACCGAGCTTATCGACGAGCTCTTCTAACGGGTAATCCTGATGTTCGTAAGCCTCAAGCGCTGTTTGGCGAATTTCCTTTAAATATTCTTTGAATGTCATGCTTCCGTCGGGACGCGTCCTGAAAGCAAGCGTATTGACAAACATGCCCAGAACGGCGTCAAGGTCGGCATGAGGCCTTCCTGCAATCGGAGACCCGACGATCATATCTTCCTGTCCGCTTAAACGGGCTAACAGAACCGTGTACACACCGAGCAGCGTCATATACAGTGTGCATTTGTTTTCTTTCGCCAGCTTTTTCAACTGTGCTGTATGTTTTTCATTGATGACAAATGACACCCGGTCTCCGGAAAAGCTCCGCACCGGGGGACGCGGCTTATCAGCCGGCAATTCAAGCACGGGAATCTCACCGGCAAGCCGGTTCAGCCAGTACTCCTCTTGTTTCCGATATGCGGCGCCCGCCATAAATGATTGCTGCCAGACGGCATAATCTTTGTATTGAATCCGTAACGGCGGCAGACTTCTCTCAGCATACAGCTCACTGAATTCACGTATCAAAAGATTGACGGATACGCCGTCTGAAATAATATGATGCATGTCAGCTAAAAGCAGATGCCGGTCTTTTTCTATTTGGACAAATCCCGCCCGGAAAAGGGGCGCTTTGCCGAGATCGAACGGCCGGATAAACGCTTCGGCTGATTGTTCTTCTGTAAATGCAAATGGCACGTCGTCATGAATCCTCTGCACGGGCAGGCCGTTTTTTTCTTCAAAGGACGTTCTGAGCGGTTCATGCCGCCGGATCAGTTCCTTGAACACGGCTTCCATCCTGTCTCGGTCAAACGGCCCCTTCACCTCTAAAACGGCTGGAATGTTATAGCTGACACCGCCATTTTCAAGCTGGTGAAGGACGTACATCCGTTTTTGGGCGGATGAGACAGGATATGTTTCTTTCGTTTCTGTCTTTTCTATGGATGCGAACGGGTTCTCTTCTGCTTCACTGATGATTTTGGCGAGTTCTTCTACAGTCGGATGGCTGAAGACATCGCTCAGCGGGATTTGCACACTGCACTCTTTAGCTATTTTTGCAACGAGTGCCGTCGCCTTTAATGAATGGCCGCCAAGCTCGAAAAAGTGATCGTGAACGCCGATCGGTCCGCTTTGAAGCACTTCTTCCCATATGCGGGTAAGCTTCAGCTCCGTCACATTCCGGGGAGCTGTATATTGACGGCCTGCGGCGTACGCCGAAGCTTCCGGAAGGGCCCGCTGATCGACTTTTCCGTTCGCAGTGAGCGGAATTGAGTCAACAAAAGCCCATTTGACCGGAATCATATAATCAGGCAGCTCTTTCGCCAAATCTCTTCGCAACTGAGAAGGATCAGTCGCTTGTGAGACGCTGCAGTAGGCGCATAATTCATTTTCGCCCGACTCATTCGTTTGAATCAGAACAGCAGCTTCTTTCACGGCATGATGATTTGCCAGGACGGTTTCAATTTCCTTCGGTTCAATCCGGTACCCTCTGATCTTCACTTGATCATCTGTCCGGCCGATGTATTCAATTTGGCCGTCCGCACGCAGTCTTGCCAAATCTCCGGTCCGGTACATGACGGCGTCCGTTCTGAACGGATCCGGCAAAAATTTCTCTTCGGTCAGCGCCGGATTGTTCACATAGCCTCTTCCTGTATTCGCCCCGGAAATATACAATTCTCCCGCAATTCCGAGAGGCTGAAGCTGTCTGTTTTTGCTGAGAATATACATTTTGTTATGATGGATCGGTTTCCCGATCGGCGGATGTTCAGGTATGTCATCTCCCGCAGAAATCGTATACGTTGAAACCACATGAGTTTCTGACGGGCCGTAATGATTATGCAGATGCATACCGTGTAAACGGAGCGTCTGCCTGAACAAACGCGAAACGGTCAGCTGCTCCCCGGCCGTAATGACATGCTTCACACAGCGGGGAAAAGACTGTGCATAACCTTCTTCATTGAAAAGCATTTTGACAAACGCAGTCGGGAAAAACACAACTTCCGTGTTGTGCTGATCAATAAACGAAAACAGCTGAGAAACGTCTCGTTTGATTGATTCGGGCACGATACAAAGGGTGCCGCCGCTCAAGAGTACTGAAAATAACTCCTGATAGCAGACGTCAAACGCCACAGATGCGTACTGCAGCACATTTGTGCAAAAATCAATGTCTGTGTTCGTCAATTGGTGAGAAAGCAGGTTGGCCATATTTTTATGTTCGAGCAGCACACCCTTCGGTTTCCCTGTCGTTCCCGATGTATAAATCATATAAAGGAGGTCGTCCGCCGTATTAATGGATTGCACATTGCTTCCGTCCGCTTCCGTCCCGGCGTCTTCTATGTATGTAACTTGCAGCGTTTGTTCCGCGGGGACTGACTGATGCCGCTCTGTTACAACATGGACGCAGCCGCTGTTTTCAATGACATATCGGATACGCTCCTTTGGACTGCCCGGATCTATCGGGACAAAGGCGCCGCCCGCTTTTAAAATACCGAGAACAGCCGCCGCTAAAGAAGGGGAACGGCCGAGCATGACGCCTACCGGTTCCTCCCGCTTTAATCCGCGCTTTTGCAGCAGGCGGGCCAGCTTATTAGCCGATTCGTTCAGCTCTTTGTACGTCACTGACTCGCCTTCATACCGAATCGCGATTTGATCCGGCGTTTTTGCGGCCTGCCGTTCAAACATTGCATGAACCGTGTCATATTCAGGCTTTTCGGTCTCTTCAGAAATCGGCGCAAGCAGCTGCGCTTTTTCCCCTGGAGTGATGATTGCAAGCTTGTCCGGCGTGATGTCCGGTTTGTCGAGAACTTGGGAGACGATATGCGCCAAATGGCCTTTGATATTTTCAATAAATTGGCGGTCATACATGCTTGAATCGTATCTCATTTTCAAATGAATTTCGTCACCCGGCGCCACCATAAGATAAAAACTGTAATTGGTTTCGTCTTCCATGCTGAAATCATGGATGTGAAAAAGGTCTTTCGTGTCCCCCTTGCTGTTCAGCACATCAAGCTCCTGTTCAACCGGATAATTCTCAAAGACGAGAATGTGGTCAATTAAGCCTTGTTTTACCTGTGAATTCGCCTGTATGTCATAAAGCGGATGATAGCTGTATGCCTGTCCTTTCAAAGCATCCTTTTGCACATTTTTGATCAGCTTTTGAAACGGGATGTTTGCCCCGCTGATCCGGACAGGCACGGTATTAATAAACAGGCCGATCATTCGCTCGATGCCTTCGATTTCAGACGGCCTTCCGGAAATGACAGAACCAAAAACCGCATCTTCTGTCTGGTTATACGCCTGAAGCAAAATGCCCCAGAGCGTGTGGAAAATGGTGCTCAGCGTGACCTCTTCTTTTACGGCCAGCTCTTTCAGCTTAGCCGTGTCCTCTTTTGAAAAGGAAAACGTCACTTCCTCTTGTCTGCTTTCGCCGGCTTTTTTCTGCTTCGGCAGAACAGTCTGCTGCTCAAAGCCTTCAAGGTACCGCTCCCAGTACGAAGCGGCTTTTTCTTTATCTTGCTCCATCAGCCACTTGATGTAGGTCCCGTACGGCACAGCGGGCTCAAGCGTTAACGGTGTCCGGCGGAGCCGCGAGGCGTATATCTGGAAGAACTCTTTCAGCACGATTCCGAGACACCAGCCATCCATAATGATGTGATGGAAACTCCATATGCACGTATATTCACATTCACCGGTTTGAAGCAGCGTCACCCGCATCAGCATGTCTTTTTGCAGATGAAATCCTTTCTTACGGTCTCTTCGTTTGGCTTCTTCAATATGCTTGATTTGATCAGCCTTGTTTAAATTGGTGAGATTTTCCTCAATGATGCTGACGTTCCGCTCTTTTAATACGACCTGCTGCGGCACTGACACGTTCTGGCTGATAAAGATCGTTCTGAAAATATCATGTCTTTCGAAAAGGGCATGAACGCTCTCTTCAAACACGCGGGTGTCAACCTTCCCCGTTATTGAAAAGGAGGCCTGCTCGGCGTAAGCCTGTGATTCCTTTTGCAGGAGGGAATGAAAAAGCATTCCTTCCTGCATATAAGACAGCGGATAAATATCCTGAATTGCATTCTTTTTTGTCATGTTATAATCTCCCCGTCGCCTTTTTCTACAGTTCCTCGACAAAACTCGCTATGCTGTCCAAATCATCAGATGTTAACGTTTTGCTGCTAAAATCACTAACGGTTTTTTCTGCTTCCTCTTTGCCGGTGCAGTGCGCCATAATATCACGCAAATATTGCTGTAAAGTTTGCAGCAGCTGTTCCATCGTTTCTTTGCGGAAGCGGCTCGGCGGATAGCTCAAACTGAAGTGAAGTTTGTTTTGTGCGGCCATCGCGCTCATTTCCACCGCTTGTTCCCGCTGCCATGTCGGCGTGATGTCGTGCCCGCTTGCAAGACCGGACAGACTGAACGTGTGCTGATCTTCTGTATCATTGAATTGCCCTAAATAGTTAAAGCTGATTTCAGGCGCTTGTCTGAAGCGGATTGTTTTTTGTTCAGGCGGTGTCATGTATTTTAAAATGCCGTAGCCTATTCCTTTATCCGGTATTCTTCCGAGTGTGTCTTTGACCGTTTTTACCGACGTTCCAAGCTCAGCGCCTGCTGTGTTCAAGTCAATGAGCACCGGATACATGGAGGTAAACCAGCCTACGGTGCGGCTGATGTCGAGCTCCGGCATGATGTGCTCTCTCCCGTGCCCTTCCATCGCGATGCGCAGTCTGCCGCCCCCTGTCCAGTCCCGTAAAGCCAAAGCTGCGGCAGTCAGAAGAATATCTTGCGTATCGGTATGGTAGGCCCGGTTGACCTGCTGAAGCAAAACGGACGTTTCTTCTTCTGTAAGCGTAAAGCTTACCGTTTGCCGAATGCTGTCGGCTCCAGTCTGATGCTGCGGTTTTTCATAAGGAAGTTCGGCGGCTGTTTCTTCTTCAATAAAACGCCAATATTCTTCTTCACGCATCAGCTTGCTGCTTTTTGCGTATTCTGAAAGCCTTTCAGCGTATTGCTTAAACGAATCGGTCTTTGGCGGAAGCTGGACCGGCTGACCTTTTACGGCTTGAGTGTAAGCGGCAGATAAATCCTCCAGCAAAATACGCCATGACACTCCGTCAACCGCCAGGTGATGTACGGTGATGAATAAATAATCCCCGGACCGGGTTTTGAACCAGCCGGCTTTTAATAACGGGCCTTTTTCAATATCCATCCGCTGTTGGAGCGCAGCCACTTCAGTTTCTATTTCTCTTTCCCAAGTATCTGTCTCAGACAGATCCCAAATGTCCAAGCTGTACAGTTCATCTTTTTGAATACCGTGATTGATTTGTCTGAAACTTTCGTTTTCTGCACTGACGGTGATCCGGAGTGCATCATGATGAATGACAAGATGCTCCAAGGCTTCTTTGAGCGGCTGTTTATGCAATGCGTCAGAGCTGAACATCATGACGGACTGATTGAAATGATTTCTGTTTTCCATCCGCTGTGATAAAAACCACTGCTGAACGGGTGTCCAAGGAATGTTTCCTTCCACCGGCCGCTGATCGATAACTCTTTCCGCTTTCCGGATAAGAGGCGCGAGCTCCTTAATGGACGGATGCCGGAATAAGTCACTCGCCGTCATTTTCCACCCATAGCGTCCGAGCCGTGCGGAAACTTGCAGCGCTTTGATTGAGTCGCCGCCCAATTCAAAAAATGAGTCCTCAATCCCGACTTGTTTTGTGCCGAGCACTTCCTGCCAGATCACGGAAAGCTGTTCTTCAAGCTCATTGCGGGGAGCTGTGTACGCGGTTTGAAGCGCGAGCTCCGGTTCGGGCAGATTTTTCCGATCCAATTTACCGTTCGGCGTAAGCGGCAGCTTCTCAAGTTCCATCATATAGGCCGGAACCATGTAATTCGGCAGTTGCTTAGACAGTGAAGAACGCACTTTTTCTGTATCCATGTCCGCCTGCAGACTCATATATGCGATCAGTTCTTTATTGCCGGACTGCCCGGTTCTGACTGACACGACAGCTTCTTTCACGCCGTCCAGGCTCCTCAGTGTTGCTTCAATCTCTCCCAGCTCGACCCGATAACCGCGGATTTTCACTTGATCATCCATCCGCCCGGCATATTCGATCGTTCCGTCCGGCAGCCAGCGGGCTAAATCTCCGGTGCGGTACATCCGTTCTCCGGGAACAAAAGGATTGGGGACAAATTTTTCTTCCGTCAGCTCAGGGCGGCCGAAATATCCTCTTGCCACACCGTCTCCGCCCGTGCACAATTCGCCGATGACGCCGATCGGCTGCGGTGTTCCCCTGCTGTTTATGATATATGCGGTTGAATTTCCGACAGGGCGCCCGATCGGGATTGAATGATCGTATGATTGTTCAATCAAAAAGCAAGTCGAGAACGTCGTGTTTTCAGTCGGTCCGTATCCATTCCATACTGAGAGATGCGGCAGCGCATTCCGAACCCGGTTTACATGGCTCGGGGACAGTGCTTCCCCGCCGATAATCAATCGGGATAATCCGGAAAACACGTGTTCATTTTGTTCTGATAAATGGTTGAACAGAGACGATGTCAGCCACAGTGTCGTAATGCCGTTTTGTTGTATAAATGTTTCCAGAACATCAGAGTCGAGATAGGTTTCCTGGTCACTTACATATAAAGAAGCGCCGTTTAAAAGCGGACCGAATATTTCAAATGTCGTAACATCAAATCCTAATGATGAAGTAAACAATAGTCTGTCTTCCGGCGTAAAATCAATATAATTGCTGTTTTTCACAAGGCGGATTACGCTTCGCTGTTCAATCATGACGCCTTTTGGCGCACCTGTTGATCCGGACGTATAAATCATGTAGGCCAACGATTCAGGTCCGCCGAGCGGTTCGGGATTTTCCGAACTCAAGCCGGCCTTTGTTTGAATATCCTCTATGAATAAACGTTTTCCTGAAAGCGGCAGACCGTCAAGTTTATCAGATTGGAGAAGAATATCAGCTTTACAGTCTTTAAGCATCCATTCAGCCCGTTCCCGCGGCACATCGTCACCGATAGGCAAGTAGGCGCCCCCCGCTTTTAATATTCCGAGGATTCCGGAAGCAAGCTCTGTTGTGCGGCCGGTTAATAATGCGACAACGCTTTCCGAACCGACGCCATTTGATCGGAGAGCCGCCGCTATTCTGTTAGCCCGTTCGTTCAGCTCACGGTATGTCAAGATTTGTCCATCATATACAACTGCCCGGGCATCGGGGGTTTCTTTTGCCTGCCGCTCAAATAAACGGCTGATGGTTTCGTGTCTTGGGTAATCGCTTTTCGTCTGATTAAACTGATAAATGACGCGATTTGTTTCAGCATCATCCAGTACGTGAATGTCACCAAGCGGTATCGCTTGGTTTTCAATTACTTTTGTAAGAATACGGGTAAAATAAGAAAGCCATTTTTCAATTGTCTGTTTTTGATAGATATCTGTATTGAATTCAAAATCCAAGCTGATGGAACCGTCAGACCCTTCTGACGCGTAAAGCGTGGCATCAAACTTTGCGGTTTTATGACTTGTATCCGCAGCTTGAGCCAAATGCAGCTTATTTAACACCAGGGATTCACGCTCCATATTTTGGAGCACAAACATAACGTCAAACAGCGGATTGCGGCTCATGT
>NZ_ML064931.1:0-8388 GCF_003676355.1 Bacillus sp. L75
CTTAACCGCTTGACCAACGGGCCGTTGTGTCCGCGTCGAGCTGACAAAAGTTATTATATACAGGTTGTACCCCATTTGTAAAGAGGAAAATTATTTTTTTTATTTTCAAACTTTTTTACCCGTTTTTTAACTGAAAAACTCATCCCTCCTCTCTTATTTCATTTATGATGAAAGTATCAAAATATTGAAGGGAATGGACACAGATGATCTTAGTCAGCTCTTGTCTCGGCGGTATCGAATGCAGGTATAACGGCTCTCACGCCGCTTCGGAAAAAATCCGCAGACTCGTAGAAGAAAAGAAAGCTGTTATGGTCTGCCCCGAACTTTTGGGCGGCTTCACCACTCCCCGCGAACCGGCGGAAATCATCGGCGGCACGGGCGAAGACGTGCTGAACGGAACAGCAAGAATCGTAACGGCATCAGGCGAAGACGTTACGGCTTTATATATGGACGGCGCGGAAAAAACATTAGCATACGCAAAAGAAATAGGCGCCGCCACGGTCATCCTTAAAGAAAACAGTCCGTCCTGCGGCAGCAGCTTTATCTATGACGGCACTTTCTCAGGGAAAAAAATAATCGGAGACGGCATCACTTCCGCTCTTTTAAAACGGGCAGGCTGCCGTGTTCTATCAGAAGATGAATTGGATCAATTATAAAAAAGGAGAGTAGATATCATGGATGTAGCCCTGTCCTTTTATAAACCGGAGCATGCAGACGGACTGAACGGGTTTGTGCTGAGTGAAGAAGATAAAAAGTTCACAGCTCTCCCGAAGGATGTCCTGCCGCAGGCTCTTGTCATCCGGGATCGCTACCCGACAGTCATTTTAAAAGAAGACCGCCCCGTCGGTTTTTTTATTTTACATACCTCAAAAGAAACCATTGCCCCGTATTCGAATAATGTGTCTGCCATTTTGCTGAGTGCGCTGTCCTTACATGCGCCGCATCAGGGAAAAGGTTATGCCAAACAAGCGATGCTGCAGCTCCCCGCTTTTGTCGCAAATTACTTTCCTTGGTGTGATGAAATCGTGCTTGCTGTAAACCATCGCAATCATCGTGCAAAGAACCTGTACCGGTCTTCCGGTTTTATTGATAAAGGTCGTCGCAGGATCGGCCCGATCGGTGAACAGCACATTCTGCATCATTTTTTGTGAAAGCGCTTGATTATTCATCTCATCCCTGCCGATTTTTCTTGAAACATCTATTCAGAAGCCCATATACTTCAAGTATTAACGACTTGGGAGGGTACAATCATGACAGACCGGCTTAACATTCACAGATTGACCACAGAAACCAGAAATCCGCAGACCGCTTCAATCCATCAAGCAGACACGATGGAAATTCTCCGCATCATTAACGAAGAGGATTTCAAAGTGGCTGAAGCCGTTCAGCAGGTGCTGCCCGATATTCAGATTGCCGTTCAATTCGCCCATCAATCATTACGGCGAAACGGCAGGCTGATTTATGCGGGAGCGGGCACAAGCGGCAGACTCGGTGTACTGGATGCGGTTGAATGCCCGCCTACATACAGCGTAAGTCCCGACACTGTCATCGGTCTGATGGCCGGAGGAGCAGACGCCTTTTTGCAAGCGGCTGAAGGTATAGAAGACAGCGAGGAAACCGGCGCTCTCGATCTCAAAACGATCGGGCTTACCGCAGAAGACACCGTGATCGCCATCGCGGCAAGCGGGCGCACGCCGTATGCGGCCGGTGCGCTGAAATACGCAAAAACAATCGGCGCCAAAACCGTCGCGCTCACATGCAATAAGGACTCATTGATCAGCACCTTTGCCGATCACAGCATTGAAGTCGTCGTCGGCCCCGAAGTGATTACAGGGTCAACACGAATGAAAGCGGCGACGGCACATAAAATGATTCTGAACATGATTTCCACGGCCGTGATGATCAAAAGCGGCAAAGTGTACGAAAATTTAATGGTGGACGTTCATGTCAGCAACGAAAAATTGAAAGAACGCGCAATCGGCATTATCCAAAGCATCACGGGCGTTCCGTACGACAAGGCAAAAGAAACGCTTGAGGCCGCAGGCAGCCATGTCAAAACGGCAATCGTCATGCTGAAGACGAATTCAGACGAAACACACGCGAAGGCACTGCTCAAAGAAGCAGAAGGCTTCATTGACAAAGCCATAGAACAGCACGTTTCAAAAGAAAAAGAACGCTGATCGTTCTTTGGTGAAAAATAATGTGCTTTTACGAGCCCGCGCCGTTTTCATGATCGGCGCAGGCGCTTTTAGGACGCGTTTCAGGCACAGCTCCCCGGGAAAAATCGCACGGAAAAAAGGAGGATCTCCATGAGCAAAGAGGCATTTTATCAGTCACTGGCCAAAGATATCCTGGACAATTGCGGCGGTTCATCGAATATTTCAGGCTTTACCCACTGTATGACACGCCTGAGGATTACACCTTTAGATCGGGACAAAACGGATATTGAGGCGCTGAAACGGCTTGACGGGGTAATAGGCGTCGTCGAAGCCGAAACACTGCAGATCATTCTCGGCACGGGTGTCGTCAATCATGTCGCCGACGCTTTCGCAAAACTTATGTCATCCGGAAAAAACATTGATTTAAAAGAAGCCGCCTCACGGAAAAAAGCCGATCTCAACAGAAAAAACACCACACCCATCAGACTGTTTCTGAGAAAAATATCAAGCATCTTCATCCCCCTTATTCCCGCACTCATTGCATCAGGTTTAATCACCGGTATTACGAAAGCCGTCATTCAGGCCGGCTGGCTTCCGAAAGAATCCCAAATCGCACTTATTTTAACGGTTATCGGTTCAGGCTTATTCGCATACCTCGGCGTCCTTGTCGGCATCAATGCGGCGAAGGAATTCGGCGGTACACCCGCGATGGGCGGCCTTGCGGGCATATTGATCCTTAACCCTGAGATCGCCAATATCAGTTTGTTCGGAGAGAATCTGCTCCCTGGCAGGGGAGGATTAATCGGCGTTCTTTTCGCTGCGGTTTTTATCGCTTATACCGAACGGTTTATCAGAAAGTACGTCCATCAATCCATCGACATTATCGTCACGCCTACATTGTCTTTACTTATCACCGGGCTGGTGACATATGTCGTTTTTATCCCTGCAGGCGGTTTTATTTCTGATCTCATTACATCAGGTTTATTGTCGCTGCTGAATGTCGGGGGAGTGCTCTCAGGGTTTGTACTGGGAGCCGCCTTCCTGCCGCTTGTCGTCACCGGCCTGCATCAGGGCTTGACTCCCGTACATTTGGAATTAATCCGATCAATCGGAGATGACCCGCTTCTTCCGATTCTCGCGATGGGAGGCGCGGGTCAAGTAGGGGCGGCCTTCGCCATCTTTATGAAAACAAAAAAAGCCTCATTGAAAAGAGCGATCGGCGGCGGACTTCCATCCGGTCTGCTCGGAATCGGAGAGCCGCTCATCTTCGGCGTCACGCTCCCGCTCGGCCGGCCGTTTTTGACGGCGTGTTTAGGGGCGGGAATCGGCGGCGCCTTTCAAGCCCATTTTCAGGTGGCTACTTTTTCAATCGGTGTCTCCGGCCTTCCGCTCTCGTTTCTCGTACAGCCGGCTCAAATCGTTTTGTATATCATCGGTCTCTTCATCTCTTACGCGGCGGGCTTTGTCTTCACTTATGCGTTCGGATTTAAGGATGACATGGCTGCTGAATTTGAATAAACCGGGAGGGATCAGAATATGAAAACACTGACAGCCGCCATACTCACAATGGTCATCAGCCTCTCTTTTCTGCCGCAGCACAAAGCCGAAGCCCAATCCAAATTATACGACGTAGCAAAGCTTAGAAAGGTTGATCAAATGATTGAAAAAGACATCGCAGCAGGATTCCCCGGAGCCGTCCTCGTCGTCGTAAAGGACGGACGGGTGATCAAAAAGAAAGCATACGGCTACAGCAAAAAATATGACGGGAACGTCCTTTTATCGCGTCCGAAAAAAATGAAAACATCAACCATGTTTGATCTAGCTTCCAATACAAAAATGTACGCGGCGAATTTTGCATTACAGCGACTCGTCAGCCAGGGAAAGCTTGATGTGTATCAAAAAGTCTCGGCTTACCTTCCTGATTTCAAAGACAGAAAAAGCGATCCGATTCAAGAAAAAGACCGCATTCGCGTCATCGATGTGCTCCAGCATCAATCCGGTCTGCCGGCAAGCTTTTATTTCTATCAGCCGGACACCGCAGGCCCTTTGTATTCACAAGAACGGGATAAAACGATCCGTTTTCTCACTCAAATCCCGCTTGCATACAAACCGGGAACAAAACACGTATACAGCGATATCGGTTACATGCTTCTCGGCTGCATCATTGAAAACATAACCGGAAAAACCCTTGATGCCTATGCGGAACAAGAACTGTACAAACCGCTGAAACTGACGCACACACTGTTCAATCCGCTGCAAAAAGGCTTTAAAGAAAAATCATTCGCAGCTACTGAACGTTTAGGCAACACACGTGACGGAGTCATCCGTTTCCCTCACATCAGGACGTATACGCTGCAGGGGGAAGTTCACGATGAAAAAGCATTTTACTCAATGGGAGGGGTGTCCGGTCACGCCGGGCTGTTTTCCAGAGCTGATGACATGGCCGTCCTTCTTCAAGTCATGCTGAACGGAGGCAGTTATAAACACGTTTCTCTCTTCAATAAAAGAACGGCCGATTTGTTCACCACGGCGGCATCCTCTGATCCGACTTTCGCTCTCGGCTGGCGGAAAAACGGCAGCCCGGATATGGAGTGGATGTTCGGCCCTTATGCAAGCAGGCAGGCATATGGCCATACGGGATGGACCGGCACCGTCACGATTATTGATCCCGCTTATAAGCTGGGGATCGCACTTTTGACCAATAAAAAGCATTCCCCCGTCGTCAGTCCCGGTGAAAACCCGAATGTTTTTGAAGGGGATCTTTTTCCGACTGGAAGCTACGGCAGCATCATAAAAACGATTTATGAAGCCATTGAATGACAACCCATGTCTTTTGTCCAAACTATGACGGCAGGAGGGCACCATCATGAAACTTGTTATCTCAGCTGTATTACTGTTGTTCATTGTTTTCGGCACGCATCATGTATCGACAAAACCGGACATTCCGTCACAGGCGGAACAAGCGGTATCCCGTATGACATTAGATGAAAAATTAGGGCAGATGCTCATGCCTGATTTTCGCAATTGGCAAAAAAAGGGGCAGTCATCACCTGAGGCTCTTACCCAAATGAATAAAGAAGTCGCAGGGCTTATTCAAAAGTACCGGTTCGGCGGCGTTATTTTATTTTCAGAAAATGTAAAAAACACTGAACAAACGGTACGCCTGACAGATGCCTTTCAAAAGGCGAGCCCTGACATTCCGCTATTATTAAGCATTGATCAGGAGGGCGGCATCGTAACTAGACTTGGTGAGGGCACTCATTTCCCAGGCAATATGGCGCTCGGAGCCGCTAGAAAAACAGCCTACGCGTCCCAGACCGGCGCCATTATCGGGAAAGAACTGAAAGCACTGGGCATTAATACGAACTTCGCTCCCGTTCTCGATATCAATAATAATCCCGGAAATCCTGTCATCGGCGTCAGGTCCTTCAGTTCAGACCGAGATCTGACAGCTTCACTCGGTCTTGCCTCAATGAAGGCTCAGCAAAAGCAGGATGTCGCTGCCGCCGTCAAACATTTCCCGGGACACGGCGACACGGATGTCGACAGCCACTACGGCCTTCCGCTTGTCACCCACAATCAAGAAAGGCTGCGTCAGATTGAACTTTATCCGTTCCGGAAGGCCATTCAGGCCGGAGCTGATATGATCATGACAGCCCATGTGCAATTTCCCGCGTTTGACGATACAACCTATAAAAGCAAGCTGGACGGTTCAGACATCCTCGTACCCGCCACGCTCTCGAAAAAAGTGATGACTCATCTTCTCCGTGAGGAAATGGGCTTTAACGGCGTCATCGTCACGGATGCATTAAATATGAAAGCCATTGCCGATCATTTCGGCCAGGAAGAGGCGGTCGTCATGGCCGTAAAAGCAGGAGTCGATATTGCCCTGATGCCGGCCCAAGTGACATCGCTGCAAACAGAAAACCGCTTTGCCCGGGTTCATTCCGCATTAAAAAAGGCGGTACAAAAAGGGGATATTCCGCTGCAGCAAATTAACAAATCGGCGGAACGCATCATTTCCCTGAAAATAAAACGAGGGATATATCCCGCACCGAAAGAGACAAATCTGAAAAAGAAGATTGCAAAAGCAAAGAAAACCGTCGGCAGCAAAAATCACCTGAAAGCTGAAAAACAAATCGCGGAAAGGTCCGTCACCGTCTTACAAAACAAAAACCGCACGCTCCCATTCAAACCGAAAAAGAACAGCCGCGTTCTCATTGCCGCTCCATATGAAGATCAAACAGCGTCAATGGAACAAACCATTCGGCAGCTCATCAAGAAGAAAAAAATCCGGCCGGTAACCATCAGTAAAATGAACTTCGCCGAGCGCACATTTCATGATGAACACAAAAAGCAGATAACTGACGCTGATTACGTGATTACAGGCTCATATGTTGTGAAAAATGATCCTGTCGTAAACGACGGCGTGATTGACGATTCCGTCACAGATCCCGGCAAGTGGACGACTGCATTTCCGCGGGCAGTCATGAAAGCCGCACAATCGAACCAAAAACCCTTTGTGCTGATGAGCCTGCGTAATCCATATGACGCCGCGAACTTTGAAGAAGCTGAAGCCCTTATCGCAGTCTACGGCTTTAAAGGATATACAGACGGACAATTTCTCCAGCCAAACATTCCGGCAGGCGTTGAAGCGATATTCGGACAGACAACACCGCAAGGCAGGCTGCCCGCTGACATTCCTTCCGTCACGCATCCGGGAACGACACTGTATCCTTATGGTTTCGGTATCAATCTGAAGACCGGAAAACCGCTTTAAACAGGAGGACTGATCATGAAAACACAAACGGCTGCGCTTCTTGCCGGATTAGTCGTCATCAGTGCTATGACGGCAGTCTCGGCGGCTTCTGACAGAAACCTTCATACCGCCAAGAAACCAAGCATCCAAACAGGCATCGACCGCCTGCTGAAAGATTATAAACAGGAACTGAAGGGAAAAAGGGTCGGGCTGATCACCAACCCGACCGGTGTGAACAATTCATTGAAAAGCAGCGTTGACGTGCTGTATGAGGCACCAGACATCCACTTGACGGCATTATTCGGACCGGAGCACGGTGTCCGCGGCGATGCTCAGGCCGGAGACAAAGTCACATCGTATATAGACGAAAAAACAGGGCTTCCCGTCTACAGCCTGTACGGGGAAACGAGGAAACCGACGCCTGACATGCTGAAAGATACAGATGTGCTGATTTTCGATATTCAGGATGTCGGAACGCGATACTACACCTACATTTATACAATGGCCTATGCCATGGAAGCGGCAAAAGAAAAAGGCATTCCTTTTTATGTATTGGACCGGCCGAATCCGCAAGGCGGACGAAATCCGGACGGCCCGGTTCTTGAACCGGATTACGCTTCATTTGTCGGACTGTATCCGATCCCGCTGAAGCACGGCATGACGATCGGTGAGCTTGCTCTTTTATTCAATAAAGAGTTTCATATTGGCGCCGACCTAACCGTCGTAAAAATGAAGCGCTGGAAGCGGACGATGACGATTGAAGATACCGGTCTGCCGTTCGTCCTCCCTTCGCCCAATATCCCGACCCCGGACAGCATATTCGCATATTCGGCGACAGGACTAATCGAAGGCACAAACGTATCCGAAGGAAGGGGCACGACAAAGCCGTTTGAACTGATCGGCGCGCCTTATATGAAAAGCACCGAGCTCGAAGAACGCCTGAACAGTCTCAAGCTTCCGGGCGTCACCTTCAGAGCCGCATCATTTATCCCCAGCTTCTCCAAGCACCAGGGCAAACTGTGCCACGGCGTACAAGTCTACGTAACAAACAGAAATACATTTGAAGCGGCAAAAACAGGGCTTTCCATTCTGAAAACCATGCATGACTTATATCCGAATGACTTTTCATTCTTGCCGACAGGCTCTTTTGACAAGCTGATCGGTAACGGCTGGGTACGCAAAAAAATAGAAAAAGGCACTTCCATTGAAGACATCACCGGCACATATCAACGCCGGCTGGACCAATTCAAAACTCTAAGAAAACAATACCTCATATACTGACAACATTCGTGTTACACGTGTAACATTTTGACGCATTTCACATTTCCGCTTTTTATAGGAAAACATTCATTTATTTGGTACAATTTAAATGATAACAGTTATCATTTAAATGAATGTTTCCTAAAAGGTGGTTTCTCATGAAAAACACATTATTCTTTCAGCCCATTGATATCATCTCCGTAAAAAAAA
>NZ_ML064932.1:0-7166 GCF_003676355.1 Bacillus sp. L75
ATGCGTCAAGGAGGGCTTGTTTTTCAGCATCGCTGATCAGTGAAATCTCAGGCAGCTTTCTGTCCGGACTTTCTGCCGCTTGCTTCAGAATCCGCAGGAACCCGGCGCTCCACTTTTCAATTGTTTCTTTTTTAAACAGATCAGTCGCATATTCAAACTGAAGGCCGAGACCTTCTTGATCCGTAAAGCCGCCGAGTGTCAGATCGAATTTCGCCGTGCCTTGGTTTGACTCATACGGAGTGATGCGCAGGTTCTCCAGTTCCAGTGTTTCTTTATCCGGATCTTCTGTCGTCACCATAACCTGGAACAATGGGTTGCGGCTCATATCTCTCGGCAGGTCAAGCTTTCCGATCAGATCTTCAAACGGATAATCCTGATGCGCCAGCGCGTCAAGATTGGTTTGTTTCACCCGTTCGAGCAGCCCGGCGAAGGTCTGCTCTTTTCGCGTTTCATTGCGAAGCGCAAGCGTATTGACAAACATCCCCGGCATTTCCTGAACTTCGGCGCTCGTTCTTCCGGCGGTCACCGAGCCGATAATGATATCGTGCTGCCCCGTGATTTTGCTCAAAAAGACATGGAACGCGGCGTGAAGCACCATATGAAGAGTCGCTCCCGATGATTCCATTAATTCACGCACCGCTTTTTCCGTTTCACGCCCCGCTCTGAAACGGACGGATTGTCCTTTAAAACTTTGAACCGGCGGACGGGGGAAATCGGTCGGCAGATTCAATTCAGGAAGCTCGCCGGAAAATGCGGAGAGCCAATAACGCTCATGGTCTTTCATCCGTTCGGCCTGCTCGGGTTCATTCTGCCAGACGGCGAAGTCTTTATAGTGCAGGTTCGGCGACGGCAGGCTTCCGCCTTTGTAAAGATGAGCGAGCTCTTTGACCAGCATACTTCTGGACACGCCGTCGGCAATAATATGATGCATATCCAGCAGCAGCAGGTGTTTCTTTTCATTCAGTCTGACAAGAGCGGCCCGAATGAGCGGAGCCGCACTCAAATCGAACGGCTTAATGAATGCCTGAATGATAAGATCCGCTTTCTCCTCGTCTGCTGCTTCAAAGATGTGCAGGTCAATGTCAGCCTGTTCTGCGATCTGCTGCATCGGGCGGCCGTTTTGATCGATAAAGGACGTCCGCAAAGATTCGTGGCGATCGATCATCTGATTGAGCGCTTCCTGAAGCCTTGAAATATTGACTTCTCCTTCCATCAGAAGAACGGACGGCATATTATAACTGATTGTCTCCCGGTCAAGCTGGTTCAGGACGTACATCCGTTTTTGGGCGGATGATAACGGGTACGCGTCTGCACTGTCGGCCGGTGAGATCATCCGATATCCCTCAGATACCGCTGATTTTTCAATATATGCGGCAAGCAGGCGGACAGTCGGCTGTTCGAACAGCGCTTTTAACGGAACCGTTTTGTCCAGTTCAGCCTGAATATTGGCGAGGAGCATCATGCCTTTTAAAGAGTGCCCGCCATAATCGAAGAAATTATCGTCAATGCCGAGCGTATCCGTACCGAGTGTCTGTTTCCAAATGCGGCACAGCTTTTCCTCCAATTCCGTTTCCGGCAAGGCTGAAGCTGTTTGCGCCGTTTGGCTGACGCCCGGTTTCGGAAGGGCGTTTTTATCGGTTTTTCCGTTGGCTGTAAGCGGAATGCGGTCTACCTGCACGAAATAGGCCGGAAGCATATGAGACGGCAGTGTTTCGGAAAGCCGTTTGCGAAGCTCAGAGCCTTTCAGCTCGCTGTCGGCTTTATAGTACGCGCACAGTTCCGGCAGCCCGCCTTCGCTGACTGCGAGAACGACCGCCTCCTGAATGCCGTTTACGCTTAACAGCACAGTTTCAACCTCTTTTAATTCAATGCGGTAGCCCCGGATTTTCACCTGATCATCCGCACGGCCGATAAATTCAATCGTCCCGTCAGGAAGCCTGCGGACGACATCTCCCGTTTTGTACATGAGGCTGTCCGGTGAAAAAGGATTTGAGAGAAATTTCTCCGCCGTCAGCTGCGGACGGTGAAGATATCCTCTGGCAAGCCCCTTCCCGGTAATATAAAGCTCGCCGCTTGCGCCCGGAGGAACGAGCTGCATTGCTCCGTCCAATACAAGCGCGCCGGTATTTGCGATCGGGCGGCCGATGACGGGACGCTGCTCATATTGATCAAGACGCTCCATATTGATCCGTTCCGCAATGGCGCCGATCGTCGTTTCCGTCGGCCCGTAGTGATTGATGAAGTCGGTATGGGCGTATACGTCATGAAACTTGCGGACATCGGACGTGATGATCTTTTCTCCGCCGAGCACCACTAAACGAAGCGGGCTGAAACGGCGTTCTGACGTAAAACGGGCTGTATTGACGATCATATGGAACAATGACGGCGTCAGTTTCATATACGTAATGCCGTTTTTCTGTATATACTCACCAAGCTGATCAGGCGCGGTGTACGTCTCTTTCGGCACAATGTGCAGCTCGCCGCCCGCCTGAAGAATCGGGAATATAGCCGTATAGCCGAGATCAAATGCGTAAGAAGACAGCAGCACGGATTTGTCAGCTTCGGTCAAACCGGCTTCACGGCTGAACCATGTGACATAATTGATTAGATTGCGGTGCTCCAGCTGGACGCCTTTCGGTTTGCCCGTTGTTCCCGAGGTATAAATGATATATGCAAGCTGGTCGGCGCCGGGCTCCGTTTCAAGCCGGTCGGCGCTTTCGTTCTGCCATTCTCCGTCTTCCATTACGACCGTTTTTCCTTTATAAACGGCAGCCGCGGTCATGTTTCTCTCATTGACGACCAGAAGCTTCGTTCCGCTGTCTTCAAGAGAGTAGCGGATTCTCTCTTCAGGAGTCTCCGGATCAATCGGGAGAAATGCCGCTCCGGCTTTCATGACGCCGAGAATCGCGGTAATCAAGTCGGCCGAACGATCCATCATAATGGCTACGATGTCCTCACTGCCCGTTCCGCAAGCCTGAAGGTGTCGGGCAAACCGGTTCGAGCGTTCATCAAGCTCACGATATGTCAGACTAGTTCCGCCCGCAACCGCCGTGAGATCAGGCGTTTTTTGCGCTTGCCGTTCAAACAGCGAAACAAAAGTGCCCTCAGGCAGATCCGCCTCCGTCCGTTTTTCATCAGAAAGGAGCGCTTCCCGCTCAGGAGCTGACAGCAGGCTTGCATCGGCCAGCTGAATATCCGGATTTTCAGCGCAGGCTTTAATCAGATTGACAAAATGAGCGCTCCAGCGGCGGATGGTTTCGTCCGCAAATAAGGCTTTCGCGTAATCAAAGCTCAATCCGACCTCTTCTCCGCGCTCAGCCGCTTCTAAGGAAAGATCAAATTTAGCGACATGATGATGCATGGAGTAAGAAGAAATCTCCAAATCTCCGAGCCGCAGGGCCGGGATCTCCATGTTCTGCATATTAAATAACACGCTGAACAGCGGACTCCGGCTTGTGTCCCTCGTTAACGGCAGTTTTTCAATTAATTCTTCAAGCGGATAGCTTTGATGCTCAAAAGCTTGAAGGCTCGCCGTTTTCACCTCATCCAGAAATTGTTTGAACGTTTTTTTGCCGGCAGGATGCGACCGAAGCGCAACTGTGTTGACAAACATGCCCGGCACGTCTTGGAGATCAGGATGCTGTCTTCCGGCCGCCGGAGACCCGACTACGATGTCTTCCTGACCCGAATATTTGGACAGCAGCACTTGAAAAGCGGCTAACAAGAACATGTACATCGTCGTATCCGTATCAGCCAGCAGCTTCTTAATCTGCGCCGTCACCTGTTTATCAAGCCCGAAGATGACGCGTTCCCCTTCAAAACTGCGCTCGGCAGGACGCGGGAAATCAAGCGGCAGATCCAACACCGGCAGATCGCCTTTGAACGTATCAAGCCAGTAGGCTTCGTGCTGATCGAGACTTGCTTTTTCACGCTGCCAGACTGAAAAATCCTTATAATGAATCTTTGGCAGCGCAAGCTCCGTGCCTTGATAAAGCTTCGCAAGATCACCGATGAAAATGCCCATTGAGCTTCCGTCCGTAATAATGTGGTGCATGTCAATCAGCAGAAGATGCCGGTCTTCTTCAAGCCGGATCAGCTTCGAACGGACCAGCGGCGCACGATTGAGCGCAAACGGCCTGATAAAGGCTTTTGTCAGCTCTTCTGCATCTTCTTCCCGGCCCTCGGCGGTTTCAAGCTCAAACGACACATTTTTATGAATGGTCTGCACGACTTCTCCATCTGCCATGTCAAACGACGTACGCAGTGTCTCATGACGGTTGATTAATGCCTGCATGGCCTCTTCAAGACGGTTTTTGTCTACTGATCCTTCCAGCAGAAGTACAGCAGGGACGTTGTAGCTCGTGCTGGCCTGTCCGAGCTGATTAAGGATATACATCCTGCGCTGTGCTGAGGAAACAGGATAATGCTTCTGATAAGGCGCTTGTCGGATCGGTTCAAACTGCTGTTCCTCCTCGCTCTCATGCTCCAAATAATGCGCAAGCTCCTGAATGGTCGGCTTTTCAAATAACACTTTAATCGGTACTTCTTTTTGAAAGTGCTCCTGGATTTTAGCGGTCATCATCATGGCTTTTAAAGAATGTCCGCCAATCGTGAAGAAATTGTCAGTCACACCCGCTTTTACACCGAGAATGCCTTCCCAAATGTCCGCGAGTTTCTGCTCCGCTTCCGTTTTCGGCGCTACGTATTCTTTTTGAACGGCTTCAGCCTGAGGCTCAGGCAGCGCTTTTTTATCAATTTTTCCGTTCGCCGTCAGCGGAAACTGATTCACCTGGATGAAGTGCGCGGGAATCATATATTCCGGAAGTGATTCCGAAAGCGTTTTGCGCAGGTCTTCCGGCGAAAGGGCTTGGTCTGCCGTAAAGTAACCGCAGATTTCATTTTCATCCGCTTTATTTTTCCGGATCACAGCCGCAGATTCCGTCACATTCTCCGCCTGGCTGATTTTCGCCTCGATCTCGCCGAGCTCGATTCTGAAACCGCGGACCTTTACTTGGTTGTCAATTCTGCCGAGAAACTCGATCGTGCCGTCCGGAAGCCACTTCGCCAAGTCCCCCGTCCGGTATATCATTTCATCCGGTCTGAACGGATCGCGGACAAACTGCTTCTCCGTTAATTCAGGCAGGTTCACATAGCCTCTTGCCACTCCGCTTCCGCCGACGCACAGCTCACCGGGCGCGCCGATCGGCTGGAGGTTGCGGTTTTCATCCATAATATACGCAGTGGAATTTCCGATCGGCTTCCCGATCGGGATCGAACCGTCGTAGTCCTGATCAATGAGAAAACTCGTCGAAAACGTCGTATTCTCCGTCGGCCCGTAGCCGTTCCAAAGCGACAGCTCCGGTGATGCCTTCCTCACTTTGCTGACGATATGCGGCACAAGCGCATCACCGCCGATGATGAGGTGCCGGAGCGTGTTAAACATGCCGGCATCCTTTTGGGCAAGCTGATTAAACAGCGGAGACGTCAGCCACATGGTCGTGATCCGCTGCTCTTTCAGAAATTGGGCAAATTGTCCGGCGTCAAGCAGCGTCTCTTTTGTCACCGGGTGCAATGACGCTCCGTTCAGCAATGCGCCGAAGACTTCGAAGGTTCCGGCATCGAAGCTGACGGCTCCCGTTTGCGCCATCCGGTCTTCTTCATGAACCGGCACGTAATTCGAATGTTTGACGAGCCTGATGATATTTCTGTGTTCAATCATGACGCCTTTCGGTTTGCCGGTCGATCCGGATGTATACATGATATACGCTAAGTCGTTGCCGCCGGCCGGAAGATTCAAGTCTGTTCCGCTTACCGTTTCATCCGCGCTTTCATCCAGCATGACGACCGGGACTTGCAATGCGCCCGCTTGTTCTTGATAGTCCTGAACTGTCAGCACGAGCCGAATCGAGCTGTCTTCCGCCATAAAGCGGAGACGGTCCTCCGGAAAAGCCGGATCAATCGGCACATATGCGCCGCCTGCTTTTAGGACGGCAAGCATTCCGACAACGGTTTCCGCAGACCGGTCGTTCATAATAGCGGCGGTCCGGCCTTTTTCCAGCCCGCTCTTCACAAGGTGTCTCGCCAGACGGTTGGCCGCTTCGTTCACTTCACGGTAGGTCCATTCGCGTCCCGCTTCTTTTATCGCGATGCTTGCAGGCGTCCGGTTTGCCTGTGCTTCAAACAAACGGTGAACGGCCTCCTCTTCCGGAAGCGCCGTTTTCGTATCATTGAATATTTCAACAATCTGCCGCTCTTCTTCGCCTGAAACAAGGCCGAGTTCCCGCACGGGCGCGTCAGGCGTTCCGACCGCGGCTTTCATCATGCGGGTCAGATGGTGCGCCGTTCGTTCGATGGCATCATGAGCGAAAGCCGCTCCATTGTATTTGATTTTGACAGTCCACGTTTTTCCCGGATACACGATGAGATTGAAATCAAAGCTCGTCTGCTCAAAAGCATGTTCCACTTTAATGGAAAAGCCGAGTCTTTCCTCCATGCCCCCGTTTTCCAGCTCTTTGTCCAGCGGATAGTTTTCAAACGCGACCAAGTGATTTAAGAGGCTGCCGTCCAGGGCGGAGCGCTTTTGAATGTCATAGAGCGGCACATAATCATAGCGCTCGGCTTCCACGGCGTTTTTCTGAACTGCCGCCATCACGTCCGAAAAGGCTGCATCTTTGTCAATTTTGATTCTGACGGGAATTGTATTGATGAACAGCCCCGCCATCGTTTCTATGCCGTTGATTTCTGAAGGACGGCCTGATACGACGGTGCCGAACACCACATCGTCTGTATAGTTGTATTTGCTGAGCACCGCACCCCAAACGGCCTGAAACAGGTTAGGTCCCGTGACTTGATGCCGGTTGGCGGTCTGCTGAATCTGCGCGACCAGCTCTTCATCCCAGACAAAAGAATATTCTTCATTTTGGTAGTCTTTCTTTTCTGCTGCCAGACGGCCCGGGAGCAGGCTCGGCTGTTCGAAATCCGCCAGGCGGCTGCTCCAATATCGTTCCGCCTCCTCATAATCCCGGCCTCCGAGCCATTTGATATAGTCAGAGTAAGGTTTGCCCTGGCTTCCCCCGGCGGGCCGGCCGGCACGAAGCGCTTCATAGTTTTGGAACAGGCTTTTCATCAAAACGCCCATACTCCAGCCGTCCATGACGATATGATGA
>NZ_ML064933.1:0-4008 GCF_003676355.1 Bacillus sp. L75
TTCATAGAGGAAATATTCCTGCTCATTAAACAGGGCTTTAAAAAGAGGATAAGTCTTGCTATACCAACGTTCTTTGATGTTCGGAATTTATCCGTGCTTTGTAAAATAGAGTATAACAAACTAAACATTTGGGGGGGATTGGGGGAGCTTGAGGGGGTTTTAAAAGGACAGACGCACCATACTCCCCCTGGTTATTCACAAACAATTAACGTCGATGAATGCATAAAAAAAGCCCTGTCCGGGGCTTTTTTTTATGTGCCTACTGGCCGCTCTGCTAATTTTAGAGTACCCACCGGGCGCTCTGTTATCTTAACATCTGATGATGCATGATTAATTTTGACTACAGCTAAACCACTTAACGCAACGAAGGTTAGAGCTGCACAAAGAATAATTTTTTTCAATTACAATCCCTCCAGGTGCCTCATTTTCTTCTCGGCTAAAATAGCATGCTTAGAAAATTCAAGCGCCTCTTTATAGAGTCCATGCTTCTCACAGTGTTCTGAAATAACCAAAGAAAGATCAAAGACGCTATCAAGGTCATTTACTTCACATAAGTAAGAAATACCACCTCGACAAGTTTCAATGCTTTTCCTCTGATCCTGCTGCAGAAGTCCGTAAATAATATTTATTTTAGCCTCATACACCTTATTCTCTTTTCGTTTAAAATATTCCTTTGTCTTTTTATAATAATATGGAATTTTATTTACATCCCCTATTTTATAAAGCTCTTTCAGAAACATATACAGGGAATTTATATAATAAACCGAGTCCCTCCACTCTTTATTTCTGATGGCTTTTTTCAAGGCATTTATACAGTCTTGGGTACGATTTGCTGCAGAATATGTAATACTTAAATTATGGTGTATTAAAGCGGTGAAAAGTGAATCGTGAAGAACTCTCGAAATTCTGATTGCTTCTAAATAACTTTCCTCTGCTTTTTCGTAAAGTCCTAAATCAGTGTAGTTTTGGCCAACAATCATAAGAGACGTGGCAAGCTTTCGTTTATAGCCTTCATTTTCTCTATAAATTTGTAGCGCATCATTGATATAATTCAGAGAAATTAGACTCTGCCGCAGCATCATATACATAGATGCCACTTTCGAATAAAATTCAGCCCGCTCTATACAATCGGGTATATCTTTCAATTTTTTCTCTGCTATTTTGAACAAAGTAATTGCTTTCTCAAAATTTCTTTTGTGCGACTCATATAACGCTTCAAATAGAAAGAAATAATATTCAATCATGTGATCTGTTTTTTTTATTTCATCAGCGTGGTTTTCATTAAAATATGAATGGGACGGCAGCTCTTCCCCTTTAACCTGAAACAAAAGCATTTTATGTCTTTCTTCTAACAAAGAATAATACATCAAAACTTCCTGATCCTCTTCCATTTCATCAAACAATGGTTTGATCTCTTCAAAATATCTCTCAGCAGACTCAGTGTCTTGTTGTTTTATCGCGATATACCAATCATTTAATATATTTGCAACACATTCAGAAGCCAGTTTACTCATACGATAAACCCCTCTTTCTACAAATATTCTAAATTTTCTCAAACAATATTCTAGCATACCTTTAACATAAAATGTAATTAATAGGAGTTTTTTTCGACATCGCGCAATTTTCCCCTTCGACATCGCGCAATTTCAAAAAAAGGCTATTTACCCACTTTTTCAGAACGGTATTATAGCGGACTATTTATCTCCATTGTCGAATTTACACTTCGCTGTCCCTATTCTTAAAAAATAACAATCCCGGTATAATTTGGGTCGTAACGAATATACAATAGGGAGTGTGATTGTTTGAAGAAATTCAGGTCAGCTTTACTTTTGTTTTTGGTCACTGCATTGGTTGTAGGTATTATGCCTAACTTTAAAGCCAAAGCAGAAAGCAATGAAATGTTGAACATCCCTGCATCAATGTCAAATGATACTGTAGGTGAGAATGTTTTTGAGATTGATGGGGAAAAGTATGTCTATTCTTACGACTTTACTGACCCTGCTGTGAATAAAGCTAAAGTTACTGAGGAAAATGGGGCAGTTACAAAATTTGAATATAACAACGAAACAAACACACTTTATAAAAACGGTGAGGTCGATTTTAACCTTACTATGGAGGAAGATGGGGTATTTTCTTCTTCTAATATGTCAACTATGAAGATACCGCCCGGTGGAAAATACATGGGGAAATACAATTATAAATACAATTTGAAAGGCGTTTCTGTCGGTGTGGCAGCCACAGCTATTTCAACATTAACAAAAACACCTTACAACGTAGTATTCGCTATTGTAGCGTTTTTAGCAGGTACCCAAACAACTGCATACTATACAGTATTCCAATATCGTTATGCCTTTAAATGCAGCGCATACCCTTATGCTAATAGAACAAAATTCTACGAAGACTCTAAAAGAAAGAAAGTCCTAAAAACGGCAGACAGTCCCAAATTCTTTGGAAGCAGGCCAATCCCATCAACTTGCCGACCATAAAAACGAGGTGAGAAAATATGCAACAAGAAAAGGCAACATCTAGTATTAACAGGATATTAAAGAGATATATCCTTCTGTTCCTTGTTTTATGTGCTTGTTATTTTGTTTACATGGTTGTTTTGGGTAATAAATTCACTCCAATTCCATTAATTATCTTTATAGTTGGAGCTATAATTGGGGAGTTAATCAGAATAGGAAGAATGAGAAGATAGGGGGTTACATCCTCCTATCTTTTATTATTTAAAAATCTCCCCAATGGAAGAGGGTTCAGTTACCTTAAAAGCGATTCGAGCCTCGCATTGTCTTCGATCCCGTTATTCCGTCATTATTAAATTCTTTACAGAGCATAGAAATGAATCCTGCTTTGCTTTAAAATGTAAACGTTCGTTTTAAAATAAGAGGGGGATTATATGATTATTCTTGGTATTATTGCAACATTAGCAACCTTTGTCTTAATTACAGCATTGATTTTTATCTTCTTTGAAAAAACTAAGAAAATAGGTAAACAAATAGCTCCATTAAGCCTTGTTTTGGCTTTATCTCTTTTTTTCATTATGGGTGCGTTAAATCGAGATTCTCACGAATCCAAAACTGAGGATGTCACTGCTACCACAGAAAGCAATACAGATGAGCCCTCAATAGAAGAGGAGCCAATTGATTCTGAAGACGAGGGAGACTCTGACGTTCAGAGCGTTGAGAATACCCAAAAAGAATTTAACTTTAGTCTTGGTGAGTTTCAAAGTGCATATAATAAAGATATTAGAGCGCTAGAACTTGATGAGGATTTTAAATACCCTATTCCTATTAAGATTTCAGCAGATAGCATCGGGGATTTCTCTCGTGAAAACAGCGAAACATATACAAGAATACTCGCAAAAGAATATGACAAGTCCGATGGAGGCTACTCTTTAAATGCCTGGTTTGATAAGCATAAAACTTTTAATGGTTTAAATATGACGATTTTCAATTCAGATGATAGCGTTTATCAAAAAGGAATAGTTGCCGCCGATTCCGTCTTTCAGGCATTAGGAATTGAATTTAATTTTCTAAAGGATTTTTTAAAAAGTGAAAAAGATACACTTGAAGTGACGGATGGTGACTATTTTGTTCATTTTACCTCAATCGAAGGATTCCTTAATATCAAAATTGAACCAAAATAAAAGCCCCCTCGAAGGGAGCTTTTTTTATTACCTCAAAAACACTTCGATCTTTACTTTCGTTTATTTTACTGTTGCGCCTGTTATTTTTCCGGCATAGATATTTACCTTTCCGAACTGATCCGTCTTGATCGTGTAAACGTCCGTTTGCGGATTCGCAAGGATTTCGTATTTAAGGCCGCCGAATTTTTTCGGACGCAAATAGTTAATTTCGTTCCCTTTGACCGGCGCCTTATTTGTCGGATAGATACGCCATGAGTGGGCCGAAGCCGGAAGGTAAACGTATTTCTTACCGCTGGATGACGGTTTAGAAGAGCCGGCCGCCCCCGTCAACTTTAGAACTTGGCCGACTTTGATAAAATTCG
>NZ_ML064934.1:0-2951 GCF_003676355.1 Bacillus sp. L75
TAGGACGTCCCCTTCGGGGGCAGAGTGACAGGTGGTGCATGGTTGTCGTCAGCTCGTGTCGTGAGATGTTGGGTTAAGTCCCGCAACGAGCGCAACCCTTGATCTTAGTTGCCAGCATTCAGTTGGGCACTCTAAGGTGACTGCCGGTGACAAACCGGAGGAAGGTGGGGATGACGTCAAATCATCATGCCCCTTATGACCTGGGCTACACACGTGCTACAATGGACAGAACAAAGGGCAGCGAAACCGCGAGGTTAAGCCAATCCCACAAATCTGTTCTCAGTTCGGATCGCAGTCTGCAACTCGACTGCGTGAAGCTGGAATCGCTAGTAATCGCGGATCAGCATGCCGCGGTGAATACGTTCCCGGGCCTTGTACACACCGCCCGTCACACCACGAGAGTTTGTAACACCCGAAGTCGGTGAGGTAACCTTTTAGGAGCCAGCCGCCGAAGGTNGCACGCAGGAGGTCAGCGGTTCGATCCCGCTAGGCTCCACCAACGTGTTCTTTGAAAACTAGATAACAGAAGTAATTCACATTCAATTAGTAATGCAAGATATCACGTAGTGATTCTTTTTAACGGTTAAGTTAGAAAGGGCGCACGGTGGATGCCTTGGCACTAGGAGCCGATGAAGGACGGGACGAACACCGATATGCTTCGGGGAGCTGTAAGCAAGCTTTGATCCGGAGATTTCCGAATGGGGAAACCCACCACTCGTAATGGAGTGGTATCCATATCTGAATACATAGGATATGAGAAGGCAGACCCGGGGAACTGAAACATCTAAGTACCCGGAGGAAGAGAAAGCAAATGCGATTCCCTGAGTAGCGGCGAGCGAAACGGGACCAGCCCAAACCAAGAGGCTTGCCTCTTGGGGTTGTAGGACACTCTGTACGGAGTTACAAAGGAACGAGGTAGATGAAGAGGTCTGGAAAGGCCCGCCATAGGAGGTAACAGCCCTGTAGTCAAAACTTCGTTCTCTCCTGAGTGGATCCTGAGTACGGCGGAACACGTGAAATTCCGTCGGAATCCGGGAGGACCATCTCCCAAGGCTAAATACTCCCTAGTGACCGATAGTGAACCAGTACCGTGAGGGAAAGGTGAAAAGCACCCCGGAAGGGGAGTGAAAGAGATCCTGAAACCGTGTGCCTACAAGTAGTCAGAGCCCGTTAACGGGTGATGGCGTGCCTTTTGTAGAATGAACCGGCGAGTTACGATCCCGTGCAAGGTTAAGCAGAAGATGCGGAGCCGCAGCGAAAGCGAGTCTGAATAGGGCGAATTGAGTACGTGGTCGTAGACCCGAAACCAGGTGATCTACCCATGTCCAGGGTGAAGTTCAGGTAACACTGAATGGAGGCCCGAACCCACGCACGTTGAAAAGTGCGGGGATGAGGTGTGGGTAGGGGTGAAATGCCAATCGAACCTGGAGATAGCTGGTTCTCTCCGAAATAGCTTTAGGGCTAGCCTCAAGGTAAGAGTCTCGGAGGTAGAGCACTGATTGGACTAGGGGCCCCTACCGGGTTACCGAATTCAGTCAAACTCCGAATGCCGATGACTTATCCTTGGGAGTCAGACTGCGAGTGATAAGATCCGTAGTCGAAAGGGAAACAGCCCAGACCGCCAGCTAAGGTCCCAAAGTATACGTTAAGTGGAAAAGGATGTGGAGTTGCTTAGACAACCAGGATGTTGGCTTAGAAGCAGCCACCATTTAAAGAGTGCGTAATAGCTCACTGGTCGAGTGACTCTGCGCCGAAAATGTACCGGGGCTAAACGTATCACCGAAGCTGCGGACTGTTCTTCGAACAGTGGTAGGAGAGCGTTCTAAGGGCTGTGAAGCAAGACCGGAAGGACTTGTGGAGCGCTTAGAAGTGAGAATGCCGGTATGAGTAGCGAAAGAGGGGTGAGAATCCCCTCCACCGAATGCCTAAGGTTTCCTGAGGAAGGCTCGTCCGCTCAGGGTTAGTCGGGACCTAAGCCGAGGCCGAAAGGCGTAGGCGATGGATAACAGGTTGATATTCCTGTACCACCTCCTCACCATTTGAGCAATGGGGGGACGCAGGAGGATAGGGTAAGCGCGGTATTGGATATCCGCGTCCAAGCAGTTAGGCTGGGAAATAGGCAAATCCGTTTCCCGTGAAGGCTGAGCTGTGATGGCGAGCGAATTATAGTAGCGAAGTTCCTGATTCCACACTGCCAAGAAAAGCCTCTAGCGAGGTGAGAGGTGCCCGTACCGCAAACCGACACAGGTAGGCGAGGAGAGAATCCTAAGGTGATCGAGAGAACTCTCGTTAAGGAACTCGGCAAAATGACCCCGTAACTTCGGGAGAAGGGGTGCTCTGTTAGGGTGCAAGCCCGAGAGAGCCGCAGTGAATAGGCCCAGGCGACTGTTTAGCAAAAACACAGGTCTCTGCGAAGCCGTAAGGCGAAGTATAGGGGCTGACGCCTGCCCGGTGCTGGAAGGTTAAGAGGAGCGCTTAGCGTAAGCGAAGGTGCGAATTGAAGCCCCAGTAAACGGCGGCCGTAACTATAACGGTCCTAAGGTAGCGAAATTCCTTGTCGGGTAAGTTCCGACCCGCACGAAAGGCGCAACGATCTGGGCACTGTCTCAACGAGAGACTCGGTGAAATTATAGTACCTGTGAAGATGCAGGTTACCCGCGACAGGACGGAAAGACCCCGTGGAGCTTTACTGCAGCCTGATATTGAATGTTGGTACAGCTTGTACAGGATAGGTAGGAGCCTTGGAAACCGGAGCGCCAGCTTCGGTGGAGGCATCGGTGGGATACTACCCTGGCTGTATTGACCTTCTAACCCGCCGCCCTTATCGGGCGGGGAGACAGTGTCAGGTGGGCAGTTTGACTGGGGCGGTCGCCTCCTAAAAGGTAACGGAGGCGCCCAAAGGTTCCCTCAGAATGGTTGGAAATCATTCGCAGAGTGTAAAGGCACAAGGG
>NZ_ML064935.1:0-1969 GCF_003676355.1 Bacillus sp. L75
ATCGGATGATGAATCATGATATGTACCCGGAGACGATTGATAATCGGTAATTATTCCGTTGTGTGATACGGAGTGTGAAACCAAGTGGAGTCACAGTAAAATCCGAACATTCAGTGCTGATTTTCAGCGGAATTGTGACCGAGTCACAGCGAAGTGTGACCAGCACTAAGCTCAATAAAAGTGTGACCTGAGGTGCAACCTGAACTGTGACTGTTATGCAGTGAAAAATTGATAGTACAGAAGCAGATTAAGGCGTACAATTTGTACGTCTTTTCTTTTTTATCCGAAAGAAAAAATGCCTATCTAGAGATCATAGGCATTAAATATTATTATCAATATCTTCATTTATTTTTTGGCTAAGTTTCTGAACCTTCTCTTTAACATTTGAAACAGCTCTTTTTTGAATTTCATCAAAGTTTTCCTGAATATAGTCCATGACACTTCTTATTAGAACTTCACTTTCAAAATTGAATATCTCATTTATTTCTGACTGTTCTTCATCTGTTAGGTGATGGTATTGAAGTTGTTTAGCATTTACTTCAGCAGCTACATCAATCCTAACTTTAGTTGTTCTGGTTGTACAATTTCATATTCACCTTCTGCATACTTTTGCTCCGCATAATGGCCTCCCCATTGACAGAGCTCCTGCAAGATAGGTTTAAGAGATTCTCCAAGTTCAGTGGATGAATATTCAACCTTCGGCGGTACTTGATTATACATCTTTCTGCTCACAAGTCCACTGGCTTCAAGCTCTCTAAGTGTTTGAATCAGCATTTTCTGAGTTATATTTGGGATCATGCGCTTTAATTCACTCGTTCTCTTTGGTCCATTCATTAAAAAGTATAATACAAGGCCTTTCCATTTTCCGCCAATAACTTCCTTTGTCACTTCAAACCCACAGCTAAATTTTTTCATGTCTAAAGCTCTCCATTCCACATTTATTACTTTTTAGTTACTATATCACAAAAAAGTGGGTACTTCCGATAATGTGCTTACTGAAGGATACTATATCTTGTAAGTTGTTCTTCAAGTACTTAAAGGTACTAGACATAAAATAAAATCAATTCTAAAGGAGTGTTAAGTATGGGTAAATTTGAAGGTAAAATAGCGCTTGTAACGGGTGGAACAAGTGGGATTGGTCTTGCTACAGCACAAAAATTTGTAAACGAAGGTGCATATGTTTATATCACGGGACGTAGACAAAACGAACTTGATAAAGCTGTTAACCAAATTGGCAAGAACGTAACCGGTGTTCAAGGTGATATTTCTAAGCTAGAAGACTTAGACAAACTATATGACATGATAAAGCAGGAAAAAGGTAAGTTGGACATTCTTTTTGCTAATGCAGGCACCGGCAACTTCCTTCCATTAGGTGAAATTACTGAAGAGCAGGTTGATAGAACGTTCGACATTAACGTTAAAGGAACCATCTTTACTGTTCAAAAAGCGTTATCACTATTCCCGGACAAAGTAGGTTCTATTATTGTAACGGGCTCTACTGCTGGATCAATTGGCAACCCAGCGTTTAGTGTATATGGAGCATCTAAAGCAGCATTAAGAGCACTGGTTCGCAACTGGATTCTTGACCTAAAAGGTACTGAAATCCGTGTAAATGTGGTGAGTCCAGGAGCTATTCTTACACCTGCATACGATGAGCTTTTTGGTGATGCACTTGAAGGAGCAATGGAAAATACCAGAAATACTGTTCCAGCTGGAAAAGTTGGGACACCTGAAGAAGTAGCAAACGCTGTATCTTTCCTTGCTTCAGACGAAAGCAGTTACTTGACGGGTGTTGAATTGTTCGTAGATGGCGGGCTAGCACAGGTATAATTTCACTGCGCAGAGATTACAAATAGTCCCCTTGGTAAGGTGTGAAATTGGTGTGACTTCATGATTAATGTCTAGAGCAAGTACTTATGGGACAAGACTTTGACCTGCCTTTTCTTCCACGAGGACTGCATGAACATCA
>NZ_ML064936.1:0-1768 GCF_003676355.1 Bacillus sp. L75
ACGCGAAAGACGGCTTTGATCCGGAGATAACAGAAAAAACATTACATGTCCTGACGGTGCACCATGATGCGCTCCGGATGATTTATCGTGAACAAAAACCGTATTACAGAGGGCTTGAGGATGCGTCTGTTGAACTGAACGTCTTTGAGCTGAACGGACCTGCTGAAGACCATGAGGACCGTATCGAAAGGGAAGCAGACCGTCTTCAAAGCAGTATTTCACTGGAAACAGGACATCTCTTGAAAGCCGGGCTCTTCCGGGCTGAAGATGGAGACCACCTTCTTCTCGCAATCCATCACTTAGTCGTGGATGGTGTATCTTGGCGGATTTTACTGGAGGACTTTACGTCCGTTTATACGCAGCTGAAGCAAGGCAATGAACCGGCGCTGCCGCCGAAAACACATTCATTCGCCGAATTTGCCGAGAGAATCAAAGAATACGCAAATACGAAGGCGTTTCTGAAAGAAGCGGATTACTGGAGAGAGCTTGAGGAAAAAGAGGTATGCACTCAGCTTCCGAAAGACAGGCAGTCTGGTGATCAGCGCATGAGACATACGAGAACGGTCAGCTTCTCTCTGACGCCTGAACAAACTGAACAGCTGACGACAAACGTACATGAAGCCTATCACACCGAAATGAACGACATCCTGCTCACGGCGCTCGGACTGGCGCTGAAAGAGTGGACGGGTGAAGACACGATCGGCGTTCATTTGGAAGGGCACGGGCGCGAAGACATTCTTGACGGCTTGAATATCACCCGGACGGTCGGATGGTTTACGAGCATGTATCCGATGATCCTTGAGATGAAGCATTCCGACGATCTTTCATATCAGCTGAAACAAATGAAAGAAGACATCAGACACATCCCGAACAAAGGAGTCGGCTACGGCATTCTGCGTTATGTAACGGCGCCTGAGCATAAAGAGAATCTTTCATTTGAGATTGATCCGGATATCAGCTTTAACTACTTAGGCCAGTTTAATGAGATGTCGGATTCCGGCTTATTTACAAGATCCGGGATGCCGTCAGGACAATCGCTGAGCCCTGACACAGAGAAGCCGAATGCGCTTGATATTGTCGGATTTATAGAAAATGGGCAGATGACGATGACGTTTGCCTATCATTCTCTCGAATTTCATGAAAAAACCATTCAATCGTTCAGTGACAGTTTTAAAGGGCACCTCTTGAAAATCATAGATCACTGCCTGGCCCAAGACGGACCTGAGCTTACGCCTAGCGATCTTGGCGATGATGATCTGACGCTTGATGAACTTGATAAATTAATGGAAATTCTCTAACAGAAAAGACAGAGGTGACATATGAGCAAAAAATCGATTCAAAAGGTGTATGCACTCACACCGATGCAGGAGGGAATGCTGTATCATGCGCTGCTTGATCCGCATTCTTCCTCCTACTTCACACAATTAGAGCTTAGGATTCACGGAAGTTTTCAGCTGGAGCTTTTTGAAAAAAGCGTCAATGAGCTGATCCGGACATATGACATCCTGCGTACGGTATTCGTGCACCAGCAGCTTCAAAAACCGCGCCAAGTCGTATTAGCCGAGCGGAAGACGAAGGTGCACTATGAAGATATCAGTCAATTAGATGAAGCGCGCCAAACCGAATATATTGAACGCTATAAACGCGGCGTGCAGCAGCAGGGCTTTCATCTGGCGAAGGATATTCTCTTTAAAGCGGCGGTGTTCAGACTCAGTGAGAAGGAGCTGTATCTCGTCTGGAGCAATCATCATATCGTCATGGACGGCTG
>NZ_ML064937.1:0-1357 GCF_003676355.1 Bacillus sp. L75
ATGACAACTTTTTTGAATTAGGCGGCAATTCCATATTGATCATTAATTTAATTACTGCTATTGAGGATCGTTTATTTATTAAATTAGATTTTAAAAATTTTATATCCAACAGTACCATTGAGAAACTAGCAAAAGTTATCAGTGTCTCTGAAAGAAAAAGTAAAACAAATAGTAATGTGATGGAAATTCAAGCTGATATCAAGCATAAAAATACGGAATTCGATTTAACTAACGTTCAAATGGCTTATCTAATGGGAAGAGATAAACAATTTGAACTTGGTGGCACCTCAACGCATGCTTATTTAGAAATTGAGACTGAGCTGAATATTGAAAAACTCAACAAAAGTTTACAAAAAGTAATAGATCATCAAGACATGCTGCGCGCGGTCATTCTTCCGAATGGAAGGCAAAAGATTCTTCAACAAGTCCCTCAGTATGAAATATCTGTACAGGATATTAGTCAATTAAGTGATATAGAACAAGAGAAGAAAATTGCAGAAGAAAGAGACAGAACATCACATCATATCTTTAATCCAAATGAGTGGCCTTTATTTGAATTCAAAGCCTTGAAAATTCAAGGGGATAAACATAGATTATTTTTCGACATCGATATGTTAATAGCTGATGGAGCCAGCATCCAGCTTTTATTTAAACAGATATCTGAATTGTATAATGGAAAAGATGAAATGGTACCATTGGAAATAAGCTATAGAGATTATATGTTAGCATACCAAAAAGTCAAGACCACTCAAAAATATGAAAATGATAAAGCCTATTGGTTAAGTCAGCTCGAAGATTTTCCAAAAGCACCTGCGGTGCCATTAAAAGAAAGATTAGATGCAATAAGCAAGCCAACTTTCAAAAGAAAATCTAAAATAATTGACAAGCTTCTATGGGAAACACTTTGTAAAAAAGCTGCAAGCTATAATATTACACCTGCAATAATATTATTTACAGCTTACGCAAAAGTGTTGTCGAAGTGGAGTAACCAACAAAACTTAGCGGTAAATACAACAGTATTTAATAGACAGCCTCTCCATAAACAAGTTAATGATATAATAGGTGATTTTACATCGCTGATTATGTTAAAAGCGAGTTTTGAGAAAAAAATGAACTTTTGGGAGGAGGCAAAAAAGGTTCAGGTTACTTTCATGGAAGCGCTTGAACATAGAGACTATGATGGAGTTGAATTTATAAGAGAATATGCTAGATATAATAATTTAAAGCACAAAAGTGCGACAATGCCAGTAGTGTTCACCAGTATGTTATTTGGAAACATGTTTAATCTTAATAATAATGATCTATTGAATATTGGTGAGTTAAAAATGGCAGTCAGCCAGACATCACAAGTTTATCT
>NZ_ML064938.1:0-1309 GCF_003676355.1 Bacillus sp. L75
ATTGTAAAGTTGTATTAACAGCTGAACTGGTAAAAACTATTGTGTCAAGCTATAAAGAGTCTAAAAGAGAAAGTGTGGCAGTGCCGGAACAAATAGCTTATGCGATATACACTTCAGGAAGTACGGGAAAACCTAAAGGTGTAATTATAAAGAATGAGGCTGTAATTAATACTATATTAGACATCAATGAAAAATACAGTGTGAATGAAACAGACCGGTTTATCGGATTATCATCTATGTCCTTTGATTTATCAATATATGATATTTTTGGTGCTTTTTCTGCAGGAGCAACATTAGTAATGATCGAAGATCAGAGAGATATTAAAAAGATTCATGACATCGTAAAAGAGGAAAAAATTACAGTCTGGAACTCCGTTCCCATGATCATGGAAATGTTAGTAAACTATATGGATGAAACAGAAAACAAATCTAACGCTGGAGTTATTAACTATGACGAGCTTCCTGAATTAAGACTGGTATTATTAAGCGGGGATTGGATACCTGTTCATCTTCCTGAGAGGATTAAGGATCACTTCGTTGAAAGTGAAGTCATAAGCTTAGGCGGGGCTACTGAAGCGTCTATTTGGTCGATTTATTATCCAATTAAAACAGTCAAGGCTGAATGGACCAGCATTCCTTACGGTTATCCATTATCAAATCAAACTTACTATGTTTTAAACTATGAAAATGATCCTTGTCCAATCGGAGTGAAAGGTGAACTTTTCATAGGGGGAAAAGGTGTAGCAGAAGGCTATTTAAATGATAAAGAAAAAACTGAAGCGTCATTTATTGATCACCCAGATTTCGGAAGAATTTATCGTACGGGGGATATGGGGGTCTTGACGCAAGAGGGTTATATTGAGTTTTTGGGACGGAAAGATCATCAGATTAAAGTTCGTGGATATCGCGTGGAGTTAGGTGAAATAGAAAGTGTAATATTAGAGCACCGACAGGTGAGAAATGCGGTAGTCATTAATCAAAAGGATGCCAGAAATCAAGATGTGTTATATGCGTACGTAGCGGGGCACCAATCCTTACCGCCAACTGATCTGAAAGAGTTTTTAAGCCTGAAAGTGCCGGAATATATGATACCTAGCTATATCGTACAGATTGAAGAGGTTCCTTTAACAAGTAACGGAAAAGTTGATCGTAAAAAACTACTGGCTCTAGACGTTACAGATCAAGCATCGATTGGAAGGAAAATCAAAGAGCCTCGAACAGAAATTGAGAGAGATTTAGTTGGTATCTGGAAAAGCGTTCTGAAAACAAATGAAATCAGCATAGATGACAACTTTTTTGAATTAGGCGG
>NZ_ML064939.1:0-1220 GCF_003676355.1 Bacillus sp. L75
ATACGGCCGATGTATTCGATGCCGCACTTCGCGTTCCATTTGACGAGGTCGCCGGTCCGGTACATGCGCTCGCCGGGCACGAACGGATCGGCGGTAAACCGCTTCGCCGTTTCTTCTTCACGGTTCAGGTATCCGCGCGCAAGACCGCGGCCGGCCACACACAATTCACCGGCAATGCCTTCCGGCTGCACCTGATCGCCGTCGCCGAGAATATAAACTCTCGTATTGGCAATTGCCCGTCCGATCGAAAGCGATCCTTCCTCCGGATTGATGACGCCGCTTGTCGCGACGACGGTGTTTTCCGTCGGGCCGTAGTTGTTGACGATCGTGTACGGCTGTTTCACCGCCCGCTTCAGCTTGTCGCCGCCGACGAGAAGCATGCGGAGAGAGGTATTTTCCAGCTCCATAAATTGTTCGGCCAGCTGCGTCGGCAGGAAGGTGATGGTCACGCCGTTCTCCTCGAAATAGTGATTTAAGCGGGTGATATCCAGCCGGATCGCTTCGTCAATGACATGAAGCTCCGCGCCGATGGTCCATGTCGGGAACATCTCCCAGATGGAGGCGTCAAAACCGAAGCCCGCGTATTTGGCGCTTTTATCATCCGCCGTCATGGCGAATGCGTCGTGATGCCAGAAGCACAGGTTCACCAGCGCATGGTGTTCGACCATGACACCCTTCGGCTGTCCGGTCGTTCCTGACGTGTAAATCATATAAGCGAGATGATCCGCCGTTGTTTCCGTCTGCGGGTTCGCTTCATCGTTTTCATCAAGCGGCAGGCTCAAAATGGAGCGGCTGCCGTCAAGCAGGATCGTTTCTCCGTTGTAGCTGTCCGGCACGCCCAGCGCTTCCTGTGTGAGAAGAAGCTTGGCGCCGCTGTCCTGCAGAATGTAGCTGATACGCTCTTCCGGGTAGTCGGGATCAATCGGCACAAATGCCGCGCCCGCTTTCAAGACGCCGAGTACGCCCGCGGCCATTTCCAAGGACGGTTTCGTCAAAATGCCGACACGTTCGTCAGCCGTGACGCCGCAGTCCATGAGAATGCGCGCGATGCGGTTCGCCCTTGCGTTCAGCTCGCCGTACGTCCATTTCGCGCCGTTATATGCCGCGGCCGGCCGGTTCGCGTAGCGGGCGGCCGTTTCTTCAAAGAGACGGTGAACCGTTTTGTCCCGCGGCACAGAAAGTGTTTTTCCTTTCCATGCGTCAAGGAGGGCTTGTTTTTC
>NZ_ML064940.1:0-314 GCF_003676355.1 Bacillus sp. L75
TGGTAATCTGTTTGCTGATGTAGTGATTGAAAGATTAAAAATAACTGATAATACAACAGCATCGAATAGTATTGATTTATTTAATGAGGCTGTAGCAGGGTCAAGTGTTGATTGGCCTGATGTATCCGCTAATAACAAAACAATTACATTGGTTGATACTGCCACAGATGGTAGTCAATGGGAGTTGATCGGCGGAGGTGGTGGGGTAACTGTAGCAGTAACGGAAACACTCAACCCTTTTGTTGACTCATCAGTAATTAATATTGATTACAATGTAAGTGCGATTGTTACAGAGGTATTTCAACCGTTCTCTG
>NZ_ML064940.1:341-1098 GCF_003676355.1 Bacillus sp. L75
TCAACCGTTCTCTGATATATCATCGATAGAAATAACACCTAAAGCATCAATAACAGCGACAGTAACAGAAACACTCAACCCGTTTTCTGACAACTCGACTGTTGCAATAGTTGATGCTGGGAATATAGCGGTAAATGTAACGGAAACTCTAAGCGCTTTTAAAGATTCATCTATAATTGATGTATCAGCAAATGTAGGCGTATTAGTGACAGAGGTGCTTAATTCGTTTTTAGATGGTTCTAATGTTACAATAGCAAAAGATATTGAAGTTACTGTAACTGAGGTATTAAGTGCTTTTTCTGATAATTCAAGCGTAAGAATGCCGACAAATTGGGTTGATAAGCAGGTATCGGTAACTAGTTACACCACACAAACACCAGTAAATACAATCTGGACAGATAAAGGATAATAGAATGTCACAAAGCTCAATAGCAGAATGTAACGCGGCCTTAGATGCTCGTAATGCAAAGTTAAACACCGGCACAGTAGAAATACGAACAGGTGCGGCGGCAGATATTGATAGCGCACCAACGGGTACNCAGTAGAAATACGAACAGGTGCGGCGGCAGATATTGATAGCGCACCAACGGGTACGGTATTGGTAACATTCACATTACCAGCTTCAGCTTTTGCTACGGCAGCAAGCAGGCAAGCGAGCATGAACGCAGTAACACCGGTAACAGCGGCAGTGGCTAACGCAGGTTCACAGGTTCATTACGTGGCTAAAGAGTCAGGTAGTGCAGTTAGTCGTGTTGGC
>NZ_ML064941.1:0-1039 GCF_003676355.1 Bacillus sp. L75
AGAAGGTTTGCTTGCTGAGCAATCGGCCATTGTAAACGCTAAATTATTAAAAGCGTCTGATTGCGGGGCTTCTGGAATAAGCTGCTTAAATGGCGCTAACGTAAACGCTGAACTAGCTACTTGTGATGATAACGCATCTTATGGCGTTAGATCTTGGTATGACGGAAATGTTAACCTAAATGGAGGAACAGCTAGAAGGGGTGGATTAAGTGGTATCTATGCTTTCTCAGGTTCAAAAATACAAGCTAAGGGGTCAGACTGTAGAAAAATAGACGGGGTTGATACTGGTGGCGGTAACGCTGATGTAAAATGCTTGGAGGGTTCATTTATAACAGCCCATTCCGCTATAGGTGGAATAAATAAAACCACAAATACATTAAACACTGATGGAGTTATATTTCAGTAACCATTAAAAAGCACAGGGAGCTTAATAGCTCTCTGTGCTTGTTATGTTAATTCGAAGCAGTAATCCCATAACTTTCTTTGTTTGATACTTTACAGTCGGTAGCGATAATTCCTATTAGCTTTTCTGCGCTAGCAAACCAATTTTCAATGGTGCCTTTAATTAACCCTTTACAGGTCAATACGGATAAGGCGCCATCATCTAAACGCCTAGCACAAAGAAAGCCTTTTGCCTTTATTTTTCTGGCATTGACGTATGTACATGGCTTTTTATACACAACAATGACCGCCTTTTCTGACCGGTCAAGTCCTGATATATCTATATTTTGATCGTTACAAAATATAGCAATTAAATCGTCATTCTCTACTATTGTTAAGTTATCTTTAATCATCTTATCTTCCTCTGTACTGGCTAGGTTAAAGCTTTATTATATAACGAATTGTGTGATTTTATTGATAGCTTATTATTTGAAACAACAGCCCACCCCTTGCATGATTCATCACCACAACTACAAGGTAATACTACATCAGTATTATTTAACTCACTCAATGTTATGTTTGACTTTTTACAATATTCTTTTATGAATTCATCTATAGTCATAATTTATCTCTCTGTGCTGGTTATATTAACTTTCCA
>NZ_ML064942.1:0-890 GCF_003676355.1 Bacillus sp. L75
TCAGACGGACAAGTGAAAGTCCGCGGCTACCGGATTGAACCGGGAGAAATCGAAGCGGCGATCCGGCGCATCGACGGCATTCGTGAGGCGGCGGTCACCGCCCGGACCGAACACGGCGAAACCGCGCTTTACGCCTATATCGAAGGACGGGAAAGCGATGACGTGCGGGCGGAGCTTGCGACACGCCTTCCGGCCTACATGATGCCGGCTCAGTTTATAGAGATGAGCGAATGGCCGGTCACGCCGAGCGGAAAGCTTGACCGCCGCGCGCTGCCGGCTCCCGACGGAGCGGCAGACAGACAGGCGTACACCGCCCCGCGGAACGTCACGGAAATGAAGCTTTGCGCCCTTTGGGAAGAGGTGCTGAAAAACGGCCCCGTCGGCATCCGGGATCACTTTTTTGAGCGGGGCGGCCATTCGTTAAAAGCGACGGCTCTCGTCTCCCGCATCGCCAAAGAGTTCGGTGTTCAGGTGCCGTTACAAGACATCTTCGCCCGGCCGACGGTGGAAGAGCTCGCTTCGGTCATTCAGGACTTGGAGGAGAGCCCGTATGAAGCGATTCAGCCTGCGCAAAAACAGGACACCTACCCGGTGTCTTCGGCGCAGAAACGGATGTATGTGCTCCAGCAGCTTGAAGACGGCGGTGTCGGCTACAATATGCCGGCTGTGCTGGAACTGACGGGCCCGCTTGACCGCATCCGGCTGGAGGAGACGTTCCGGGAGCTTGTGGAGCGGCATGAGTCGCTCAGAACGTCCTTTGAAACGGGGCCTGATGGCGAACCGGTGCAGCGCATCCATGACAGCGTGCCGTTTCAGCTGGATGAGGCCGAGTCAGCTGACGCATTCGTCCGGCCGTTTTGTCTGGAGGAAGCGCCGCTCTTCCGTGCGGC
>NZ_ML064943.1:0-418 GCF_003676355.1 Bacillus sp. L75
GTTCGTTTTTTAAATGGGTCACCAAACTGAAACGGATTAATTATTTGGTCGGGCTTTCTCCATGATGTATTTAACTTACCGGTTGGGTTTTCAATTGCTATCAAATCGCACATTGCAACGCGTATCTCATAAACGAAATCAAGCGCGGCTTGCTGTCTACCATCGGCTTGCTTTTGTTTCCAGCTTGGCGCACCGGCGGCACTCAAATGTGTGCATGGTGGAAAAGCGATAATCATATCCCATCCATCATTTAAGATAGGTAAAACATCGCCTTTGATATGCCACTCAGGGTGACCGCCTGAACAATCAATAATATCAGCGCTAAAAGCCTCGTGACCTAGCGCGCGCAATTCAATTGTTACCGCTTGGCTTTCTTCACACGCCACCAAAATCCTCATCATTCATTACCCCTGTTAAC
>NZ_ML064943.1:515-868 GCF_003676355.1 Bacillus sp. L75
TAAATCCATGCTAGCCCGTTTAGCGGCGCCTGTTTCTTTTGTTCCTGTCCATGCGTATTTATTTTCAATTAAAACAAGTTGTGCCAGCTTTGCCTTTTCAATAAAACGATTGGCTTCTGCAATTGATTCGCTTAGCGCGTTATATAGTGGGTGATTCATATCTGCTATTTTCATACATCTCTCTTGTTTGTGTTCGTTACTGCCATTATTGGCTATTTAACTTTCTTAAACCAAGCGTTTTCTATTTCCAAAATAATTTCAGGGCTACACTCTACTAATGATTTTTCAATTTCTCCCTCATGAACTGAATATTCACAGTGAACCGAAAATGCTTCTTTCGCCGCACTAGATAA
>NZ_ML064944.1:0-851 GCF_003676355.1 Bacillus sp. L75
ATAACTTCTTCAGCTTCAAATATCACCCCAGCTTTTTTCTGCTCATGAAGGTTAGATGCCTGCTGCTTAAGTAATTCCTCTTTATCTGTAAAGGCTTTTTGAAGTGCATCACCTGACCGGGCAGATAGTTCACCGGGGTGAGAAAAAAGAGCAACAACTGATTTAGGCAATTTGGCGGTGTTGATACAGCGGGTAATAATCTTACGTGAAATATTTTCCGCATCAGCCAGCGCAGAAATATTTCCAGCAAATTCATTCTGCAATCGGCTTGCATAACGCTGACCACGTTCATAAGCACTTGTTGGGCGATAATCGTTACCCAATCTGGATAATGCAGCCATCTGCTCATCATCCAGCTCGCCAACCAGAACACGATAATCACTTTCGGTAAGTGCAGCAGCTTTACGACGGCGACTCCCATCGGCAATTTCTATGACACCAGATACTCTTCGACCGAACGCCGGTGTCTGTTGACCAGTCAGTAGAAAAGAAGGGATGAGATCATCCAGTGCGTCCTCAGTAAGCAGCTCCTGGTCACGTTCATTACCTGACCATACCCGAGAGGTCTTCTCAACACTATCACCCCGGAGCACTTCAAGAGTAAACTTCACATCCCGACCACATACAGGCAAAGTAATGGCATTACCGCGAGCCATTACTCCTACGCGCGCAATTAACGAATCCACCATCGGGGCAGCTGGTGTCGATAACGAAGTATCTTCAACCGGTTGAGTATTGAGCGTATGTTTTGGAATAACAGGCGCACGCTTCATTATCTAATCTCCCAGCGTGGTTTAATCAGACGATCGAAAATTTCATTGCAGACAGGTTCCCAAATAGAAAGAGCATTT
>NZ_ML064945.1:0-785 GCF_003676355.1 Bacillus sp. L75
CATGTGTTAACACATCATCTTCCCATTGTTTGAGTAACGCGGGACTGCTGTACCAATACATTGGGAACTGAAAAACGATACGCCCATGATCTAACAGGAGCTGCTGCTCTTTTTCTACATCAATGATAAAATTAGGGTATTCACCGTACAGGTCATGAACTGTAATGTCATTCTCTTGCTTTAAACGATTCATCCAGGTTCTGTTGACAACAGACGTTTCCAAATTAGGGTGTATAACGATAACTAATGTTTTCATTTGACCGTTATCCTTTCTTCGCAGATTAGTTATTATTGCTTTTGTGATAAAGAATTGATTCTAATTTTAAAATAACAACTTATTTACACCTATTTTATCCTTTTTCATGAATTCAGGGCAACTAATTGGACACCGATTACATTTATAGCCAAAAAAAGGCTTAGCCTTTTAAAAAAGATTAAGCCTTTTCAGTACCCTTATGCCCCTACCCTATTATCTCGTGTCTAATTTCTAATAGCTGATCATATAACAAGGCATCTTTGTTTTCCTCCATGCTTAGCAATACTTTCTCTACTTTTGCAAATTGGAGTTTGAGGCATTAGTAACTACCTATAATGATGAAAATATTTGTGCGATGTCTACTGCAGATGACTTACTTTAGGTAAGCGGGCAGATTGTGGGCAGTAGATCATTTAAAAATAAGCACAAAAAAATACCAAGGATCTCTCTATTACCCTTGGTATCATTGATACGGCCGAGAGGACTTGAACCTCCACTGGTTATTCACCCGCTGGGCCCTCAACCTAGT
>NZ_ML064946.1:0-647 GCF_003676355.1 Bacillus sp. L75
GTTAAGCCTTTTGTTATCTTACCGTATGCTAAATCATTTCTTTCTGCCTTCTCAGCCTCCATCAAAGTAAGGTAATCAATAAATATAGCGCCTAGCTCGCCTTTTTCTTTTCTTATTTTTCGAGATTCTTTTTTGATGTGCGATAGAGATAAGCTTGTGCCATCGTCAATATATAAGTTTGATGCTACAAACTCTTGAAATGCTGAATCCATACGACCTTCCACTTCTGGTCGTATATCTTTTTTGTAAAACTCTGCAGGATCAACAGTTGTTCTTGAGCTTAAGCCACGTTCAAACATTTCCTCATCATTCATTNTCCATACGACCTTCCACTTCTGGTCGTATATCTTTTTTGTAAAACTCTGCAGGATCAACAGTTGTTCTTGAGCTTAAGCCACGTTCAAACATTTCCTCATCATTCATTTCCATTGAAAAGGTAGCAACAGGCAAGTTTAAATCTAGCGATATATGGTTGATCATTAGCGACATAAAAGCAGTTTTACCCATTTTTGGTCGAGCAGCTACGCCAATCAAGCTACCTCTAACCATTCCTTTAACGCCAAGTATTTCATCAACAGAAGATATGCCCGTGGTTAATTTGTTTTTATCAAATCCGGTATTGTGTATCTCTTCGATGTTATCCATCC
>NZ_ML064947.1:0-624 GCF_003676355.1 Bacillus sp. L75
CGCTCAATACCTGCTAATCGCTCATCTTCGATTGATTTTAGTCGTAACTGCTCTGCTATGGCTTCATAAGCAGCCTGTTCAGCTTTAGAATTTATATCATCATTGATTTGATAAGCCTCTGAGATATAAGCCAGCCATTCAGCGTTTAATTTGTTCTGTGCAGCCTGTTCGTTTAATAATTTCTCCCTTGCATTTGCTGCTACCAATTCAGCATCAGCCTTTATTTTATCATCAATAGCTTTTTGCTTGGCTTCTTGTGCATCATCANGCATCAGCCTTTATTTTATCATCAATAGCTTTTTGCTTGGCTTCTTGTGCATCATCAATAGCTTTTTGTGCTAAACGTTCAGCTGCTGCCGTTGCTTCTGCTGCCACAGCAATGTCTCTATCAATTTGAACTTGCTTTAATCGTGCTTGTTCAACTTCTACCGCGGCCAATCGTTCATCCTCAACTCTGGCAGTTTCGCGATCAATGTCAGCATTCATAAATAAAGCTATTTCGTGATCGGCTTCAGTTTTCAAGGATAGCATTTCAGCCTCAAGCTTTAGTTGCTTCTCAGCTTCAATTTTCTTTTGCTCATCTTCCCAGTCAGTAACGGGTTTTCTAGCAAGAACCTTTAAAGC
>NZ_ML064948.1:0-315 GCF_003676355.1 Bacillus sp. L75
CGGAAAAGACCCGGCTGGTTACGTTGAACGAACTGGTGTCATAGTAACGTGCGTTGATGAAATAGAGGCAGAGAATGGCAACAGAAAGTTTGATATAGCTGCATTAAAGGCTAGGAACTTTGGTTGTGATGCTTTTGGTTGGGACGGTGACGGCTTAGGCGCAATACTTCGCGACCAAGCAGACAAGCACTTTGGTGATACTAATGTTAATTACTTTATGTATAAAGGCTCAACATCACCACACAATCCTAAATCTGAATTCAGCAGCGAAAACTCAAATGTAAATGTTCAAGATGGGCGACTAGTTAAGGATGC
>NZ_ML064948.1:384-599 GCF_003676355.1 Bacillus sp. L75
GGCGACTAGTTAAGGATGCGTTTGACAATAAGAAGGCGCAAAATATAACTGGATTAGCTGAGCGGGTATATAAAACTTACGAAGCAGTTGTTCATGGTGTTTATCATAACCCTGAAGACTTAATAAGCTTTAACAGCAAAACAATTAAACCTGAGATGCTGCAAAAATTAAAGGCAGAGGCATGTAAAACCCCGTTAAAACCAAGCACCAAGATA
>NZ_ML064949.1:0-581 GCF_003676355.1 Bacillus sp. L75
TTCTACCACTGAACTACTTCCGCAAGTAAAAATGTAATGTACAGCCAGAATACAGCATCAGATAACCCAAAAACTGTATTGTTATTTATTCAGTAAAACTCCAAACGGTATAACCCGCAGATTAATCTAAAGCATACTGTTCATTATGACAAAAGTAATTATATCAAGGTTTTGATAAAAGTCAATACCGTTTAACAATTAATTATGTTAATCTCTTTTGCATCCTTAAAGAAAGGCTTCATCAGAAGACGCGCTAAATACCTATACCTTAACTGATACAATCAGCAACAGATTTTTACTGAACTAAACAAAAAATAACAGTCCCATAACAAGCGGAAACTGCTTCAGATCAACGTATTTAGATAAGCTTCCAAGCGGGCTCGAACCGCTGACCTCTTCCTTACCATGGAAGTGCTCTACCTGCTGAGCTATGGAAGCAATGGCTCCGCAGGTAGGACTCGAACCTACGACCGATCGGTTAACAGCCGATAGCTCTACCACTGAGCTACTGCGGAATATTATAAGCTTCATAAACAAAAACATGGTAGATAAAATAAAAAGCTTGGCGGCGTCCTACTCTC
>NZ_ML064950.1:0-537 GCF_003676355.1 Bacillus sp. L75
TCTGTTAAGTCAGGTTCGTTATTCATGATCATCAGCCTTATTATTTATTGATATTGAATTAGGTGCTTCATTGCCAAATACGTCCCAACCTGGAGCGCTTTCTCTAGCGAACATTTCAAGCCTTGGAAGATCACCACACAATTCAACTATTAAATCTCGATACTCAATAGGTTTTTTGCTGTGCTTTGATACTGGGAATTCATGGTATGCACGAACAGAGTGAGAATAAACCTTAGGCTTTCCCTTTGTCGCAATTATTGCTGACTCAGTCCCGGCTCTTGTNGGCTTTCCCTTTGTCGCAATTATTGCTGACTCAGTCCCGGCTCTTGTTCTAAACCCCATACCGAAGAATTTTTTAAGTTTTACTGTTAACTTCCCCCACACAAAGCCATTTATATTTTTTATGGTAAACCCCCACGATTCAACCAAGTCGATTGCTTCTTGAGGCATAGAGCCCACGTACCACATAATTAAGGTGCAATCATCTGCCGCAATGCTATTTACATCTATATTTTTTAACCCTTCAATTCCAGTGGT
>NZ_ML064951.1:0-533 GCF_003676355.1 Bacillus sp. L75
ATCCGTTTTTCGTCGCCTTCTGCCACCATGACCTGGTGTTCTCCGGAGGCAAAAGCGGCGTAAAGCGCTTGGATGCCTGAGGCCGATCGCATGGCTTTCATTCCGGTCTGTTCGTACATCAGCCGTTCGGTCTCTTTGTCCACACGCATACCGCCTTCTTCCCAAAGCGGCCAGTTGACGGACAGGGTCTGCCCGCTCCGCTCGTTGTCCCGCACGAGACGGTTCCGGCGGGCTGCATAAACATCCATAAATGCGTTGGCTGCCGCATAACCGGCCTGCCCCGGATTTCCCATACCTCCAGCCAAGGAAGAAAACAGAATGAAAAAGTCCAGCCGCACATCTTTCGCTGCTTCATCAAGATTGATAAGCCCTTTCACCTTCGGCGCCATGACGGTCTTCCGTTCGTTTTCTGTCTGGTTCAGAATGTAATTGTCAGCGATCACGCCTGCGCCGTGAATGATCCCGTCGAGTGTTCCGTGCTCCTCCTGTATGCCGCGGACGAGGGTGATGACCGCCGCCCTGTCTGTCACGTC
>NZ_ML064952.1:0-506 GCF_003676355.1 Bacillus sp. L75
GCAAAGCCTTTATCTTCAATCAACAATAAAGCCTTACCTTGATGGTTAATATCTACACGCTTAATTTTTAAAGCCCATACCTGCTTGTTGCATAAATATTTTGGCATTTCTACTGCATTGTTCATATTATTCTTCCTTATAATTAAGTGATCAAGACTTGGCATCTCTATAATTAGGATGCCGTCTTTTGTTTTTAGTGGCGTCAATTACGCGCTTCCGAATTTAAATGACATAAATCCGCCTTCATCCTCGTCCACCATAAACCCTAACTCATCAAGTTTAGCTTTATCATAATCACNGTCAATTACGCGCTTCCGAATTTAAATGACATAAATCCGCCTTCATCCTCGTCCACCATAAACCCTAACTCATCAAGTTTAGCTTTATCATAATCACTAACTTTTCCTTCATCAATATCACATATATGTAAAACATCATGCTCGCACCACGTTGGATAATTAGGGTTTCCATATTTTAATAATATCTGTAGCGCTTTAATTAAATCT
>NZ_ML064953.1:0-502 GCF_003676355.1 Bacillus sp. L75
TCAGCCAGACATCACAAGTTTATCTGGATCATCAAGTGATAGAGCTCAATGATGGAGTCATGCTTAGTTGGGACTATGTTTCAGAGGCTTTTGAAAATGATGTAATTGAGTCAATGTTTGAGGAGTATACCCACATTATTGACCAATTAACGTCCGGTGAGATGATGTCTTCTGAAGATACAGCACTGGAACAAGCAATTACTGATTATAATCAAACTGAGAAGGCCATCAAGCCGGATACTTTATATCACTTGTTTGCGAGACAAACAATAAAAACACCTGAGAATATTGCGATTGAGTGTCAAGGAAGAGCAGTTACCTATCAAGAGTTACAAGTTATGTCCAACCGCATATCTAGTTTATTGGAAGAGAAGGGAATTCAGCCAAATGAGTATGTTGGGGTTATTGTTGATCGTGAGATCGAGACAATCGCCAGTATCCTCGCAGTGTTAAAAATTGGAGCTGCTTATATCCCAATTAATCCGGAATTTCCAAAAGAAAG
>NZ_ML064954.1:0-490 GCF_003676355.1 Bacillus sp. L75
CCGGCGGTGATTCCTGCCACTTTGGCTGAAGCAAGAGCGGTTTTTCCTCCGTTTCCTCTTCCAGAAAACGGGCGGTGAGCCCCGTCAATCGGACACATACCGCGCCGTTTTCATCACACAGCTCAATATGATAGGCGCCGTCCGCTGAGGAAAGCACCGCCCACATCGTCTCCCGGCACGCAGAAAACACCTGCATATCCTGGAGGGCAAACGGCAGAAACGGCCGTCCAGACGCGGAACCGTCTGAGAGCACGAGACCGATAGAAGCCTGAAGGGCGGCGTCCAGCATGCTCGGATGCAGGATGAACGGCTCCTTTTCCTCGCGGGCGGACGGCGGAAGAGTGAGCTTCGCGAGCACTTCTCCGCTTCCGGCATAGACGGCGTCAAGCGCCTGATGCGACGGTCCGTAGGTGATGCCGAGGCTGTCGAACGCTTCATAGCACTCAGCCTTTGACAAGTGACGGCCGCCGCAGCGCGCCTGAACCGCTTC
>NZ_ML064955.1:0-479 GCF_003676355.1 Bacillus sp. L75
AGCGTGTTGACGAACATGCCGAGAATCGGTTCAAGGTCTTTGTGCGGACGCCCGGCAATCGGCGAGCCGACGATGATGTCTTCCTGCCCGCTCAATCTCGCGAGTAACGTATTGTACGCGGCGAGAAGCACCATATACAAAGTGGAGCCGTGATCCCGGGCGATGCGGTGAAGGCCGGATGCCGTTTCAGCGTCAAGCGTGCACGATACGCTGCCGCCCGCAAAGCTTCTGACAGCCGGACGGGGCTTGTCAGCCGGAAGCTCAAGCACCGGAAGCTCTCCTTCAAGCCGCTTCAGCCAATAGGCTTCCTGCTTCTGGTACCCTTCTTTCTCCTGAAATGACCGCTGCCAGACGGCATAGTCTTTATATTGAAGGCGCATCGGCGCAAGCGAACGGCCTGCGTACAGCTCGCCGAATTCTTTAATCAAGGTGTTGACGGACACACCGTCAGAAATAATATGATGCATATCCGTTAATAA
>NZ_ML064956.1:0-479 GCF_003676355.1 Bacillus sp. L75
CCTTTATTCAAGGTAATAACGCGTCAATGCCTATTCTTAATTGCTTAGTTTCTGGCAATGCTGGAGAAATGGGTTTTGGTTATCGTTGTGAAAATAATTCTAATGGTTACATTACATCAGGTAATGGCGTTAAAGATTGTTGGCAAGATGGACTAGCTGTTAGATTTGGAAGTATTTGTTATGCAAATGCTACTATTTGGACAGGCAACGCCATAAATGCAACAACTAGCTCTGGATTAGTTTGTTGGTCGGCTATTTTATACGCCACTGGTGCGGATGTTAGTAACTCTGGTTATTACGGAGCACAGAGCGCGCACGGTGGACTGTTAAATTTTCAGAATGGCATTGCTAACGATACAGGTCGTTATGGTATTCGCGGGTCTGATGGAGCTATCATTGATGCAGATGGAGCAACAGCAAATGATAATGCTGTTTATGGTTGTTACGCGTTTAACAGGTGTGACATTAATTTTAGAGAT
>NZ_ML064957.1:0-471 GCF_003676355.1 Bacillus sp. L75
TAACGCTGGACGGGCAATAAATACTTTTAATAATGCAATGATTAACTCTCAAAATAGAGAATTAGCTCAGGCACAAGAGCAACGAGCGCAAGCATTGGCTCCTTTTCAATTGCAGCAAGCACAACAAGGTGTTGACGCTAATACGCAAACTCTAAATCAAAATAGAGATACACAGCGCTTACAAAATTTACATGTTACTGGGCAACGGTTAAAACCTTTAATTGAGTCTGGTGATACTGCCGGCGCACAAAAGCTATTGCTTGATAATATTTCTAACATTCAAACTCGCATTGAAGCCGGTGAAGATTTAGACATTAACGAATCAATGGAAACGCTAGCTAAATTACAGGCTGGTGATGCTCAAGGTGTACTAGGCGATATAAATGCTGTTGCTGGCTTGGTTGGTGACACACAACAAACAAGAGTTACATCATCAAAAATATTAGATGACGGAACAACCGTTCAATCTCT
>NZ_ML064958.1:0-451 GCF_003676355.1 Bacillus sp. L75
AGTTGCTTGCAGATAAAGGCTGGGCAAGCGTTAAACCATCCAGTGAAATGATAAACTTTAATTTCGATGAGGATGCACTGCCACACATTCAAGCAGCTCAAGTAATGAAAGCGGCAGCAGAGGGCAGAATACCTCCTGATATAGCTAACACTTTTATACAATCAATTAAAGCCATGATTGATATAGAAGAATACACCGACTTAAAAACAAGAATAGAAAACTTAGAAAAGGTTTTAGCTGGTGAGTCTTAAGCGTAGGTTAGCATTGTTAGAGCCACAGATACTTGCACAGGCTGGGCAGTTAGAGCATTCTGTTTATGGTATTGTTGATAGGGTTGATAAGATAGATGGTGAGTTAGTTCCTAACATAATAAGAAGATGGAAGGGTACTATTGGTGATATGTCACCTAGTGATGAAGATCCTACAATTTTATTGATAGAAAAACTCGAGC
>NZ_ML064959.1:0-445 GCF_003676355.1 Bacillus sp. L75
AGGACATAAGCGGCGCCGTATGTGCGGCTGACGGCGAAGGTCCGATTGAAGACCGTTATGACGCCTGCGCGGCGGAGCTGTCAGCGATCGTCACGCGTCTTATCAAAGAAAAACAGAAGAAAAAAACGCTGATCCAGCTTCTTGTCCCCGACAGGGGGGAAGACAATGTATTGGCGGGGCTGGCCGCTTTTCTGAAAACGGCTCACCTTGAACATCCGAAGCTGTACGGCCAAGTCATCCAAGCCGATCCGGACGAGTCAGCCTCATCGCTTCTTGCCAAGCTGAAAGAAAACCGGGCGCATCCTGAACAAGCGGAAATCCGTTATGAAGACGGCAAACGTCTCGTCAGAAACTGGCGTCATCTGCCGGCGCCTCAAAGCGGCGCCGTTCCGTGGAAAGACGAAGGGGTCTACCTCCTTACCGGGGGAGCGGGCGGCATCGGCCT
>NZ_ML064960.1:0-200 GCF_003676355.1 Bacillus sp. L75
GGGGGGGTAATAACACCGATAACCGTACCAACTGGACCGCCAAATACTGAGCCAAGTATGCCGCCAGCACCAATACTAGATGATGCGCCCAAATGATTAGTTGCAGCACCTTTACCAAAACCTAGTCTACTTAGTTTTTTGGTTGTGTTGGATGCAAAATCACCTTCGACCAAACCACGTAAAGCCACCTTTTCATCAAT
>NZ_ML064960.1:221-439 GCF_003676355.1 Bacillus sp. L75
ACCAAACCACGTAAAGCCGCCTTTTCATCAATCGTATAACCTTTTACTCTCTTCTTGTTTTTCAATAACTGTCTAGCACCTATACGTAATCCGTTTTCGAACCCGCTAGCCTGTAATGATGCGTTTTCTATTAAATCCTCCATGTCTTGAGCTTTGAATGCTCGCTGAGCTAAGCCTCTTGCATTCTTGAATTTACCGCCAACTTCAGCGGATAAACC
>NZ_ML064961.1:0-402 GCF_003676355.1 Bacillus sp. L75
ATAGCCTCTCGTTATTTCTTGCCGTAGAAGATTTCTTCTGCGGTCAAGTTGTTAGTTTGTGCTTTAGATTTTGAAATCTTAGGCGTTTTAGTAATTCTTTTCTTTGTTTCTTTTGTTTTAGTGGTAAGTATTTTAAACCTTGCCGCATCAACAATGGTTTTCCAGTGGTGTGAGTAAGAGATTGCGTTAACCTCACCTTGAGAATATCCAGTCTCTCTAAGGTAATTAGCTGCCATTTTCATATCTGCCTTAAAATCTTTCGTTTCTTCACCGTCTTTAATCCATTTAGGATCATGACTGTAAAAATCAGAACGCTCGGCCACTAGTTGCTCTTGCGTCAAAGTGGTTTGCTGAGTTGGTTGGCTGGCTTTAAGCTCCGCTAGTTTTACTTTGCGTGCGTCA
>NZ_ML064962.1:0-386 GCF_003676355.1 Bacillus sp. L75
GCCACTACTGGTACACAGGCTGCATCTGCATCAACGGCAATTATTAAGTTAATGGCTCGCGCACAAGATCGCTTACCTAATATCACATCAGTTAAAGATGTTTTTTATGTTAACCGTACTGTTGCATCGCATTTACGCTTAGCTGCACTTGAAAAGAGTTCGGCAGCAGTTACAATTGAACCGGCTATTAATCAGTTCGGTCAAAATATTCACCAACTTACGTTTTTGGGAACTCCTGTTAAAATCATGGATACTATCATCAACACTGAAGCAGCGATTTCTTAAGGAGAAATTATTATGTTTATTGATTCAAAACAAGCTTTCGCTGACGGTCAAGCCTTAACGGTTACAGCGGTTTCAACCAACGTTATTGATTTAGGCGTTGA
>NZ_ML064963.1:0-377 GCF_003676355.1 Bacillus sp. L75
ACAGCAAGGTGGATGGCCACATAACCAGTAACTAACAACAAAGCATCAAGGACGATGCAATAAGGAGTGATGTAATGAAAGTGTATAAAATTGAAGTTATGGTGTTGGATTTTGAAGATGTAGGGGAGGCGGAAATAAAGCAACAAATTGAGAATAATAGATTTTTGCATGCTCGTGCAGTGAACTCTAAAAGCAAAGAAATAGAGTGGAGTGATGAGCACCCTTTAAATAAATGCGGAACCATGGCACGTACATATACCGATTTATTCGCAAAGGAATAACTATGACTCTAAAGATAGCAACCATACATACAACCAGGAAATGCAGGTATTGCAAAACACCAATCTTTATAGGGTGCGGTTTCTATCCTTTAGGGC
>NZ_ML064964.1:0-374 GCF_003676355.1 Bacillus sp. L75
GCTTCCATCTGGCAATTGTTTTGGTGGACGATGTCCGGCGCCTCCGTGTATCTGCTTCCTGCCGGCTGGGAGAAAGATCCTGTGCGGATGATTGAAGCGTTTGCCTCAGAAAAGGTGACGACCGCGCATTTTATTCCGGCGATGGTCAACAGCTTTTTAGACGCGCTGGAAACAGAGCCTGCGGAAACAAGAACACGCCTCGGCAGAACCTTGACACGCGTGTTTGCCGGAGGGGAAGCTCTTTCACCGCTTACGGCTGCCCGGTTTGCCGATCTTCTGCCGGAGACCGTGCTCATTCACGGCTACGGGCCGACGGAAGCGACGGTTGATGCGGCGTTTTACGTCTGTGACCGAAAACGGGACAGCGGACGGAC
>NZ_ML064965.1:0-345 GCF_003676355.1 Bacillus sp. L75
AGGGTGGGTTAGTTTACGGACGACTCCATATTAAATGCTAGTCACATTTATAACTCTGACCCATTCTCTATACATATTAATAAACAACGGAGAGATGGGTATGAAATGGTTAACAGTAAGTATTAATCCACCACCGCTTGATGGGGTTATCGTTGTAAGGTCTGCTAATTTATTTGATCTTGGTCGTTCATACGAAGTTATTCAAATTGACCCTAAGGTAATGGAGTACGAAGATTTAACTTACTACCTTGGTAGTAATGATTTTATAGAGTGGGGTTGTTTAGATGATGAATAACCACGAATATCAAGGCAGTGAGCAACCTAACGAGTGTGAAGTATGTTTTA
>NZ_ML064966.1:0-344 GCF_003676355.1 Bacillus sp. L75
ACTGGATATGCAATTATTGCTGATGATGGTATTAACATGTTTATCGTTACAGACTTAAAGGTGTGGCAATATTCAACAGATACCAATGCAGTTACAGAAGTTACTGACGTAAATATAACCGGCGCTAAATCAGTCGATTTCTTTAACAATCAATTTATTTATACTTTCGATAAGTTTTCAACTATTTCAAATGTTGGTGACGGTTCAACGGCTAACGGTTTAAATATAGTCGGTGAAGAGACATTGCCTGATGATTTAGTGCGTGATTTTGTATTTGAAGAAATAATTTACCGAATGGGTGTCAGGTCCGTTGTTGGTTGGTGGAATAATCCATCATTAACACC
>NZ_ML064967.1:0-339 GCF_003676355.1 Bacillus sp. L75
CTGAAGAAATGAGTATTGCTGAAATATTTGAAATTCGCGGACGCTCTGAAGCATTCAAAAAGAATAATGGCCCGTGGAAAACCGACGAAGGCGAAATGATTCGTAAAACAGTTGTTAAGCGTGCTTATAAGTACTGGCCAAAGTGTGAAAGACTTGGTTCAGCTATTCAAATGCTTAATGATAACGGTGAGGGTATTACTGCTGAGAAAGATGTAACGCCATTTGTTGAAAATCCTATACGTGAACTGCAAGATTTATTAATTGATAAAGACCCAGCCCAATACTTGCCATGGTTAAAAGTTGAAAAGTTTGAAGATGTAACCGAAGACCAAGCGGCAG
>NZ_ML064968.1:0-337 GCF_003676355.1 Bacillus sp. L75
CAGTTCATGCGTATAAAGATGGGTTTGGTCTGGTTATGTTTGGAAAGAAGCAAATTAACTCTAGTGATTTTTCTAGTAGTTGCGTTTACGATTGCTTAAACGGGAAAGCTAAAAAACACAAAGGATTTGTATTTGAGAGGCTAACAAATGTCTAAGCAAACAAAAATAACTAAATCAGCAAAAGGTGAGGATTGCTCTTTAAGGGTATCGCCCAATTGCAAGGATGATGAAACGGTGGTGTTATGTCATTTAAATACTAATTACCGCGGCACTGGTTTTAAATCTCCTGACTTGTTTGGTGTTTACGGATGCCATTGGTGTCACGGACTTTTAGACG
>NZ_ML064969.1:0-329 GCF_003676355.1 Bacillus sp. L75
TATAGCCAGTAGTATCACCCCAGCCTTTACAGGCTAATTGCATCCAACCACCACGAACCTTAACTTTACCAGCTTGAGTCCTTGTTAGTTCAATACCTAATGACTGAGCGTAATCAATACCTTCCCGCTGAATTACATTTTCACTCTTTTTCTTTTGCTTATCGCTGAATATCATTTGATCACCAACAAGCCTTTATCAATTAATTTCATTTGAGTTTCAAACAATGCCCTCTGCTGGTCTTTGTAATCAACCTTGGAGGCGTCTAAAAGTCCGTGACACCAATGGCATCCGTAAACACCAAACAAGTCAGGAGATTTAAAACCAGTGC
>NZ_ML064970.1:0-321 GCF_003676355.1 Bacillus sp. L75
GACTAACACGGCTTGATGTGCTGGTGATGTTATTCTGCCCATCATCAATAATATCAGTATCGCCGCCTGTTCTTTGCCATAACTGAAACAATATGGTTTCAACCTGTCTTAGATAGTCCCTTGTAGGTTTATCTTTTAATAATGCAGGTGGCACCTGTAATTGCGGTGGTGGATTTATACGATTAGCCATATCACTTACCTGCCAATCGTAAGTCAATAGTAGCTGAATAAATAGAACAGCTAACAGCATCAGTTATCGAAATTCGAAATATTCTGTCGTAAAAACTACCTAAATCAAACCATTCAACCTGTAATGTGTTT
>NZ_ML064971.1:0-320 GCF_003676355.1 Bacillus sp. L75
TTTCAGCTTCCCTCGCGAATACCGGATCAATGCTCAGCTTTAAGATAGTCAACCAATTTCTCCGCACTGTTCTTAACATCTTCTTTTGAAAGGTGAAGTGTCCCATATTGTGTAAAGGCAGGAAGAAAACGCATTCCTATATAGTTAGCAGTGACTTGAAACGGTCTGATAAGCTCGCTGATCGTGATATTATATTCTCCGCCTGCTTGATAATCAGATTCCTGTGCGCCTAAGGAGATCGCTAAGAGCAGTTCTTTTCCATGCAATTTAGTACCTCCAGTTCCATAAGCCCAGCCATGTGTTAACACATCATCTTCCCA
>NZ_ML064972.1:0-316 GCF_003676355.1 Bacillus sp. L75
AATAAACTCTTTAGAGTTAAAAGAGTTTGAAATACTGACTACGCTGATTGATTTAACAACGGATAGAAATCAGATAATTTTATGTAAAAACGTAGCACCAATAACAATAATTCTTGACCCTCAAGCCGTGGAAGAAGATGAAGTCCATGTAAAAAGAAGAGGTGAAGAGGTGACGGTTATAGGTTTAATTGATGGAAGTAATGACCAGATTATAAATGTGTTAAACTGGTCGGCACATTATGTTTTTGATGGCACAGACTGGAGTTCAATATAGATGGCTAACAACGTTTTACCAGACCCGCTTAATGTTAATATC
>NZ_ML064973.1:0-315 GCF_003676355.1 Bacillus sp. L75
GATGAAATGGGAGTGACACTGTGTCACTTACAAGAATCTCAGGTGACAGACTGTCATGCTGAGGTGACAGAGAGTCACTTAGTGGGTGACAGAGAGTCACTCGTTCTTAACAGTACTCCTAACACACCTCCTAACAATACACTTTTATCTGTTATCACAGATGGATTTGATCATTGGTGGAAATTGTATCCAGTCTGCAGGCGCAAAAATAAGAGTGGTTGTTTTACTAAGTTTAAAGCTAAATGTAAAAAACTTAATGCTGATCAAGTTGAGGAATTGGTTAATGCTATCTCTATTGATATTCAAAAAAGAATA
>NZ_ML064974.1:0-314 GCF_003676355.1 Bacillus sp. L75
CAGACAGCTGGCTTGATCTGATCGATATGAAGATTGCGTTTCTTAACAGTATTTCTGGAAAAGTATCTGATGCCGGATTGGCCGATTCGTTTGTGGAAGAGTCATTTTTAGAACACGAGCTGATTCATGCGAAGAATAAATCACAAGCCATCATGCAGGAGCAGCGCAATGAACTCAAGGACATCATAAATGAAATCAGCGATATCATTCATCTTGATGTTTTCTCTACAGAAGATGTCGATCAAAATCTGGAATCAGCAGACAAAAAACGGGACGATACCGTAAATAGGCTCGGCAAGCTTGATCACGATCTA
>NZ_ML064975.1:0-302 GCF_003676355.1 Bacillus sp. L75
TTACGTGCCGATCAACGTCTCATTTTCGCCAAAAGTTGGCCCAGGGCTTCCCGGTATCAACAGGGACACCAGGATTTATTTATTCTGCGAAGTGATCTTCCGTCACAGGTATTTATTCGCGATAAGCTCATGGAGCGGCGTAACCGTCGCACAGGAAGGACAGAGAAAGCGCGGATCTGGGAAGTGACGGACAGAACGGTCAGGACCTGGATTGGGGAGGCGGTTGCCGCCGCTGCTGCTGACGGTGTGACGTTCTCTGTTCCGGTCACACCACATACGTTCCGCCATTCCTATGCGATGCA
>NZ_ML064976.1:0-300 GCF_003676355.1 Bacillus sp. L75
TGATGGAATGATCGGTGATGATGGCTTGCTTGAGGTAAAGTGCCCAAACACAACAACGCAATTAAAACGCGCCTTGTCTGATGGTTACAGTGCAGATTACAAGGCACAGATACAGGCTCAATTATGGGTAACTGAGCGACAATGGTGCGACTTTGTTAGCTTTGACCCTCGCCTTGATTGTAAGGCAGGTTATTTACAGCAACGTGTTTTACGTGATGAAGAATATATAAGCGAAATGATAGAAAAAACAAACGCATTCATAAAGAAAATGAAAGAGGTTTATTTTCAACTAACAGGGGA
>NZ_ML064977.1:0-284 GCF_003676355.1 Bacillus sp. L75
AGTTTAGTGATAATGGTGTTGATTGGGAATGCGGATACTTACATGACATTAGCTATATTACCCCTTTAACATATCAATCTAAGCTAGGTAGTAAAACAGAATGGTACTCTAGCATTCGCGAAGTGTGCAAGATAGCCAAACCACAACCAAAAGAGAGCAACATGAAGCCAGTATTCACGCAAGAGATGTCAGATAATGGAGAGTCAATAAAGCAAGGTATGTTATTTGAATGCTCTAACGGTGAAAAAGCTGAATTACTTTTACCTATTGATGAAGGTGGCATG
>NZ_ML064978.1:0-268 GCF_003676355.1 Bacillus sp. L75
GCACACCTTGTTTTTTTACCGTACAAGGGAATGAGCTGGCATTTGATATCCTTCCTAATGAAGCTTACCCAGTAACATTTGATTACTTTGCCAAGTTCACACCACTAACTGTATTAAACCAAACCAATATAGTTATTGACAAGTACCCTAATATTTATTTATTCGGCGCACTAAGCCAGGCATTTTTACGCGCTCAAGATACAGAACAATACATTATTTACACTGATAGATTTACTGTTGCTATTGAGTCTGCCAACCTATCAGAGCT
>NZ_ML064979.1:0-268 GCF_003676355.1 Bacillus sp. L75
ATTGCGCGTTCGGGTCCGTTAAGAATCCTGATTGATCAACACCTGCTTGACCAACTGCGGCGAATGGGTCCAATAATGCACCGGCTTGTTGTCCTGCTTGAACTACATTACCCGCTGCATCTGTTGCGGCAGTGCTTTGTATATCGCCTGCTGCCCTAGCTGCTTTCGCTGCTGTTTTACCTGTGAATCTATCGACAAATCCCATCTTGGAACTCCAGTACGTTTACGTCATATGGTTTACCGTTTTTTATATAATCATTTTTTCTTA
>NZ_ML064980.1:0-265 GCF_003676355.1 Bacillus sp. L75
GGGTTAGTAGCTATATTCTTTAATATTTATAACTCTTCAAAGCTAAATAAAGTCGATAAGAACGAGCGAACAATTGACGATCACGGCGAAAAATTACACCAACACATTCAAAGCACTGAAAAATCATTCAACGATGTTAATAACGGTATAGGTGAGATAAAAACCCTATTAAGCAGACGTAGAGATGATAAACACTCTGCTGAGGTTAAATGATGGACACTCAATATAAGATAATTCCAGTTGCGGATTTAATAGGGAATCTGTC
>NZ_ML064981.1:0-261 GCF_003676355.1 Bacillus sp. L75
TATCTTCACCAACCATAACTTCCAATTGTAAAGTTAAGTCGGTATTTTTCTCGATTTGTGATTCTGACTCTTTACGAAGGTCCGATGCTTCTTGCCACTTCTTAGTACAATCAGCTTGCATTGACTTTATGTCGTCAAATGATTTCTTCCATTCTTGAACAACTTCAAGGCTGTGGTCTTCACCATCTAAGGTTAAACTTTCCCCGTCACCGTCTTCGGATTCATCATCGCTTGCTTCATCTTCAGTTTCTTCCGTTTCTT
>NZ_ML064982.1:0-258 GCF_003676355.1 Bacillus sp. L75
TGAACCTCGTCTATGGTGGGCTACAGTCCATAGGTTCACAAAGAGTTGGATACAACTGAAGTGATTTAGCATGTATGCATGGCAGTGAAAGCCTGAAATCCTGACCACTGTTTCAGGGAACTCTCCCTCTGCCCATTTTTAAATCAGATTTTATTTTTCTGCTTTTGAATTGTACAAGATTTTGAGAAATCTGTATTCAGGTCAGGAAGCAACAGTTAGAACTGGACATGGAACAACAGACTGGTTCCAAATAGGAAA
>NZ_ML064983.1:0-256 GCF_003676355.1 Bacillus sp. L75
TGTTCTACCACTGAACTACTTCCGCGTTTGGCAATGCGGATGAAGGGACTTGAACCCCCACGTCTGTAAAGACACTAGAGCCTGATTCTAGCGCGTCTGCCAATTCCGCCACATCCGCAAGAAAAACATGGTGAGCCATGAAGGACTCGAACCTTCGACCCTCTGATTAAAAGTCAGATGCTCTACCAACTGAGCTAATGGCTCTTATTACAAGAGACTTATATAGTATAACATATAAAGGTGGTGCCGGCAAGAG
>NZ_ML064984.1:0-251 GCF_003676355.1 Bacillus sp. L75
GGTGATCAAAATGCTGCTTGATGATGATGAGTTAATATTATCTGTGTTTGATAGCGAACTGATTGCGTCAATACTAATGGATATAAAAAAAGGAACGGACCCAAGAAGCAGTAACTCACACTTTTATTGGTCTATAAATCAGCAGGCGGCAAACCTAATGAAAATATATAAAGGCGAAGATAATGAATAACACAGATAAACTACTAAGAGCTTTTATTGAGGCTAGTGGGTATGAGGTAGAAATAACAAAA
>NZ_ML064985.1:0-245 GCF_003676355.1 Bacillus sp. L75
AATAACAGCAAGGGTATCAAGTGGGTCTTCTGCTGATATGGACGCTTCACCCGTTTGGAGAGAGGATTTATAATGGCAACAACACCACTGCAATCAATAGTATCTGCTGTTAGTTTAACCACCGCATGGGATGACATTTACATAGTCCCAGCAAGTAAGAAAGGTATCGGTATCGATGCGGTAGTTTTAAATAATTACACAGCAACAAGTCAATCATTTAGTATTAGGTTGCTGCAATCAGGAGT
>NZ_ML064986.1:0-239 GCF_003676355.1 Bacillus sp. L75
GCCTGATGCTATAAGGAAACCATCAGCGTTTAATTGAAGCTTTGCAACGGTTGTTGCTCCTTCTGAATCAAGCGCCATCGTTTTTGGCGTGGTTGTTCCTGGCTCGTAAGCTTTTAGCCAATTGTTTTTAAAATCACGATAGTTTACAGCGATAAACGCAATAGGTGAAAGGGCCATATTATTTTTCCTGTGCCGTTATAGTTGGCGTTGTTATTAATCCAGTAGATGCGCCTTGTTGC
>NZ_ML064987.1:0-234 GCF_003676355.1 Bacillus sp. L75
ATTATCAATTTTTGAAATAACATTTTTTTTGTATCTGTTACTAGATTGCAAGTTCTGTAAATTCAGTGTCTATGGTCTATCTTTGGATTCCCAGTGCTTGTCAAATTTATATTTGTTGAATAGATGAATAAATGTCTGACTCTTTGCGACCCATGGACAGTAGCCTGCACCAGGCTCCTCTGTCCATGGGATTTTCTAGACAAGAGTACTGGAGTGGGTTGCCATTTCCTTCTC
>NZ_ML064988.1:0-228 GCF_003676355.1 Bacillus sp. L75
AGGGTTCCATAAATACCATAACTCTGCGTTTGGTGTATCCCTTAATGTTGGGCCTAAAGTATCAATAGTGTTTTGCTTCGTCTTCGCTGCCTCTTCCATTAAGAATATTTTATAGTTAGACGCACCTTTCATATCGATAATGTTTTGCATGCCGCCAAAGGTAAACTTCCCGCCTGTCTTGTGTCTTATCTCCCAATGGCTCGGCACCGAACGAAAGCCAGCCAGCCC